>JAFAGC010000107.1 GCA_023423065.1 Pseudomonadota bacterium
TCGCGCGTTGGCTTCCCTCTGTATCTACCATTGTAGCACGTGTGTAGCCCTGGTCATAAAGGCCATGATGACTTGACGTCATCCCCACCTTCCTCCGGTTTGTCACCGGCGGTCTCCTTAGAGTTCCTAACTAAATAATGGCAACTAAGGACAAGGGTTGCGCTCGTTGCGGGACTTAACCCAACATCTCACGACACGAGCTGACGACAGCCATGCAGCACCTGTCTCATGGTTCCTTACGGCACCCCTGCATCTCTGCTGGGTTCCATGGATGTCAAGACCAGGTAAGGTTCTTCGCGTTGCATCGAATTAAACCACATGCTCCACCGCTTGTGCGGGTCCCCGTCAATTCCTTTGAGTTTCAACCTTGCGGCCGTACTCCCCAGGCGGAGGACTTAGCGCGTTAGCTACGACACTGAAAGGCTTACCCCTCCAACGTCTAGTCCTCATCGTTTATGGCGTGGACTACCAGGGTATCTAATCCTGTTTGCTCCCCACGCTTTCGTGCCTGAACGTCGGTACTGGTCCAGGAAGTCGCTTTCGCCACTGATGTTCCTTCCGATATCTACGCATTTCACCGCTACACCGGAAATTCCACTTCCCTCTACCGTACCCTAGCTATTCAGTCTCGAATGCAATTCCCAGGTTGAGCCCGGGGCTTTCACACCCGACTTAAATAACCGTCTACGCACGCTTTACGCCCAGTAATTCCGATTAACGCTCGCACCCTCTGTATTACCGCGGCTGCTGGCACAGAGTTAGCCGGTGCTTTTTCTTTGGGTTAGGTCAAGACACACTGGTATTAGCAATGTGCTTTTCATCCCCACTAAAAGTGCTTTACAACCCGCAGGCCTTCTTCACACACGCGGCGTCGCTGGATCAGGCTTTCGCCCATTGTCCAATATTCCCCACTGCTGCCTCCCGTAGGAGTCTGGGCCGTGTCTCAGTCCCAGTGTGGCTGGTCGTCCTCTCAGACCAGCTACGGATCGTCGCCTTGGTAGGCCGTTACCCTACCAACTAGCTAATCCGACTTCGGCTCATCCATCGGCGCGAGGTCTTGCGACCCCCGCTTTCCCCCGAAGGGCGTATGCGGTATTAGCCAATCTTTCGACTGGTTATTCCCCACCATTGGGCAGATTCCGAAGCATTGCTCACCCGTTCGCCGCTCGTCAGCACGTATTGCTACGCCTGTTACCGCTCGACTTGCATGTGTTAGGCACGCCGCCAGCGTTCAATCTGAGCCAGGATCAAACTCTTCACTTAAAGATTGCGATCTTCAAACGAAGGAGTATCCAAGAGGCCCATTGCTGGACTTTTTGGTACTCGGTTAATGCCTCCAAAGACGCATCGACGCGAGTCCCCACACAAATTACCTGCAAATTTTTAGACAGCACTGCGGTCGCTGTGGGCCGCAGAAGGGGGCGGAATTATAGGCTTGCGCCTCATTCCGTCAACCCATGTTTTCAGACACTTGTTCAGCCGCCGCGAGAACCGCGGAGGCCTTCGGTGCGTGAGGGCGCGCATTATAGGGGGGCAATCGGGCCTGTCAACGAATCGTGATGAGATTCGTCCGACGGCGCCTAACCCATTGATTTCCGGATACTAAGAGTCCCCCGCTCGCCCGCGGACTGGTCGAATCTTGACCACCCGTGGTCGATCCTGGCCCGGATCCCTCCCGGAAATCAGCCCGCCTTGAGCGTTACCCAGCGGAATTTGTGCTTTCCGACCTGCAAAAGGTGGGTCCCGGCCCCCAGGGAATGGTCCCGACCGGCCACTTTCTCGAGGTTTTCGGGGGTGCTGCCGAGGCGCACCGCCCCCTGGTCGATCATGCGGTTTCCGTCCGACGTGCTGGCCACCAGGCCCGCGTTCTTGAGCACGTTGGCGAGCCGCTGCGGCGCGCCGTCGGTAGTTAGGGTGACGCTCTCTATCTTCTCGGGCACGTGCCCCTGCTGGAAACGCGCGATGAACGCGTCGCGCGAGCGCGCGCCGGCGCCCGCGCCGTGGAACCGGTCCACGATCTCGATGCCGAGTTCGAACTTCACGTCGCGCGGATTGCGTCCCTCGGCCACGCTCTTGCGCAGCGCCGCGACGTCGGCGAGCGGGCGGAAGGAAAGCAGCTCGAAGTAGCGCCACATGAGCTCGTCCGAGATCGACATGAGCTTGCCGAACTGCGTGTCGGCGGGCTCGTTGATGCCGATGTAATTCCCCAGCGACTTCGACATCTTGTTGACGCCGTCGAGGCCTTCGAGCAGCGGCATCGTCATCACGATCTGCGGCTCCTGCCCGTAGGTTTCCTGCAGCTGGCGACCCACCAGCAGGTTGAACTTCTGGTCCGTTCCGCCGAGCTCCACGTCGCTGCGCAGCGCCACGGAGTCGTAGCCCTGCACGAGTGGATAGAGGAATTCGTGGATCGCGATCGGCTGGCCGCCCTTGTAGCGTTTCGCGAAGTCGTCGCGCTCGAGCATGCGGGCGACCGTGTGGCGCCCCGCGATCTCGATCAATCCCGCCGCGGACATCGGACCGAACCAGCGCGAATTGAAGTCGACGCGCGTCCTTTCGGGATCGAGGATCTTGAAGATCTGTTCCTGGTAGGTCTTCGCGTTCGCTTCGACCTGTTCGCGCGTCAGCGGCGGCCGCGTCGCGTTGCGCCCCGTGGGGTCGCCGATCATCCCGGTGAAATCGCCGATCAGGAACGTGACCTCGTGACCGAAATTCTGGAATTGCCGCATCTTGTTGATGAGCACGGTGTGCCCGAGATGCAGGTCCGGGGCCGTGGGATCGAAGCCCGCCTTGATGCGCAGCGGTGTGCCGCGTGTAATTTTTTTAACGAGCTCGCTCTCGACCAGGACCTCCTGCGTTCCGCGCAGGAGCTCCGCGGTCTGGTTCTGCAATTCGGCGTTCATTCTTCGGTTTGCATCTAAGGGTGTACGGAGGGCATGTTCGGAGAGTCGTTACGGTGATCACATCTGCCGGATTCGGCAATTGACCCTTTATCTATCCGTGGGTTACGTTTTATAGATCGTGCCTATTTTCATCAAGTCCGCCATTCCGAGACTGTCGACCCGTACGGCGGTCATCCTGCAGGTCGGGTTGTTTGCTTTCATGGGCCTGCTCGCGGTCATCCCGCGCGAAGACCCGGAATTGCCGGTAACGGCGCAGTCGGAAGCGCCCGCGTCGACGGAATCCGCCGAACCCCAGACCACCATCGCGCCCGCCGCGCACGCCACGCAGGAAGCGAACCTCGCTTTCTCGACGATCGACGTCGTCGTGAGACGCAACGACACGATGGATCAGCTGTTCCGTCGCCTCGAGCTCAACCTTGCCGACCTCGCCTCACTGCGGAGCCTCCCCGAGCTGCGCAGCCAGGTCGACCGCCTCAAGCCCGGCGAAATGCTGCGGTTCATGCACAAGGACGGCGAACTCGTGGGTCTCGAGCGCAAGCTCTCCGACAGCGAGACGCTGAAGGTCATTCGCGACGCGGACGGCTTCAGCACCAACGTGCTCGAGAATCCGCTCGAAGTCCGCACGCGCACGGCGAGCGGGACGATCTCGAGCTCGCTGTTCCAGGCGACCGCGCAGGCCAAACTATCCGACCGCCTCGCCTTCGAGGTCGCCGAGATATTCCAGTACGACATCGACTTCGCGCTCGACATCCAGCAGGGCGATCGGTTCACGGTGATGTACGAGGAGCTCTACCAGGACGGCGAGCTGCTGCGCACCGGCAATGTCCTCGCCGCGAAGTTCGTGAACAACGGGCGCGAATACCGCGCCGTGCGCTTCGTCGACTCGGCGGGACGCGCCGAGTACTACACGCCGGAAGGCAAGAGCCTGCGCAAGGCCTTCATGCGCGCGCCGGTGCAGTTCTCGCGCATCAGCTCGCGCTTCAATCTCTCGCGCAAACATCCCGTCCTGAATCGCATCCGCGCGCACAAGGGCGTCGACTACGCCGCGGCCACCGGCACGCCGGTGCGCGCCGCCGGCGACGGCAAGGTGCGTTTCGTCGGGCAGAAAGGCGGTTACGGCAACGTCATCGAACTCGAGCACGGCTCGAACGTCGTCACCGTGTACGGGCACCTGTCGCGTTTTGCGAAGGGACTGCGCCGCGGCCAGCGCGTCGAGCTCGGCAAGGTCATCGGCTACGTGGGCCAGACCGGCCTCGCCACGGGCCCGCACCTGCATTACGAATATCGCGTCCGTGGGACTCACAAGAATCCGCAGACCGTCCCGCTTCCGGATGCGGCGCCCATCGCCGAATCGGAGCGCGACGACTTCCTGGTGACGACCGCGGGTCTCGTGAACGTGCTCGACCTGCCCGCGGGTCCGGCGCTGGTCGCGAGATAAGCAAGAGGAACGTCGCGCGCCGCGCGCGTTCCGCGGCTCACGTGTGACTACCCGCCCGGCTACTTCGCGCCGGGAACTCGCAGCTGGAATCCCACCGACTTCAGGTTCTCGATTTCGAGCATGAGGTCCGCGACGGTCAACGGATGACCGTCGAGCCATCCCGGCGGAAATCGCATCTCGAGCGCGTTCTTGCGCGGCGTCAACCGGATGCGCGGCAAGGCCACGCTGGCGCGTCCGCGATTCAGCAGCACCGCGAGACGCAGCAGCAGAGTCATGGCCGGCGCGCGCTTGTCCCAGGGCGGATTGAGATTGTCGGCCTCCTCGATTGCCGGCCTGCGGCGGTGGCTGCCGACCATGAGCGAGAGCAGCTTCTGCTCCTCGCGCGGGAAACCCGCCATGTCCGCGTTCGCGAGTAGATAGGCGCCGTGGCGGTGATAGCCGCCGTGCGCGACATCGAGTCCGATTTCGTGCAGGCGGGCGGCCCAGCGCAGCAGCAGCTCGATCTCCGGATCGTCGAGCGACCACTCTTCCTCGATCTGTTCCAGGAACGCGACCGTGGTTGCCTCCACGCGCTCGGCCTGCGCGAGATCGACGTGGAACCGCTCCTGCATGCTGCGCACGGTGCGTTCGCGTGCATCCTCGTCGGTGTAGCGGCCGAGCAGGTCGTAGAGGATTCCCTCGCGCATCGCGCCGTCCGCGACCTTCATCGATTCGATGCCGAGCTGCTCGAATATCTCCGCGAGGACCGCGACGCCCCCGGCGATCGACAGCTTTCGTTCGTCCTTGATCGCGCTCTGGCGCAGATCCCGGATGTGATCGAGCTTCCCGAGCTCGTGGATGACGCGATCGAGACCGTCCGCGCTGATGTTGTCGGTCGCGGCGGAATCGAGCTCGCCGATCAGGTCGCCGATCGCGCGCACGGTGCCGGAGCTGCCCACCGCCTCGTCCCAGCCGCGTCGGCGGAATGCGGCCTGGTAGGACTCGATCGCCCGCCGGGCCGCCACCCGCGCGCGCTCCATGCGCTTGCGCGAGAGCCGGCCGTCCGCGAAGAATTTTTCGCTGAGTCGCACGCAACCGATCTGCAGACTCTCCATCTCGAGCGGCTCGAGCCCCACGCCGATGACGATCTCCGTACTGCCGCCGCCGATGTCGCAGACCAGCCGCCGGCCCGGGCCGGCGGGCATCGTGTGCGAAACGCCCGAATAGATGAGGCGCGCCTCTTCGATGCCAGAAACGATTTCGACGGGATGTCCGAGCGCCTCGCGCGCTCGTTCGACGAAGGTTTCTTTCCTGCGCGCGCGCCTGAAGGCGCTGGTGCCGACCACGCGCACGCTATCGGGCCGCATGTCGCGCAGCCGCTGACCGAATCGCTCCAGACACGCGAGCGCCCGCCGCGCGTATTCCTTGTTCAGGCGGCCGTCGGCCTCGATACCCGCTCCGAGCCGCACCATCTCGCGCAGCCGGTCGACGATGACGAGCTGGCCGTGCGTGTAACGCGCGACCACCATGTGAAAACTGTTGGAACCTAGATCGACCGCAGCCAGGACGTCCGGGACGGACTTCGAAGCGCGTCGCGCCACGTCAGTGCGTGGTTGTCAGGCCGAGAATGAAGAGCCGCAACCGCAGGTGGTCTGCGCGTTCGGATTGCGAATCACGAACTGCGCGCCATCGAGTCCTTCGCGATAGTCGATCTCGGCGCCGGTCAGGTACTGGATGCTCATCGGATCGATGAGCAACTTGACGCCGAGATTCTCGACGCAGGTGTCGCCGTCCTGCTCGGCTTCGTCGAACTCGAATCCGTATTGCATGCCCGAGCACCCGCCGCCCTGCACGAAGACGCGCAGCTTGAGGTTCGGATTGCCCTCGCCGCGGATGAGGTCGCCGACCTTGCGGGCCGCGGCGTCGGTAAACGTCAGCGTTTCAGCTTCGGTGTTGGAATGGGTTTCAGTCATGTCTCGCACACTACGCGCCGGATTTGGCGGTCGCAACCGCGTCGGCCTCGTCGGACTTGCGGTCCGGCTGGGCGGCCGCGGCCGGGTCCGCCGTCTGGGTAATCGGTATGAGCTTGCCCGTAATGACGGCGCCGGGCGCCATTTCAATCACGCCGTAGTGGACATTGCCGTTGACCCGCGCCTTGCCGCCCAGGACGAGGCGCTCGCGCGCGTACATGTCGCCATTCACGGTCCCGTTCATGACGATATTCGTGACCTGGACGTTGCCCTCGATGAAGCCACTTTCGCTCACCGAAAGCGCGCCCCCGTCCTCGGCGGTGCTGCGGACGTTGCCGAGCACGCGACCGTCGAGGTGCAGGCCACCCGAGAACTCCAGGTCGCCCTTCAGATTCGCCGTCCTGCCGAGCAGCGTGTCGATGCGCGAAGGTTTCTGCTTGCGTCGCCCGAACATTCCCTACTCCCACGCCCCGATCACAGCGGATCGACACTCCATACGTACGATTGTTGCACCGGGGCCGCGCCGCGCCGGTTGGATCTCACTTCCACGATGAGTTGTTCGGGTTTCATGCCCGGAGGCATCGTGATTTCCTCTTCGATGTTCTCGAGATATCGAAAGGTAAAGGGTATCTCACGCCGTTTGCCGCCCGAGAGTGTCGCGAAATCCGCACGCCCGGGCTTTCCATCCATCTCGCCATCGACCGACAAGACGACGACACCGCTCACCACCGTATCCGGCTTCATGGGCTGGACCAGGGTCACGCGGATACGAAATCTGTTTGCCGTGGCCGTGGCCACCATACGCGCCTGCTGGATTTTTACCTCGGCCGAGTTCGCATTTTGAGTGACGATCCCGCGATAAAAGGCCAGATCCTGGTTCAGACGGGCCACCTGGGCCTGCAGCTCGCCAATGGTGCGCCGGACCTCCTCGCGCTCCCGGGTCTGTCCCACGGTGGAGGACTCCAGCTGCGCGATCGTGGCGCGCAGCTCGGAGATCGTGCCTTCCTGTTCTTCGATCTTGTTCTGCAGCTCGCGGCGCTGTTTGAAGGCCGCCGCCGCATCGTGGCCCGCGCGGTAACGTCCGAGCTCGAACATCCCGTACACGCTCGCCGCGATCACGAGCACGAGCAGCACGATCGTGATGGTCCGGCGCCCCGGAGCGTAGGTGGTGACTACGAGTTTCGGCGGAAGTCCCGGCATCCGGCGATGCTCAGGCCTCGACCGGCACCGCAAGCTCCGACTGCCACCATTCGGGCAGCGGCGGAGCGCCGCCCGGAAAGGCCAGCGCGGCGAGCTCGGTCAACATGGCGGCATACACCGGTCGCTTGAAGTAGATCACTTCGCGCACCGGTTCCCAGTAGTTTGACCAGCGCCAGCCGTCGAACTCGGGCTCGCTGGTGTGCGAGAAACTGAAGTCCAGGCTGTTCTCGGGCACCGCGAGATCGAGCAGGAACCAGCGTTGCTTCTGGCCGATGCAGGTCGGACCCCGGCCGCGGCGCACGTAACGCTTCGGCAACCGGTAACGCATCCAGTCGGAGGTCGAGCCGCGCAGCGTGACGTGCCGGCGCTCGAGACCGATCTCCTCGTGCAGTTCGCGATACAGGGCCTGCTCTATCTGTTCGCCCTGCCGCACTCCGCCCTGCGGAAACTGCCAGCCGCGTCCACCGGTTCGCTGGCCCAGAAATACCTCGCCGTTGTCGCGCATCAACACGATGCCGACATTGGCGCGATACCCCTCCCCATCGATCCAGTCGCTCATGAGGAATGTTTTACCGGGTGACAGCCGATTGAACAAGGCAGCGGCCCCGATCTGTTGGAGAATGGGGCATGACTTCGCGCCGATCGACCACCCTGCTGTTCGTGCTGCTGAGCGCGCTCGCCCTGGGGATCGCGGCCCTCGGCCTGCTCGCCGGATCGACCGGTGTCGGCGTGCGCGCGGGCCTCGCCGCGCTGTTCGGCGATCCCGCGGAGCCGGCCCGCACGGTGGTGCTGGAGCTGCGCGCGCCGCGATTGGTCTCGGCATTCGCGATCGGCGCCCTGCTCGCGCTCGCCGGCGTGTTGTTGCAGGCGCTGTTTCGCAATCCTCTCGCGGATTCGTACGTGCTCGGAGTCTCGGGCGGCGCCGCAGTCGGCGCGCTGTGCGCGCTGCTCTTCGGAGCGACGTTGTGGCTCGTGCAGGGCTCGGCGGCCGCGGGTGCGATGCTCGCGACGCTGCTGGTCCTGGCGCTGTCGCGCGGCGGAGCGACGGTGCGCGTGTTGCTCACCGGAGTCGTGATCGCGAGCGCCTGCGGCGCGCTCGTGACGCTGGTGCTCGTGCTCGCCGACAACGGACAGTTGCGCGGCATGATGTTCTGGCTCGCGGGAGACATCGGCTGGGCGGCGGCGCCGTGGCTGATGGTCGGCGCCGCGGCGCTTGCGACGTTCATCGTCGCGCTGTTCGCGCGACCGCTCGACGTGCTCGCGTCGGGCGAAACGACGGCGCAGAGCCTGGGCCTCGATCTCGCCCGATGGCGCATCCTCATCGTGTTGCTCGCGGGCCTGCTGACCGCGGGCGCCGTCATCCAGGGCGGCACCATCGGCTTCATCGGCCTCGTGATCCCGCACCTGGTGCGGCTCGCGTTCCGCACGGCCGCGCACCGCATCGTCGTGCCGGCCGCGGCGCTCGCCGGCGGCGCGCTGCTGGCCGCGGCCGACCTGGTCGCTCGCACGGTGGCCGCGCCGCGGCAGTTGCCGGTGGGCGCGGTCATGGCCTTGTTAGGCGTGCCGGTGTTCCTGCTGCTGCTGCGCCGCATGGAAGGCGCGCGCGCCTGACAATCTTCGGGCCCGCCATGCGGGAGACGATTCAGCCGACGACGTGCGCGCCGACTTCGACACGGTCGCGTCCGGCGCTCTTCGCGCGATACAGCGCCGCGTCGGCCTCGGCGATCAGGCGTTCGGCCTGCGCCTTGTAGTCGCGCGAGCGCGGCTGCGGCCGCGCCGTGGCGAGCCCGAGCGAAAGCGTCACGTGCACGTGCGAGCCGTCCGGAACCCGGATGGGCGTGGACGCGACGACCTGCCGGATGCGCTCGGCCAGCTTGAGCGCGTGCCCGGTTTCGACGCCCGCCAGCAGGATCGCGAATTCGTCCCCGCCGAAACGCGCGCCGGTATCGCCCGCGCGGATCTCCGCTTCCGCGCGCCGCGCCACTTCCTTGAGCGCCTCGTCACCCGCGAGGTGGCCGTGCCGATCGTTGATCTCCTTGAAGTGATCGATGTCGATCATCAGGCACGCGAGCGTCTTGCCGGTGCGCTCGGCCCGCGCGAGTTCCTCGCGCAGCCGGTTGTGGAAATAGCGGCGGTTGTGCCAGCCGGTCAGGAAATCCGTGACCCCGCTGCGCACGAGGCGCGCGCGATTGACCGCGTTTTCGAGGCTGATCGCGACGATGACGCCGAGGTGCGCGAGAAAATCGGAGGCGAGGTCGCTCGTGAAGCGCGCCGGGTCGCGGCTGCCGAACGCGATCACTCCGATCGCGCGGTTGTCCCGCGGCAGCGGAATCAGCGCGACGCTGCCGCTCCCGAGGCCGCGCGGCACGAATTGGTCGTGATCCGTCGGGTTGTAAGGACCCAGCCAGGGCCGGTCGAATTGCGCGAGACGCGGCGCGATGGCCGAGGCCGCTTCGACGAAACGCACGTTCCCGACGACGGCGCTCGAAAGAGTCTCGTTGCCCGACAGGTGGCGCAGTTCGTACTGGGGATCGAACAGCGTGAGCGAGACGAAGTCGAGGCCGTAGGCGTCACGCAGCCCGGTCACGATGCGCTCGAACAGCTCGCCGAGCGAGTGGGCGCGCAGCAGTTCGATCTCGCGCGCCTGCGTCTTGCGCAACAGTAGTTCGTTGCGCGCCACTTCCTCCGTGAGCGCGCGCAGCCGCGCGCGCAACTCCTCGACGGTCCCCCCGTAGGGATCGAGTACGCTCACGCACGCCGCTCGGTGACGGAACGGCGATCCTCGAGATACTCGCGCCCGCGCCGCATGAGCGCTTCGAACGCACTGAAATCCTGCGAGATGACCGCCGAACGCAGCCGCTCGACCGCCTGCGCGAGCGCTTCGAGCGACTCGGCGCCGTAGTCGTTGAGGCTCTGGATCTCGAAATACAGCTCGGGACTTTCCTGCGCCACTTTGGTCGCCACGTCGAGCTGCGCGTCGAACGTCGTCGACGACAGCTTCGCGAGCCTCGGCGCCGCCTCGCCGCTCTCGGCGAGCGCCGAGAAGAACGCGATGTTGAGCGCATGCGAGAGGCCGAGCACGTAGGCGATCAGCCGGTCGTGATCGTCGAGGGACATGACCACCTGCTCGCCCATGGTCGAACCGAACAGGTCGCGCGCGGCCTGCGTGGCCTCGGGAGAACCCGCTTCGACGAAGATGACGTGGCGGCCCGAAAGCAGCTCGGTGTCCGGTCCGAACATCGGATGCAGCGACGTGACGCGGCAGCCGTGCGACTTGAGCGCGTTCAGGCCGGCGCGCAACGGCGACTTGAGCGAACCCACGTCGAAGATGACGCCCTTCGGCCGCCGCATCGCCAGCTCGCGCAGGATCCGGTCCGTCGCGCCGAGCGGCGTCGCGATCACGATGAAATCCTGGTCGAGCGGCGAGGTCTTCCAGTCCGCGATGTGCGCGAATCCCGGCGGAGCGCCCGTCGGGTCCGCGATCTCCACGGCGAAGCCCTGCGACGCCATGAACTCGGCGAACCAGCGGCCCATCTTGCCCGCGCCGCCGATGACCAGCGCGGTGCGTCCCGAACCCGTACCCCGGGCCGCGACGCTCGCCTGCTCCTGGGTAGTTAGCGAGGATCGGATCAGCAGGCGCACGATGCTCTCGGCGACCTGCGGCGAGACGCCGAATTCCCTGCCGGTTTCGCGGGCAGCCATGAGCACTTCGCGCTCGCGCGCGAAGTCGCGCGTGGCCTGGCCGGTGGCACGCTTGGCGCGCGCCACTTCGCGGCTGGTTTCCTGCCGCTTGCCGACCAGTTCCAGTATCTGGCGGTCGAGTTCGTTGATCCTGCGACGCAGGTCCTCGAGCGAGCTCATGAATCACCTTGAATGGGACGTTCAACCCAAGCTTTTATCGGCTGCCGCGTGCGACTGCAAGGCTGGCGCGTCACGGATAACATACGCACATGGAGATCTATAACGACCTGTTGCCGGCCCCGTTGCCGGCCGAACCGATGGCGCTCGCCAACGCGTGGTTCGAGGCGGCCAAGGCCACGCGTCAGCAGCCCAACCCGGATGCGATGGTGCTCGCCACGGCGACGTCCACGGGGCATCCGTCGGCGCGGGTCGTGTTGTGCAAGGAGTTCGACGTCGAACAGGGACGCGTCTCGTTCGTGACGAACTACGACTCGCGCAAGGGGCGCGAGCTGGCGGAAAACGCCCGGGCCGCGCTGGTTTTCCACTGGGATCACGCGCACCGGCAGATCCGCATCGAAGGCATCGTCGTCAAGGCGCCGGCCGTGGAAAGCGACGAGTATTTCGCGTCGCGTCACTGGCAGCGGCGCATCGGCGCCTGGGCCAGCGCGCAGAGCCAGCCGCTGCGTTCGCGCGAACAACTCGACGCCGCCATGCGCGCCGCCGCGGAACGATTCGGCGCGCCGTATCCGACCGCCGACAACGAGAGCCAGGAACCGCCGGTCGCGATTCCGCGACCTCCCTTCTGGGGCGGGTACTACGTGTGGGCGGACGCGGTCGAGCTGTGGGTCGAAGGCGCCGCGCGCTTCCACGAACGGGCGCGCTGGAGCCGTTCGCTAACTACCGCCGGCGCGGGTTTCCGGGCCGGCGCCTGGACCGCGACCCGGCTGCAGCCCTAGGCGCTCCCGACGCATGTGGCGCCGGCTGCGCATCGCGATCCTGCTGCTGATCCTCGGTATCGCGGCCTGGACGACCTGGTACGACCGCTTCAGTACCACCGACTGGGACGAGACGCTCTGGATAGGCGTATTCCCGATCAACGGCGAAGGCAACGAGGCGGTGGCCGCCTGGCTCGACAGGCTCACGCCGCAGAAGGTCGCGGACATCGAGACCTTCATCAATCGCGAGGCCAGGGAATTCGGTGTCGCGCTCGACCGGCCGGTGCGCGTCGATCTGTTTCCCGAGGTGAAGGAACTGCCGCCCGGACTGGCGCCCGGCGCGAACGTGCTGCAGCGGGTCTGGTGGAGCCTGCGGCTGCGCCTGTACGCGCGGCGGAACGCGAACGCCCCCGGCCATGCGACGCCGCAGATTCGCGTGTTCGTGCTGTTTCACGATCCTGCCTTCTCGCGGACGGTGCCGCACTCCGTCGGCCTGCAGAAGGGTCTGGTGGGCGTGGTGCACGCCTTCGCCAGCGACCGGATGACGGCGACCAACAACGTGGTGATCGCGCACGAAGTCCTGCATACGCTCGGCGCGACCGACAAGTACGATCCGGCGACGCTCGCGCCTCACTACCCATCCGGGTATGCCGAGCCGGACCGCGAGCCGCGTCACCCGCAGGTGTTCACCGAGATCATGGCCGGCCGGCGCGCGATCGATGCACACGAGTTCGAAATGCCGGAATCGCTCAGGGGAGTCGTGGTGGGTCCGGAGACGGCGGCCGAGATCGGCTGGACGGAACCATGACCGCGGCGCTGCTCGAAGCCCGGGGATTGCGCATCTCGGTTCCGGGTCGCGTGCTGGTCGATGGATTCGACTGCGCCATCCGCCCCGGGAACATCTGCGCCCTGCTCGGCGGAAATGGCGCGGGAAAATCGCTGCTGCTGCGCACGCTCGCCGGCCTGCGCGCGCCGAACGCGGGATCCGTGTCGCTCGATGGCCGGGACATCCGGGAATTCCCGCGTCGTGAAATCGCCGTCCGGCTCGGCTTCCTGCCGCAGGATCCCGAGGCTCCGCCACAGGGCACGTTGCACGATGCGGTCATGCTCGGTCGCTTCGCACACCTGGGCTTCTGGCAGGGCGCGGGATCGGGCGATGAGCAAAGGGTCGCCGCGGCGCTCGCGGACACCGGCCTCACGGCGTTTGCGACGCGCGAGCTCGTCACGCTGTCGGGAGGAGAACAACGCCGCGCGGCGATAGCGAGGCTGCTCGTGCAGGCCCCGGCGCTCTATCTACTGGACGAGCCGACCAATCACCTCGATCCGGCCCAGCAGCTCGGGATCCTCGAGCGAATGCGTACGCTGTCGCGGCAGGGCGCGGCCGTCCTCGCGAGCCTGCACGATCCGAATCTCGCGCTGCGGTTCGCGACGCATGTCTTCCTGCTGTTCGGAGACGGCCGGGTCGAGACCGTGAGCGGCGAATCGCTCGCCGCGCCGCATCTCGAGCGGCTCTACGGCGTGTCGTACCTCGAAACCCGCGCCGGCGGGCAACGCTTCATGGCGCCTGGCTGAGGTTTTTTTCGCAGTCGGCGATCACGCTGGCGCGGAACTCGGCCGGAATCGGCACATCGCCTTCGAGGTTGAACCAGCGCGTCGCCACCTGCGCGAGCCGTTCGCGGCGCGCCGGTGGTTCCTGCCACGCGATCTCCGGAATCCGCAGCAATCGATCGAGCGGTTCGCCCTCGCGTCGCGCCTGCAATGCCCGGCGCGCCACGTCGAGCTCCGCCGTGCATTGCGCCGATCCCGGATCCGGCGACGCGTTTTCCGGCTCGGGCGCGGGCTCGTCTCCGCCCGGCTCCTGCGCCGCGATGGGTGGATTCCTCGAGCGGCTCTCGGCCAGCTTCTTGCTCGCGTTGTACGCGTAGATCAGCGCGGCGACAGCCAGGATTCCGAATATTCCCCAGCGCAGAAATACGCCCACCGCTCAGCTCCCGAAACCGATCGCCTCCAGCACGGTCGCGTGCAACGCGCCATTGCTCGCGAGCACGCTGGTCGTCTCGAGCCCGACCGGCGCACCCGCCAGGTTCGTGAAAGTGCCGCCCGCCTCCTCGACGATGACGGTCAGGGCCGCGATGTCGAGGATGTTCACGTCGGACTCGACGACGACGTCGAGCGCGCCGCGCGCGAGCAAGTGGTAGTGCACGAAATCGCCGTAGCCGCGGATGCGGCTGATACGACCTAAAAGACCGCCGAAGCGCGGCCACGCCGGCGACGCCGCCAGGGTCTTGAGATTGCCGCTCGAGACGATCGCGGCATCGAGCGACGCAACCTTGCTTACCCGGATCTGCTTGCCATTGAGGAACGCGCCGGTCCCGCGCTCGGCCCACGCGAGCTCGTCGTACGCAGGTGCGCACGAGACCCCGAGAACCATGCGCCCGCCGCGCATCAGTGCGATCTGCGTCGAGAAGAACGGACACTCGCGCACGAACGACTTGGTGCCGTCGATCGGGTCGACCAGCCAGACGCTCTCGGCGTTCATGTCCGACTTGCCGGTTTCCTCGCCGTAGAAGCCATAGGAAGGAAAACGTTTCGTGAGCAGCTCGCGGATCGCCTCTTCCGATCGCACGTCGGCCTCGGTGACCGGCGTCTTGTCGGCCTTCACCTCGATCCGGACGTTGCGCTGGTAGTAGCCGCGGATCACTTCGGCGGCCGCCTTGGCCGCGTCGAGCGCGGCCACGAGTTCTTTTGACAAATGTTGGGATGACATCGCGGGCGAAGCCTGCGGGAGCGCCGCGGGAACTGTCAATTCACCACGAATCCCGTTAGAGTGCGCCCCGCCGAAAGGTTACGGGAAGCTGGTGAGCCGAAGGTCGACGAGACTTCAGGCGATTCCAGCACTGCCCCCGCAACGGTAATCGAAAGCGACACATCAACGGCCACTGTGCCCTCGCGGCATGGGAAGGCGATGTGTCGGAGCCGCGAGGCTCCAGTTCGAGAGTCCGGAGACCGGCCGATCGGCAGTTCCTCGAGGTGCGGCGGGCACTGGAACGGGCCCGAAGCCGGCCTTCCATCCCCGTGCATCGCGAGGCGTCCAAGTCTCACGAGCCATGCGGGAGAGCATGGAAAGGGCCTGTCATGTTCGATAGATTCATCCGTTCGCGGGTCGCCGTCGCCGTCGCGGCCGCTCTAACTACCACCGCCGCCTTCGCCCAGGACGAACTCGACGAAACCGTCGTCACAGCGACGCGCACGCCGGTCGCGTTGTCCTCGGTCGGCTCGCCCGTGATCGTCATCACGCGCAACGACATCGAGCGCTCACTCGCCCACGACGTCAGCGAGCTGCTGCAGCAGCACGCGGGACTCGAAGTCGCGCGCAACGGCGGCCAGGGCCAGACGACCTCGCTGTTCACGCGCGGCACGGAGAGCAACCACACCGTCGTGCTCATCGACGGCGTGCGCATGAACCCCGGCACGATCGGCGGCGCCGCGCTGCAGAACATTTCGCCGGAGGCGATCGAGCGCATCGAGATCGTCAAGGGTCCGGGCTCGTCGCTGTACGGCACCGAGGCCATCGGCGGCGTGGTGCAGATCTTCACGCGCGGCGCGACCAGGAACGGCTTCAGCGCCGGCGCGACGTACGGCAGCCACTCCACGCAGCAGCTTTTCGGCGATGCGACCATTTCGGCCGGCGAACGCTGGAAACTCGGCTTCGGCGGCGGGTACACCGAGAGCGAGGGTTTGCCGACCTTCATCGACGACGACGTCGATCGCGGCTATCGCAACGTGACCGGGCGTGCGCTCGTCGAGTTCGCGCCGAGCAACGAGCTCACGTTCCGCGCGCGCGGCTGGGGCGCCACCGGCCGCACCGAGTACACCGCGCAGACATTCGGCACGCCGCCTTATGCGCCGGTGTCCCAGGACTTCGAAAATGGCGTGTACTCGCTCGAAGGCGAATACCGCGCGAAGGATGGCTTCGGCGTTCGCGTGAACGCGAGCCACGCGCTGGACGACATCGAACAGCGCCAGCCCGGATTCGGACCCCAAGAGTTCGACTACGCGCGCACCGGCCGCACGACGATCGATGCGCAGGTCGATCTCGCGAAGCTCGGTTCGCATTCGCTGACCTTCGGCGCCCAGCAGAGCTTCGAGGACACGCGCGCGCAGTCCGTCGGCACGGTGATCGACGAGGACACCGACGTCAGGATGTTGTTCATCCAGGACCAGTTCTCGGCCGGACGCTTCAACGCGCGGCTCGCGCTCGGCAACGTCGACCACGAGACCTTCGGCAACGAAGTCACCTGGAACGCCGAGGTCGGTGTCGGCCTGGGCGACACGCGTCTCTCGGTGTCGGCCGGCAAGGCGTTCCGCGCCCCCGACAGCACCGACCGCTTCGGCTTCGGCGGCAACCCGGACCTGGAGCCGGAGGTTTCCCGGCAGTTCCAGGTCGTGGTGCGGCAGAAGTTAGGCGAACGGCAGCAGCTCACGCTGGCCGCGTTCGACAACCGCATCGACGACCTGATCGAATACGTGATCACGGATTTCACGACCTTCGATGGCCAGAACCGCAACGTCGCCCGGGCGCGCATCAAGGGCGTGGAGCTCGGCTGGCAGTTCAGCGGCGAAGCGTGGCGCGCGCGCACCGAGCTGACGTTCCAGGATCCGCGCGACGAAACGACGGACGAGCGCCTGCTGCGCCGTTCGCGCGAGTCGCTGATGGTCGCCGTGAGCCGCGACGTCGGGCCCCTCGACGTCGGCATCGACGTCGCGGCCTATGGAAACCGCAAGGATTTCGGCTTCCCGGACAACGTCACCCTCGATTCGTACGCGCTCGTGAATGCGACCGTGCGGTACCGCCTGAACGACGCATTGACCCTGCAGGGGCGCCTCGAGAACGCATTCGACGAGGATTACGTACTCGTGGAGGGCTATCGCACCGACGGCCGCTCGTACACCATAGGAGTACGCTACAGCTTCGACTGACTACCGGAGGCCGAACATGGGACATCGCTTGAGCCGGATCTACACACGCACAGGCGATGACGGCACGACCGGTCTCGGCGACGGGCAACGCGTCCGCAAGGATCATGCGCGCGTGGAGGCGTACGGCACCGTCGACGAGGCGAACAGCGCCATCGGCGTGGTGCTCGCCGTGCCGGGGCTGCCCGCGGACGTGGCGCATTGCCTCACGGCGATCCAGCACGACCTGTTCGATCTCGGCGGCGAGTTGTGCATCCCCGGAACGCAGGCGATCAAGGCCGACCGGATCACCCAGCTCGAAGCGGTGCTCGACAAGTTCAACGAACCACTGCCCGCGCTCAGGGACTTCATCCTGCCGGGCGGTGGCCCGGCGGCCGCGGCCTGCCACCTGGCGCGCACCATCGTGCGCCGGGCCGAGCGGCGCGTGTGGAGTCTCGCCGAGATCGACCAGGTCAACATCGAGGCCCCGCAGTATCTCAACCGGCTCTCGGACCTGTTGTTCGTGATCGCGCGGGTGCTCGCGCGCCACGAGAGCGGCACGGAGATCCTCTGGCAGCACGATCGCGCCAGGGCCTGACCAGCCGCCACTTGCCCCTGACTACCTGATACGGCTCCAGTCGAAGGACGGACCGGGATCGGTCTTGCGTCCGGGGGCGACGTCGCTGTGTCCCACGATGCGGTCCGGCGTGATGGCTGGATAGGCCGCGCGGAGCTTGGGCAGCAATGCGCGCAGCGTTGCGTACTGCGCCGGCTCGTAGGGAAGGTCGTCGGTGCCTTCGCACTCGATTCCGATCGAGTAGTCGTTGCACGCTTCGCGCCCGAGCCATGACGACTTGCCCGCATGCCAGGCGCGCTCGTTGAGCGACACGTACTGCTCCACCGCGCCGTCGCGGCGGACCAGCAGGTGCGCCGAAGCGCGCAAACCCGTGAGCGTCGCGAAGAACGGATGATGCTCCGGCGGCATCGCGGCGCCCGTGAACAGCCGCGAGATCCATGGCCCGCCGAAGTCGCCCGGCGGCAGGCTGATGCCGTGGAGCACGATGAGATCGGGCACGACGCCCGCGGGGCGCGCGTCGAAGAACGGCGAAAACACTTGTTTGACCCCGACCAGCAGGCCGGTGCTGAGATCCACGCGCATGCGGGATCTAGCATGCCACAATAGCCGCCCGCGAAAACGGCACCACGATGTCATCGGACCGCAATTCCAACTGGGTGACGCGCGATCTCGCGCACGTGTGGCACCCCTGCACCCAGATGAAGGATCACGAGAGCGTGCCGCTGATCCCGCTGCGCGCGGGATCCGGCGTGTGGCTCGAGGATTTCGCCGGCAAGCGTTACCTGGACGGAATCAGTTCCTGGTGGGTGAACCTGTTCGGCCATGCGAATGAACGCATCGGCGCGGCCGTTGCCGCGCAGCTCGGCAAGCTCGAACACGTGATCTTCGCCGGGTTCACGCACGAGCCGGCGGTGCAGCTCGCCGAGGAACTCACGCGCATCGCCCCGCGGGGACTCAACCGCTGCTTCTTCGCGGACAACGGCTCGGCCGCGATCGAGGTCGCGGTGAAGATGAGCTTCCACTACTGGCGCAACCGCGGCCGGTCGAACAAGACGCGATTCATCACGCTCGCGAACAGCTATCACGGCGAGACGCTCGGCGCGCTCGCGGTGGGCAACGTCGAGCTCTACAAGTCCATCTACAAGCCGTTGCTCATGGACGTGATCACGGTGCCCTCGCCCGATGCGTTCCTGCGAGAGCCGGGCGTCAGCCCGGCCGAGCACGCACGCGCGATGTTCGCGCACATGGAGGAAGCGCTCGCACGGCATGCGGACGAGGTCGCGGCCGTCATCGTCGAACCGCTGGTGCAGTGCGCCGGCGGCATGCGCATGTACGACCCGGAGTACCTGCGGCTGCTGCGCGCGGCCTGCGACCGGCACGGCGTGCACCTGATCGCCGACGAAATAGCCGTGGGTTTCGGGCGCACCGGCACGATGTTCGCCTGCGAGCAGGCCGGCATCCGGCCCGACTACCTGTGCCTGTCCAAGGGCCTGACCGGCGGCTATCTACCCTTGTCCGTCGTCGTCACGACCGACGAGGTGTATGACGCCTTCTACGATGAGTACACGAAGCTCAACGCATTCCTCCACTCGCACAGTTACACGGGCAACCCCCTCGCCTGCGCCGCGGCCAACGCGACGCTGGCGCTGTTCCGCGAACAGCCGGTGCTCGAACGCAACCGCGCGCTCGCCGCGCACATGCGCGCGAGCGTGCGTCACCTCGAAGGACATCCGCACGTCGCGGAGATCCGGCAGGCGGGGATGATCCTCGCCATCGAACTCATGAAGGACCCGGCCGCGCGCGTGCCATGGCCCTGGGAAGAGCGCCGCGGCCTGCGCATCCATCGTCACGCGCTCGAGCGCGGCGCGCTGATCCGCCCACTCGGCACGACCATCTACTTCATGCCGCCGTACGTGATCGAGCCCGCGGAGCTGGACCTGCTCGCGCGCATAGCCACCGAGGGAATCGAGCTCGCATGCGCGTGACGCGCATTTACGTGCCCGGGGCGCTGGCGGTGGGCAACGAAGTGCCGCTGCCCGAACAAGCGGGTACGCACCTCACTCGCGTGCTGCGCCTCGAGGAAGGCGCCCCCGTCACGCTGTTCAACGGCGCCGGCGGCGAATATTCCGCGACCCTCGGTGCCCGGCACGGAAAATCCGGGAGAACGACCGCGCGCGTGGTGAGTCACGATCCGGTCGAGCGCGAGTCGCCGCTGTCGATCACGCTGCTGCAGGGCGTGGCGCGCGGCGAGCGCATGGACCTCATCGTGCAGAAGGCGACCGAGCTCGGCGTCGCGCGCATCGTGCCCGTGCTCGCGGAACGTAGCGTGGTGCGCGTCGACCCGAAGCAGCGCGCGCGCAAGCAGGAACACTGGCAGTCGATCGCGATTTCGGCCTGCGAGCAATGCGGCCGCAACCGCGTGCCGACGGTGTCCGATCCCGTTCCGCCCGGCGATGCTGTCGCGCAGTTGCCGCCGGAAACCGCGCGCGCGCTCCTCGCGGCGGACGGCTCCGCTTCGCTCACCGCGTTCGCGACGCAATCCGCGGGACGACCGCTGGTCCTGTTCATAGGCCCGGAAGGCGGGCTCGCAGACAACGAACGCCAATTCGCGATGGCGAATGGATTCACGGGTTGTCGCCTGGGGCCGCGCATCCTGCGCACGGAAACCGCGGGACTCGCGGCGCTCGCTGCCTTGCAGGCCGTTGCCGGAGATTTTCCGGACTAACGTTCCGTCCGATAGGCGCTGCGCGGCGATTGCCAGTGCCGGTCGGCGTTGGCACGCAGGTTCCGCGGCTGGATCCGCGCCCACACGTATCTCGACCCGTCAGGCGAAAGGTGATTGTCGTCGAGATACATCAACCGGCCGCCGATGACCGCGCGACACTGCCGCGCGTCGCACAACGCGTCGACCGGATCCACCACGTGCAGGTCGGGATCGGCGATTTCGCGCACGACGTCCGCGACGATGGCGCGGGATTGCGCGTGTTCGGCTTCGACCTCGGCGCGCGGCACGGTGCACGCGTCGGCATCGGGCTCGTCCATCCACCGTTCGATGGGCCGGAACCGCACGCAGGTGCGCGGCGAGAAGTCCAGCGCCGGCACGGGCAGCACCAGGACGACCTCGCGATCTTCGGACAGCAGCAACCGCAAATCCCGCCGCAGCGCGAGCCGCCAGGTTTCCGCCGCGTTCGCGCCGGGAAACAGCGGCGACCGGAAGTGCTTCGGCGACACGTAGTCGAATGTTGCCGCGTACTCGCGCGCAGGCGCGATGTAACTCGGAATGCGCGCCGCGAGGATGACCAGACGCGTTTCCGACCCGATGGCGCGATACGCCGTCTCGGTGAGCGGCGGACAGATCCGGCGCCACGACGGCCGGTTGTCGTTCCAGTATTCCGTATCGCGCAGGTAGGGACACGCGGAGGCGCCGATCTGCAGCGTGGACGCGAGCGGCCAGGTGGAGTGCACGCCGCTCACGAACATGTTCGCGTGCGAGTCGCCGAGCAGCACGATTTCGGGTTCGTGCTGGTAGTCATTGCGCACGCAGAAGGCGCTCTTGTACAGATTCTCGGGTTGCCCGTGGATCTCCGAACACCGATCCTCGCGGCGCATCTCCGCCGTGCGGTAGAAAGGGTTGTGATCCAGCGTCGTCCGCTGCGGCAAACCACCGCTCGCCGCGACGACCACTCCTGCGACTGCCGCGGCGCCCAGGCCACCAAGCAGTCGCACGCCGATCCGGCGCAGATCCTTGCGACGCCGCATCGGAAGCTCGACCAGGTGGTACGTCAGCGCCGAGGCGGCGAACGCGAACAACACCGCGCCGATTCGCAGGATCCGCCCGCTCGTTCCCTCGTTGAGCTCCATCAGGTGCAGGAAACTCAGCGGTGGCCAGTGCCACAGGTACAGCGGATAACTGATCAGGCCGACGTAGACGACCGGGCGCCACGAAAACAGCGTGCGATTCGGCAAGGCACGCGGACCGGCGGCGATGAACAGCGCCGCGCCCGCCGTGACGGGCAGTGCGAGCGAGACCTGCGAGTGATTCACCGTTCCCGCGTAGATGGTTGCGCCGATGAGCGCGAGTCCCGCGAACGACATCAGGTCGTTCACCCATGCCGGGCGCCGCATCGGCGACAGCGCGGTGCCGCCCTCGCGGCGCTCCACCGCGCGCGCGGTCGCGAGCGCGGCGAGCATCGCGCCCGCGAGCAGCTGCCAGAAGCGCGTGAACGGTAGATAGAAGCTCGCGGTCGGCGCCTGGCGCGCCAGGGCGATGTGCAGCGCGAGCGACAGCAGGATGATCCCCGCGATGGCGAGCACCAGGTTGCGCGCGCCCGCGCGCGGCAGCAGCAACAACAGCGCCAGCGGCCACACGAGGTAGAACTGCTCCTCGACGCCCAGCGACCACAGGTGCAGCAGCGGATTGTCGATGGCCGCCGGATCGAAGTAGCCCTGCTCGCGCGCCAGCACCAGGTTCGGCACGAACAACGCGCCGGCCGTGACGTTCGAGCCGAAGCGCTCCATTTCGTCGGGCATGAGTATCAGCGCCGCCAGCAGCGTGATTCCGGCCAGCATGGTGAGCAGCGCCGGCACGATGCGGCGCGCGCGCCGCAGGTAGAAATCGAGCAGGCTGAAGCGGCCTTCGCGGATCGCGTCGAGGATCATCCCCGAGATGAGGAATCCCGAGATGACGAAGAACACGTCGACGCCCAGGAATCCGCCGGGCAGCGTTTTCGGGAATGCATGGAAAGCGACCACCGCGCCCACGGCCAGGGCGCGCAGCCCGTCGACGTCGGGCCGGTAGAGATGGGAAACGTGCGGAGGCCTTACTCCGCCAGGACCGAGGTTTCCTCGGAGATCATCTGCTCGATGCGTTCCAGATCGGGTATCCAAGGCGCTTCGTTGATCATCCTCACCTGGGAGATGATCGGTGTCCTTTCCGGAAACGTCCTGGTGGGGTCCGGGCGCAGGATGTCGGCGCTGACGCGCACGAGCTGCGGGAACCCCTGCGATACGAGCCCGTAATAACCTCCCTCCACCTGGTTGGCCAGCGCGAACAGGACCACTACGCGGGTCCGTCCCGTCAATGGAGGAATAGTCTGACCACAGGCCCCTTCGAACGATATCAGCGGAATCTGACGGCTTCCCCAGGCGAACGTGCCGAGATACCAGGGCGGTGCGCCCGGCATTTCCGCGGGTTCCTGGAACCCGACGACCTCGGCGACGCACGAGCGCGGAATGATGAGGCGCCCGTCGAGCAGCGGTACGAGCAGGCTGTAGATTTCGGAGATTCTTTCAACCATGGCCCGTATCCATTAGTTAGTTGACCTCGCGCAGGTGCGCCTCGCGGCGCCGCGCGATCAGCGGCTCGATCGCCTCCAGCAGCTGGGCTTCCTGGTAAGGCTTGCCGAGATAGTCGTCGACGCCGATCTCGATGGCGCGCGAACGGTGTTTCTCTCCCACGCGCGACGTGATCATGATGATCGGGATGCCCGCGAGGCGCGGGTCCGCGCGCACCTGCGTCGCGACCTCGTAACCGTCCATGCGCGGCATCTCGATGTCGAGCAGGATGATGTCGGGCGTGTGCTCCTGCAGCATCTCCATCGCATCGACGCCGTCGCGGGCGGTCAGCACGCGCATGCCGTTGCGCTCCAGCAATCGCTGAGTGACGCGGCGCACGGTGATCGAATCGTCGACGACCAGGGCGACCGAACGGGTGTCGGTCTTCTCGCGCGGCATCACCGGCTCGGTGCGCGCGCGCCAGTCGGTGCGCACCAACGCGCCGATGTCGAGAATGATGACGATGCGGCCGTCGCCGAGGACGGTCGCGCCGGAAATGCCGCGGATCGCCGAAATCTGCGGACCGATGCTCTTCACGACGATTTCGCGGCTGCCGACCAGCTCGTCGGTGACGAGGCCGGTCGAGTGTTCGCCGGCGCGCACCAGGATCACCGGCACGGTCACGTCGCCGTCGGGCAGCGGACCGGGCTCGCGACCCACGTAGAACGCGAGGTGCTGGAAGCGGTACTTATGGCCACCGTATTCGAACGCGGTCGCTTCAGGTCCGAGATGCGCCTCGACTTCCGCGCGCGACAGGCGCACGACGCCTTCGACGGTCGGCAGCGGCAGCGCGTAGAGCTCGTCGTTGGCACGCAGGATCAGCGCGTGGCTGATCGCGAGCGTGAGCGGCAGCCGGATGATGAAGCGCGAGCCCTCGCCCACCTTCGTCTCCATGTGCAACGCGCCGCCGAGTTTCTTGATCTCGTTCGCGACCACGTCCATGCCCACGCCGCGACCCGACAGCGTGCTCACCGCGCCCGCGGTCGAGAAGCCGGGTTCGAGCACGAGCTGCATGATGTCCTCGTCGGACAGCTGCTGGTCCGCGCGCACCATGCCGAGCGAGATGCCCTTGTCGCGGATCGCCTTGAGATTCATGCCCGCGCCGTCGTCGGAAACTTCGACGACCACTTCCGAGCCTTCGCGATGCAACGCGATCGTGATCGTGCCGGTCTCGTTCTTGCCCGCTTTCTTGCGGTCTTCGGGCTTCTCGATGCCGTGCGCGACGGCGTTGCGCAGCATGTGTTCGAAGGGCGGCAGCATGCGCTCGAGCACCTGTCGGTCGAGCTCGCCCGACGCGCCTTCGATGTTGAGCTCCGCCTTCTTGTGCGTGTCGGTCGCGGCCTGGCGCACGATGCGCGCCAGGCGCTGCACGTGCCGCTGGAACGGGACCATGCGCGTGCGCATGAGTCCGTTCTGCAGCTCGGTGATCGTGCGCGCCTGCTGGGTCAGCAGGTTCTGCGTGTCCTTGGTCAGTGTCTCGAGCAGCTGCTGGATGCTGCCGACGTCGTTGGCGGTCTCGGCCAGCGCGCGGGAGAACTGCTGGATCGAGGAGTAGCGGTCGAGCTCGAGCGGATCGAAATCGCCGCGCTGGCCTTTCTCTTCCTCGTAGCGGTGCAGGATCTGCGCCTCGGTCTCGAGTTCGAGCTTGCGCAGCTGCTCCTTGAGTCGCGTCACCGTGCGCGACAACTCGCCCACGTTGAAATCGATCGAACCGATCTGCTGCTCGAGACGGGCGCGCGCGATGCTCGCCTCGCCGGAGTTGTTGAGCAGCTGGTCGAGTAGTTCGGCGTCGACGCGCGCGAGCTCGGGTCGGTCGGACTGCGCGGTGGGTTCGCGGCCCGGCGGCACGGCGCCCGGCGGCAACAGCGGCGCATCGGCCGACTCGCCATCCTTCGACTCGCGGTTGAGGCCCAGGGAAGGAGATTCCTTGGCGGTCGCGCGCGCGACGATGGACACGGGTTCGGCCGCGGCGATCGCGGGCTTCACCACGGGATCCGGCGCCGGCGCGGATTTCGCCGCGGGGGTCGGAGCCCATACCGGCGCGAGCACGGGCGCTTCGGATTTCGGCACCGGCGCTGCCGCCGGCGGGGCGGGCGACGCGGGTTTCGGAGCGGGCGGCGGCGCAACCACTTCGACCGGCTTCGGCGCAGCGGCCTGCACGGGCGGCGGTGCGACCGGAGCGGGAGCCGGTGCGGGCGCTGGCGGGGCTTGCGCTGCCGGCGGGGGGGGCGCGGGCGGCGGGGGGGGGGGG
>JAFAGC010000100.1 GCA_023423065.1 Pseudomonadota bacterium
GGTAGCGAAACCCATCGCGTGGGCGACGGCCATGCCGTCAACGCAGACGCACGTAATCGCCGGGACTCATCGAGCCCGAAATCAAGGTCTGTCCCCTTTTGCTAGGAAACGAGGAATGTCCCCATTATTCCTTCAGCAAGAACGTGACCTTGAGCGTCACCCGATACTCGGTGACCTTGCCGGCCGCGACGACGACGTTCTGGTCCTTCACCCACGCGGACTCGATGCCCTCGATGGTTTCCGAGGCCTTCGCGACGCCTTTTCTCACGGCGTCGTCGAAGCCTTCCTTGCTGCCCGAGATGATCTCGATGATTTTCGCGACTGCCATGGAAGCGGCTCCTGATATCTGAAGGAGTGCGATTCTCGGCCGCGTCGCTGCGCGGGCCTATTGGACCAGAGTGCCACTCGCGAGATGCCGCGCCGCGGCAGCGCGATCAGCCCGCCTGCGTCTCGATCGTCTCGAACTTGAGCCCGACTTCTATCTCGGGCAGCAGCGGCGAGGGATCCAGGTACGCGCGGTCATCCGCCGACGCGGACACGGACCCCGCGACGATGTAGTGAGGCGTCTCGTCGATGTCGAGTCGATAGACCTTGCGCGACTGCGCCTTGCCGCGCAGTCCGGGCGGGATGTAGTCGATGACCTCGTCGATCAGGCATTGCTCGATCGAGAACCCGCCGAACCACGACGGAATCGACATCCACACGACGCCGCGAAACAGCAGATCGATGCGCCGCGGCCCGCCGTCGTCGCGATCGCCGGAGCGCAGCAGCAACACGCCGTGATGCTGGTAGTAGAGCACCAGCCCGAACCGGCCGGTGAATCGTGTGGGCAGCGCGAGGTTCTGCATCAACCCAGGATGAACGTGCTCTGCATGTTCTGCGTCGTCGGCAGATAGTGATCGACGAGCAGCGCGGCGAACAGCCACATGAGATAGGTGATCGAGAAGCGGAACACCTTCATGGGCAGGTGCGCGCGCTCGGTGTGTTTCATCGCCCACGCGTACCAGACGAACATGCCGTTCAAGATCAGCGCCGCGGCGAGATAGATGAGCCCGCTCATGCCCGTCACGAACGGCATCAGCGTGACCGCCGTCAGCAGCATCGTGTACAGCAACACCTGCAGCCGCGTGAACGGAATGCCGTGCGTGACCGGCAGCATCGGGATGCCGACCTTCGCGTATTCGTCCTTGCGCGCGATCGCGAGCGCCCAGAAGTGCGGTGGCGTCCACACGAACACGATCAGGAACAGCAGCAGCGCGTTCGGATCGATGCTGTTCGTGACGGCGGCCCAGCCGAGCACGGGCGGCGCGGCTCCCGCGGCGCCGCCAATCACGATGTTCTGCGACGTCGCGCGCTTGAGCCACACGGTGTAAATGACCGCGTAACCGATCAGCGAGGCGAACGTCAGCATCGCGGTGAGCGGATTCACGAGGAACCACAACATCGCCATCGAGATGACACACAGCACGGCGGAGAACGCGAGCGCGGCGCGCGGCGACAACTTGCCGGTCGGCAGCGGGCGGCGCTTCGTGCGCGACATCTGCGCATCGATGCGCTCGTCGAGCACGTGATTGACGATGGCCGCGCTGGCCGCGGCGAGCCCGATGCCGATGTTGCCGAAGATCAGCGCGTCGAGCGGCGGCATTCCGGGCACCGCGAGCAACGTGCCCACGATGGACGTGAACACGATGAGCATGACGACGCGCGGCTTGGTCAGCTCGTAGTAGCTGCGCCAGCGGGCCGTGCGGGGGCCGTCTGCAACGATGTGTTCAGGGGTAGCCAAGGAGCCGTTCCTCGAAGGGCGCGGCAGTTTAGCCGAATTGGTCGGCTAAATTGATCGGCGAAAGTCGGCCACCGGCCTGAGGGCCCGGTTGAGCCAGATCGTCGCTGCCACGAGCAGCGCGGCCCCTGCGTTATGTGCCGCGGCGAGCTCGAGCGGGAACGCGCGCAACACCATGAATACGCCGGCCGAAAGCTGCAGCGCCAGCGCCACGAGCACGGCGACCCCGGCCCAGCGGGGCCCCGGACCGAGATTGCGCAACGCCGTCAGCGCCGCGAGCAACAGCAGGATCGTGGCGACCACCGCGCCGACCCGGTGCGTGAAATGGATCGCGACGCGCGCCGGATGATCGAGCACGCCGCCCGCGTAGTTGATCCCGAGGCCGTGCCACAACACGAATGCGTCCCGGTAGTCCGCATCCGGAATCCACTGCGCCTGGCACTTCGGCAGGTCGGGACAGGCCATCGCGGCGTAGTTGCTGCTCGTCCAGCCGCCGAGCGCCACCTGGATGGCGAGCGCGATCAGCGCGAGCCCGGCCCACAGCCGCGCGCGTCGTCCGCCGTTCGCCACCGTGTTGCCCGCGAGCACGGAATATCCGTCGACCGGACGGTCGTGCGCCCGCAGCGTCAGCCACAACCACAGCAGCAGCGCGAAGGTAGTTAGCCCGCCGAGCAGGTGGCCGGTGACGATGAGCGGCTTCAGCAGCCACGTGACCGTGAGCATGCCGAGGATGCCCTGGAACACGACCAGCGCCAGCAGGACGAGACCGAACCAGGCGTTCACGCCGCGTTCGCGGCGCGCGACGATGGACAGCGCCGCGATCACCAGGATGATGAGCCCGAGCGTACTGGCCGCGTAGCGATGGATCATCTCGATCCACGCCTTGCGCACGTCGGCCGCCGTCGCGTAGTGCTCCGCCGATCCCGTCGGCGCGACGTGGCCGAAGCATCCCGGCCAGTCGGGACAGCCGAGGCCCGAGTCGGACAGGCGCGTGTACCCGCCCAGTACGACGACGCCGAAACACAAGATCGCGCCGATGAGCGCGAGACGCCGGATCCAGATCACTTCACGCATGTAGTTGGTTTCGGATCAACCGATGTGCGACAGCTTGAGCAGTTTCTTGAGGTCGCTCAGCAGGTCCTTGGTGGTTATGACGTCGGCGTCGTGCCGCATCATGAGATTGCCCAGCGGATCGACGATGAACAACGTCCGTTGACGATCGCCGGGGAACTGCGCAAGCAGCGCGGCGGCCTCGGGCGAAGAAGCATCCAGTGCGATGAGTCCCGGCTGTTCCGCTTCGAAATACTGCGTGTCGCAGCAGTTGCCGGTCGCGAGGAAGACGCGCTGCACGCGCGTCATCTCGTTGTTCAATGCGAGGCGCGACTGGCGACCGAAGACCAGCGCCGTGCGGCAATCGGCGTCGCAGGCGCCGTCACCCATATAAATGAGTGTCCACTTGCCCTCGAGCAGGTTCGGGTCGGCCGCGCTGCCGTCCACGTTGCGCAGGCCCGCGACCGCGAGCGGACGCGCGGGATCGATGAGCTGGCCCTTGCTGGCGGATCCCGCCGGGCGCCAGACGTTGCCGTAATAGAGCGCGAACGCGATCACGACGGGCGCGAAGAACAGCGCCGCGATGATCAGAAGCGAGCGCCGGCCGCGGGCGCGTTGGTCGTCCATCATTCCACCTTGCGAAAATTGAGGGCGAAGTAGAGCACGAGCAAAACCACCGCAAAACCCCACCACTGGATCGCGTACGAGAAGTGGCGGTCGGGCGGGAGACCCGGCGGGGACCATTCGCGCACGAAGCCGATGCCTTCCACTCCGGAATCCAGGAGCAGGATGCGTCGTGCGACCGGTTCGCCCAGCGCCGACCGCAACTCTTCATGAGTCGGGAACGTGGTGACACGGGGCCAGTCCTGCGTCGCATCCGGGGGCGCGCGGCCGCTTTGAAGTCCCGCCACGGGCAACTCGTCGATCCGGCCGGAAACGACGATCGCTTCCTCGAGGTTCAGCGAGATGTCCGGCAACTGGTCGCGGCGCCCCTCGAACGGAATCCAGCCGCGGTTCACGAGGATGTGCCGGCCGTTGGCGGTCTCGCAGGGTGTGAGGACTTCGTATCCCGGACGTCCCGCATGCGTGCGGTTCTCGAGCAGGAACTGGCGAGCGCCGTCCATGCGGCAGCGGAACGCCATTCGCGAGAACCGCGGCAGCGCGTCGAAGTCGGGGGGATTTTCGGTGAGCGTCGGCGCGGGCGCGGCTTCGAACTCGCGCCACTGTTCGGCCTTCAGCTCGCCGCGCTGCCACTGCCAGCGGCCGAGGCCCACGAAAAGCGTCAGCAATACGAGCGCGGCGAGTGTCATCGGCCAGGACGGCGAAAACACCCTGCCAAAAGCCGAAAAACGCGGGGCGGGCATGGGGGCGGGCAGTATAATTCGCGCGCCCATGGACCCGTTCAAAATCCTCGTCGTCGTAGTCCTCTTCGCAATCATCTTCAGCCTGGGGAACGCGCTCTGGCACCTGTCGCGCGGCAAGGGCGACTCGAAGAAGATGGCCCGCGCCCTGACCGTACGGGTCGGCCTGTCGGTGGCGCTCTTCATTCTGTTAATGCTGGCCTGGTACAACGGCCTCATTTCCCCGCATGGCCTGCATCAATAATGCGAGAAGGGCCGAGTTTTTCCTTTACGGGGAACAACGACTCCGCTACATTTCGCGCCCCATGATCCGCGGCACGATCAAAAAGACGCTCAAGACCAAGCCCTCGGGGGCCTTGGAGTCTTGCGCGCGCTGATCGCGAGCGATCAAAGGACACCAAAGGCCCCGCAGGGAAACCCGCGGGGCCTTTTCATTTCGGAGTGAGAAAAGTCATGTCATCGACCGCTGAAACCATCCGCAACAAGAAGATCCCCGTCGTCGCCATCGCCGGCGCGACCGGCGCCGTCGGCGTCGAGCTCATGGCCTGCCTCGAGCAGCGCAAATTCCCGCTGGCTGAGCTGCGACTGCTGGCTTCCGCGCGGTCCGCGGGCAAGAAGATGAAGTTCCGCGGCGCGGACGTCGCCGTGCAGGAGCTGACCGATGACAGCCTCAAGGGCGTCGACATCGCGCTGTTCAGCGCGGGTGGCGCGCAGTCGAAGCGCTTCGCGCCGGCCGCCGTGAAGGCGGGCGCCGTGGTCGTCGACAACTCCTCCGCGTTCCGCATGGACCCGGACACGCCGCTCGTGGTGCCGGAGATCAACTCGGGGGCGCTCGCGAAGCACAACGGCATCATCGCGAATCCGAACTGCGTCGCCATCGTTGCCGCGACTCCGCTGTGGCCTATCCACCAGCATCGCCGCATCCAGCGCATCACCATGTCCACCTACCAGGCGGCTTCGGGCGCCGGCGCCGCCGCGATGGAAGAGCTCAGCGAGTCGACCAAGGCGTACCTCGAAGGCCGGCCGTTCACGCCGAAAGTCCTGCCGCATCCGTACGCGTTCAACGTGTTCTCTCACAACACCAAGGTCGATCCGGAAACCGGGTACAACGACGAAGAAACCAAGGTGATGAACGAGACCCGCAAGATCTTCGGCGAGCCGAACCTGCGCGTGACCGCCACCTGCGTGCGTGTGCCTGTATTACGCGCGCATTGCATCGCGCTCAACATCGAGCTCGAGGCGCCGCTGTCGCCCGCCGAGGCGCGCGAGATACTGTCGAAGGCGCCGGGTGTGCGCCTGGTCGACGAGCTCGAGCGCAACTACTTCCCGATGCCGGTCGACGCGAGCGGCAAGGACGACGTGCTGGTCGGCCGCATCCGCAAGGATGTGAGCGACCCGTCGGGCCGCACGCTCGCGCTGTTCGTCGCGGGCGATCAGCTGCGCAAGGGCGCGGCGCTCAACGCCGTCCAGATCGCCGAGCGCCTGCTGGGATAAATCGGGGACAGATCTATTTATTGACGATAAAAATCGTCGAAAAATAGATCTGTCCCGCTCAATGCAACTTTTCGAGGGGTGGAGTCGTCACAGGGACTTCCGAATAGCGAGGCCAAGCCATGTCGAAACACGAATTGTCGAGCGCCGATCGTGAATTTCGCAGGGCGTTTGAAGCGGGCGCGTTCGCGCCCGCGGATTTTTCCCACCGCCAGCACGTGCGGCTCGCGTACGTGTACCTCGTCGACAGCGACGTGAACCTCGCCCTGGATCGCATGCGGGCCGCGCTCGTGTGCTTCCTCTCGCACCACGGCATTCCCGCCACGAAGTACCACGAGACGCTGACGCGTGCGTGGATCCTCGCGGTCCATCACTTCATGCATCGCACGCCGGAAGCGACGAGCGCGGACGATTTCATCGACCGCAACCCGATGCTGCTCGACAGCAAGATCATGCTGACCCATTACTCGGCGGGCCTGCTGTTTTCCGACGCCGCACGCGCGGAGTTCGTCGAGCCGGATCTCGACCCGATCCCGCGCCACGCGGCCTGACGCCCGGCTCACCCCCGATCTACTTGATCGTCGCGAAGACGCTGGTCTCGTGCCACGCCGGTACCTGGGCGGCGTCCGCGACGCGCAGGGCCAGGCGCTGCAGGAACTCGCCATAAAGCCCCATCGCGGCGAAATCCACCGGCTGTGACAAATCGTCGGATGGCGAGTGGTAGCGGTCCTTGAACCACTGCTGGTCTACCTTCTCTTCCGGTGACCCGGGCGCGAAGCCGATCTTGAGCGACAGCGCCGGCACACCCGTGCGGATGAAGCTGTACTGATCGCTGCGGATGAACCGGTTGCGCTGCGGCTGCGGATCGACGATCGGCTCGATCCCGAGCCCGGCCGCGACCGCGCGCGCATCCTCGCCCAGCGACGACTCGTCGAGGCCGAACACGATGAGCTGCCTCAGTGGGTAGATAGGCATGTACATGTCGCTGTTGATGTTCGCGACGATGTTCATGCCGCTGCTCGCGGCATTCTCGGCGTACGCGCGCGAACCCAGCAGCCCGGACTCCTCGGCCGTGACCGCGACGAACACCAGGGAACGCTTCGGCTTCACTCCCGCTGCATGCAGCCGGCGCGCGGTTTCGATCAGCGAGGCGATGCCGCTGGCATTGTCGATGGCGCCGTTGTTCAGCCGATCCCCTTCACCCTTCTCCGAGATGCCGAGATGATCGAGATGCGCACTGAGCGCCACGTATTCGCCGGCCAGTGACTCGTCCGATCCGCGGAGCACGCCGACCACGTTCTCCGATACCGCGGGCGTGACGTCCGCCGCGGTCTTCGCGCGCAGGCGCACCTTCAGGTCGAAGTGCGGCAGCGCTTCGCCCTTCTCGAGCGTCGCGAGCAGGTCCTTCTCGGACTGGCCGGTCCCTTCGAGCAATCGCGCGAATCGGGCGGGATTGATCCCGGCCCAGACCTGTTGTCCGGTGAACAGGTCGGCCGCGGGCGCCGCGAGCCGCATCGTTGGATTCGTACGGGCCGCCGCGCTGCGTTCCCACGGCAGGTCCATCGCATACGGATTCGGGATCGTGAGTACGCCGACCGCGCCCGCGGCGCGGTACTCCTTCCAGCGCTCGGAGGCCGACCCGAAGTGCGCGCCCGCCGCGCCCGGCACCGACTTCGGCGCGCTCGTGAAGTACGCGACGATCTTGCCTTTCAGATCGACGCCGGCGAGATCGTCGTGTCCGAACTGCGGCAGCCGCAATCCGTGACCGACGAACACGATCGGCGCCTCCACCTCTTCGCTCGCGAAATTGCCACGCAGGCTGATGACCGCATCGTCGCCGAGTTTCAGCGGCTCGACGCCCCTGGGCGTGACGAGCGCGAGACTGGAAAGATCCTCGCGGATCGTGCGCGATTCGAGATTCACGCGCTGGAAATAACCCTCGTCGCCGCCGGGCGCGCGGCCCGCCGCCTTGAACTGGTTCGCCACGTACTCCGCGGCGCGGCGATGTCCGGGCGTGCCCGCGCGGCGCCCCTCCATCGCGTCGTCGGCCAGCACCTTGACGTGCTCCCAATCCTGCTGCCCGCGTGCGGCGTAATCGGGCTTCGGGGCCTCGCGCGAACCGCAGGCGCCCAGCGCCACCGCGACGACGACCCAACCGTACCTGTACTTCATTCGAAAACTCCTCACTGCGTTGGCGCGATGTTCGCATGCCGCGCGCGCCAAAACTCCGGCTCGCGGCAACGCTCCATCGCGGCATAATCTCCAGCAGTGGCATATCCAACTCTCAGCGACCTGCTGCGCGACCTCGTCGGCATCGACATCTGGCTTCCCTTGCCGACGTTCGGTCTCATGGTCGGCGCCGCCTTTTTCGTAGGGATGCACCTGGCGACGCGCGAAGCGCAGCGCCTGATGCCCGAGCAACCACGTGAATTCATGGGCAATGCCTGCGTCTGGGCATTCCTCGCCGGCATCCTCGGCGCTCGGCTGTTCCACCTGCTCGAGTACCCGCGCCATTTCATCGACGATCCAGTCGGAATGCTGTTCTCGCGTTCCGGATTCACGATCTACGGCGGACTCATCGTCGGCGCGCTCACGGCCGTGTGGTACGCGCGTGCGAAGAAGGCGCCGGTCCTGCTGACGCTGGATGCGGCCGCGCCCGGACTCATGATCGCCTATGCGATCGGACGGCTCGGCTGCCAGATCTCGGGCGACGGCGATTGGGGCATCGCCGCCGATCTCACGGCGAAGCCCGACTGGCTGCCGCAATGGCTCTGGGCGCAGACGTACACCAACAACATCGCGGGCATCGACATCCCGCCGCCCGGTGTCTATCCCACGCCCATCTACGAATTCGCGATGAGCCTGATCGCGTTCGGCGTGCTCTGGGGACTGCGCAAACACGCGTATCGCGCGGGCTGGTTGTTCTCGCTTTACGTGCTGCTCGCGGGCGTCGAACGCCTGCTCATCGAGTTCATCCGCGTGAACACCACGTACGAGATCTTCGGGGTAGCGGTGACCCAGGCGCAGCTCATCTCCGTGGCCTGCATCGCCGCGGGCGCGATCGGCATGATTCTTCTGTCGCGCACGAAAAAGGGGACAGATTTATTTATCGACGATAAAAAGATCGTCGATAAATAAATCTGTCCCCGATCGTGACGGCTACGCGGTCTTGAGCTCGTCCGCGCTCACGCCGAGACGCCGCGCCGCCGAAAGCACGGCGAGCACCGAGGCCGTCGCGATGTTCGCGTGGCGGCCCACTCCGTAACGCACGCCGTTCACACCTTCGCGCGCGGCTTCCACGATTGCGAGTGCCGATGCGTCCGCGCCCGCGCGCAGCGCGCGCTCCTCGTAGTTGTCGATGCGGATCGGCAGCGCGAGCGCCGCGACGGTCGCCGCGATCGGACCCGAACCCACGCCGCGCAGCTTGCGCCGGTTGCCCGCGACGGTGACCTCGAGTTCGATGCCCTGCTTGTCGCCGTCCTCGAACAGGTGATGCGCGTGATAGGTGACGTCGTAGTCGGTCGCGAGATAGGTCGCCTCGAACAGCCCCCAGAGCTGCTGCGAGGACATCTCGCCCTCCGCGGAATCCATGTGTTTCTGCACGAGCGCGCTGAATTCCACCTGCATGCGCCGCGGCATGACCACGCCGTAGTCGCGCTCGAGTAGATAGGCAATGCCGCCCTTGCCGGACTGGCTGTTGACGCGCACGATGCTGTCGTACGTGCGGCCGAGGTCCGCCGGATCGACCGGGATGTACGGCACTTCCCAGAAATCGCCGGGCCTCTGCGCCGCGAAACCCTTCTTGATCGCATCCTGGTGCGAACCCGAGAACGACGTGAACACCAGGTCGCCCACGTACGGATGGCGCGGATGAATCGGCAGGCGCGTGGCCTGTTCCACTTCGCGCGCGATGGCGTTGATGTCGGAGAAATCGAGCCCGGGGCTGATACCCTGCGAATAGAAATTGAGGGCAACGTTCACGAGGTCGAGGTTGCCCGAGCGCTCGCCATTGCCGAAGAGGCATCCTTCGACGCGCTGACCGCCGGCCAGCATGCCGAGCTCGGCGGCCGCGACGCCGGTGCCGCGATCGTTGTGCGTGTGCAGCGAGAGAATCACGTGCTCGCGACGCTCGAGACGCGTCGACATCCATTCGATCTGGTCGGCGTAGACGTTCGGCGTCGCATTCTCGACCGTGGTGGGCAGGTTGACGATGATCGGACGGCCAGGGCCCGCGTTCCACGCGCGGATCGCCGTGTTGCAGGCCTCGAGCGCAACCGGCAATTCGGTCATGCAGAAGGCCTCGGGCGAATATTCCAGGCTCCACTCGGTTTCCGGCAGCGCGTCGGTCAGGTCCTTGACCAGCAATACCTGCTTCTCGACCAGCTTCATCACGTCCGGCACCGTGAGGCCGAACACCACGCGCCGCCACACCGGCGCCGTCGCGTTGTAGACGTGGATGATCGCGCGCTTCGCGCCTTTTACCGACTCCACCGTGCGGCGGATCAGCTCTTCGCGCGCCTGCGTGAGCACCATGATGGTGACGTCGTCGGGAATCAGGTCCTGTTCGATGAGATCGCGCGCGGTCAGGAAATCCGTCTCGGACGCGGACGGAAACCCGATCTCGATCTCCTTGATGCCCACCTTGCAGATGGTCTTGAACAGCCGCTTCTTGGTCTCGCGGCTCATGGGTTCGAACAGCGCCTGGTTGCCGTCGCGCAGGTCGGTGCTGCACCAGATGGGCACGGTAGTTAGCGAGCGGGAGGGCCACTGTCGGTTCGGCAGGTCGACGGGCTGGAACGGGCGGTATTTCGTGGACGGATCTTTCAACATGACTGCTTCACTTCGGAGTACTGCATTTTCAGATCGGGGACGTGACTCATCCGCGTTTGCTCGCGGCCTGGTCTCGATTTCCCGTCTTGTAGGCGCCGACGGGTGGCGCGAGTGTATTTGCGGCTAGGCCGCAAGAAGCAGGAGCGAACGAAGCAGCGCCGCGGTGCGGCAAGGGGACTGGCCCGGCTGTTCGTTGCGAATCATTGAGGCGAAAACTAGCATGGTTGCGGCCCGCGTGTACAAGCTTCCGGCCGGAAGCCGCGGCGCACGTTCAACTTTCCTGCACCGCTTCGAGCAACGCGACCATCAGCGCGTTCATCGGGGCTTCGATTCCATGCTTCTTCCCCAGCCGCACGATCACGCCATTACGCGCATCGATCTCCATCGGCCGCCCGGCGCGGCGGTCGGCGACCAAGGAGTTCTCGGCGTCCGGCGGCGCACGCCGCGCGCCGGCCACGATCTCGTCGGGGATCGAGTCCGGCAGCGTGGCGCCCTCGGCCCGGCCCACGGCGATGCATTCGCGGACGATGTCCCGCATGAGCTCCGCCACGCCGTCGTGACGCGATATCCCCGCGCCCTTCAGCAGCACCGCGGAGACGGCGCCGGCGCTGTTGAGGCACAGCTTGCGCCAGACGGCGCTGGTGAAATCGTCGGCCTCCCTTGCGTCGAAATGGGTATGCGCGAAGAGAGCCAGGAAGTCCGCGCCGTTACGCCCCGCGGGCACGACCAGCCGCGCGTCGCCGCGCTGGATGGATCGTCCCGGAGCGACGCGGTCCGCGGGCAGATCGATCATGACGGGCACGAGGCGCGACTTGTCGATGTGCTTCTCGAAACGCGTGATGTGTTCGACGCCGTTCTGGATGATGGCCACGCGCGTCGCCGGTCCCACGGCGCCGGCAAACCACTGGGCCGCGGCGTCGCTGTCGTAAGCCTTGGTGGCCACGAGAACCCACTCGACGGGCCGCACCTGCCTGACCTCGGTGTACACGCGCGGCATCGCGTGTATCGGTCCCTGCGGCGTCTGCACCTCGAGCGAATCGAACGGAGTGCGCGCCGCGACGGCCACGTCGTGCCGGTCGTCCTGGGCAAGCCAGGCCGCGAGCGTGCCGCCTATCGCGCCGGGACCAATCAGAAGAATCGAAGCCATGCGCGAGCATGACCGACTTCGCTCGGCCCCTTCAACCGAAGGGCGAGCTGGACGGGAGAGACCTTTGCCAGGGGGGCATCGAGCAACACCCATCCAGCTGCCCGTTACCGCGAGTCCGTTCCAGCCGGTAGGTAGAAGGCTACTACACATGTCGGCGTAAAGTCCACAGCCGTAGTAGAAAGGACGCAGGCAACAAAAAAGGGCGCCGAAGCGCCCCTTTTCGTAAGGGGACAGACCTGAAGTCTGTCCCCGACAACGAACGTCAGATCCAGTAGACGAACACGAACAGTCCCAACCAGACCACGTCGACGAAGTGCCAGTACCAGGCAACCGCTTCGAACGCGAAATGGCGCTCCGGCGTGAAGTGTCCCTTCATCGTGCGCAGCCAGATGCAGAACAGCATGATCGCGCCAAGCGTCACGTGGAATCCGTGGAACCCGGTGAGCATGAAGAACGTGGATCCGTAGATGCCGGTGCCGAGCTGCAGGCCGAGGTGGTTGTACGCCTCGGCGTACTCGTGCGCCTGGAGGTACACGAACAGGAAGCCCAGCAGGAACGTCAGCGCCAGGAAGATGTTGAGCACGGCACGCTTGTTCGCGCGCAGCGCGTGGTGGGCGATCGTCACCGTCACGCCCGACAGCAGCAGGATGATGGTGTTGATGGCGGGCAGGCCGAATGCCGGGATGATGTCGAACGTGCCGTCATCGCGGGGTCCGAGTCGATTCGGGCCGCTGGTCGGCCAGGCATTTTCGAAGCCGGGGTGCAGCAGCTCGTTGCCCATGACCTTCGTGCCCTCGCCGCCGAGCCACGGCACCGACAGCGTGCGCGCGTAGAACAGCGCGCCGAAGAACGCGGCGAAGAACATCACTTCGGAGAAGATGAACCACATCATTCCCATGCGGAAGGAGCGGTCGACGTCGAGGCCGTAGACGCCGCGCTGGTTCTCGTCGATCACGTCGCCGAACCAGCCGACGAACATGTACACGACGAGGGCGAAGCCCGGCAGCATCACCCAGGCGCCCGTCCAGTGATTGAGCAACGAGATGGCGCCGAGCAGGAGCGCGAAAAACGAGAACGAGCCGATGATCGGCCACTTGCTTTCGTGAGGGACGTAATAGTTACCGGCGTGTTCTGCGCTCATGAGTTGATCCTGGGTGCTAGTTCAACGAGCCCACTCGCGTGAACTCGTCATAAAAAGTATACGAAAGGGTGATCCGATCGACCGAGCGCGGCAGCGCGGGATCGATCACGAAGCGCACGGCCATCGGCCGTTCTTCGTTCGCCGCGAAATGCTGCGGCGTGAAACAGAAACACTCGGTCTTGCGGAAGTAACCCGCGGCGCGGCCCGGGGCGATGTTCGGGATCGCCTGGGCGGTGGTGTCGTGACCGGTGAGGTTCTTCGCGACGAACTCCGTCGCGTAGAGGCGACCCGGATTCACCTTCATGGAGGCGACGAGCGGGCGGAATTCCCAGTTGCCCACCGACGGCAGATCGGTCACGAAGTCCACCGTGATCAGGCGCGTCTCGTCCGGCGCCTCGACCACCTCGCGCTGCTCGACGAGCGCGCGCTGGTTGCCGAAACCGGTGATCTCGCACAACACGTCGTAGAGCGGAACCAGCGCGAAGCCGAACGCGAAGCTGCCCGCCGCGAAGCCGAGCAGCTTCAGCGTGAGGCGCTTGTTCGCGTTCGTCGTGTCGGCCGGCTCGCCCATTCCGTCAGCCCGCCTTGGTCACCGACATCACGATGAACGCGATGTAGAACGACAGCGCGACGAGGCCGAGCACGATGGCCGAGCGGCGCGCCTTCGTGCGCCGTTCGTTCACTTCCTGTGAGCTCATTTCGGAGCGTGGATTCATCGACATCCTTTAGTGCTGCACGCCGCGCGCGACGATTTCGCGGCTCGGCGGCGTGGTCCAGCTGTGATACGGCGGGGGCGAGCTGAGCTCCCACTCGAGACCCTTGGCGCCGTCCCAGGAACGGCCCTCGGCCTTCTGGCCGCTCTTCACGCACTTCCAGATGATGTACGGGAAGAGGAGCTGCGAGAGACCGAAGCCGAACGCGCCGATCGACGAGACCATGTTCCAGTCCGCGAACTGCGTGGAGTAGTCAGGGATGCGGCGCGGCATGCCCGCGAGGCCGAGGAAGTGCTGCGGGAAGAACAGGACGTTCACGAAGATGGCCGACAGCCAGAAGTGGATCTTGCCGAGCTTCTCGTCGTACATCTTGCCGGTCCACTTCGGCAGCCAGTAATACACGCCGGCCATGATGGCGAACACCGCGCCGGGGACGAGCACGTAGTGGAAGTGCGCGACCACGAAGTACGTGTCGTGATACTGGAAGTCCGCCGGGACGACCGCGAGCATGAGGCCCGAGAAGCCGCCGATCGTGAACAGGAACAGGAACGCCAGCGCGAACAGCATCGGCGTTTCGAACGTGAGCGAGCCCTTCCACATCGTCGCGGTCCAGTTGAACACCTTCACGCCCGTGGGGATGGAAATCATCATCGTCGAGAGCGTGAAGAACAGCTGTCCGGCGAGCGGCATGCCCACCGTGAACATGTGGTGCGCCCACACGATGAACGACAGGAAGGCGATGGCCGCGGTGGCGTACACCATCGCGTCGTAGCCGAACAGTGGCTTGCGCGAGAACGCCGGGATGATCTCCGAGACGATGCCGAAGGCCGGCAGGATCAGGATGTACACCTCGGGGTGCCCGAAGAACCAGAAGATGTGCTGGAACATCACCGGGTCGCCGCCGCCCGACGCCGAGAAGAACGTCGTCGCGAAGAAGTGGTCGGTGAGCAGCATCGTGACCGCGCCCGCGAGCACGGGCATCGTCGCGATCAGCAGGTAGGCCGTGATCAGCCAGCTCCAGCAGAACAGCGGCATGTTGAGCAGGCCGACGCCCGGCGCGCGCATGTTCATCACCGTGACGACCACGTTGATGGAGCCGAGGATCGAGCTCGCGCCCATCAGGTGGATGGCGAAAATGGCCATCGGGAACGCGTCGCCGGTCTGCAGCGACAGCGGCGGATACAGCGTCCAGCCGCCGGCCGGCGCGCCGCCCGGGACGAACAGCGTCGCGAGCAGCAGCGTGAACGCGAACGGCAGGATCCAGAACGAGAAGTTGTTCAGACGCGGCAGCGCCATGTCCGGCGCGCCCACCTGCATCGGGATCATCCAGTTCGCGAGACCCGTCCAGGCCGGCATGACCGCGCCGAAGATCATGACCAGCGCGTGCATGGTCGTCATCGAGTTGAAGAACTGCGGATCGACGAGCTGCAAGCCGGGCTTGAAGAGCTCGGCGCGGATGACCATCGCCATCAGGCCGCCGATGAAGAACATCACGCACGCGAAGATCAGGTACATCGTGCCGATGTCCTTGTGGTTCGTCGCGAAGACCCAGCGGCGCCAGCCGTGAGCCGGGCCGTGTGCATGATCGTGATCGTGGGCGTGGGAATCGGCTGTGTGTTCGTGTGCCATGTCTAACTTCTCGTCTGAAACTTACTGCTGGACGGTCGACGTGGGAGCCACGGCGACGGTCGCGGACTGGACGGGGGCGGTCGGCGAGTGGCCAGCGACTTTCGCCTCGGCCTTCTTCGCGCGCAGCCACTCTTCGAATTCGGCCGGCGACTTCACCTCGACCACGATCGGCATGAAGCCGTGGTCGCGGCCGCAGAGCTCGGCGCACTGGCCGCGGTAAACGCCGGTCTTGTCGGCGTCGACCTGCACCCAGATCTCGTTCACGAAGCCCGGGATGGCGTCCTTCTTCATGCCGAACTCGGGCACCCACCAGGCATGGATGACGTCCTGCGCGGTGAGCAGGAAGCGGACCTTCTGTCCGGCCGGGATCACCAGCGGGTTGTCGACGTCGAGCAGGTAGTTGGGGATCTCGTTCGGATTCTGCCCCGAGCCGAGCTGGCGGGCCGCGTCGCTGTCGCGCTTGAGCGTCGAGAACAGGCTGACGTCCTCGCCGAGATACTCGTACTGCCACTTCCACTGGTAGCCGGTGACCTTGATGTTGAGGTCGACCTCGCCCATGTCCTCGATCTCGATGAGCGTCTTCGCGATCGGCACGGCCATGCCGACCAGGATCGCGATCGGGATGACGGTCCAGATGATCTCGACCTTCGTGCTGTGCAGGAGCGTCGTATCGGGCTGGGCGCCCTTCGAGCGGCGGAACTTCACCAGCGAGTAGATCATCACGCCGAACACGACGACCGCGATGACCACGCAGATCCAGAGGATGAGCATGTGCAGGTCGTAGATCTTGCGGCTCAGGATCGTCACGCCCTGCGGCATGTTGAGCCCGTCCCAGGCGTGCGCGCTGGAACCCAGCACGGCGAACAGGATGGCGGATGCGGCCTGGATGATCCGGCGCGCGCTGGCGTTCTTCATGTGAAAGCTCATCGATGACCTCAAGAAAACTTAGTCCGGCGAACCGGTGCGCGGCAGGGCCGGCGACTGGTTCATGTCACCTATCAGGCGCCGAAGATTGGCGGCCAGGTGGCGACGCTCCTCCTCTGTCAGAAACTTTCCTACCTCATATGCCCGGCCATGCGACTCGATGACGAGTTGGCCGCGCTGGAGGGGCGATTTCGGGCGGCGGATTTTAACCCGTGCCCAGTGGCGCGGGAACACGACGCGGTGCGGAGTTCCGATTGCCCGTCCATGAAACGAATATTCGATGACGACTTCGTTTTCGCTTATGTCGATCGTTTCGTGCTGATGGCGTCTTTGCATATTCGCGTACAGCGCCCAGCCGAGCAGCGCCATCTCTGCTCCGGCAAAGGGCAGGACCGGCCAGAAACCCAGCGCGGATGCGGCGCCCGCGACGCCGAACGTCGCGACACAAACCGAGCCGAAGAACAGCAGCGCGCCGCGCGTGCTCAGCGAGCAATGCGGAGCGAGATCGAAATGGCTGACGGCGGCTGGCACGGGGCGCGACTATACCAGCGAATTTGCGGCTTACGTCAAAGACTTACGAGATTCTTCGCGATCTCGACAGCCCATGGCATCGGCCCGCGGTCCGAGGCGCCGTCGACGCCGGCCGGGACGCTGCCGAGTGGCGCTTTTCCGAAGCGTCTGGAGAGCGTTTCGATGTTCTCGTCGAGCAAAGCCATGGGCGCCGGCATGCGATTGGCGATCCAGCCTGCGAAGCGCATTCCGCGCGCGCGAATGGCGTCGCGCGTGAGCAGCGCGTGGTTCAGGCAGCCGAGCCGCATTCCCACTACGAGAATCACTGGCAGCGCGAGTTTTTCCGCGATGTCGGCCATGGTCCGTGTTTCGGAAATCGGCGCGAGCCAGCCGCCGGCGCCCTCGACGACGAGCGTGTCGCTGACTGCGGCGAGCCGCGCCTGCGCGGCGAGGACCGGGGCATCCGTGATGCTCACGCCGTCGACCCGAGCGGCGAGGTGCGGCGACGCAGGCGTCGAGAGCAGCCAGGGATTCACGTCTTCGTATGTCGCGGGGACGTTGCTGGCGGCTGACAGCTCGAGCGCATCGTCGTTGCGCGGCCCGTCGGCGGTCCGGACGACACCGGCCGCGACGGGTTTCATCACCGCGACGCGCAGTCCGCGCGCGACCAGCGCGCGCGTGAGCGCCACCGCGACCAGCGTCTTGCCGACGCCGGTGTCGGTACCGGTGATGAAGAATCCGTTCATATGGATCGGGGACAGATTTATTTATCGACGATAAAGATCGTCGATAAATAGATCAGTCCCCTTTTTCGCCCCTTCTCCGGATCTGCGACAGGGAAACGACGGTTTCGTGCGGAAAATCATGGGGTTTTCGGCGCTCGGAGCCCCACGAAGTGGCGTGGATCACTTCGTACGTCGCGGGCAACATTCCGTCGCACCGCAGCCGTTCATAGGCGTTCGTCATCGCCTTGAAACGCCCGCGACCGGTGAGGCCGCGCGCGCGCCCGCGGGTCACGTTGTGTGCGCCGATCGCCTTGAGTTCGCGCATCAATCCGAGCACGTCGGGGTACTTCATCACGATGCGGTCGACGTCGAGCACCGGCTCGGAAAGTCCGGCGTGCATGAGCGCGCTGCCGAGTGCGTGCGGATCGAAGAAATGGTTCACGTGGTTGTACTCGGCATCGCTCGCTTCCCAGGCGTCGCGCAGCTCCGCGAGCGTGTTCGGACCGAAAGTGCTGAACAGCAGCAATCCGCCCGGCTTGAGCACGCGCGCGAGCTCGGTGAACACGGCGTCGAGATCGTCGCACCACTGCAGCATGAGGCTCGAGAAAACCAGGTCGAAGGCGCCGTCGCGGAAGGGCAGCCGGTACGCATCCGCCCGCACGCGTTCGAAACGGCGCAGCCAGCGCGACTGCTGCCTCGCCCGCTCGAGCATGCCCGGCGCGATGTCCGCGGCGACGACCAGCGCCCTGGGATAACGACGCTTGAGCGCTCGCGATCCATGACCGGTGCCCGCGCCCAGATCGAGCACAGTCCGCGGATTCACCTCGAGCTCGGCGACCCGCTCCAGCAATTCATTGCGCACGCGTTCCTGCAACGCCGCCGCGGCGTCGTAGCTCGCGCTCGCGCGGTCGAATGCCTGCGCCACCGCGCGGCGGTCCAGGGAAAACACTTCGCGCGGATCGAATGAGTTCATGCGGCCAACGACTGCGCGACCGCGTCGACGAGCCCATCGACCTGCGATTCCTCGTGCGCGGCCGAGAGCGTGATCCGCAGCCGCGCCGTTCCGGCCGGCACCGTCGGCGGACGAATCGCCGCGACCAGGAATCCGCGCTCCTCGAGCGCCCTGCTCACCGCGAGCGCCTTCGCCGCATCCCCCACGACCACAGGAAAGATGGTGCCTGGCACGGAAATCCCGGGATAACTCCCGATGCCGCGAGACTCGAGGCCGGCGCGCAAACGCGTCGAGAGGGACAGCACCTTCTCGCGTCGCCAGGACTCGCGCTGGCTCACGCGCAGCGCGGCGCGGGTCGCGGCGGCGACCGCGGGTGGCAGCGCGGTCGTGTAGATGTACGTGCGCGCCTTCTGGATCAGGAAGTCGATGAGCGGCGCATCGCCGGCGACGAACGCGCCGAAGGTTCCGAAGGCCTTGCCGAACGTGCCGATCAGCACGGGTACATCGGCGCTCGAGAGGCCGAAGTGTTCGCAGGATCCACGCCCCGTCGCGCCGAGCACGCCGAGCCCGTGCGCATCGTCGACGATGAGCCATGCGTTCGCATCGCGCGCGCCGCGCGCGAGATCCGGCAACGGCGCGACGTCGCCGTCCATGCTGAACACGCCGTCGGTGATGAGCAGCCGCGACTTCGCGTTCGGCGCGGCCTTGGCGATGAGCTCGCTCGCACGCGCGGCGTCGGCGTGCGGATAGCGCCGCACCTCGCCGCCCGACAGCCGGCAGCCATCGATCAGTGACGCATGATTGAGTCTGTCTGATACCAACAGCGCCTTTTGATCCGCCAGCGCGTCAATGACACCCATGTTGGCCATGTAGCCGGTGGAGAAAACCAGCGCCCTTTCGCGTCCCGTGTAGGCCGCGAGCTCTTCTTCGAGCGCCTCATGTTCGACGCCGTGACCGGTGACGAGATGCGATGCGCCGCTACCGACTCCATGCCGATTCGCCGCTTCGACGAAGGCGCGCGTCACATCCGGATGCGCCGCCAGACCCAGGTAGTCGTTGCTGCAGAAATTCACCAGTCCCGCGCGCGGCATCACGCGCCGCGTGCGTTTCAGGTCCTGCCGCTCGAGCTCCGCGAGCGCGGCGCTCAGCGCTGCCGGGTCGCGTTGCATGACTGGCCCGGGCGCGCCGGCGCGTGGCCGTGAGCGCAGCCTGGCCCGTGAACGTGCTCCGCTTCGGCGTGCGTGTGTTGGGCGCCGTTGCCGTTAGCGGCCGCGACTCCCGGGGGCACCAGCGGTTCGATCCCGAGCCGCGTCATCAACGCGCGATCGCGCGCGACGTCGGGGTTGCCCGTCGTGAGCAGCTTCTCGCCGTAGAAAATCGAATTCGCGCCCGCGAGGAAACACAGCGCCTGCAATTCGTCGCTCATGACTTCGCGTCCGGCGGAAAGGCGCACCGACGCCTTCGGCATCACGATGCGCGCGACGGCAATCGTGCGCACGAAATCGAACGGATCGATGTCCTGCTGTCCCGCGAGCGGCGTGCCCGGCACACGCACGAGCTGGTTGATCGGCACGCTTTCCGGATGCTGCGGAAGATTGGCGAGCGTCGCGAGCATCGACGCGCGATCGCGCACGGTTTCACCCATGCCGACGATGCCGCCGCAGCACACGTTGAGCCCGGCCTCGCGCACCGCGGTCAGCGTGTCGAGCCGGTCCTGGTACGTGCGCGTCGTAATGATCTCGCCGTAGAACTCGGGTGAGGTGTCGACGTTGTGGTTGTAGTAATCGAGGCCCGCGTCCTTGAGCTCATGCGCCTGTTCAGGTGTGAGCATGCCGAGCGTGGCGCAGGTCTCCATGCCCAGCGCGCGCACCTCGCGGATCATCGCCGCGACGGCCTCGACGTCGCGCTTCTTCGGCGAGCGCCACGCGGCGCCCATGCAGAAACGCGTCGCGCCCGCGTCCTTCGCCGCTTGTGCGCGCGTGCGGACTTCTTCGAGCGGCACCAGTTTTTCGCGCTCGAGCCCGGTGTCGTAACGGACGCTTTGCGGACAGTACGCGCAATCCTCGGGACAGGCGCCGGTCTTGATCGACAACAGCGTGCTCATCTGCACGGCGTTGGCTGGGTGATGTGCGCGGTGGGTTTCCTGCGCGCGGAACATGAGATCGGAGAACGGCAGCGCAAATAGCGCCTCGACCTGGGCGATCGTCCAGTCGTGGCGCACGGTGTTGTCGGTCATTCCCATCCCTTTATCTGTTGATTTACAACGGTTTTCCGGCTGTTCCGGGCAGGTCCCGGCGGCGAAACTCGAGGCATGTTCCGGAGCCGGCAAGTCATTGTCAACCAGATCAGCCAGTTACGGTTGACGGGTGCGAAGACGTTCTCGAGGGCGCTTGCGGCGACCGTGTTTCCGCCCCGCTGCGGCCTGTGCGGATTCCCCGGCACTTCGCTGGACCTCGATCTCTGTCGCGCATGTCACGCGGACCTGCCGTGGTCGAACGCGCATTCGCCGGATCGGACCATCCCGCTGCGCTTCGAATATCCCGTCGACGAGATGATCCGCCAGCTCAAATACCACCGCGAATTTGCCAACGCGCGAATATTGGGCGTGTTGCTGTCCGAAGTCGTGAGCAAGCGCGCATCGCCGCTTCCCGAATTACTGGTTCCCGTGCCGCTGCACGCGGCGCGCCTGCGCGATCGGGGCTTCAACCAGGCGCTTGCGATCGCACGCTACGCGGGCCGCATGCTCGGAATTCCATACGCGGGCGGCGTGGTGAAACGCACACGCGACACACCCTCGCAGACCGCGCTCGACGTGACCGCGCGCCGCCGGAACGTGCGCGGCGCGTTCGCGGTGAACGGGCGGAAGTCCCTCGCAAGGCTGTTGGCCGCCGGACACGTGGCCGTCGTCGATGACGTCGTCACCACCGGCAGCACGGCCAACGAATTGCGCGCGACGCTGCTCGGCGCCGGCGTCAGGAAGGTGGACGTGTGGGCGGCGGCCCAGGCTCCCTGAATTCGACCGCGAGCTCGCGATACGCCAGGGACAACGCGACGACGCCCAGGGAAGTGATCACTCCCAACGACAGCACGACGATGGCAAATTCGAACGCGCCAGGGTCGTTCGAATACAGCCACTTCACGAGCTCCCGGAACAGGTCCGGCAACAGGAACACGAGCACGACGAGCCGCCAACCGTTGCGACGGGTCAGTCGCCAGGCGCCGGCCGCATTCCATTTTTCGCCGAGCGAGATCGCCGGAAACAGCGCCGCGAGGCGCGCCACCGGGTACAGGCCCACGATGCCTGCGAAGAACGCCACGCGATCGATCAATCTCTGAACGTCGGGGTCGTACGCCGGCGGCTGCGAAGCGCCGGGCGGAATGTCCTGCGTACTCACCATCGCAAGTAAGCCTGCCGTCAGCGCGAGTTTCACGAGCGTCTGCAGGATCCAGACCATGATCACCGTGATCGCGAACAGACCCAGCATCGAGAAGGCGCGCGGCGCCTCATCCATCCGGTGGGATCCCGTGAGCACGAGCCGATGACAGCGAATCGCGAGCCAGCTGAACGCGAGTAGATAGAGCACGTGGAGGACCGAGACGGGTCCCTGGTTCGTTTCTCCGGGGATGCTCCATGCCATGGTGCACGCGAGCAGTGCGAGCAACGGCAGACTCAACGCGCGCGCGAAGGCGCCCCGATACATCCACGGAAACGCGAACGTACCCCAGGCGATCTTGGCCAACGGGAGCCGCATGCGCGGGCCGGACTCAGGCGAGCCCGGCCTTCTTCAGCGCCTCGAGCGGCGGTCCGTCGAATCTTTCCAGTGGCACGTTGCCGGTATACCCGATGTCCTTCATGCCGATCGGCGTCGTATAGAACCCGCCGGCGGTGAGGTCGCGGAACTTCGCGAAGAATTTCGCGGCCGTCGTGAATTGCGGCGTGGCATTCGCGGGGGAGCAGATGTCGTCGGCGATGGCCGCGCGCTGCGCGTCGGTCACCGCGTGGAACGCCTTGCCGAATCGCTTGCGCGCTTCATCGTCGATCCACGCCAGGCCCGCGAGCACGATCTCGCGATCGCCGCGCTGCTGCGGATAGGGCGCGCTGATCCACTCGTCGATGAAATCGACCACGCCGACGGCCGACGCGGCCGGCGAAACGTCGTCGGCCGGGATGACGAGATCGCACAACGCGGCGGTGGTTAACCGCGCCTGCTCCGAAAGCGTGAGCGGCCAGGGTCCGCCCGGCTTCCACTCTTTCATGAGATCGGGATCCGTGCCGTAGCCTGCCTGGCCCGGTGCGACGTCGCGCGCGAGCGGCTCGCCTGCCTGCAGCCGCAGGGACTGCGTCGCCGCGGCGACGGACAGCATCCACTTGATCGAGGTGCGCCGGTCCATGTTCAGACTTCCTTCCGCTTCATCAGCGCGAGCATGTGATCCGACGCGCGCCAGGCCAGCGCCATGATCGTCAGCGTCGGATTCTTGTCGGCGTTGGAGCACAGCGTCGCGCCGTCGGTGACGAACAGGTTCTTCATGTCCCAGGTCTGGCCGTAGCTGTTCGTGACGGAGTTCTTCGGATCGGTGCCCATGATGGCGCCGCCGACCTCGTGGATGATCACGCCGCCCTGCTTGATCGCCTTCTCGCCCGATTGCGGCTTGCGCGGCAGCCGGCCGCCCATCGCCTCGATGATCTCCGCGCCCGTCTTCTCCATGTGCGCGGCCTGCCCGATCTCGTGCGGCGACCATTTCCAGTGAAAGCGCAGCACGGGAATCCCGAAGCGGTCCTTCACGTTCGGATCGAGTTCGGCGTAGCAATCCTCGTTCGGGATCATCTCGCCTCGGCCCGAGAACCAGACGAACGAGCCGTAGTAGCGGCGTGCGTCTTCCTTGAACTTGCGGCCGTACGAGCCACCCGTGAGCCATTCGAGTCCGGCCGCCGTGCCCATTTCCGGCATGCGCCGTCCGCCGCCGAATTCGAAGTGATAGCCGCGCGCGAAGCCCAGCTTCCCGGCGAGCTGTTCCTTGTACAGCCACCACGGCGAGTACAGGTGTCCGAAGTCGGCGCCGTCCTCGTTGTGCAGCGGCATGTTCTCGAGCAGCGGCACCTGGCCGCCGATGCCGGCGCCCACGGTGTCCATGATGTATTTGCCGACCTTGCCGCTCGAGTTCGCGACGCCGGAGTTGAGCAGGATGCGCACCGACTCGAGCGCGCTCGCGGCCAGCACCACGATCCGCGCCTTCACGCGATGCTCGGCGCCCGTCTTCCGGTCGATGTAGATGACGCCCTCGGCCTGGCCGTCCTTGCGCTTCGTGACCGCGCGCACCATCGCGTCGGTGACGATGTCGAGGTTGCCGGTGTCGAGCGCGGGCGGTATGTGCACCGTCGTCGACTGGTAGTTAGCCCGGATCGAGCAGCCGCGGCCGCAGGGCGTCGCCCAGAAGCAGGCCGTGCGTTTCTCCATGTCGGCCGCGAGGATGGCCTGTGCCTTCGCATTGCCCGGATGCAGCAGCTTCGGCAGCCGCTTGTGATCGAGGCGCGTGGTCAGCACCGCGCGATGCATCGGAATCACGGGAACACCCAGGCGCCCGGCGCGCTGCTGGATCAGCAGGTCGCTGACGCGCGGCTTGGGCGGCGGCAGCAGCACGCCCTTCGACGAGCGCGGCGTGTTCTCCAGGTCCTCGTCGCCGCCGTAAACGCCGATGAGCATTTCGACCTTGTCGTAATAGGGCGCGAGATCGGGATAGTCGAGCGGCCAGTCGAAGCCGAGCCCGTCGCGCGTGCGCGGCTTGAAGTCGTAAGCCCCGTTGCGCAGGGAGATGCGGCCCCAGTGATTGGTGCGGCCGCCGAGCATGCGCGCGCGCCACCACTGGAACTGGCGCGACGGGTCGTCCGAGGCGCTCGTATAGGGCTCGCCCGGAACCTGCCAGCCGCCGTCGATGGTGGCGTCCCAGAACCCGAAGGGTTTCTCCGGGGTGCCCGCGCCGCGTAGCGGCGCGTCCGCGCTGGTCTGCATCATCGGGGTCTCGACCGCGGGCTCGTATCGCCGACCCGCCTCGAGCATGAGGACCCTGGCGCCTTCCATGGTCAGGGTGTAGGCCGTCTGGCCGCCCGCCGCCCCGGAGCCCACCACGATTACGTCGTATGCGTTCTTGTCGGCGTCGCCGGCGGAAATGAATGGCATGGTGGGGCCGATTCTAGGTGCGGTGCTTCACCGTGTCATAGACGAAAGCTATGCAGGGGTCCGCTAGTCTCCGGGCATCTTCTATAGACCGGCCAAGCCGGCGAACCCACATCCGTGAGCGTCACCCTCAATCGCCGTCACCTCATCCAGGGCGCCATGGCCGCGGCGTTGCCGCTGTCGTTGAGCGGCTGCTCGGGTGGCGCGGATGGCGGCGCCCTCGAGGTGGGTGGACTGCCGGTGACCTGCAACCTCACCCTGCCCGTGGCCTGCGTCGGGAAGAATCGTGCGATCGAGCAGGGCCAGTCGGCGAACGCGTTCCGCTACTCGTACAGCAAATACAGCGGCTGGCCGGAGATCAAGGAATCGCTGATGGCGGGTCGTATCCAGGCGGGCTACATGCTCGCGCCGCTGGTCATGGACCTCGCCGACAAGAACATCCCGGTAAAGATCGTGTCGCTGGGCCACCGCTCGGGCGCGGTGATCATGGTCAAGACTGATTCGCCGTACCAGAAATTCTCGGATCTCAAGGGCAAGCGCGTCGCGATCCCGAGCCGCTTCGCGGTGGACTTCCTGTTCCTGCGCAAGATGCTCGAGCGCGAGAACCTGAAGGCGAGCGAATTCGAAATCGTGGAGATGCCGCCGCCCGACATGCCCGCCGCGTTGTATGCGGACGCGGTCGACGCCTACTGCACGGGTGAACCGTTCGGCGCGGCCGCGCAGAGCGCAGGTTATGCCCGCGTACTGCGCATGACTCGCGACGAGTGGCGCAACTACATCTGCTGCTGTCTCACCGTGCGCGAGGAGCTCATCCAGTCGCAGCCCGAAATGGTCCAGGACCTCGTGAACCAGATCCAGGGATCGGGCAACTGGCTCGACGAGTCCAAGGCGAACCGCGACAAGGCGGTGACGATCGCTTCCGGTCGCAGCTTCTTCAACCAGGATCCGAAGATCCTGCAGTTCGTGATGGAAAACCCGACCGACCGCGTGACCTACGGCGACCTGCGCATGATCCGCGAGGAATTCGACGATCTCATGCAGCTGTCGATCCAGGCGGGAACGATCAAGCACCCGATTCCGTACGAGAAGTACATCGACGACAGCTTCGTGAAGAAGGCGCAGGCGGCGCCCATGCCCATATGAAGCCCATGCATGCGAAGAAGGCACTGCTGCCGCTGGTGATGATGCTGGCGGTCTCGTTGTCGTTCGCCGAGCCGGCCGCCAGGCCCGCGGCCCAGCCCGAACTCAAGGCAGGCGTGCTGAGCCCGGTCATGAAAGCGCCGGAGCTGAAACTCCAGGGCACCGACGGTCGTCCGCTCGAACTGGCTAACTACCGCGGCAAGGTGGTGATGCTGGCCTTCGGGTTCAGTTCCTGCGGCGAGGTCTGCCCGATCACGCTGGCGACGCTCGCGGGTGCGCGCCGCAAGCTCGGCGCCGAAGCCGCGGACGTGCAGGTGGTGTACGTGACGGTGGATCCGGATCGCGACACAGCGGAGCGCATGAAGAAATATCTCGGCGCGTTCGATCCGACCTTCGTCGGCGGCGTGGGCACGCGGGCGCAGATCGATGCCGCCCAGCAACGCTATGGCGTCTCCTCGAAGAAGATCACGTTCGACAACGGCGGTTACACGTTCGGTCATTCGTCGTCCATCTACCTGATCGATCGCGAGGGCGGACTGCGCGCGGTGATGCCCTACGGCCGCGACGCCGACGATTTCGTGCATGACCTCCGCATCCTGCTGCGTTCATGAACAGGCGGAAGTGGTGGTTCGCCGCGGCGCTCGCGCCGGTGCTCGCGGTCGTCGCGTGGGCCGGATTCGCGCCCATCGAGAGCGACTCGCGCGAGGAGCTGTTCGAGATCCCGCGCGGCACCTACGCGCGACGCGCGGCCGGCGACCTGGTGGACATCCTGCCGTCGACCATCGTGCTGACGCTGGGCGTGAACGACGTGCTGCTGCTGCGCAACCTCGACGAGGTGCCGCAGCAGTTCGGACCGACGATCCTCATGCCGGGGCAAAGTTTCCGGCTGCCGTTCGAGGTGGCTTCGGAAAACTACTTCGACTGCACGGCTCACTCGAGCGGGCAGATGGTGGTGATCGTCGAGGAGCGGCCGTCGTGGCCGTGGCAGAAAATACGCTGGCGCCTGCGGCACTGGCGCAATAGCTAGGACTGGAGAACGAATACGATGAAGGGTCTCAGGCATGCATTGCCGTCCATCGTCGTCGCGGCGGTGCTCGTCGCGGTGTGGTGGATCACGGTGATCGTCACGAAGAGCGTGATTTTTCCGACGCCACAGAGAGTGGTCGAAGGCACGCTGGAGCTGGCGCGCGACGGCAGTCTCTGGGAGCACATCGGTTCGTCGCTCATGCGCGTGGGCGCCGGGTTCGGGCTCGCGGTGCTGCTCGCCATTCCGCTGGGGCTGTGGATGGGCCGCGTGCACGGCGCGTTCGTCACGATGAACCCGATCTTCCAGATCCTGCGGCCGATTTCGCCGATCGCCTGGATCCCGATCGCGATCCTCTGGTTCGGCGTGGGCAATGCTTCCGCCATCTACCTGATCTTCATCGCCTCGGTGTTCCCGATGATCGTGCAGACCACCGTGGGCGTGCACACCATCGAGAAACGCTTCCTGCGCGCGGCGGACAACTTCGACGTACCGCGCGGCAAATTCTTCTTCCAGGTGATCCTGCCGGCGTCGTTGCCGCAGATCATCACGGGCATGCGCATCGGCCTCGGCGTGGCGTGGCTCGTGGTCGTGGCCGCGGAGATGATCGCGCTGCGCTCCGGCCTCGGCTACATGATCATGGATGCGCGCAACGCCGGTAACCGCTACGACCTCGTGATCGCCGGCATGATCATCATCGGCCTCATCGGCCTCGCTCTGGACGGCATCACTCGCCTGCTCGAAGGCATGAAGATCGTGAGGTGGCGTTATGCCCACTAAGAACGCAACTCCCAAGATCTCGCTGCAGGGCGTGCGCAAATCGTTCGAGAAGGACGGCCGCACCCTGGAAGTGATCTCCGACCTCACCTTCGACGTGCGCGACAGCGAGTTCGTCGCCATCGTCGGACCCTCGGGCTGCGGCAAGACCACGCTTATGAACATCATCAGCGGGTTTCTCCAGCCGGACACCGGCGCCGTGCTCATCGACGGCAAGCCGCGCACCGAGCCCAACAAGAATGGCGTCCTGATCACGCAGCAAGGCTCGGTGTTTCCGTGGCTCACGGTGCGGCAGAACGTGTTGTTCGGTCTGCCCGACGAGCTGCCGGAACGCGAGCAGCTCGCGCGCGAGTATGCCGACCTGGTCGGCCTCAAGGGCTTCGAGAACAATTATCCGCACGAACTTTCGGGCGGCATGCTGAAGCGCTGCGAGATCGCCCGCGCGCTCGTCGTGAAGCCCGAGATCCTCTACATGGACGAGCCGTTCTCGGCGCTCGACGCACTCATGAGCCTGCGCATGCAGAACGAGCTGCTGCGCATCCTGGCGAAGGAACGGCACACGGTGCTGCTGATCACGCACGACGTCGAGGAGGCCATCCACCTGGCCGACCGGATCCTCGTCCTGAGCCCGCGACCCACGCGAATCCAGGCTTCGTTCGACGTCAACATTCCGCATCCGCGGCGCGTCTCGAGTCCGGAAGCCCAGGCGCTGCGCGTGAAGATCCTCAAGGAACTCGGGGTCGAGGAAACGCCCGAGCCTCAAGATCTGCTCGAGGACGTGGTAGCGTAGGAGCCGAAGCGATGAACGCCCGTGCGTTCAGCGGAGGTATCGGTTCCATGCGAGTCGATGGGGTCTCGAGCGAAGCGGTGAAGTCCTGAACATGCCCCTGCGACTGGCCCTCGTCGGCATAGGCAAGATCGCGCGCGACCAGCACATTCCCGCATTGCGCGCCGATGCGAGATTCCAGCTCGTCGCCTGCGCGAGCCGCAATGCGAACGTCGATGGCGTCGCGAACTATCCCAACCTCGCGGCGATGCTCGCGGGCGTGCCGGATCTCGACTGCATTTCCATCTGCACGCCGCCACAGGCGCACTTCGATGCGGCCTTGCTCGCATTGCGCGCGGGCAAACACGTCATGCTCGAGAAGCCGCCGACCGCGACCACGCGCGAGATCGCGCTATTGGCCGACGAAGCCGCACGCCGCGGCCGCACGCTCTTCCAGACGTGGCACTCGCGTTTCGCGGCGAGCGTCGATGCCGCGCGCGAATGGGTGCGCACGCGCAAGCTCACCGGCGGAAAGATCACCTGGAAGGAAGACGTTCACCACTGGCATCCGGGCCAGCGCTGGATCTGGGAGCCGGGCGGGTTCGGTGTGTTCGATCCCGGCATCAATGCCTTGTCGCTGCTCACCGAAGTGCTGGCCGACGAGGTGAGCGTAGAAAAGGCATTGCTCGAATTCCCCGAGAACCAGCAGGCGCCGATCGCCGCCAAGCTGGCGCTGCGGACCACGTCAGGCGTGGCGATTGCGGCGGAATTCGACTTCCGCCAGAAGGGTGAGCAGAGCTGGGACATCGAACTCGAGACGACCGATGGCCGGCTCAAGTTATCCCGCGGCGGCGCCGGCCTCGAGATCGACGGCAAGATGATCGGCACCGACGAAAGCCTGGCGGGCGAATATCCGCGGCTGTACGCGCGCTTCGCGGCGCTGTGCGCCGCCGGCAAGTCCGAGGTGGACTGGCGGCCGTTCCAGCTCGTCGCGGATGCATTCCTCGTCGGTGAACGACGCATCGTCGCGCCCCACCAGATCTGAACGTAACATCCGGGCCATGACCCGCATCGACGGCCTGTCGGGCAAGGCGGCATTCATCGCCGGCGACTGGGGCACGAGCAACCTGCGGCTGGCGCTCTGCGACGAGAACGGACGGGCGCTCGAGACTCGCACGGGAGCCGGTGCCGCCCGTTCGCGTGGCAGATTCGCGCAGGTATTCGACGAGCTGGCCGCCGACTGGCTGGGCGCGCATGGAGAGCTGCCAGCGGTGATGTGCGGCATGGTGGGGTCGGCCTTCGGCTGGCGCGAGGCTCCCTATCTACCCTGTCCCGAGGAGCTCGATGCGCTGGCGGGTTCGACCGTCGCGGCGCGCGACGGTGTGCGCATCGTTTCCGGCATGCGGTGCACGAACCCGCTCGGAGCGCCCGATGTGATGCGCGGCGAGGAAACCCAGCTGCTGGGCGCCCGGCGGCTGCAGCCCGCGCTCGCTGAAGGTCGTCAGCTCGTCTGCCTGCCCGGCACCCACACGAAATGGGTTTCGCTGCACAAGGGTGTGGTCCAGGAATTCCTCACGGTCCCGACCGGCGAAATGTTCGCGCTGCTGTGCGATCAAAGCGTGATCGTGCGCGACTCGGAGACCGCGCCGGAACATCATCCCGCCGAGTTCGATCGCGGCCTCGCCGAGGCGGCGCGCCATCCCGAGGTGCCGCTGCTGCACCGGCTGTTCCAGGCACGCAGCCTCAGGCTCGACAAGCAACTCTCGGCGGAGGGCGCGCCTTCGTGGATGTCGGGGTTGCTGGTCGGCACCGACGTGGCCGGAGCATTGCCGTTGTTCGCCGACGTGGGTCCGGACGGTCCCGTACACCTCGTCGGTGCGAACGAGCTGATGGATCGCTACGCGACGGCGCTCGCGCGACACGGACGCGAGGTGGTGCGCATCGACGGCGACGCGGCATCGCTCGCCGGACTCGCGCAAATATTCCAGGACCTCGAGATTCCCGCGCCATGAGTGCGCGCAACGTCGAGATGGTCGCGATTCTGCGTGGCCTCACGCCCGAGCGCGCCGCCGAAACCGGCGCCTGCCTCGTCGCCGCAGGCTTTCGCAACATCGAAGTGCCGTTGAATTCCCCGCGGCCTTTCGACTCGATCGCGGAGCTCGCGCGCGGGTACGGCGACTGCCTCGTCGGCGGGGGAACCGTTCTCACGCCCGCCGAAGTAGATAGGGTGCATGCCGCCGGCGGGCGCCTCGTCGTCGCGCCGAACTGCGACGGCGCGGTGATCCGCCGCGCGCTCGACCTCGGGATGCGCGTCATGCCCGGCATCGCGACCGCGACCGAGGCCTTCGAGGCGCTGCGCCACGGCGCCACCGAGCTCAAACTCTTCCCCGCTTCGACATATGGCGCCGGGCACCTGCGTGCGCTGAAGGCGGTGCTGCCGAAAAACGTGAAGGTCTACGCGGTCGGCGGCGTTGGCTCGAACGACATCGCGGAATGGCTCCAGTCGGGCGCGGACGGATTCGGATTCGGCGGTGAATTGTTCAAGCCCGCGTATACACTCGTGGACGTTGCCGCGCGCGCGAAGGGGTTGTTCGAAACGTTGCGGATTCCACCGCGCCAGGAGCGTTGAACGGCGGGTGTCCGCCAGGAAGGCGCGCGTCACGCCGCCGGCGCAGGCAGCCAGAACGCGTATTCGAGCAGGATGCCGATGAACACCGACAACCCGACGTAGTGGTTGTTGAGGAAAGCCGCGAAACATTCCGCGGGCTTGCGGTCGCGGATCAGGTACTGCTGGTAGAGGAAGAACACAGCGGCGGCGACGAGCCCCACGTGATACCAGTAGCCGAACTCCATGCTCTTGCCGGCGAGATACAGGGCGAACAGGAACAGGCCCTGCAGCATCGCGATGATCAGCTTGTCCATGTCGCCGAACACGATCGCGCTCGATTTCACGCCGATCTTGAGGTCGTCCTCGCGATCGACCATCGCGTACATCGTGTCGTAGATAGCCGCCCAGATGATGCCGGCGAAGAAGATGATCCACGCGACACGCGGAATGTGGCCGAGCTCGGCCATGAACACCATCGGCACGCCCCAGCTGAATGCCACGCCGAGATAGAACTGCGGCAGCGGAAAGAAGCGCTTGAAGAACGGGTAGCTCACCGCGAGCACCGCGCCGACGAACGATAGTCGGATGGTCGGCCAGTCGAGCTGCAACACCAGCGCGAGCGCGATGCCGATCAGCACGAGGAACCAGACGACCGCTTCGTGGGGCGCGATGCGGCGCGAGGCGATCGGCCGGTCGCGCGTGCGCTTCACGAACGGGTCGAAGTCGCGATCCGCGAGATCGTTGATCACGCAGCCCGCCGAACGCATCGCGACGGTGCCCAGCACGAAGATGACGAGGATCTTCGGGGTCGGATGCGATTGCCCGGCGATCCACAACGCCCAGAGCACAGGCCACAGCAGCAGCCAGATGCCGATGGGCCGGTGCAGGCGCGCGAGTTCGATGAGGTCGCGGATGCGACGCTTGTAGCGCAGCAGCTCGAGTCGCAACCCTGAGGGCTGCGGGGTGAGGTCCAGGTCTGTGAGGGGACGTGACACTGGCGCGCATCATACGCGCGGTCGCGTAATCAGGTGGCGCGCGGCGCGAACTCGATCGGGATCAGCACCTGCGCGGGCTGCGCGATGCCGTTCACTTCGTGCGGGCGGAACAGGGACTTCGCGATCGCATCGCGGCCCGCCGCGTCGAGACGTTCGTAACCGCTGGAACGCTCGACCAGGATCTGCGCGGGGCGGCCCATCGCATCGATGAGCACGCGCAGGATCACGGTGCCGTGCTCGCGCCGTCGCTGCGATTCCTTCGGGTAGACAGGACGCGCGACGCGCAGGTAGTCGACATCGTCGATCACCGGCGGTGCGACGGACTGCGAAGTCGGATTCGCGATCGCGGTCGTCGTCGCGACCGGCGCGACCGAGACGGCATCGGACTCGAACGAAAGCTCCTGCGGCGAAGGCAGCGCATACGTCACGGCCGGGATCGGCGGCGTGTATTCGGACGGCGCTTCTTCGGTCGTGGGCGCTTCGATCAGCGAGGCGACGATCGGCGCGGGTTCGACGAGACCGCGGATGTCGTGCCGCGCGCTGATCAACGCCGCCGCGGCGACGACGTGAACGCCGACGGTCGCGACGATGAAGCCGGTGCGGCCTCCGAGCTTCTTGCGTCGCGCGGGTTGCGGCCGCAACGCGGCGAAGTCGCGGAGCATGACCGCCGGCGGCTCACCGCGGTGAACCTGCGCATCGGGCATCTCGTTGATGAGTCGGGCGGCCATGTTGATTGAGAGAGCGAATGTAAATGATTCGCATTTGGAGCTCAATCATCAGCCGACCCGTCCGTACTGGGCGTTTGAACCGACCCATCGGCGGATCAATGAGTTCACCGATGCGGAGTCCTGTTTCAATAACGATTCGGCAGCCGCCTGCACGTCGGGCAGCATGTCCGAATCACGCACCAGGTCCGCGATGCGCATTTCCGCGAGGCCGGTTTGACGCGTTCCCAGCAGCTCGCCCGGTCCGCGCAGTTCGAGGTCGCGGCGCGCGATCTCGAAGCCGTCATTCGTCTCGCGGATCGCGGCGAGTCGCGCGCGCCCCATTTCCGACAACTTACCGCCATAGAGAAGTACACAGGCGCTCTCGTGGGTGCCGCGTCCGACGCGACCGCGCAGCTGATGCAATTGGGCGAGGCCCATGCGCTCGGCGTTCTCGATGACCATCAGTGTCGCGTTCGGCACGTCCACGCCGACCTCGATGACGGTCGTCGCGACCAGCAGTCCGATCTTGCCGTCCTTGAACTGATACATGCCGCGCTCCTTCTCCTTCGGCGGCATGCGTCCGTGCACGAGTCCCACGCGCACCTCGGGCAACGCGGCCGCGAGCGCCGCCGCGGTTTCCTCCGCGGCCTGGTAACGCAGCTCCTCGGATTCGTCGATGAGCGGGCACACCCAGTAGGCCTGCCGACCCTCGAGCACCTGCTTGTGAATGCGCTGGACGATTTCATCGCGCCGTGTCTCCGGCAGCACCACGGTCTTCACGGGCGTGCGGCCCGGCGGCAGTTCGTCGATCACGGAGACGTCGAGATCGGCGTACGCGGTCATCGCGAGCGTTCGCGGAATGGGCGTCGCGGTCATGATGAGCTGGTGCGGCAACTTGCCGTCGCGCGCGCCCTTGTCGCGCAGGCTGAGGCGCTGATGCACACCGAAGCGATGCTGCTCGTCGACGATCACGAGCCCGAGCCGCGCGAAGTTCATCGACTCCTGGAACAGCGCGTGTGTGCCGATGACGATGGGCACTTCGCCGCTCGCGGCGGCTTCGAGCGCGCTGCGGCGCGCGCGCGCCGGCTGCGACCCGGTGACGAGCGCCACGGTGATGCCGAGCGGACGGAACCAGCGGTCGAAATTCCGGAAGTGCTGCTCGGCGAGTAGTTCGGTGGGCGCCATCAGCGCGGCCTGCAATCCCGATCCCACCGCGCGCGCGGCGGCCGCGGCGGCGACCACCGTCTTGCCGCAGCCGACGTCGCCTTGCACCAGCCGCACCATCGGGCGATTCGCGGCGAGATCCTGGTCCACCTCCGCGAGCGCGCGTTGCTGGGCGCCGGTGAGCGCGAACGGCAGCGACGCGAGGAAGCGTTTCTCGAGTTCCTGCGCGTCGCGCAGGCTCTCCGCGGGATCCGACTGGATCTCCTGGCGCAATTTCCGCAGCGCGAGCTGGTGTGCGAGCAATTCCTCGAAGGCGAGCCGGCGCTGGGCGGGGTGGCGGCCGCTCAGCAACTCGTCGAGCTGCACGTCGCGCGGCGGTCTGTGCAGCATCGACAGCGCCTCGAACAAGCCCGGCAACTTGAACCGCTCCAGGATGCGCTGCGGGATCCAGTCGCGCACGCCCGAGCGTTCCGCTTCCTGCAGCGCGAGCTCGATGAGCGACCGCAGCCGCGGCTGCGGTACGCCTTCGGTCGTCGGGTAGATAGGCGTGAGAACTTCCTCGAGCGGCGCGGCTTCCTGGCCGATGCGCCGGTACTCCGGGTGCACGATCTCGAGCCCCAGCGGGCCGCGCCGGACTTCGCCGTAGCAGCGGATGCGTGTGCCGCGCGCAAGCCCCGCCTGCTGGGCGCCCGAGAAGTAGAAGAAGCGCAGCGTCAGCGAGCCGGTGCCATCGGAAATGCGGCACAGGAGCTGGCGCCGACGCCGGTAGGCGACCTCGGTGAGCTGGACTTCGCCCTCGACCACCGTGCGCATGCCATGGCGCAGCGCGCCGATGTCGCTGACCTGCGTGCGGTCCTCGTAACGCGAGGGCAACACGAACAGCAGGTCCTGCACCTGCGTGACCCCGAGCTTCGCGAGTTTTTCCGCGAGCGCCGGGCCCACGCCGCGCAGCGACGCCACGGGTCGCTGCTCGATGGGCACGACGTGTGGCGCGGGCGTAGCCACGGTGGCCAGGGAACGCTCAGCCCAGGTGCAGCGTGCACTCGATCTCGACGCGCGCGTTGCGCGGCAGCGCCGCGACCGCCACCGTCGAGCGGGCCGGGTAGGGTTCCTTGAAGTACTGCGCCATGAGGTCGTTGACCTTGGCGAAGTTAGCGAAGTCGGTGAGGAAGATCGTGACCTTCACGACCTGCTGGAAGGTGCCACCCGACGCCGCGATCACCGCCTTGATGTTCTCGAACACGCGGCGCGCCTCGGCTTCGAAGTCGCCCTCGACCATCTGCATGGTGACCGGATCGAGCGGGATCTGGCCCGCCATGTACACCGTGTCGCCCGCGCGCACCGCCTGTGAATAGGGGCCGATGGCCTTGGGCGCCTGATCCGTGTGGATGGCCTTGATCGACATCGTGAACTCCTCGAAAGCTATTCGGCCGAGCGATCGGCGCGGCCGTGGCTCGCGATTGTACGCGTGACCTTGAGCACTTCGGGCATGCGGCGGACGACTTTCACGACCCTCGCCAGGTGCTCGCGATTGCGCACACGCAGCTCGAACACGAGCGACGAGGAGTCTGCGTCCTTTTCCTCGACCGCCACGCGCTCGATGTTGGTGTCGCCGGAGGAGATGGCCGCGGCCACCGCGGCGAGCACGCCCATCTTGTTCGCGACGTCGACGCGGATCTCGGAGCTGAACATCTTGTCGGTGGTGGCCTGCCATGCGACCGGCAGCCAGTTCTCCGGATGTTTGCGATAGTCCTCGACGTTGACGCAGTTCTCGCGGTGAACCACGACGCCGCGGCCCGCGGAAAGGAACGCGAAGATCGGGTCGTCGGGAATCGGGAAGCAGCAGCGCGCGTAGGACACGAGCAGACCCTCGGTGCCCGCGATCGCGAGGGGCGCGGGTGCGCCGGAGAACGACTCCTCGCTGGCCTTGCTCGGCAGCAGCCGGCGAGCGACGAGTGGCGCGAGCCGCTCGCCTAGGCCCACCTTCTCGTACAACTCGTCGACGTCGTGCATGCCGAGCTCGCCGACGGCGGCATTGAGCGTGTCCGGCGAGACTTCCTCGAGCGAGAGCTTGAACTCGCCCAGTGCCTGGTTGATCAGCCGCGCGCCGAGCTCGATCGCTTCCTGGCGCCGCAGGCCCTTGAGGTAGTGGCGTACCGCGGCCCGGGCCTTCGCCGTCACGACGAAGTTCACCCACGACGGATTCGGCATCGCGCCCTTGGCGGTGATGATCTCGACGGTCTGGCCATTACGCAGCGGCGTGCGCAGCGGCGTGAGACGCCTGTCTACCTTGGCGGCCACGCAGCGGTTGCCGACGTCGGTGTGCACGGCATACGCGAAGTCGACGACGGTCGCGCCGCGCGGCAGGCGCAGGATCTCGCCCTTCGGCGTGAACACGTACACCTTGTCCGGGAACAGGTCGACCTTGACGCTCTCGAGGAAGTCCTCGGAGCTGCCGCCCTCCTGCATGTCGACGAGGTTCGCGAGCCATTCGCGCGCGCGGTCGTCCTGGCCGCCACCACTCTCGTTGACCTTGTATTTCCAGTGCGCGGCGACGCCCGCCTCGGCCACGCGGTGCATGTCCTCGGTGCGGATCTGCACCTCGATCGGAATGCCGTTCGGGCCGAACAGCGTCGTGTGCAGCGACTGGTAACCGTTGATGCGCGGGATCGCGATGTAGTCCTTGAAGCGTCCGGGCATCGGCTTGTACGTCGCGTGCACGACGCCGAGCGCGCGGTAGCAGGTATCCGCCTTGTCGACCACGATGCGCAGACCGAATACGTCGACGATCTCGGAGAGCGGCGCGCCTTTGCGCAGCATCTTGCTGTAGATGCTGTAGAGGTGTTTCTCGCGCGTCGAGACGTCGGCTTTGAGATCCGCTTTCGCGAGCGCGACGTTCAGCGTGTCCGCGATCTTGTTGAGGAACTGCTTCTGGTTGCCGCGCGCGCGTTTCAGCGCTCGCTCGAGCACCTTGTACCGGTGCGGGAAGGCCGCCCTGAACCCGAGGTCTTCGAGTTCCAGCTTGAGATTGTAGAGACCGAGGCGCCCCGCGATCGGCGCGTAGATGTCGAGCGTCTCTCTAGCTACCGCGCGGCGCCGCGCCGGAGCCATGGCGTCGAGCGTACGCATGTTGTGGGTGCGGTCCGCGAGTTTCACGAGGATCACGCGCAGGTCGCGCACCATCGCGAGCACCATCTTGCGGAACGATTCCGCCTGCGCCTCGGCGCGCGACTTGAACTGGATCTGGTCGAGTTTCGTCACCCCGTCGACGATCTCGGCGACCGCGGCACCGAACTTCTCCGAGAGCTCCTCCTTGGAGATCGGCGTGTCTTCGATGACGTCGTGCAGGATCGCCGCGATGATCGTGTCGGGATCCATGTGCAGATCCGCGAGGATCTGCGCGGCGGCGAGCGGATGCGCGATGTAGGGCTCGCCCGAAAGCCGCTTCTGTCCCTCGTGCGCCTCGGCGCCGAATTCGGCGGCCGCGCGGACGCGCTCCACCTGCTCGGGCGGAAGGTACGTCTCGACGCTATTGAGGAGTTCGCGCAGGCCCGGCAATCGCCGGGCACCGGGCAGAAGTTGAAGGAGCGGCGACGCTAAGTCCATGGCGCGCGAGCGCTCCTTAGTGAAAGGTCAGGCGGTGGATTTATTCCTGTACGTCACGATCGCCTTGCAGGCCGAATTGCGGCGCACGGAACAGGGACTGATTGTCGGCGTCGGGCAGCGGGGCTTCCGGCGGCGGCGGCTCGGGCTCACGCAGCATCTCGGGCGTGATGTTGCCCTCGGCAATCTCGCGCAGTGCGACCACGGTCGGCTTGTCGTTCTCCCAGGGGACGGTGGGCTCCGCGCCATTGGCGAGGCGGCGCGCACGCTGCGCGGCCAGCAGCACGAGCTGGAAAATGTTATCGACGTTCGGGAGGCAGTCTTCGACAGTGATACGGGCCATGAGTCTTTCCGGGCATCCGAGCTTCGGGGGGTGGAAATTCTACTGGAAATTGACCGGGTTTTGCCCGGTTTTTACACCGGAGCCGAGGCCCCGGACGCGCGCAAGTTCGCGTCAGGCCAGCAGTTCCTTCACCAGGGGCTGCAGTTCCGGCCGGCTCGCCCTGAAGCCATTCGACCCCCTCAGGACCTCGAGCAGCTGGCCCACGGCGGTCCCGAATTCCTCGTTCACGATCACCGAGTCGAACTCGGCGTAGTGCGACATGTCGGCGATCGAGTCGCGCAGGCGACGCGCGATGACTTCCTCGCTGTCCGTCTTGCGATTGCGCAGACGCAACTCCAGCGCAGCGCGAGAGGGCGGCAGGATGAAGATCGAATGACAGTCGGGCACGGCCTTGCGTACCTGCCGCGCGCCCTGCCAGTCGATCTCGAGGATCACGTCGTGGCCCGCATTGCGCAGCGCCTCGACCTGGGCGCGACCGGTGCCGTAGAAGTTGTCGAAGACCTGCGCGTGCTCGAGGAAGGCGTCTTGTTCGAGCAGCTTGCGGAATTCGTCGACCGAAATGAAATGGTAGTGCTCGCCGTCGACTTCCTTCTCGCGCGGCCTGCGCGTCGTGTGGGAGACGGACACGCGCAGCGACGGATCGCGTTCGAGCACCGCTTTCACGAGGGAAGTCTTGCCGGCGCCCGAGGGCGCGGCGATCACGAACAGCGCACCGCGCCGGTTTCCGAGCACCGAATTCATCTTCCCGATTGTAGCGTCGGGCGCGGCGCTTGCCTTGCCGGCCCTCACATCATCGCGGTCAGGGTGCGCGCGTGAGCGTCGCGGAGGTCAGGCGTTTCCCGGACACGGGCACGGACGGTTCTTCGACCAGGACGAGCACGCCGCTCTCGTTCTTGCGCCACACGTAGCCGCTCATGCGCGGATTGTCGGGCTTGATGATGCGTAGCTCGCCGTTTTCGTACCGGTAAACGCCCGAGACCGGCTGGCCCACCGCGCGCACGTAGTATTCCTGCTCGCGCAGCGAACTCACCGAAACCGACGTCGTCGTCCCGTCCGGCTCGCGCAGCGAATAGTTGCCCGCGAGAGTTTCCGGCGGCTTCGTCGCGCACGCCGAAAACAAGGCGGCCCCGACGAGAGCCACGAGTGTCGAGCGGATGATCTTCATGTGTACTCCTACCAGTTCGAATCGTCTTTGGCGGGCTCGGGTTCGTCCGCTTCGGTCTCCGCGGCGGGCTTTGCCGTCGAAGTTGCCAGCTTCGCCGCGACCTTCGGTTCGGCCACGACTCCACGCAGCTCGAGCGCGCCCGGCGCGAACAGTGCCGCGACGTCTTTCTGCGTGTCGACGACCTGCGCGTACGACATCTGCGGTAATACCTGGGTCACCTGCACCACGCAGCAGTGCCGCTCCATGCGTCCGAGACTCTGGCCGGTCTGCGGATCCTTGATCTCCTGCCCGCGCACGACGACCTCGTAACGCTTGCCCGGGATCAGCGATTTGCCGCCCTGGCTCAGCACCAGCTGGTCGCCGTTCACTGCGACAACGGTGATCGGAAACAGCCGGCCGACGACCTCACGCATGGTTTCTTCCGAAAGGCCGTGAATGAGCGCTTCGGTGACGCCGGGCACGTCGACACTGGTGCGCAGCGTGGTCGGCTCCGTCTTCGGTAGTTCGATCTTCACCGTGTTCGCGAGCTCGACCTGGCCGGTGATGGCGTTCACGAGACGCAACGAGAGTGTCGCGCCGCCGTCGTGCCAGACCAGTCGCCTGTCCGTCGTGCGCAACTCGCGCTCGTGGTGGTTGTATGCGAAGCGGTCGATGCGGGCGAACAGCAGGTAGTCCGTCGACAACTGCTGGCCCAGTCGCGCCATGTCCTGGTGCGCGGCGCGTCCTGCGGAGATGCGCTCCATTTCCGCCTCGATCCCGGCGTCGTATGCGCGATCCAGCACCGCGAGCCGCTCGGACTGGGTCAGTGACTCGACCAGGCCTTCGCGGATCTGCCGGGAGATTTCGGAGGCCTGCACGCGCCTGCCGTCGACGACGAAATGGGTGCTCGCGAAACGCAGGGGCGCGAGAGAGACCTTGAGGCGCTGCGCGGCCGCATTGGCCGAGAACTTCGCGACGTTGGCCTCGATCGTGACCTCGTACCGGCCGTCCGCGCCGCGCGGCGTCTGGTTCACGACGCGGAAATCCGTCACTGCGCCACGCGAATGCGTGGTCACGAGTTCCGCGAACTGCGCCGCGGACAGATCCACGCTGCCGTCACCGAGCGCGACCGCCATGCCGCCCTGGAACGTGGTGGCGCTCGCGTCGATCGATTTGCCGTTGACCTGCTCGATGGCGAGCTGCACTGCGCGCGCGGTCGCGGCGGTGAGGGTCGGCCCATCGCCGGTGGCCGTGACCTTTACGCGTTCGATGGTCCCGGCCGACGGGTTTTCGCGGGCGAACGACTCGGGTTGGGTCGGGACCGCGGGGGCGCCCGCTTCGACCTCGGTCGGCGTTGCTGGCGCCTCGGCGGGAGGGGCCGCGGATTCGGCCGCGACTTCGGGCGCGGCGACGTCACGGGAGCAGCCCGCCAGCAACGCCATGAGGGCGACGGAGGTGGTGAGTGTGCGGCTCATGTCACAGCAACGAGGTGGCATCGTCGGGCACCGGGATCTTGTTCTTCTGCGCATAAGTCACGATCTGCCGGAATCCGGTGAGCACGCGGCCGCTGAAGCCCGGAATCTCGCCGACCAGGTACGTGCCGGTGGACAACTTGGACGTGAGCTTCGTCTTCTCGATCAGCGACGCGCTCGCGAGCTGCGCCTGCGCGGCGCTGCTGAAATTGCGGGCATCGTCCGGCAGCTGCTGGGTGAGCCGCACGCCGGTCACATAGTGCGGAAGAGCCGCGATGTAATGCTTGCGCCCTTCTTCGCTCAGTTCCGCGCCCGAGTCCATCTTCTGCTGCACGGCGGCCTGCGCTTCGCTCGACACCTGCGAGTTCTTCTTCAGGCTGTCCTTGTCGTTCACGGCGCCCGACTGCATCGAGGTGATCTCGGCGTCCAGTTTCGCGGCTTCCTCCTTGAGGTCATACGCGAGCGCCAGTTCACGCAGCGCCGTGCTGACCGAGGTGGACGCCTGCACGTACCGCAGAACCACGCCGTCCTGCAGCGCCACCGCATTTCCCCCACCACCGGACGACCTCGATCCGCCGAGTCCAGGCAGCTTCGGCAGTCCGATATCCGCCGCAGCAAGCGTCCCACACGCGAGCACTGCGACGCCCGCGGCCAATAACGTCACGATCTTCTTGTTCACTTCTTCTTCTCTCCCTGTGCCTGTTACTTCACGCCCTTGGCGTTGAGTTCGTTCATGAGCTGCTGGCCGACGGTTTCCGCGGCCTTCTTGATGGCGTTCGACCGGGCCACGCTTTCATCGGGACCGAGCCCGGCGAATTGCGCGCCCTGCACCGACGAGACGGTGCGCGGGAATCTCTCGTTGAGATCGAGGACCTTTCCGCTCACGGTGACGTAGATGCGCGTGAGTCCGGTCGCCGGATCGCGGTCGCGCATGCCGACGTCGAGCGTTCCGACCGCGACGTACGGAATGCCAGCCGCCTTCACGCCGTTCGCCATGTTTCGCTGGGTCAGCGGCGCGAGGTCGTCGCCATGTCGATAGTCCTGCCGGATGGCATCGATGCTGAGCAGGTTGTTGGATTCCGCTTCGACGTACTCGGCTTCGACGACTTCGAAACCCGCGTTCGCGAACGTGCCGGTGAAGATCGAGTTGATCTCGGCGGAGCGCGTGACGTCCCATTCGATGTCGTCGGCCCTGCGCAGCGTGCGGCCGCCTGTCTCGGTCGAGTTGCTCGTCTTGCGCGTGCTGTTGGACGAAGCGTCGATCGAATCGTTGGTCGAGATGCTGTCACTGCGGACGCGTTCGGATTCGGAAGTCTTGCTCCGCTCCTTGTACGTATCCGAATTGCTGCTGTCGGTATCGGTGCGACGGGACACCCGATCGTCATAGGACGCGACCGACCGCTGCTGGCGCGAGACGAACACGAACGTGATGAGCGATTTTTCGGCGCGCGTTGCATTCGCGACCGAAGAGCTGTTCTGCAGCGCGTTCTCGAGCTTCGGATAGTTGATGTCGACGCGCACGGTGACGGAGTAGCTCTTGCCCTTCTCGTCGAGCTGCTCGGACAGGGTCGTGACGCCGAGCACGTAATCGTCGACGGTCGCGACCACGCGATCGCGCATGAGCTCGTAGTTGCGCGCCTTCGCGAGATTCACCTCGGAAAAGTAGCGATCGATCGCATTGACCTTCGCGTTCTGCACCGCTTCCTGTTTGACCTTGGGCGAGATCCTGCCCGTGTAGGTCACGGTCGCCGTGCCCTTGGAACTGACCGCGGCGAACGCCAGCGGCGCGACGCACAACGCGAGAACCAGCAGGATCTTCCTCATCTGCATGACTGCAACACCTTCTGAAGCTTCTTCATTTCGTTGATCACGCCGGGTTTGTCGGCGTGGGTTTTCGCCCAGTCCGCCCTGGGCTCGTTCAGGGCCTCGGTGAACTTGTTCATGAGCACGAGCAGCGTTTCCTGGAACGCGGCCCAGTCGTCGACTTCCCGCATGCTCGCCGGCACGATCTTGGTCGCGCCGTTCTTGATGGTGGCGTCGAGGTAGATAGTGTTCGAAAGCGGCTCGGCGGCCGTGACGCGCAGGTAAGCGCCATAGACGTAGCTCGCGCCCGCGGCGGTCCGCTGGTACTCGATCTTCTTCAGGTTCTCGAGCACCAGGTTGATCTCGTAGTCGGGCTCGGGAATCTTCAGATCGAAGACGCTGCCGTCGGCGAAACGGCCCGCCATGCGATTCGCGATCGCGTAATCGAGCGTGTACGGCAACACCGGAATCCGCTGGTTCAGCGACAGGAACTTGCTGAAGTCCTGGCCCAGCGCGCTCTTGAGGCGCCGCGGGTCGTTGGCGAGCATCGCCGGTGCGTGCGCGAGGGCTCCTTCGCCGATGTCGACGAGTTTGACCTGCACGCGGCGCGTGACCTCGCGGCTGGGCGCACTGGCGGCGAGCACCTTCTCGAAATCGTCGAACACGTTGGCTTGCTGGGCCGCGAGGTACATGTTGCCGAGCAGCTGCCGCAGGTCGCCATCCGTCACGGACCTGGATACGTGATCGATGTATTGCGTGGTGAACGGATAACTTGCGATGACCGCCCCTTCGCGGAAATCGAAGAACAGCGCCTGGGCGGAGAGTTGCGCGACGATCTTGTATCCGCCCGCCAGAGGTTCGACCGTAACGTCCTCGCGATCGAGCACGAACGCGAGCGCCGTGGTCGACGCGGCCTCCGGGCCGAGCGAGCCGAGCTCGTCGAATTTCAGCGTGAAGTTCCTTGGTGCGAGCGCCCGCATGCGCCGGGAGATCTCGCGGTCGAGTGCGCCGGGCTCTGCGCCCTGGCGCAGGTTCAGGGCGTTCGAATGCGGGAAGTTCGATGCAATCGAGTTCGCGTCGCCCAGCGTGGCGAATCCGGCGAAATAGACGTCGAGCGCGCTGGCACATGGCGACACGCACAGGACGACAGCCGCGATCGCGGCCGAAAAAAGTCTCGGAAGACCCTTCCCCATTTCTTCTTGTTTGCTGCTCGGGACCCGGTCAGCCTATCAAGAATCGAGGGTTTGGATAGTGGCTAGATCAAACTAGTGGAGCGGTCGGGGAAGTTATCGTTGTCCGACAGCGCCTTACTCGACGTTTTGCACCTGCTCACGCATCTGCTCGATCAGCACTTTCATGTCGACCGTGATGCGCGTGGTGTCGAGATCCTGCGATTTCGACGCGAGCGTGTTCGCTTCGCGGTTTAGCTCCTGCATCAGGAAATCGAGTCTGCGACCGGCAGCCTCGCGCCCCGCCATGACACGACGGGTTTCCTCGATGTGTCCGGTGAGCCGGTCGAGCTCCTCGGCCACGTCGAGTCGCTGGAGCTGCAGGACGATCTCCTGCTCGATGCGATCGCGATCGACGTTCACCAGCATTTCGGCGACGCGCTCGTGGAGCCGGGTGCGAATGCGGGTCTGGATCTCGGGCAGCCGCGCCTTGACCTGCGCGACCAGCTCGGCGAGTCCGGCGCAGCGCTGCTCGATGAGTTCGCTCAACCGCGTGCCCTCGCGCGTACGCATCGCGCCGAGTTCATCGACCGTCTGCTGGAACAGGGTGCGCCCGGCGTCTAACAAGGCCTCGTCGCCCTCACTCCTGGACTCGATCACGCCGGGCCAGCGCAGTATCTCGACCGCGTCCGCGGACGAACCCGGCACGGCGGCCAGGACTTCGTTCACCGCGTTCGCGACGCGGCCCAGCGCGGCCGCATCGACGCGCAGCTCCCGCTCCGCGGCCTGCGCGGAACGCAGGTGAACCGTGCAATCGACCTTGCCGCGCTTGAGGTGCTTCGCCAGCAGTTGTCTTAACTCGGATTCGAGCGGGCGCAGCTCTTCGGGCAGGCGAAACCCGGGTTCCAGGTAACGGTGATTGACACTGCGTAATTCGCAGGCGAGGGTGCCCCAGGGGCCTGTGACCTCGCGCCGTGCGAAACCGGTCATGCTTGCGATCATGGCGCTCGAACTTCTCAGGCTTTATGGGCGTGTTGCGGTAAAGTGCGCGGCAGTTTATCAGACGGCCCCACCACCGCTTGCGCATCGAATACGCCGAAGTCAGCCTGCTCGGTAATCGCACCGACAATCAGGATCGCGTTTCCGTCGCGGTCTCCGAACACTCCGCCCTCCTGGTCGTCATCGATGGCATGGGTGGTCATTCGGATGGCGCGCGTGCCGCGGAGACCGCCCTCAAGGTTCTCGTCGAGGCGTTCTGGCATACGCCGCAACCCATCCTCGACCCACTGGGATTCCTGCATCTTTCGCTGGGCCGCGCCCACGAAGAGGTCGTGAAACTCGGCGCAAACGTGTCGCTCGAGCAACGCCCGCGCGCGACCTGCGCCGTGTGCCTGGTACAGGGTGGCAGCGCGTACTGGGCGCACATCGGCGACAGCCGCGTCTACCTGCTGCGCAAGGGCAAGGTCTACAAGCGCACGCGCGATCACAGCCACGTCGAATTCCTGCTGCGTGAAGGCGTGATCACGGCGGACCAGGCGATCTCGCACCCGATGCGCAACTTCGTTGAATGTTGCGTCGGCGGCGAGGCGTTCCTGCCCGAGATGACGATCGGCCTGCGCGAGCCGCTCGAGCCGAACGACCTGATCCTGGTCTGCTCGGATGGGTTGTGGGGAGGGATCGACGACAACGAAATCGGCGCGTCCTTCCCGCCGGCGCGTGCTCCGCTGCGCGACGAGTTGCTGCGTCTCGCGGAGAAGTCGGTCGCCAACGTCGGCGCCGGCAGCGACAACACCACGGCCGCCGCCGTGCGCTGGATAGGACACGGCTGATGGCCGGAAGACCCAGCGGCCGCGCGCCCGACGAATTGCGCGCGGTGCGTTTCACCCGTCACTTCACGAAGCACGCCGAAGGCGCCGTGCTGGTCGAGTTCGGCAACACGCGCGTGCTTTGCACGGCGAGCGTCGAGGACGGCGTGCCCGGATTCCTGCGCGGCAAGAACCAGGGCTGGCTCACCGCGGAGTACGGAATGCTGCCGCGCGCGACGCATTCGCGCACCGCGCGCGAAGCCGCGAAAGGAAAACAGACCGGGCGCACGCAGGAGATCCAGCGGCTGATCGGCCGAAGCCTGCGCGCCGTGACGAATCTCGCCGCTCTCGGCGAGCGCACGATCACGATCGACTGCGACGTGCTGCAGGCCGACGGTGGCACGCGCACCGCGGCGATCACCGGCGCATTCGTCGCGCTCGCCGATGCCTGCGATGTGTTGCTCGCGCGGCGCCAGATCGCGACGTCGCCCCTGCACGGGCAGGTCGCGGCGGTATCCGTCGGAATTTGCGGCGGCGTGCCCGTGATCGATCTCGATTACGCGGAAGACTCGCAGGCCGAGACGGATATGAACGTCGTCATGAACAACGGCGGCGGCTTCATCGAAGTGCAGGGCACGGCCGAAGGCCACGCCTTTCGCCGGCACGAGCTCGATGCACTCCTGAATCTCGCGGCGGAAGGCATCGCGAAACTGTTCCAGCTCCAGGCCGAGGTGCGGGCGGTCGCCTGACGCGGCCGACGCAGGCAATCGTGACCGAGCGACGCGTCGTGCTCGCCAGCGGCAATGCAGGCAAGCTGCGCGAATTCTCGGAGTTGTTAGGCACGACGGGCCTCGTGCTCGTACGCCAGTCCGAACTCGGCATCGAGCCGCCCCCGGAAACCGGCGTCACGTTCCTCGAAAACGCCTTGATCAAAGCGCGAAACGCAGCGCGGATCTCGGGTCTGCCCGCCATCGCCGACGACTCGGGCATCGAGGTCGATGCGCTCGGCGGCGCTCCAGGCGTGTATTCCGCGCGTTATGCCGGGGAGAACGCGAGCGACGAGGACAATCTCGCGAAACTTCTCGCGGAACTCGCCGGTGTGCCGTCCCCGGATCGCGGCGCGCGTTATCGATGCGTCGTCGTCTACGTGGGTCATGCCGACGATCCGCGGCCGCTGGTCGGCGATGGAACGTGGGAAGGAAGAATCATTTCCGCTCGCCGCGGCAACGGGGGCTTCGGCTACGACCCTTCGTTCGTGCCGGTGGGCGAGACGCGCACGGTGGCCGAGATGCCCGCGGCGGAAAAGAACGCGGTGAGTCATCGCGGACAGGCGATGCGCGCCTTCCTGGAACAGCTGAAGCTCTCGCAGCATCCAGGGACGCCGTGATGAAGACACCGCCGCTCGCGCTGTATGCCCACTTTCCGTGGTGCGTGCAGAAATGTCCGTACTGCGATTTCAATTCGCACAAGGTACGCGACGAGTTGCCAGAACAGCGGTACGTCGAGGCGTTGTTGCGCGACCTCGACGTGCAGGCGCCGGAGGTCTCCGGGCGCGAGCTGGTCAGCATTTTTCTCGGTGGAGGCACGCCCAGCCTGTTCTCGCCCGCTTCCATCGGCCGGCTGCTCGAACACGCGCGCGCTACGCTCGGCTTCGCGGGCGACATCGAAGTCACGCTGGAAGCCAATCCGGGCACCATCGAGCGTGGACGCTTCGCGGAATATCGCGCCGCGGGTGTAACGCGCGTGTCCCTCGGCGCGCAGAGCTTCGACGAACAACAGCTCAGGACGCTGAGTCGCATCCATTCGGCCGATGAAACGCGCCGCGCAGCGGCCGAGCTGCACGCCGCGGGCCTCACGAATTTCAATCTCGATCTCATGTACGCGCTGCCAGGGCAATCCGCGGTGGGAGCCGAGGCCGACATCCGCGCGGCTCTCGCGCTCGCGCCCGCGCACATCTCTCAGTACCACCTGACCATCGAGCCCGGCACCGTGTTCGCCGCGGCGCCTCCGGTGCAACCCGCCGACGACGAGGTCGAAGCGATGCTCGAGGCTTGCTTGCGTGCGCTCGAGAGCGAAGGTTTCGCCCAGTACGAAATCTCCGGGTACGCGCGCGCGAACGCGCGCTGCGTACACAACCTCAACTACTGGACGTTCGGCGACTATCTGGGCATCGGCGCGGGGGCGCACGGAAAGATCACCGACGCGGCGTCGGGCGCGATTTACCGTACTCAGCAAACCCGCGAGCCTCGCCGCTACCTCGCGACCGATCCACGCGAGAGGGTTAGAAAGCCGGTCGCGATCGCCGACCTGCCATTCGAATTCGCGATGAACGGGTTTCGGCTCGTCGAAGGTTTTCCGGCAGCGCTTTTCGAAGAAAGAACTGGCCTGCCGATCGCCACCCTGGACCGCGCGCTGGGCCCGGTCATCGAGCGCGGGCTCGTCGACAGACGTGCCGGACACTGGTGCGCCACTCCCAAGGGGCTGCGATTTCTCAACGACATACTGGTCACGCTGCTGCCCGCGCCCTGATCGAGAGCGGTTTTATGCACAGATGCCCAGAGGGGGGCGAGTAAACAAGGGTATTACGCCCTGTTTCAGTCCTGTTGCAGAAATAACAGCGTGTAACGCATTGAAAATGCTAGATTTAATGGAATGGTCATTATTTGACCAAGCTAACGGATTTGCGCATTTCGTAGCGATTTCGTCCCCGTAAGGCGCCGTAACTCACAGAGTTATCCACACTTTCTGTGGATAACGCCGGGCGCTTTCGACCCCTTGAGAACCCGGAAATGTGCCGCTAGACTGCGCGCCCTTTTTCGTTTGGCCGATGCCCCCAACATGGGGTGCCCGGTAAAGACCCAGGACAGAGCCATGAAAGCCGATACGCATCCGGAATACAAAGTCATCAACGTGACCTGCACGTGCGGAAACGCCTTCGAGACGCGCTCGACTCTGGGACACGACCTTCAGGTCGAAGTCTGCTCGAACTGCCATCCGTTCTACACGGGCAAGCAGAAGATCCTCGATACGGCCGGCCGCGTCGACAAGTTCCGCAAGAAATACGCCGCCGCCGCAGGTCGCTGATAGAACCACATCGGCGTCCGTTGCCACTCAGAAAGGCGCCTCCGGGCGCCTTTTTGCTTTATGCCCGGTGCGAGTCGGAACTTGTTCTCGCGGGGCCGTATCGTAGTTACATTACGCGCTCGGCCCCGCCTGCGGAGAGCTCATCAAAATGAAGCGCCTGCAAATCATCGCCTCTTCACTGGCTGCGGTCTGGTTGATCGCGGGCTGCGCCAGCAATCCCGCGACGGGTGGCAAGAACGTCGTCATGGGCACGATGGACGGCGAGAAGAAGCAGGTCCAGAAGTATCACCAGGAAATCGTCAAAGGCCTCGGTCTGTACGACGACCAGGCGATGCAGGAGTACGTGAACATCGTCGGTCAGCGTGTCGCGCTCGCGAGCGACATGCCCGAAGAGGAATTCAAGTTCTTCGTCATCGATGACGAGAACATCAATGCGTTCACGACGGGCTGCTGCAACGTCTACGTGAATCGCGGCCTGCTCGTGAATCTGAATTCGGAAGCCGAACTGGCCGGTGTGCTGGGACACGAGATCGGTCACGTGACCGCGCGCCATCCGGCGCGCCGACAGACCCGCGGCATGGCCGCGTCACTCGGCGCAATGGCCGCGGCGATCCTCACTGGATCGAACGCGGTCGGTCAGCTCGCGAGCATCGGTGGCCAGGCGTGGATGATGGGCTACGGACGCGAGAACGAAATGGAAGCCGATCGCCTCGGTCTCAAATACATGGTGAAGGCGGGTTACGACCCGGCGTCACTGGCCGGCGTGTTCAACATGTTCCAGGCCGGCGAAAAATTCGAGCGGCAGCGCGCGGCGGCCGAAGGCCGCGAGCCGCGCCTCTATCACGGCGTGTTCTCGAGCCATCCCGCCCCCGACGATCGCGCGGTCCAGGCCGCGAAGGGCTCCGCGAACATCAAGGAAGCACCTCCTGAAGGTTGGCTCGAGCGCCGCAATGAGTATCTGGAAAAGATCTCCGGCATCGCGTACGGATCGAGCAAGGCGCAGGGCATCGTGCGCGACAACCGCTTCTATCACGCGGAGATGGGCATCACGGTCGCATTCCCGCGAGGCTGGACGATCGAAAACCTGCGAGACCGGCTCCTTGCGTTCACGCCCAACAAGGATGCGGTGATGCAGATCCTGGTGGACCGCAGGCCGGAAAAACAGGCCGCGCGCGAATTCCTGCTGAGCAAGCTCAAGGGCCAGTCCGTGTTCAAGGGTGAGCCCATCACCGTCGACGGCAACGAGGGTTACACCTTGGTGGCGCGCAATGGTTCGCCGATCGACAACGGGCTTGGACCCGTGCGCTGGGTGGCGATTTATCGCGGCGAAAGCGTGTTCCTCTTCGCGGGGGCGAGCCGTTCCGCCATGAATGGCGTCCCCGAAGTCGACGGGCTCATCAAGTCCGTCGCTCACTCGTTGCGCGGCTTGCGCCCCGCGGAATTTCCGCTCGCGGAGCCCTATCGCATCAAGATCGTGAAGGCCACCGCGCAGACGAAACTCAGCGATTACGCCGCGGAAATGCCTGACGAAAAGTTCAAGAAGGAAACACTCGAGCTCATCAACGCGTTGTATCCGAACAAGAAGCCGAAAGACGGGCAACTGTTCAAGATCGTCGAGTGAATCGAATGTAACGGGCGTGGCACGGCCCGTTGCCTTGATTCCATTGCCGGACCATGTAAACCTCGTGATCGCCCGGCGCGAGACCTGCGTCGCGCGCCTCCTCAGGATCCCTTTTGCATGTCCGACAAGAAACTGGAACTCATCGACCCCGCCACCGGCAAGAAAGCCCTGTTACCCGTGCGTTCCGGCACGGTTGGTCCCTCGGTAGTCGACATCGCGCCGCTGGCCAAGGAATTCGGCGCCTTCACGTACGATCCCGGCTACGGCGCGACCGCCGCGGTCGAGAGCAAGATCACTTATATCGACGGTGACGCGGGCGTCCTCACGCATCGCGGCTACCCGATCGAGCAGCTCGCCGAGCAGAGCTCGTTCATCGAGGTGGCCTATCTATTGCTGAACGGCAACCTGCCGACCAAGCCGGAGCTCGCGGACTTCGAGAAGAGCATCCGCAACCACACGATGATCAACGAGTCGCTGCTGCGGTTCTTCGGCGGCTTTCATCACAACGCGCACCCGATGGCGATGGTGTCCGCGGTGGTGGCGTCGATGTCGGCGTTCTATCACGACTCGATGGACATCCATAACCCGCGGCACCGCGAGATCTTCGCGCACCGCATCGTCGCGAAGCTTCCGACCATCGCGGCCGCGGCCTACAAGCACTCGCTCGGCCAGCCGTTCATCTATCCGCGCAACGATCTCAACTACTGCGCGAACATGCTGCACATGTTCTTCGCGGTGCCCTGCGAGGATTACCAGGTCGACCCGGTCGCGGCCGAAGCGCTCGACCTGCTGTTCATCCTGCACGCCGACCACGAACAGAACGCCAGCACGTCGACCGTGCGGCTCGCGGGCTCGACCGGCGCCAACCCGTACGCGGCCATCTCGTCCGGCGTATCGGCGTTGTGGGGTCCGGCGCATGGCGGCGCGAACGAAGCCGTGCTCGAGATGCTCGAGCAGATCGGCACCGCCGACCAGATTCCGAAGTACCTCGCGATGGCAAAGGACAAGTCGAGTCACTTCCGCCTCATGGGCTTCGGCCACCGCGTCTACAAGAACTTCGATCCGCGCGCGAAGATCATCCGCGCGATGTGCCACAAGGTGCTGGCGAAGCTCGGCAAGCAGGACAACCCGCTGTTCGAACTTGCGCTGAAGCTCGAGGAGATCGCGCTCAAGGACGAGTACTTCGTCGCGCGCAAGCTCTATCCGAATGTCGACTTCTACTCGGGGATCATCTACTCGGCGCTGGGCATTCCGCGCTCGATGTTCACGGTGATGTTCGCGATCGCGCGCACCGTCGGATGGGTGGCGCACTGGCAGGAAATGATCTCGGATCCGGCGATGCGCATCGGCCGTCCGCGCCAGCTCTACACCGGCCCGACGCAGCGGGATTACGTGGATATCGGAAAGCGCTGATCGCGCTTCGCGACGCTTCTCGCCCGACCTGAACAGACGATCCGGCCACGGCGCCCGCCGTGTCCGGGTCAAACTACTCGACCCTATTCGACGAGGCTGCGCTCGCCGGATTGCAGCTCGAGAAGGGCCTCGACCTCGTCCGCGTCGATGCGGCGCATCGGTTTGCCGTCGATCGGGCTCACGGGCGCCTGCCGGATCCCGTCGACGGGGAATACGGTCGCGTCGACCTCGTGATCGTCGAATTCGAAATGCACACCGGGATACGAGACGACGCGGTCCGAGCCGTAGCGCACGCGTCGCTCCACGACTTCGTGCTCGATTCCGAGATCCATGAGGCGGAAGGTGATCGACTCCGGCTGCTCCGCGAACAGGTGGAGCTGGATATCGTTGTGCTCCGTCGCGGTACCCGCGAGCACCGAGCCCACCAGCCGCGGTTCGAAGTCCGACAGCATGTGCATCGCCGAGAGCGCGGCACTGCGTTGCGCGGCGATCGTCTGCGTGTGCCTGTCGCCGCCGAAGAGCCGCTGGTATTCGGCCAGTGCGTTTTCGATCTCCGTGTTTCGCGGCAACACGGCGCCGTCGACAACGCCGAAACGCTCGGCCGCCTTGCGCTTGGCGGTCAGGAAATCCCGGATTCCGTGCTCGGACATGATGCGTGCGGCCTCCTGCGCGAGCGCGCGGCGTAGATTTTCCGCTCGGGGAGGCAGCTTCTTCATGTCAGAAAATCGGATCGGCTCCGCCTTGTGCTGGGTCCGGAGAGACCGTGTCCACCGAGTGTAGCCCGGGCGCGATGTCGCCGACGTAGCCTTCTTCGGTCGGTAGCATGTCCACTCGGAAATATTCGAACACGGGATCGAGATCGGCGTCGCGTCGGCCGCCGGTCGAGGCATTCACCTTCATCTCGATGATCCCTTCGGGCGGCGCGGGTCTTCGCTCCGGAACGCCGCGCAGTGCTTCGCGCATGAAGTCCACCCAGATGGGCACCGCGGTCGGCGCGCCTTCCTCGCCTTCGCCGAGCGGACGATTGTCGTCGGTGCCGACCCAGACGGTGGCCACCAGGCTGTCGTTGAAGCCGTTGAACCAGGTGTCGACGGAGGAGTTCGACGTGCCCGTCTTGCCGCGCAGGTCCGTGCGGCCGAGCGCGAGCGCGCGCCTGCCAGTGCCGCGCGTGATGACTTCTCTCATGATGTCGTTCATGAGGAACGATACCTGCGGCGAGATGACTCGCGGAGCGGGATCGGCATGACGCGTCACTGCGGCGAGGGGTGACGGCGGCAGGTTGGTCGCGCTCGCGGTCTTCTTTGCGAGTTCGGTCTCGGTGATCGTCGAGATCGGCTGCACGCACTCGGCGCATACGGCCTGCGGTTCGGCCGCATACACGATCTGGCCACCCGGTCCCTCGATGCGGTCGATGTAGAACGGGGTCACCTTGTAGCCGCCGTTGGCGAATACCGCGAAACCGTTCGCGATCTCGAGCGGCGTCGCCTGCATGCTGCCGAGCGCCAGCGTGAGGTTGTTAGGCAGCTGGTCCTTCGAGAATCCGAAGTTCTGGACGTAGTCGATCACGGGAGCCACACCCATCGCCTGCAACAGGCGGATCGAGACCAGGTTGCGCGACATCACGAGCGCGTCGCGCAGGCGCATCGGCCCGCGGAATCCACCGCCCGCGTTCTTCGGACGCCAGACCTCCTCGAGGTTCGGGTCGTCGAAAATGATGGGCGCGTCGAGCATCATCGAAGCGGGCGTGAAGTTCCCGGCGAGCGCCGCGGCATACATGAATGGTTTGAAGCCCGAACCGGGCTGGCGTCGCGCCATCGTGACGCGGTTGAACTTGCCGAGACCCTTGTCGAAGTAATCGAATCCGCCGACCAGCGACATGATGGCGCCGTTGTTGGGATCGATGGCGACGAGCGCGCCTTCCGCTTCGGGGATCTGCGCGAGCGCCGCGGGCGCGTCGGACTTCTCGCGCACGACGTAGACGACGTCGCCCGTGGAGACGATTTCCGCCGCGGTCTTGGGTTCCGGCCCCAGCGCCACTTCGCTCACGGTGCGCCGCGCCCAGGACATCGAGGGCCAGTCCATATCCGCCATGCCCTGGCCCTTCACGTACACGCGCGCCTGCTTCTCGCCGACCGACGTCACGATCGCCGGCGTGAGAATGCCGACCACGCCGTATTCGTCGAGCAGGGTCTCGAGCGCTTCCTCGGTCTCGCTGCCGTCGAGATCGACCTTCGACGTCGCGCCTCGCCAGCCGTGGCGCCGGTCGTAATTGACCAGACCGATGCGCACCGCGCGGTTGGCGGCCTTCTGCAGCCGGCCGTCGATGGTCGTGTAAACCTTGTAGCCCGCGCTTTGCGCGGCTTCGCCGAACCTGCGGATGACCTCGAGGCGCACCATTTCGGCGACGTACGGAGCTTCGACGTCCGCGAGGGCGCGGTGCGCCTTCGCTCTAACTACTTCACGCGCGGCGGCATCGGCCTGCGCCTGATCGATGAAACCGAGTTCGCGCATGCGGCGCAACACGTAGCCGCGGCGTTCCGCGGCCCCGGCCGGATTGCTGATCGGGTTGAAGCGCGAAGGCCACTGCGGCACGCGCGCGAGTGTCGCGGCCTCACTGAGCGTGAGCTGGTCGAGCTGCTTCCCGAAGTAGGTTTCCGCGGCGGCGGCGACACCGTACGCGCGCTGTCCGAAGAAAATGACGTTCAGATAAAGCGCGAGGATTTCTTCCTTGCTGAATTCGCGCTCGAGCCGGTACGTGACGAATGCTTCCTGCAGCTTGCGCCGGATCGTCTGTTCCTGCGTGAAGAACGCGCTGCGCGCGGCCTGCATCGTGATCGTGCTGCCGCCCTGCGTGTTGCCGGACGTCACGTTGACGAACAGGCTGCGCAGAATGCCCTGCCAGTCGAAACCATGGTGTTCGAAGAAGCGGTCGTCCTCGGCCGCGATGAACGCGTTCTTCACAATGTCCGGGATCTGCTCGAATCGCACGGGGTTGCGGCGCTGCTCGCCGATCTGCGCGATGAGCTCGCCATTGCGCGTGTAGACGCGCAGCGGCACGGAAAGCTCGTTGTTCTTCATCGCCGCGACGGTCGGAAGCGTCGGCTCGAGGTACACGTAGCTGCTGACGAAGGCATACGCGATCGCAAGTGTGAACGCCGTCACACCCATGAGGATCTTTACAGTAATGCGAAAGTAGTTTGGCTTCACAGAATCCGGTTCTCATCCATTGCGCAAGCAAGCGGTGCTGGCATAGTAACCGCCGACGATATGCATACTCACCGAAAGGTGGGGACGCAAAGCTTCCGGTCTAAGGGCCTGCATTGGCCTACGACAGCGGGGTTGCCGGCTCGAACATTCCAGTTCGAGTTGATACGGGTAACTGCCCACTGGTTCCAATGCGCGCCTCGTTTCGGACGCCCGTTCCCACTGTCTGCGGACCACAACGGGATAACCCGATGAATCCGCAAGTTTCGTGAGGAGCGTCTCGTTCTATTTAACTTCACGCTGATATATAGTGTCTTGGGTTTAAGACAGGTCGCGCGATTCCGCTGTAACACTTTGAAAGGACTGCGAAAGTGCTGTTCCTAACTCGCAAGTATCGTCCGGTTCTCGGACTTGACATAACAACTTCCTCGGTGAAGTTGATCGAGCTGGTCATGAGCGGGGGCTCCTACCGGGTGGAGTCGTACGCGGCTGAACCGACGCCCCAGAACGCCATGAACGAAAAGGCCATCGTCGACGCGGAAGCGGTCGGCGAGGCGATCCGTCGCGCGGTGAAACGGTCCGGCGCGGGTGCGAAGGAAGTGGCAATCGCGATCTCCGGCGACGCCGCGATCACGAAGGTCATCCAGATGCCGCGCTCGTTGCGCGAGCGCGACCTCGAAGCGCAGGTCGAGCTGCAGGCCGACCAGTACATCCCCTTCCCGATGGACGAAGTCTCTTACGACTTCGAAGTACTCGGTCCCTCGGAGAAAGATCCCGAGACGAACGACGTGCTGCTCGTCGCGACTCGCACGGAAAACGTGGAGCAGCGCCAGGCCGCGGTGAACGCGGCGGGCCTCACCGCGAAGATCGTCGACGTCGAAGCGTTCGCGCTCGAGAACGCCTGCAAACTCATGACGCACCAGATGCCCGATGGCGGTATCGATCGCACGATCGCGGTCGTCGACTTCGGCGCGAGCAGCACCACGTTCAGCGTGCTGCGCAATCTCAAGGTCATCTACACGCGTGACTTCGCGTTCGGTGGGCAGCAGCTCACCGAAGAAATCATGCGTACGTACGGACTGTCGATGGAAGAAGCCGGCCGCGCCAAGAAAGAAGGCGGTCTGCCGGGCAACTTCCAGGCCGAAGTGCTCGACCCGTTCATCGACGACATGACGCAGCAGGTCAGCCGCTCGCTGCAGTTCTATCTCGCGTCGGGCTCGGGCCGCGATCAGCCGGAGAAGATTCTCGTGTGCGGCGGTTGCGCCAACATCTCGGGTGTTTCCGACGTCATTTCCAGCCGCGTGGGCATCACCGCAGAAAAAGGTGATCCGCTCGGTCAGATGAAACTCTCCTCGCGCGCCAAGGCGCAGGCTGTCGCGCGTGACGCGACCGCGCTGCTCACGGCCTGCGGACTCGCACTGCGGAGCTTCGACTAATGCCTCGCATAAACCTACTCCCCTGGCGCGATGAAGAACGCAAGGAGCGAAAGCTCAAATTCCTCGTGGCCCTCGGCGGCGCGGCGGTGGGCGCCTGTCTCACGGCGTTCTGCGGCTACCTGCTGATGGACTCGATGATCAGCGCGCAGGAAGCCCGTAACGCGGTGCTCGACGAAAAGATCGCGGAGCTCGACAAGCAGATCGAGAAGATCAACAGCCTCGAGGCCGACAAGGCGCGCTTCATCGCGCGCATGGAAGTCATCGAGAAGCTGCAGCGCTCGCGTCCCGAGATCGTTCACGTATTCGACGAGATCGCCAAGCAGCTGCCTGACGGGGTCTACCTGACCCAGATCTCGCAGACCGGCTCGCGCCTGAAGTTCGAAGGCGTCGCGCAGTCGTCGACGCGCGTGTCCGCGTTCATGCGCAACATCGACAGTTCCGATTACCTCACGAAGCCCGAGCTCGAAGTCGTCGAGACCAAGAAGGACAACGTGACCGGCGCGACGTTCGTACTGACGGCCGAGCAGAAGAGCGCGGTCGAGCAGGAGCCGGAGAACACCAAACCGAAGCGACGCGTCGCGTCGGCGGGAGGCTGACCGTGAGCTTCATTGACGATCTCAAGACTCTCGACCCCAACGATCCGGGGCGCTGGCCCGCGCCGGTGCGGACCGGCACCGTCGCACTGTGCTTCGTGGTTCTCACGTCGGTGCTCTTCTATTTCCTCGTGTGGAGCGACAAGAAGCCCGAGCTCGAACGCGCACAGCAGGCGGAGCTGGAGCGGCGCACAACCTTCAAGCAGAAGCACTCGAAGGCCGTGAATCTCGCGGTCTACCAGCAGCAGCTCGCGGACATCGAGCGCTCGTTCGGCGCCCTGCTGCGCCAGCTGCCCGGCAAGACCGAAGTGCCCAACCTGCTCGTCGACATCTCGCAGGTCGGTGTCGGCGCAGGCCTCGAAGAAAAACTCTTCCAGCCGGCGCCGGAAATCAAGAAGGATTTCTACGCCGAACTACCGATCAAGATCCGGCTGACGGGCTCCTATCACCAGATGGGCGAGTTCGTGAGCGGCATTGCCGCGCTGCCTCGCATCGTCACGCTGCACGAGATATCGATCAAATCGGATAACAAGGATGCCTACGACCAGCTCGTGTTCGAGCTGACCGCCAAGACATTCCGTTACCTCGATGACGCGGAAGTCGCCGAGGTCGAGAAAGCCAAGGCGGCGGACGGCGCCGCAGCCAAGGGCAAGAGAAGGCCGAAGGCCTGATGAACGACGAAAACGCAGGTACTGATATGTTCTCGAAACATAAGAGCAACTGGCTTCTCGTCGCGGGCGCGATCCTGGCTGCGGGAGCTCTCGCGGGCTGCACGAGCAAGGACGACGAGCTCGCCAGGTTCATCGCGGAGACGGAAAGAGAGCCGGGCGGTCGAGTCGAACCGCTGCCGGAGCTGAAGCCCTACGAAACGTACACCTACGAATCGTCTTCGATCCGCTCGCCCTTCATGCCGGGCGGATCCGGAGCGGGTCCCGGCCTGCGCCCCGACAATCGTCGGAACCGCGAATTCCTCGAGCAGTTCTCGCTCGACACGTTGCGGATGGTCGGCACGCTGCGCATGTCCGATCGCACGTACGGTCTCGTAAAAACAAAGGATGGTCTGGTTCATCGCGTCCTGCCCGGCAGCTACATGGGGCAGGCGGATGGCAAGGTCGTCGAGATTCTGCCTTCGAAGATCAATGTCGTGGAACTCGTTCCCGACGGTGTCGGCGGCTACATGGAGCGAGCCGCGTCACTCGCGTTGAACTGAAGATCCACGCCAGGGAGTAGTCAGGAATGAATAAGATAACCACCCGCCAGTTGGCCACTTCGACCCTCTTGTGGCTCGCTGCGTGTCTCGTCGTCGGTCTCGTGAGCAAGGCGGCGTATGCCCAGGGCACGCCTAACAAGCTCGAATCGATCGACGTCCAGAATCTCGCCGGTCAGCAGCTGCAGATCACGCTGCGTCACTCGGCGCCTCCCGCGGAGCCGGTCGCGTTCACGATCGACAATCCCGCGCGCATCTCCCTGGATCTCGCGAATACCGCGCTCGCTCTGCCGTCGCGTCGCATCGACGTGCGCTCGGGTGGTGTCGACTCCATCCTGGCCGCGGAAGCCTCGGGCCGCACGCGCCTGGTTCTGAACCTCGACCGCATCTTGCCGTACCAGACCCGTGTCTCGGGCAACGACGTCATCCTCACGCTGGGCGCCAGCTCGTCGAGCGGTGTCGCCGCCGCGGCCCCGTCCGCCGCTTCGTCGGCTCCCCGTTCGGCCACGGCCGCCGCGCCTTCGGGTCCGCGCGCCATCAAGAGCATCGATTTCCGTCGCGGTACCGGTGGTACCGGCCGCGTCATCGTCCGCCTTTCGGACCCGCGCACGCCGGTGAGCCTGCGCCAGCTCGGCAACCAGGTCGTCGTGGATTTCACGGGCGCCGAAGTGGCGAGCAACCTGGCGCGCCGTTACGACGCCGGTGACTTCGCGACCCCGGTGACGGGCTTCGACGTCGTCCGCGTGGCGGATGGCGTGCGCATTGCCATCAGCGCGGTGGGCGACTTCGAGCAGCTCGCGTACCAGACCGACGACCAGTACGTCGTCGAGGTGCAGCCGGCCCGCAAGGCGCAGCAGAAGACCGAAGAGAAGCGCGTCTATTCGGGCGAGCGTCTCACGCTGAACTTCCAGGACATCGAAACCCGCGCCGTGCTGCAGCTGCTGGCCGACGCGAGCGGGCAGAACATCGTGGTGTCGGACACCGTGCAGGGCAGCGTCACGCTGCGCCTGCAGAACGTTCCGTGGGACCAGGCGCTGGACATCGTCCTGCGCACCAAGGGCCTGGACAAGCGCCGCAACGACAATGTGATCATCGTGGCGCCGACCGAAGAACTCGCCGCGCGCGAGAAGGCCGAACTCGCCGCCCGACAGGACGTGCAGGAACTCGCGCCGCTGCGCACCGAGTATCTGCAGGTCAACTACGCCAAGGCTTCCGACCTCGCCGCGCTGATCAAGACTCAGGGTGGCGCGGCCGGCCTGCTGTCGAAGCGTGGTTCGGTCTCGGTCGACGAGCGCACGAACACGCTGCTGCTGCAGGACTCGTCGGATCGTCTCGAAGACATCCGCCGCCTCGTCGGCACACTCGACATCCCGATCCGCCAGGTGCAGATCGAGGCGCGCATCGTGATCGTCAACGACGATTTCTCGCGTGAGCTCGGCGCCCGCGCCGGCTTCTCGGGCTTCGACTTCTTCAGCAACAACCTCGGCTACACGAGTGGTTCGGCGTTGGCCAACGACGCCGCCATGAGCGATTTCCTCGAGCGTGCCAACGACGCCGACCCGACCAACGACGGTGTTCCCTTCGTGTTCTCCGAGGATGTCACCGTCGCTCCCGCCCGCTACAACGTCAATCTGCCCGTGGCGAGCCCCGCGGGAAGCCTCGCGTACATGCTGCTCGGCCGCGACTTTCTGATCGACCTCGAGCTGTCGGCGGCGCAGGCCGAAGGCCGCGGCGAAGTGATCTCCACGCCGCGCGTCATCACGGCGAACCAGCGTGAAGCCAGCATCGAGCAGGGTGTGGAAATCGGCTACCAGGAATCCGCTTCCTCGGGCGCCACCACCATCCAGTTCAAGAAGGCCGTGCTCTCGCTCAAGGTCACGCCGCAGGTGACGCCGGACAACCGCATCATCCTGGACCTCAACGTCAAGAAGGACAGCATCGGCCAGATCTTCGTCGGTATCGGCGGCCAGCAGGTCCCGTCCATCGACACCCGCGAGATCACGACGCAGGTGCTCGTGAACGACGGCCAGACCGTCGTGCTCGGCGGCATCCTGGAAACCGAGCGTCGCGAGACCGAAAAGAAGGTCCCGTACCTCGGCGACATCCCGGTGCTCGGCCGCATCTTCAAGACGACCGGCAGGACCAACAACAAGGACGAGTTGTTGATCTTCGTGACGCCGAAGATCCTGCGTGAGGGCGTGAGCGTCTACTGATCGACTCTCGCAATCGGTTCGCGCGGCCGCCCCCGTCTCTGACG
>JAFAGC010000101.1 GCA_023423065.1 Pseudomonadota bacterium
GGTAGCGAAACCCATCGCGTGGGCGACGGCCATGCCGTCAACGCAGACGCACGTAATCGCCGGGACTCATCGAGCCCGAAATCAAGGTCTGTCCCCTTTTGCTAGGAAACGAGGAATGTCCCCATTACGGACCGATCCATTTGACGGGTTCGCGGCTGCGCGCGCCGTGTTCGAGCAGCCACGTATAGACGGCTTCGGTCTGTTTCGTATCGATCCACGACTTGTCGTGGATGAACAGCGCGGCCACGCGGTTGTCGTCGAAGATCTGCACCTGGCTGTATTTGCCCATGTGTTGCAGCGCTACGCCGTCGATGTTGTTCATCGTGATTTGGAGTTCGGAGATCAAGAACCCTTCCTCGAGGCTGAACAGGTTCAGGTCGTGCTCGGTCTGCACGTACACGCAATCGAAGAAGTCCGGCGGATCGTCCGTCTCGACGATCGCCGCCTTGCACTGCTTGCGCACCGCGACGTTCGCCGGCGTGATGCCGGCCGACTCGAGCATGCGATCGTCCCGCACGGCCGCCTGGACTTCGCGGTAGTTCGATCCGGTGGCGACGGCCGAGGCGAGGGCGGCGACGATGAGTACGGCAAGTGCACGCATGCGCGCACTGTAGGTTGCACGCGCTCCCGCGGGTGTCAGCGGACTCCGCTTGCACTGCAGGCCTGTTCTCACCCGGCCGGGCAAAAAAAAACGCGTGCAGGCCCTTCCGTTCCTGCACGCGTCCGTCCAGCAAAAAGTCTCACGAGGGGGGAGGAGAACATTCCGCAGACGATCTGGATAAAGCAATCGCCGTGCCAACTCCGAAAACCGCGGATCGGGACCGCTGCCCGGCCGAATTCGCGATTTGACCGGCCTGTTACAACCCGGCGTTCCCATCGGGAGTGCACGTGCTCCGAAATCGCTTCAGTGCGGTGCAGCGGACGGGCGATCGCCTACGGAAACGGCCCATCCGGCCTAGTTGATGCGGACCCGGAACGTGACCGTGAAGCTCGGAGTACCGCCCGCGGCCCCGTTCATCGGGCCTGTCGGTGCGATGCGCACGGCGCGGATCAGCGGGTCGTAGCCGTCGGGGTTCGGTGCGGGCGTGTGGTTCCAGGGACCGGCCGGGCCGTCCCTGGAATACGTGACATTGGCCGCGTAGTTGTACGTGAGGCCGCTCGGCGTCGCACCGTTCGTGAACGTGACGGGATTGCCCAGGGACGTGCCCACGTACATCGCGGCATCCGCCGGGATGGCATCCGTGATCACCAGGGTATTGGCGTCCACGGCGCCCGGCCCACTGTTCGTGGCCTGGATCTCGTATTCCACCACCGCCTGCGGAATGCGTTTCGGATTGGAGGTGCTGACCGGATCCGAGATCACGCGCGAGATCTTGAGGATGGTCAGGGACGGACGCGGGATCTCGACCACGAAGCTGCCGACGCCCAGATCCGACACCAGGTTCTCGACGCCTTCACGGGCCGTGACGTTCACGGTCCAGCCACCTTCCGGCGCATTCGCCGGCAGCGTGAATGCGTATTCGAAAGTGCACAGTGACGAGGTCGTGGAGCTGCAGGTCGCGGGCGAGCCGCTGCCGCCCTGCACCACATTCATCGCGGTGGACGGCAGCACGACGGTGCCCGATGGGTTCGAAATGACGACGTTCGCGTCCCTGATGTCGAAGCCGCCGAACGGATCGCTCACGACCGCGCGCACGTACACGGTCGCGCCGGGCGCGAACGTGCCGGTCGCGACTCCGCCGGAGAACGGCAGGTTGTACGTCGTCACGCTGTCGACGTTGATGACCGTCGCGCTGTCGAGCTCGACGAGCGAATAGTTGGTTCCACTGTGGGGCGTGAGGCTGACGGAACGAGTACCGCTGCCGCTGCTGATGTTCGTGACTTCGAGCGAGAACGTCGATCCCGCCGGGGCGGTCGCGCCCGCGGCATCGAGTATGAAGGTCCGCAATTGCGTGGTACCGCTCGTGAACGAACCCTGGGCCGTGTCGATTACGCCGAGCACCGAATTGCGCAACGTCACGCGCACGGTACGGGTAGTGTTGGAGGTCGAGCCGGTACGCGCCATGTACAGGTGCACGTTGAATTCGTCGGGATTCAACGTGAGCGCCGTCTGCAGGGCCGGCGCGAGCACGAAGGTCCGCGATTGGCCTTCGTCGAGATTGATCGCGGCGTGCGTTCCCGAAGGGCGGTTGCGGGAAAGGACGCTCGAATCGCGCAGGTAGAGCTGCTTGGTGCCTTCGCCGGCAACCTGCGACGGCGACACGAGCACGGTCGGCGCGGAAGGCGTCGCACCGACGCCGTTGGGATTGTCGATGGCCGCGGTATTGGCGATCGGGGATTCGGGCGGGACGTCCTCGACCGTGACGTCGAACACCAGGGTCACCGAGCCGTTCGCGGAGATCGAGATTCCCGACACCGTCAGTTCGCCGTTGCCGTTGGCGCCGGCGGGCGCCGGTGAAAAGCTGCTCGCCGCGCCGCCAGGCACGGACACGAAGCCGTCGAAGGCCGTGTTCGCGGGCACGCTGTCGGTCAGCGTGACGCCGGCCGCGGGATGCCCGGCGGATTCGGCGATCGTCACCGTGTAGCGCAGCGTGTCGCCCGGATTCGCCTCACCGCCGTTGAGGTCGATCACGGCCTTCGTGGACGTGGACAGGTTCGGGCCCACCACCACCGTCACGTCGGAGGCCGTGTTGTCGTCGGTATCGAAGTCGAAGCTCGGCGTGCTCAGGGTCACGGTGTTCGTCACGCCGGGCACCGCGGAACCGGTGACGTTGACCACGATGTCGAGCGGCGGCAGCGAGCTGCCGGCGTTGATCGTCGGTGCGTGAGTGCAGGTCACGGTCTGGCCGGAGTTCGTGCAGTTCCAGCCCGTGCCCGTGAACGAGTTGTAGGTGAGGCCGGCGGGCAACACGTCGGTCACCGTGACCGTGTTGTCCTCCCGTTCGAATCCGGTCGCATTGGACACCACGACGGTGTAGGTGCCGGTCGAGCCCGCGACGAAATTTCCGGTGTGCGACACCGTCGCGGAGAGGTTCACGGCCGGATCCGACGTCGCGCTCACGATCTGCGCCATGAGCAGCACGAGGTCGGCGCCAGCGGAGTAGGTAGTCGTGCCGCTCGTCTGGCCGGGCGAAAGCAACGCGCTGACGTCGTACTGGTCGACGTCGATGCCGTAACTGGTGAGCACGCCCTGCGTGTTGACGGTGCCATCGAACTGCTGCGTGGCGGGAACGCTGCCGGCGGGAATCAGGCCGTCGTCGAGCAGCGTGCCGTTGAAACGCAGCGCCTCGCCGAAGCCGCCGGAGGCATCGGAATTCTGCGGATCGCCCTCGAGCGTGAACACCGCGACGCGGCCGTCGATGTTCGATGCCGGCACGCGGAACCCGTCGGGCGTCAGCGTGACCTGGCTGCCGTAGAAATAGTCGAGTCCGTCGAAGATGTTGATCGCGCGCAGCCGTTCGCCCGCGCCCTCGTAGATCACGACCAGCGCCCATCCACCGACGACGGCCTGCGACCCGCAATGGGGATTGCCGGTATGCACCGTGAGGCCGCCGAACGTGTAGCTGCCGTTGCCGGATACCAGGTTGGTGACGACGGCGAATCCGCCGAAGAAGGGGAAGTCGGTGCCGTTGTCGAAGGTCCGCGAGAACGTGCGAGTCGCGTTGACGACGTTGCCGTTCAACGTCACCGAAGTGTCGAACGAGCCGCTGCCGGTCCACGAGCCGCCCCAGTACAGATAGGCCGCGCGCACCGTGCGTCCGGCCGGAATGCCCGACAGGGCCTGGGTGCTCGTGGAATTGACCGTGCAGGGCGTGCCGGTATTGGGCGAATTGCGCAACGAGCCGCCCGTCGTGACGAAGTTGATGTTGCCGGTGTCGCGCGTGTAACGCGTGATGGCCTGCGCGGACGCATCGCGGCCGCACAGCAGCAGCGCGATCGCGAGCAACGCAAGAGAACACCCACGGGACAGGAGCCCGCGGGTGCCGTGACCCGACACCTCTCTCATGGGAATCGACTTTATTGCGCTGCGACGCGGCGGACGCGGACCGGGCTCTCATAATGCGGCGACCGCCGGCCGCGGATTGAGACCGGCATCACAGCGGATTCACGCCATCAGGAATGCGGCTAGCAAGGTGAACACCACCACCGAGGCGGCGATACCTATCCACCGCCTCGCGGGATGCCGCGCCAGCCGGCGCAGTTCGAGCCGTGTCTCGATGTCGCTCCAGACCTGCGCGGGCGGCGGCGCGATGCGCACTTCGCGTGTCTCGAGAAAGGCGAGCCTGTCTTCCCAGGTCCGCACCAGTCCGGTCAACCGTGGCGACACCAGCCAGCGCTGGAAGCGCCTTCGCGCGCGACCGCGCAGCGTGCCGAGCGCGTACTCGGCCGCGAGGCGATCGAGCAGCTCGCGGTTCGCGGTCTTGCGCATCGGCCTGCCCTGTTCGACGACCGCCGGCAGGTCGCGAAGCTGCAGGAGGCCGCGCCGAATCCGTCCGCGCACGCTGACCGGCGATCGCGTGATGTCCGCGATCTCCTCGCACGAACGTCCGTCGACGTAGGCGAGCGTGAGGCACTGGCGCGTGACCTCGTCGAGCGTCGCGATGTGTTCTTCGAGCACTTCGAGCGTCGGCATCTCGTAGGGAAGATCGTCCGCGATCGCGCGTTCGTGACCGAGACGATCGATCGCGCAGTAGCGCGTCAGCGTCGATATCCAGGCGAGCGCGCGACCGCGGTGCGCTTCGAACGATCCCGCACGTTCCCAGACGAGAAGGTAGACGTCGCGCAGCACCTCTTCGGCCATCGGGCTCCGCCGCACCATGCGCAGCAACTTCGCGAACAACAGCGGGGAAGTCTCGTCGTAGAGTGTGCGAAGGGCATGCGCATCCCGCGCCGCGCATCCTTGCAACAGCCTTGCGAGCTCGATCTCCCGCGACGCTGGGTCGCTCCGATGCATGACGATCCTTGCCGGCAACTCGGAGACATCAGACTAGCACGGGAGTGCGCATTTACCCGAGAATGCGCGGCCCCATGACCGGATCCCGCGCCGCCCTCACCTTCGTCCTGCTGTCTGTTTTCATCGACAGTCTCGGCTTCGGCATCATCATTCCGTCGTTGCCGACGGTGATCATGGAACTCACCGGGGAACCGGTAAGTACTGCGGCCGATTGGAGCGGCTACCTGCTTGCGGTATACGCGCTGCTGCAGTTCTTCATGGCGCCCGTGTTCGGGAATCTCAGCGACCGGTTCGGCCGCCGGCCCCTGCTGTTGCTGTCGTTGTTCGCGTTCGGCGTGGATTTCCTGCTGACCGGTCTCGCGACGTCGATGACGTGGCTGTTCCTCGGCCGCGCGTTCGCGGGAGTTTTCGGCGCATCGTTCGCGGCGGCGGGCGCGTACATCGGCGACATCAGCAACGACGACAACCGGGCGAAGAACTTCGGACTCATCGGCGCGGCGTGGGGTTTCGGTTTTACGCTGGGTCCGGTCATCGGCGGCTTCGTCGCCGAGCACCTGGGATCGCGCGCGCCGTTTTTCGTGGCCGCGGCGCTGGCGCTCTCGAACGTGGTGTTCGGATTTTTCGTGTTGCCCGAATCGTTGCCGCCCGAGCGGCGCCGCAAGTTCGAATGGGTGCGCGCGAATCCGTTCGGCGCGTTCCGCAGCCTGGCCCACCTGCCGATGGTCGCGGGACTGCTGTTCGCGGTGTTCCTGTACCAGGTCGCGCACGATTCGCTGCCCGCGGTGTGGATGTTCTACACGCAGCACAAGTTCGGCTGGGGGCCGGCCGAGATGGGGTTGTCGCTCACGTTCGTGGGGATCATGACGGTGATCGTGATGGGCGGACTCACCGGTGTCGTGGTGCGCAAGATCGGCGAGCGCAGCGCGATCATTCTCGGGTTCTCGCTGATGACGGTCGGATTCCTGGGCTACGCGCTCGCGACTCAAGGCTGGATGCTGTACACGGCCATCGCCATCGGCTCGCTCGGCGGCATCGCGAATCCGAGCGTGCAGAGCGTGATGTCGAAACAGGCCGGGCCGTCCGCACAAGGCGAACTGCAGGGCGCGAACGCCAGCATCGCAAGCGTCGCGGCCATCATCTCGCCCATCTTCATGACGCAGGTGTTCAGCCACTTCGCGGCGCCCGATGCGCCGGTCGAGCTGCCGGGCGCGCCCTACCTGATCTCCGCCGTGTTCGTGTTCTGCTGCGTGCTCATCTGCGCCCGCGCGGTGAAGCGGTCGGTCCCGGGTGAGAAGCCGCGGAGTTAGCGTAAAACCCGGGCTGTCAGCATCCTCCCACAGCAATGCGTCGCCTGCGGCGGATGCGCGTCGCGGAGGATTGGTTTTTGCTAGGCGTCACAGGCCGACGAGCCGGCGGCGAGTCGGGTAACGGGAGTACGTAGTTAGGCAACCAGGATGGCGCCAGGGAAACCGCGGATGCGTGTGCGGATGACGTTTTTCTTGCTCCACGACCCACGCCGGCTCGCCTGCCTTTAGATGATCACCGAACAACAGCAATCCGAAGCCATTCCGATGCCTTCTGCCGGTCGCGATCTCGTTGCGCGCCTCGCGGAGCTGCCCGAGCTGCCGCGGATCGACGTGATTGCGCCCGTGGATCCGCTACCGGACCTCCTGATCGAGCCGGACGCCCAGGGGCTCGACGAGATCGTCGCAAGCTGCCTGGAGCAGCTCCGGCAGGTCATGGACGAGCTCCAATAACACCGCGGATTTCTGCCAAACTGACGCCGTGCGTCAGTGCATCGCCATCGCCCTGCTGCTCCTGTCCGGCGCTTTCGCCATGCCACGCGCGCATGCCGCGCCGGACGCGGCGTCGCAGCAGGCGCTCATCGACGGCGTCGTCGCGGGATTTTCGCTGGAGTCGTCGGCGAATCCACGCATGTACTTCCTCGGGTTCGCCGGATACGGCGAGGAGCGCGTCTTCGCGGAGGAGGTCAAGCTCGCCGCGGCGCGGGTCGGCGAAAAATTCGGTTCGTCACAACGCTCGCTGCTGCTGATCAACGACCGGCGGGATCTCGAAACCCTGCCGCTCGCCACGCATGCGAACCTGCGTTACGCGCTGGCCGCCCTGCGGCGGGTCATGGATCCGGAGAGGGACGTGTTGTTTCTCGCGCTTTCATCGCATGGCGCGCCCAACGCGATGATCGAGGTATCGAACACCGGGACGGAACCGACCGGGCTCAGCGCGCGAGGCCTGGCGCAGTTGCTCGCGGAGTCGGGCATCCGGCAGAAGATCGTCGTGATCTCCGCGTGTTTCTCCGGCGCGTTCATCGAGCCGCTGGCTGACAACGACACCATCGTCATCACCGCCGCGTCGAAGAACCGCTCGTCGTTCGGCTGCTCGGACGAGCGGCACCTCACGTATTTCGGCGAGGCGTTTTATCGGGATGCGTTGCCGGGAGCGAAGTCGCTACGTGCGGCGTTCGAAACCGCGCGCAAGGAGATCCGCCTGCGCGAGAAGGAATTGGACGTGAAGTCCTCGCAGCCGCAAGCCTACTTCGGCCCCTTGCTCGAATCGAAACTCGACCCGTCAGCCCCTGCCTCGGAAATCCCGGGAATCCGGTGACTTTTGCCGGGTTGCGGTGCCTGGCAC
>JAFAGC010000031.1 GCA_023423065.1 Pseudomonadota bacterium
GGGATTAACCGCGCAGGGCTACGTTCGGCTAATCCCCACTTTTTACACCGGCACCACTATCCCCACCCGGCACTGACAAGATCCCACACCGCATCTACTGCGGCGTGATCGGGGTGCTCGCGGCGTGAGCCTTTGGTGTCCCAGTGGCGGATGCCGTACACCCAGCGGATGCCGGCCCGCGACGCGGCTTCGAGCATCCTGGAATTGTCGTCGGCGAACAGCGAGCGCGCGGGATCGAACCCGAAGCGCTCGACCGCCGCGCGCCAGAACCGGGGATCCTCTTTCGGCGCGCCGAACTCATGCGAGGACACCGCGCCATCCATGAAGTCGAGCACGCCGGTCTGCTCGTGTTTCACGGCGAGCGCGATGGGGTGCGAATTGGTGAGCAGCAGCAGGCGTTTCCCGCTCTCGCGCATGCGCGCGAGGAAGTCCCGCGCGCCCGGCAGCCAGTCCACGTGCGAGCGCACTTCGCGGTGCAGCGCGCCGATGTCCACGCCGAGCACCCGCGTCCAGTATTCGATGCAATACCAGTCGAGCGTGCCGCTGCGCTCGTCGAAACGGCGCGAGATCTCGGCGTACGCCGCGTGCAGGTCCATGCCCTGGGCTACGGCATAGCGGTGCGGGACGAGATCGCGCCAGATGTGGTTGTCATAGGCCTGGTCGAGCAGCGTGCCGTCGAGATCCAGGCAAACGGTATCGATGGCCGGCCAATCGGGGCGCGGCGGCGGGTTTCGTGACATGCGGGGCGTATCATACGGGCCCCCGATGGATACGGCCGCCGAACCTCTCGTCGATTTCCACACGCACAGTCACTACTCGGACGGCGTGCTCTCTCCGGCCGAGCTCGTCGAGCGTGCGCGGCAGCGGAACGTGGGCACGCTCGCGCTCACCGATCACGACACCGTGGCGGGACTCGAGGAGGCGCGCGCCGCGAGCGCGGCCGCCGGCATCTGCTTCGTCGACGGGGCCGAGCTCTCCGCGAACTGGCGCGGTCAAACTATTCACGTCGTGGGCCTGCAGCTCGACGCGAATCACGCCGGCCTCGGCGCGCATCTCGCGCGCGTACTCGAGCGCCGGCGTTCGCGCCTAAGGGAAATCGGAGAGCGCCTCGAGAAGCGCGCCCGACTACCCGGCCGCGCGCTCGCCGAGCAGGCCGCGACGACCACCGCGCCCACGCGACTGCACCTGGCGCGCGCGCTGGTCGCGCGCGGACACGCCCGCGACACGCAGGAAGCCTTCGATCGCTGGCTCAACAAGGACAAGGCCGGCCACGTCCCCGCCGAATGGCCCGCGTTCGCGGACGTCATGAGCGTACTGGGCGACAGCGGCGCCGTGGCGGTGCTCGCGCATCCCCATCGTTATCGCCTGTCCGCCGGTGGCCTGCGCGAGCTGACCGCGGCGTTCGCGCAGGCGGGCGGCGCCGCGCTCGAGGCCAGCATGGCCGGCATGAGCCCGAACGACGCGGACCGCATCGCTTCGTTATGTCGCCGATTCAGCCTGCACGCGTCCATGGGCTCCGACTTCCACGACCCGTCGGTGCCGTGGAATCCCCTTGGCCGCTGGCTTAAGCTTGCGCCCGGCCTCACGCCGGTCACCCAGCGACTGTCGGTCACGCAAAGCCGCCGATGAGCGAAATCGAAGATCAGGACAACGTCAATCGCGAGCTTTTCAAGAACGTTGAAAAGCTGAGGGAACTGCGGATCGCCCACCGCGATCTGGACGAGGTCATCTCACGCCTGTCGCTCGACTTCCAGTCCGACCAGTTGCAGATCAAGCGCCTCAAGAAGCGCAAGCTCATGCTCAAGGATCAAATAACGCGGCTCGAGAGCGAGCTGATTCCCGATCTGAACGCCTGACCCCAGGGCCCGACGCGACGTGAAAAACCTCTTCGAGCAGCTCACCACGCCGGAAATCATGGCCGAGGTGATCGCCGTCATCATGGCGGCGATCCTCGCCGTGGCCGTGTCGAGTTACATCAAGCGGTTCATGCGACCGCTCGCGGCGCGCTCCGATCTCGGCCGCTGGCCACGCCAGCTCATCATCGCGGGGATGGTGCTCGCGCCCTCGTTCCTCGGCATCGTGCTGATCCTCGGGGTGCGCGTGTTGTTCGACAGTTTCAACCTGCCGACCGCGCTCATCGATTCCGCCATGGGTCTCGTCACCGTGTTGTTGCTGGTGCGGATCGGCGTCCACGTGTTGTCGGTATCGCTCGGCCCGAACAGCTGGATCCGCGCCTGGGAGCTGCGCATCACGTTCGTGATCTGGGCCGCGATCGCGATGCAGATGCTCGGCTGGTTCGAAGGACTCGAACGCACGCTCGACGGCGTCGACCTCGTGCCGGGTCGCGCGAAGTTCAGCCTGTGGCAGCTGCTCAAGGGCATCGTGGTCCTCGCCGGATTCCTGATCGTGACGAGCCTCATCGCGCGCACCATCGAGCGCCGCGTGATGAAGCTCGAAGGCATCGCGATCTCGACGCGCATCGGCATCTCCAAGTTCACGACCTTCGCGCTGCTCACGATCGGCGTGCTGCTCGGCATCAACGCCTCGGGCGTGGATCTCACGACGCTGACGGTGCTCACCGGTGCGATAGGCCTTGGCCTCGGTTTCGGCCTGCAGGCCATCACGAGCAATTTCGTCTCCGGCTTCGTGCTGCTGCTCGACAAGTCCATCAAGCCGGGCGACGTGATCAGTTTCACGGGAACCACCGGCACCAGCACCGAGAACTTCGGCTGGGTGCAGGAACTGCGCGGCCGGTACATCGTCGTTCGCGACCGCGACGGCGTCGAAACACTGGTGCCGAATCAGAACCTGATCACGAATTCGGTCATCAACTGGAGCTATTCTGACCAGCGCGTACGCATCCGGCTGCCGGTGATGGTGAGCTACAAGGACGACCCCGAGCTCGCGCTGCAGGTGCTGCTGGATGCCGCCGCGCACCACCCGCGCATCCTCAAGGATCCGGGCCCGGTGTCGCGACTCATGAGTTTCGAGAACTACGGCATGCGTGTCGAAGTGCGCTTCTGGATTCGCGACCCGATGAACGGCGTGAACAACGTCCGTTCCGACGTGAATCGTGAAATCTGGCGTCTGTTCAAGAAGCACGGGATCACGATCCCCGTGCAGCAGCACGACGTGCGGATGCTTCCGGCCGAGTGAGTTCGGCCCCATGAGCCTGTTCGTCAGACCTGGACTCGAAATTCCGGATGCCGACCTCGAAGTCGCATTCATCCGGTCGGCCGGCCCCGGGGGCCAGAACGTCAACAAGGTGGCCTCGGCCGTGCAGTTGCGCTTCGCGCTCGAGCGCAACCGGACGCTGTCGCCTGACGTGAAGTCGCGGCTGCGTCAGCTCGCGGGCCAGCGCGTCACGGACGCGGGCGACCTGCTCATCGTCGCCCGCACCTCGCGCAGCCAGGAACACAATCGCCGCGACGCGGAATCGCGCCTGCTCGATCTCGTGCGGCGCGCGCTGGTCGCGCCGAAGAAACGTTTTGCCACGAAGCCCACGCGCGCGTCGAAAGAACGGCGTCTTTCATCGAAGGCGCGCAAGCAGTCGACGAAGCGGCTTCGCGGATCGGTTCGTTTGGACGATTGAGGTGTAGAGCAACATGATCGCCTGGCGCGAAAAGTTCGTCGCGTTCGGAGTTCACTTCCTTGCGACGCTGACGCTCGCGGCCTGTGCCGCGGCCCTGATCTTTCTCATCTGGTATCCCCCGCCCTTCACGCGGATGCTCGGCGGAACGCAATTGTTCGTGCTGGTCGTGGGCATCGACCTGGCGCTCGGACCGCTGATCTCGCTGGTCATCTACGACAGCCGCAAGTCGCGCCGCAAACTGGTCATGGACTACGTGATCGTCGGCGTGATCCAGATCGCCGCGATGATCTACGGCGCGTGGGTCATGTCCGCCGCAAGACCCGTGTACGTGGCCTTCGCGGTCGACCGCTTCGAGATCGTGCAGGCCCAGCAATTGACTCCCGAAGAGCTGTCCGCGGCGACCGACCCGAAGTACGCAACTCTGCCGTGGTTTGGTCCACGACGCGTATCGGTGGAGGTGCCGCAGAAGGACAAGATGGACGCGATGCTCCAGTCGATCGGCGGGGGCGCGGATATCCATCTTCGGCCGCGCTTCTACGCGCCGTTCGAGCAAGGGCTGCCGCAGATCCAGAAGCGCGCCAAGGAGATCCCGGTGCTCGAGGAGCGCCACCCCGCCGCGAAAGCCGCGATCGAGGCGGCGCGTCGCGAGGCCGGCATTCCCGACGAGTACCAGCGCTGGCTACCGGTGCGTCATGCCAAGGGGTTCTGGACGGCGGTCATCGACACGCGCACCGGGCTTCCGGTGAGCTGGATCGATCTCGATCCGTACTGATCAGCTCACGATGCGTGACGTGAGGGCGGCGCCGGTCCATTCGGCGCCGCTCTCGAAGATGATTCGCAGCGTCGACGCATCGGGTATGAGGCCGAGATAACCCTCGAGCGTGATGCCGTCCTGGCCATCGTGCGTGCGTATGCACAGCGAATCTTCGATGCGCTGCAGGGTGACGTTGTCGCCGTCGATCCCGGAACCGAGTCGCAACGCGACGCGCCCGCTCGTCCACCAGTCCTGTATCGAGGAGTTGCCCGAGCCCCGGCGCAACGAATAATCGTTGCTGGCCGGCGATTCGGCGGATTCCACGTCGTCGTTCTCTGCATCGATGCCGATGCGGAACTGCCCGCTGCGTTCCAGTTCGTCGAGATACTGCTCGGCCTCGGGGAGGTACATCGGGTCGAGCAACTTGGCGGCCTTGTTCGAATTCTTCATTCCGTTCTCACCCGCGCGGTGGGAAGCGCGGCGTCGGGTCGACTTTCGCCAGAGCTCGCGCCCCTGTCCATAGGAACAGGACGACTCGTGCTCCGCGATTGTGCGAAAAGCCCACGAAGATTCGTGTTATGTCGCACCGGGATCGCGCAACTGGTTAGACGGGCAAGGGTTTCCCGCAAGCGCTCAGCGCTTGCGCCGCTTCTCGAGTGCGTTTTTCTGATCGACGTAGGCGCGGCCTATCCACTGCGGCGCATTGAAGTTCGTCCCGCCGTACTTCTCCTCGAACTCCTTCGTCGGCCGCGCCTCGACGACCTGCTCCTGCGTCTTGCCCGACTTCGTAAGCTTCGCGATGCGGTCGCGCACGGTGGCGAGCATGTCGCGATACGCCTGCAGCTCGGCCTTGTTGCCGATCGGACCGTGCCCGCGGATGACCTTGGTCTGTTCGTCGATCATCCCGAGCACTTTCTCCTGGGCCGCGATGTATCCGTCGAGCGTGCCGCCGTTGTTGCCGTCGATGAACGGGAACCCGCCGGTGAAGACGTCGCCCATGTGCACGATGTTGGCCTTGCGGAAGCGGATCACGATGTCGGTCTCGGTGTGCGCGTTCGGCAGGTGCGTGAATTCGAGGTCGTCGTCGTTGAAATGCAGCGTCGCGGAATCCGCGAACGTGACCACGGGCAGCGCCTCGCGCGCGCGCGCCGGAATCGCCTGGTTGTTCGACGGATTGACCTGCGCGGCGCCCAACCGCTTGCGCACGTTCTCGTGCGCGATGATCACGGCGCCGGCCTTGCCGAAGCCGTCGTTGCCGCCGGTGTGATCGCCGTGCAGGTGCGTGTTGATCACGAAGCTCACGGGCTTCTCGGACAACAGCGCAACCGCCGCGCGGATCTTCGGCACCATGTCCGCGAACTGGTCGTCGATGATCGCCGCGCCATCCACGCCGACCGTGAGCCCGATGTTGCCGCCGCGGCCGAACAGCACATGGATGCCCGGGGCCACCTCGGCCGTTTCGATCTTGACGTCCGGTGCCGGCGTGGGAGCCTGCTGCGCGAGCGCGCCGGCGGCGTAGCCCGCCGCGACCAGTCCGAAAACCCATCGAGTGATCCGCTGCTTCATCGATCCTCTCCCTGGTGGATTCCTGTGGGTGACGTCGCGCCCCGGACGTATCCGTTAGTTTGCCGCCGGACTCGTCGCCTGGGCCGCCATGCGCCGCATGAGCCTCCAGAGGCCCTCGACGTGTTCGTGTTCGGTCGCGGCCGAGCCGATCGAGACGCGCACCGCCCAGCGCCCGTCGATGAGCGCGGGCGTGAGGTAGGCCTCGCCCGAGTCGTTGACCGCCTGCGCCCAGGCGCGCGTATGCGCATCGATGGCCGCGGCGTCGAGGCCGGGCGGCTCGTGGCGCACCACGAGCGTCTGCAGGCGCACGGGCGCCACGATTTTCCAGCGCGGTTCGCGCGCGATTTCGTCCGCCAGCCAGCGCGTCTGCGCGAGGTCGCGGCGGATGCGCGCCTGCAGGCCTTCCACGCCCTGGTCGCGGATCACGAACCACATCTTGAGTGCCCGCATGCGCCGGCCGAGCGGCACACCCCAGTCGCGGTAGTTCTTCACCTGGCCGTCGGCGGCCGTCTGCAGGTAGCTAGGATTGGTGGACATCACGCGCACGAGGAACTGCGCGTCGCGCACGTAGTAGGTCGAGCAGTCCATCGAGACGCCCAGCCACTTGTGCGGGTTCACGACGAGGGAGTCCGCGCCCTCGATGCCGTCCCACAGTTCGCGGCACTCGGGCAGGATCATGGCGCTGCCGGCCATCGCGGCGTCGACGTGCAGCCAGAGCTCCTCGCGGCGTGCGACCTGCGCGATCGGGGCGAGCGGATCGAATGAGGTCGTCGCCGTCGTGCCGCAGGTGGCGACGATGGCGCATGGCTCCCGATCCGCCGCGCGGTCCTCGAGGATCGCCGCGGCCAGCGCATCGGGGCGCATGTCGAAGTTGTCGTCCACGGCCACGACGCGCAGGTTCTCGCGGCCGAAACCCGCGAGCATCGCGGCCTTCTCGACCGAGCTGTGCGCCTGCGCGGTGAGGTAGATCATGAGCGGGCGCTGCTGGCCCTGCAGGCCGCCGCGCGTGGCCGCATGGTTCGACGCGCGTTCGCGCGCGCAGACCAGCGCGACGAAGGTCGCGGTCGAGGCGGTGTCCTGGATGACGCCGGACCAGCGCTCGGTGAGTCCGAGCATCTGCCGCCACCAGTCGAGGCACACTTCCTCGAGCTCGGTCAGTGCCGGGCTCGACTGCCAGTTGAGCCCCAACTGACCGAGTCCCGTGCTCACGAAATCGCCCAGCACCGCGGCCGGCAGGCCGTTGGACGGGAAATAACCGTAGAAGCGCGGATCCTGCCAATGCGTGCAGGCCGGCAGGATCAATGCGTCGAGATCGCGCCGGATGGCTTCGAAGGCTTCGGGCTGTCGCGGCGGCTGTTTCGGCAGCGCCTCGCGCAGTGCGCCGGGCGCGGCGCGCGCCATCACCGGGAACTCGCCTCTCACCACCCGCTCGCGGTAATCCGCGATCCAGTCGACCAACTCGTGACCGGCGCGCCTGAATTCGTCGGGGGTCATGGAGCCTTCGGCTTCACGAACCACGCCGCCAGCGCGGGCAGCAGGATGATCGCGCCGAGCATGTTCACGAAGAACATGAACGTCAGCATGATGCCGATGTCGGCCTGGAACTGCAGCGGCGAGAACACCCAGGTCACGACGCCGATCGCGAGTGTGATGCCGGTGAAGATGATCGAGGCGCCGGTCACCTTCATCGTGTTGCGATACGCGTCGTGCACCGACTGTCCCGCGCGCAGGTACTCCTGCATGCGGCTCCAGAGATAGATGCCGTAGTCCACGCCAATGCCGGCGCCGAGCGCCACCATCGGCAGCGTGCTGAGCTTGAGGCCGATCCCGACGATCGCCATCACCGCGTAGACCAGGATGGACACCAGCGCGAGCGGCAGGAACACGAGTATCGCGCCGAGCAGCGAGCGGAACGTGAGCAGGCACATGAGGATCACGGCCGCGAACACCCAGCCGAGGATCTGGTACTCCTTCGCCTTCACCGTCTCGTTCGTGGCCGCCATGACGCCGACGTTGCCGGCCGCGAGATTGAACGTGGCGTTCGCCTGCGGATTCCCGTCGCGCCAGTCCTTCACGGCGGCGACCACGCGTTCGATGGTCTCCGCCTTGTGGTCGCCCAGGAAGAGCATCACGGGCACGACGTCGCAGTCCGCGTTCAGCAGGCCGGTACTCGTTTCGATGTAACGCGTCGACTGCGTGAGCTGGTTGGCCTCGCGCGGGATGTTGCGCCACTTCAAACTACCTTCGTTCCAGCCCGCGATCGCGATCTTCGCGACCAGCGGCAGCGACATCGCCTCCTGCACGCCTTCGACGTTGCGCATCGTCCAGGTGAAGTCGTCGACCGCCATCATGAGCCCGTGGCTCGTGCACACCGGTTCGGTGGCTTCGACGATCACGGTCAGGATGTCGACGCCGATCGAAAACTTGTCCGTGATGATGTCGCTGTCGCGGTTGTAACGCGAATCGGGGCGCAGCTCCGGCACGCCCGACTGCGTATCGCCGATGGGCGTCTCCCGGCCCTTCCAGGCGCCGAGCACGCCGAGCACGATCGATACCGCGATGATGATCGCGGCCGGCCCCTTGTTCGTGATGTTCGCGAGTTTGTCCCAGAACTCCGCGAGCCTCTGCTGCCGTGCCTCGACACGCGCGCGGTACTTCTCGTCCCACTTCACCCACGACACGAGCACGGGCAGGAGGATCAGGTCCGTGAGGATCACGATGGCGACACCGATGCTCGCGGTGATGGCCATTTCCTGCACGACGCGGACGGGAATGAGCAGGATCGTGATGAAGCCGACCAGGTCGGCGAGCAACGCGATGATCGCCGGCATGAGCAGCTGCCGGAACGTCTGGCGCGCGGCCTCCTCGCTGCCGAGACCCGCGACCGCGGCTTCCTTGACCGCGCTGATCTTCTGCACGCCGTGCGAAACGCCTATCGCGAAGATCAGGAACGGCACCAGCAGTCCGAGCGGATCGATGCCGAACCCGAGCAGCACCAGCGTGCCGAGCTGCCAGATGACGGCGATGATCGAACAGACGATCGGCACCACGGCCACTTTCAGCGACTGCACGTAGTACCAGACGGCGAGCAGCGTGAGGGCGATCGTGATCACCGCGAACACGACGACGGACATCGCGCCGTCGGCGATGTCGCCGACGACCTTGGCGAAGCCGATCATGTGCACGTCGACGCCGGAACCGGTCGCCTGCACGATGACCTTGTTGCCCTGGATCTTGTCGCGCACGCGCTCCTCGAGCTCGCGCGCCACCTTGATCGGGTCGACCGGATTCCCGGCCGCATCGTTCTCCAGGACGATGGCCGAGATCAGCGCGCCCGAGAAATCGTTCGCGACGAGCCGGCCGCGGATGCCGGCCTTGAGGATGTTCTCGCGCACGCGGGCCAGCGATTCCGGCGTCGGCACGAACTCCGAATCGACGACGTTGCCCGCCTCGATGCCGTCCTCGACGACCTCCATGTAGCGCACGTTGGGCGTGAACAGCGACTGCACGCGCGCGCGATCGATGCCGTCCATCACCAGCACTTCGTCGGTCGCGAGCTTGAGCGCGTCGAAGAAGCCCGGCTGGAACATGTTCCCGTCTTCGGCGATCAGCGCGATGAGTACGCGGTTGGCGCCGCCGAACTCCGCCTGGTGCTTCATGAAGGTCTGCATGTACTCGTGCCGGAGCGGCAGCTGCTTCGTGAACGCCGCGTCGATGCGCAGCCCGCGCACGGCGACCAGCAGCATCGCGGCCGTGACCAGCGCGAACAACACGAGGATCGTGCGGCGGTGGCCGAAGATCAGGCGCTCGAGCGTGCCCGCCAGTTTCGAATCCGCCCCGCTTCCGCCCGTGCCCGCCATGCTAACTACCCGCGCCCGTGTCCAGGCGGATGATGCGCACGCCGCCTTCGCCGGCGACGATGACCGCGCCCGCGGCCCCCGGCAGCACGGCCGAGATCCCCTTGCGGTCGTCCTGCTGCGTCAGCCGGAACGTCTCGCCCGCATCGGAGGAGACCAGCAGCACGCCCGCGAGGCCCCCGATGATCACGCGCAGGTCGTTGACCGCCACGCCGTCGGTGAGCATCGCCGTGGTGTGCGACTGAAGCTCGTACCAGGTGTCGCCGCCGTCCGCGGACCGGAACAGATGACCGCGCAGTCCGAACGCCAGCAGTCCCTCGCCGCGGATGGGCACGAGCCCGAACAGGCTGCCCTCGTATGGGGACGGCAGCGCGCGCCAGTTCGCGCCGCGATCGTCGGAGCGATAGAGCCGTCCGCCCTCGGCGGCGATGTAGAGCCGCGGCCCGACGCCGACGATCCGGTTGAGGTGGTAGTCGGGAGGCAGTTCGCCTTCCTCGAGCGGCGCGGCTTTCGGGTCCGGCGGCGCGGCGAACTTGCTGACCTGCCAGGTCCGGCCGCCGTCGTTGGTCGTGAGATAGGCGCCATACGCGCCGACGGCGATGCCGCTCACGCGGTTCGCGAACCACAGGTCGAGCAGTGGCTGTTGCGCCTCGGGCGCGAAGTGGGTGCGTGTCCAGGTCTCGCCGCCGTCCTCCGTCTTGAGGATGGTCTCGTCGTGACCGACGGCCCAGCCGTATTCCTCGTCGGCGAAGAACACCGCCGTGAGCATCGTGCGGGTCGGAACGCTCTTTGCCTGGCGCCAGGACGCACCCTGGTCGTCGGACAGCAGCACGTGACCGCGCTCCCCTACGGCGACGATGCGCTGGCCGGCGCGCGCGAGATCGAGCAGCAGGGAGGAACTGGCGAGCGGCGCGATGCGCGCGGGCTGATCGGCGGCGTCGACGGGATCGAGCACCGCGGCGTCCTGCGCGAGCGCACCGCCACCCGACGCCAGCGTCGCGATCAGTGCGAGGCCGAGCCACTGCCTCATCCGACATCCCCTCGCAGGTGTTTTCGTTGACTACAAAGTAAACGGGCCGGGTGGTTCAAGTCCACCCGGCCCGCGGTTTCCTAACTAACGGCTAACGGACTCCGCGACGCTGCAGGGCCGCCGGCTGATAGTCCGCGATCGTGCGCTTCTGCGAGAAGTCGCGGCTGCGCGGCTCTTCGTTGTCGAGACCCAGGGCGAGGTAGCGTCCGTTGGTCAGGTCGTAGACCGTCTCGAGCACCGTCCACAGCGCCGGCACGTCGTAGAAGTTGATGACGTGGCCTTCCTGGACGCGGAACAGCTGTCCGCGACTGTCGTAGCAGTCGACCGCGAGGATCTGCCAGCTGTCCTCGTCCACGTACAGCGTGCGGCGCGTATACAGGTGGCTCTGTCCCGCCTTGAGCTTGGAATCCACCACCCACACGCGGTGCAGCTCGTAACGCGCGAGATCCGGGTTGATGTGGTTCTTCTTGAGGATGTCGGTGTACTTGAGCGTGTTCGAGTGCAGCTTGTAGCTGTTGTACGGCACGAGCATTTCTTTCTTGCCGACCAGCGTCCACTCGTAGCGCTCGGGCGAACCGTTGTACATGTCGAACTGGTCGGACGTGCGCAGGTTGTCCGAGTTGGTGCCCGGGTTGTCGAACGCGACGTTCGGCGCGCGGCGCACGCGGCGCTGCCCGGGGTTGTAGACCCACGCGCGGCGATTCTCGACCGACTGGTCCAGCGTCTCCTGCACCAGCAGTACTTCACCCGCGAGGCGCGCCGGCGCGGTGGTCTCCTGGATGAAGTACGCGATGGTGTTGTTGAGGTTCTCGGACTTCGCGCCCGGGAGGCTGTACGCGACCATGGTCTCGTCGTGGAACTTGACCATGGTGTACGAGCCGCTCGCGGTCACCGGCGCCTGGCCGATGTTGCGAACGATGACGTCGCCGCGATAACGCAGCACGTGATTCCAGAAGATCTCGACACCCGACTTCGGGATCGGGAACGGAACGCCCTCTCCCGCCTTCACGACGCCGTTGCCGCCCTTGGCGAGCTCCGCGGTGGTGGCGATGCGCTTCGTCGCGTCGTAGATGCGCTGCGGCGAGGCGGCGCTGCGATGCGTCGGGTACACGATCATCTTGAAGCTGTTGCGATAGGTCTGGAGCAGCTTCTTGTGGCCTTCGGTCAGCTTGTCCGCGTACTGACCCATGTTCGCCGCGGTGATCGTGTAGAGCGGCTTGTCGTTCGCGAACGGATCGGGGTGATGCTGACCCGGCTTGAAGTTCGGGAAGCCCGCCTGCGCGGGTGAGGTCAGGCCGCCGTCCCAGGCCGGGATGGAACCGTCGGCATTGCCGGCTTTCTCCGCGCCCAACGGCGTGAGCTCGGCGCCGAGCTTAGCGGCCTCGGCCGCGGACACGGCCGCCATCGCGTTGACGCTCGAGAGCAATCCCGCGGCGAGTGCGGCGGCGGCGGACATCAGGGATTTTCTGGTCATGATCTTTACCTCGTCGCGGTCAGAACGAGAATTTGAGAGTGGCCGCGACGAAGTCGCGGTCGTTCAGGTCGTTCCAGCGTCCGGCGCCGCCGAACTTGGTCCACGACATATCGATCTCCCATTTGGCCATCAGGTTCGCCGCGACGCCCAAAGTCAGACCGTATCGGCCGTCGACGAAGTTGCCGCCGGGGCCAGGCGTCGTGCCCTTGACGTCATGTTGCCAGCTGAAGCGCGGCAGCACGTTCCACGGGCCCATGAGGCCGGGGTACTCGAGGCGGCCCGCGATGCGATAACCGTACGAAGTGGCATCGGCGAAGCGGTTCTGCGGCTCGACCAGGTCGAGCGCGAGACATTGCGCCGCCGGCAGCGTCGGACAGTGCCGACCGCGCAGCTCGTAGTTGCCGCTCACGTTCGTCGCCGGGCCGTTGAAGCGCAGGCCGCGGCCGTTCGGTCCGCCCGTGAGCTTGTCGGGCATGTCCTGGACATGCGTGAGACCGGCTTCCGCGACCACCACCATCTGCGCGGCCTTGAGGATGTTCGTAAACGTCTTGGTCGCCGTGAACTGCACCTGGTAGGTGTCGTAGAGATCCCAGCCCGGCACGAGGCTGTCGAGGCCGAAGCCGCCGAGCTGGCCGCAATGCGTGAGCGTGGATGCGGCCGCATTGCCCTCCGGGCAGGTGGTCGGCAGCGGTGTACCGCGCAGCACCGCCAGGTTCTGCTCCAGCGGTGTCAGCGCCGCGAACAGCAACTCGACGTCGTCGAACTGCAGCGGCACGTCCTGTCGATAGGCGACTTCGCCCTGCAACGCGATGCCACCCCACTGCAGCTGCGTGTTGAAGGACAGGCCGATGAGCTTGATGTCCTCGGGATATTCGGTGAAGTAACCCGCCGTGAGCGCGTACTCGTGCGTCGCGATGTTGCTCGCCTGGTTGGTCACGTCGCCCTGCGAGAGGAACGTGTTCGCGCCGACCGTCGCGTACTGCGTCGCCTGCTCGAGCGTGAGATTGCCGCCCGCGGCCGCGGAGCGCGCGACACCGAGATTGGCCGCGGTCGCGATCGCGGCCGTCGGGGACAGTCCCGCGGCGATGGCCTGCGCCGCGCCGCCCACCGCGTTCAAAGCGCCGAAGGCGTTGCCGATGCCGCGCTGCGTGCCGGTGCGGCCCGAGATCAGCGGCAGACGGCTGTGGTAGTTCAGGAAGTAAAGGCCGAACTCCGTGCCGTTGTTGAATCCCTGCGCGTAGTACTTGAGGCTGAGGCCGTACTGGCCGTCGTCATCGGGCTCGATCGTGTCCAGCCGGTTCACCGTCTGGAAATTCTCGATGTACGGACCCCCGAGCGGGCGGAAGTCGACGCCCATGTCGGAGAACGAACCGAAGCCCAGCACGACCTTGCTGCCGCCGGTGGCCGCGAAGTCGTTGTTGCTGAAATAGGATCCGGAGGGTTCGGGAACCGTCGCGTTCCAGTCGGTGATGTAGATAGCCTGCGCGGAAAAGGCGTCGGTGAACTGCACGCTGAAGTTGACCATCTCCTGCGGCAGGAACGCCTCTTTGAGCTCCGCGCCCGGCACGCGCAGGGCCGACACGTCGAAATGGTTGATGACGTTGATGCCCTGCTGGATGAACGTGCTCTCGCCCCAGCTCACCGCCTGGCGGCCGAGGCGCAGCTCGGCGGGCATGCTGCCGAGGTTGAACTTGGCATAGACGAAGGCGTCGAGCAGGCGCGTGTAACTTTCGACCAGGTCTTCCGACTTGTCTGACAGCGGCGTGCGCTGCGTGTCGCCGGCGGCATCGTCGTAGAGCGCCGAGGCGCGCACGAAGGCGCCGAAATTGCGCGTATTCAGCGACAGCTCGGTGAGCACCTTGAGCGCCCGGCTGTACATGTCGGTGCCGTAGTTGAGATTGCCGTCGTCGATGTTGGGCGACCGGCCGCATCCGCCATTCGCGATCGCAATCAGCCGGCAGTCGCGCTCTTCGATGCGCCACGCCTGGCCGTACGTGAAGGTGGTGTCCCAGCTTCCGCTGAGCGTCCCGTCATCGTTCTCGAAATCCCATGCGTAGGAGGCGGGCGACGCGAGTGCCAGCGTCGCGACGATCGGAAGCGAACGTACGACGTATCGCCGGATCAGATCGTTTCTCATTCACTTTCCCCTGAAGACCGCGGAACCGCTGCGTGTCGCGAGGTAAAGGCAGCCATACCGGTGGCCGTGAACATCTTAATGTTGCCGCACCGCTGCTCCCCTCGCGGATGCGCAGCGCGGCCTTGTTGCGGACCAGTATAGCAGCGGCCTCCCTGCCCAAAGCTAGGGCACCCGCGCGGGGCGATCCCCTGGCCACTCCCCGAGATAGTTGGACGGGGTTCGTCCTAGACCTGCGTGACCTGCAGGATGCTGTGCCGGATCTGTTCCGACAGGACGAGCTGGGCATCCGCCGCGACGCGGACCAGGACTTCGTCGAATTCGAGGTTGCCGCCCTCGCCCGTGCGAATGACGCGCCGTTCGCGCAGCAGGTCGATGAAGTTCTGGAACAGCGCCTTGTCGAAGAATTCCGGCGAGTTGAACCCGTAGAGGATGTTGATGTGCTGTGCCGCGAGCTGGCATTGCTGCTCGAGCGCCTTCTGGTTGATGACGCCGCTGCCGGCGCGCAGCAGCAGCGAGATGGCGAGGTAGTAGCGCTCGATGGTCTGGATCGTCGCCTGGGCGAGCATCGAGAGCTGCTGCGCGGCCGGCGATCCCGGCGGCGGACGATGCCAGACCGTGCGGTCGTCGTTCGGATGCAGCACGCCGAGTTCGCCGAGCGCAGCAAGGATCTCGTCGACCACGCGCGCGAGCTCGTCTTCCCTCCAGCGCAGGAAAAGCTCGGAGGCAACGTAAGGGTAGATACGCCACGCGAGCCGCTGGATGTCCTCGGTGCGCAGCATCGAGTTGCCGATGAACGCACAGGCCACCAGCGACGGCAACGCGAACAGATGGAGAACGTTGTTGCGGTAGTAAGCGATGAGCTGCGCGCTCTCGTCGCTCATCTTGATGATGTCGCCCAGCTTCTGGGGCAGGCGCGAGACGATCTTGAGAGTGACGCCGTAGTCGACGATCTCGGCCGGCGTGGCGCTGGTGACCGTGACGCGGGGGCCGTAGGGCCAGCCGCGCAGCAGCTTGAGGTACAGGTCGAGCTGGCGCAGCAGCACGCTTTCCGGCAACGCGCCGCGCGGGCTCGCGAACAGGGCGGTGGCCAGCAGGTTGATGGGCGTGACGGCCGCGGCCGCGTTGATTCCGCGCATGATCTTCGAGGCCAATTCCCCGACCAGCGCGTTGACGGCGGGCAGGCGCGTGTCGTCGTCGAATCGTTGCTGGCGCCAGGCCGGCATCGTTTCGTTCAACAGGTCGTCGAGCCGGATGGGTTCGCCGACGTTCACGTGGACCGTCCCGAACCGTTCGCGCAGCACCCGCAACGACATCAACAGGTCCCACCAGCTTTCCTTCTTCTTGGCCGCGCCGGACAACTCGGAGATGTACGTGTTCGCCTCGACGATGCGCTCGTAACCGAAATACACCGGCACGAACACCACGGGGCGCACCGGATCGCGCAGGAAGCTGCGCACGGTCATCGACAACATGCCGGTCTTGGGCTGCAGCAGCCGGCCGGTGCGCGAGCGGCCACCCTCGATGAAATACTCGATCGAGTGCCCGCGCGCCATGATGGCCGCGAGGTATTTCATGAACACCACGGTGTAGAGCGCGTTGCCCGCGAAACTGCGGCGGATGAAGAACGCCCCGCCCTTGCGCAGCAGCCGGCCGATGACCGGGATGTTGAGATTGATGCCGGCGGCGATGTGCGGGATCGCGTAGCCCTGGTGATAGATCACGTAGGAAAGCAGCAGGTAGTCCATGTGGCTGCGGTGGCAGGGCACGTACACCACCTCGTTGCCCTCCGAGACCTGCTTGAGCGTTTCGGCGTGGTTGAACTTCACGCCATCGTAGACGCGGTTCCAGACCCGGCCGAGCAGTTTCTCGGCGATCTGCACGAAGGCGTGTGAGTAGTTAGCCGCTATCTCGAAGGCGTACTTGCGCGCCTGCAGCAGGCCCGGACGATAACGGTCGTGTTTCTCGCGCGCCTCGGCCGCGACCACGGCGCGCACCGCGCGCCCGCGCAGCACCTGCGCGACGATCGTGCGGCGGTGCGAGAGATCGGGTCCGATGCGCGTGGCGCGCTGGCGGCGCAGGATGCCGCGCAGCTGCCGGGTCACGCGGCGCGCCTGGTCGGTGGGCGGCGCGGCATCGAGCAGCGAGCGCAGGCTGATCGGTTCGCCCATGTCCACCATGACGCTGCGGCCGTTGATCAGCACCGCGAAGAACTTGCGGGCGCGAGTCGTGAGCGCCCAGTTCTCGGCGAACAGCAGCCGCAACCACGATCCTTCCTTCTGCGGCGCGCGGCCCCAGTAGACCGCGGTGGGCACGAGCAGTACGTCGCGCAGCGAATCCCCGCGCAACTCTTCGATCATCGCCTGGAGGTGCGGAGGCGGGCGTCGCGAGATGCGCGCGTCCCAGAAGCCGCGCCGCCAGCCCACGTCGAAGTACGTGCGACGTTGTTCGACGGGAAGTCTGGCCGAGCGCTTCTCGGGATACGTCAGTCCCTTCTTCTGCGCGACGTTGCAGAGCACGGCCAGGTCCGTGACCGAGTCGCGATCGAGCACGTAACAGACGGGCGTGGTCGGCAACGCGAGGGACGGCGGCGGGTCCGCCGGCTGCACGGCCGCCCGTACCCATAGCCTGAAGAATCTGCGTAGCAACCAGCCCATTCACCGGCCGTATGATGTTAGCGATGCGCGAGTGTATCCGAGTCGCGCGGGAGGCCCATTCATGACCACCAGCACGGCTGGCAGATCGCTCGAGGGAAAAAGGATCGTTCTTACGGGAGCCTCCGAGGGAATCGGCCGCGCGCTGGCGCTCGATCTCGCCGGGCGCGGCGCGCGGCTCGCGCTGGCCGCACGCGACGCGGCGCGGCTCGAAGAACTGGCGCGCGAATGTCGCGCGCGCGGCGGCGAGGCGATCGCGATTCCGACCGACGTGACGAACGAAGTCGACTGCGGCTGGCTCATCGAGAAAGCGCTGCAGTCGCTCGGGGGAATCGACGTGCTGGTGCACAACGCGGGCATCACGATGTGGAGCCGCTTCGACGCCATCGCCGATCTCGACGTGTTCGAGCGGGTCATGCAGGTGAACTATCTCGCACCGGTGCGCCTGACGTCGCTGGCGCTGCCGCACTTGAAGCAGTCGAAGGGACTCATCGTCGCGGTCGCGAGCCTCGCGGGTTTCACGGGCGTGCCCGAACGCACCGGCTACGCGGCCAGCAAACACGCGATGGTGGGATTCTTCGAATCGCTGCGCATCGAGCTCGCGGACAGCGGCGTCGACGTGAGCATCATCGCGCCCGATTTCGTCGTGAGCGAGATCCACAAACGCGCGATCGGGCCGGACGGTCAGCCGCTCGGCGCCTCGCCGATGATGCAGTCGAAGATCATGACCGCCGCCGACTGCGCGTCGCGCATCGCCCGCGCGATCGAACGCCGCGAACGGCTGGTGCTGATGTCCCTGCGCGGGAAGATCGGACGATGGTTAAAGCTGATCGCGCCACCGCTGATAGATCGCATCGCCGCCCGCGCGATCCGACAGCGGCACTAATGGGGACATTCCTCGTTTCCTAGCAAAAGGGGACAGACCTCGATCTGCGCGGTCGACCGGCGGGCTTTAGAGAATGCTCTATGCCCAACTCCGCGGCCTTGTCTGCGACCCAAGCTGGCTCGCCGAAAGGCCGCTGGCGATTCACGCAGGTGCGGATCTCGGCGATCTCCGCCGCCGTCTGCGGCTCATTGACGAGATGTCTCCAATAAGACGGTAGGGGCACGGGACTTTCGACCAGTGCCACGGGCGGCCGCTCGGCGGTGCGCCACGCCAGGCTTCCCCACTTCCAGTCTTCTGCGCGCTCGACGAGATTCGCCCGCAGCGCATTGCGCTCGACGTATCGCATGACCGTCAGCAGGTGATGATCCTGCTGGATCAAGAACGCCTTGAACCGACCCTGCCAAAGCCTGCCATTGGTCGAATATTTCGCGTGATGCCATCGAACGTGTGTCGTGAAGAGCCACTGCATCCAGCGACCGACGTCGTCGGCAATTGCCGGGCGCACGACGAGATGAAAGTGATTCGGCATGAGGCACGCGGCAAGAATCGGGAGGCGCAGACGTTCATGCGCGCGATAAACCAACGCCTGGAACTGCTCGTAGTCAGCGGGCTCATGGAACACGCGGGCCTTCTTGTTCCCGCGATTGATCACGTGATAGCAGTAGTCGGCAACGATGAAGCGACCCGTCCTTGGCATGGGCGCAGCGTAGTGGAGAGTCGCGCGGCCGGAATCACGCATATCCACCGGGTAAATTCAGATTCGCTTGCACGGAATCCGGGTCAGTGAGGTCTGTCCCCTTTTGCTAGGAAACGAGGAATGTCCCCATTAACTGGCGTCCGGCGGCAGGTCGAGGGAGATCAGGAAGTACTCGAACAGATACTTCAGGAATCGCACTTCGTCCTGCAGGCGGTGATCGCTGTTCAGGATGTGCAGTGAGCATCCGTACTGCCGCGCGAACTCCATGCTCTGCTCCACCGGCACGACGTCATCCTTCCAGCCGTGCACGATCATCGTCGGGCAGTCGATCACCTTGGCTCGCAACGGCGGCAGGCCGGGCATCGTGAGCGCGGGGGCCATCAGGAACACGCCGCGCGCGTGCAGCAGCGATGCCGCGGCGACGGACACGTAGCCGCCGAGGCTCGAGCCCACGAGCACCAGATCGCCCTTCAGGTCCTTGCAGAATTCGACCAGCTTGTTGATGCGCTCGCGCGGATCGTCGATGCCGCGATAGTCGACCGACTCGACTTCATAACCCTCGCTGCGCGCGTTGCCCGCGAGCGCGGTGATCTTGACCCCCCAGGGCCCGGCGTCCTTGCCGTGGGAGAAAACGACGTATCGCTCCTTCATTGCGTATTCCTCACAATTTCCACAGCAGCGCGTCGAGCGTGCGCGCGGACGATTCCGCGGGACGCTGCACCACGCGATTGCCCCGGGCCTTCACGCCTTCGCGCGCAAGGCGGCGGACCTGTTCGCGCGCCGCGCGCGAACCCGCGGGAAACGCGATGCGTCCGCCCGCGCCCGTCACCCGATGCCACGGCAGCCGCGCATCGTCGCCCGCCTCGCGCAACACCGTGCCCACCAATCGCGCGCGCCCCGGCAATCCCGCGCGGCGCGCGACCTCGCCGTAACTCGCGAACGTCCCTCGCTTGATCGCCCGCACCGCCTTGATGATGGCCGCGGCGCGCCGCTCCGGCGTGTCAGTTCCACTCATTGCGATGCACACCGCGCTGCGATTAGAGTCTCAAGCCTCGTTGGCGCTGGATTCGATCACGCGATGGCCCGAGTAGCAACCGACGTTCACACCGCCCGGCCTCAGATGGACTGGCTGACCATGACCGACACGACGACGGCGGGTCCCACGCTCCGCGCCTGGATCCGCGCCCACAAATCCGCGTTCGGCCGCTGGCTGTTCGCGCGTACGGTCGCGAAGCGCGCGCCCTACTTCGGCACGATCAAGCCGCGCTTCCTCGACCTGCAACCCAAACTCTGCCGCGTGACGATGAAGAAACGTCGCGCCGTCGAAAATCACATCGGCACGGTGCATGCGCTCGCGATGGGAAATCTCTGCGAGCTCGCCGCGGGCATGTGCACCGAGGTGACGATACCCACCAACATGCGCTGGATTCCTCGCGGCATGACGATCGAATACCTCGCCAAGGCCGAGACCGACGTCACCGCCATCGCGCGGCTCGACAAGACGGAATGGACCGGCGCCGAGAATGTCGGCGTGCCGGTCAGCGTTCAGGACGCGAACGGCAAGGAAGTCGTGCGCGCCGTGATTTCGATGTACGTCTCGCCGCGCAAGGAAAGCTGACGCGGCTTCATTTCTCGCGAGGCTCCACGAAATAGATCTCGCGCCCCTGGACCGCCCAAATCCCGGCTTCCGTGCCCAGGAACACCGGCTGCCCATGCAGCCTGCCCAGGAATACGTGGATTTCCGTGGGCGTCGAATCCAGCAGGTGAGTGAGCATGATTCCCGCGGGTTTGCCCTTGTCGCCGTCCGGCCCCGGGATCTCGATGCAGCTCTTCGTGAACGTCCGGACAGACTCCAGGTGCTCCCCGTCCACTGAATATTCGTAGCGGAAATGCCCGCCGGCGACGATCACGCCGGGCTTCGACGTCGCCGCCAGCATGTAGACCCGGATCACCTCGCCGCGCGCGGGTTCGGCGGGGAGGACCACGGTGTTGTACTGAGACGAGCACAGATCGTCGCGCTTTTCGAGGTCGGCGATCGCGAGATTCCGGGCTTTCCAGCGCGCCGCCGCCGATTCTTCCAGCGGTTGGGCCGGCTTCAATGCCTCGTATTTGATGTCTCCTTCCATGGGTACGGTCACGCGATGCAGCGCCCGCGGCGATCCTTCGACGTCGCCGACGAATGTCACGATGACCGACGGACGTTCGGAATCGACATCGGTGATCCAGCCGCGGATGCGTTTGTCCTTTTCGTAGACCTTGCGTCGCACGAGCTCGTCGGACGCGCGGGCGGCGGAAACATCATGGACGAAGAGCTGGGTGCCCACATCGATCGCCGCATTCACCGCCGGCACGTACTCGGCTGGGATATCGAGGATCTCGGCGGCCGGTTCCGCCGCGGACATCCGCAGCGGGATCGCTGCGAGTGCGCCCGCGAGAAGCGCGCGTCTCACGTCACACGCTTCCCGACAACGGCGCCTGCGGCATGCGCACGGTGTCCTCGTCGTCCGATTGCAGCGGCACGAGCCCGCGCAGGATCGACGATTCGATCTCCTCGTCGACGCTCGGCGAGTAGTTGGCGAAGCGGTTGACGCTGATCGACCGCGTGCGCGAGCCGCTCGGCTGGTGCGTCACGAGAAATGCGTGGTATTCGCCGGGTTTGCTGGCCGCGAACCCGAACGCGAGGTTGATCCGGCCGGCGCGCCGCTGCTCTTCGTTGTTGATGCGATCGTCGCACACCACGAAGTAGGCCTCCTCGCCCGTGCGTCCGACGAAGGCGCCCTCGGCGTACAGCGACTCGAGAAAGGCCTCGACCTGCGCACGCGCCAGGGTCCAGGTGGGCTGCGTATTGCGCTCGAACAGCATCCAGCGGGTGCCACGCTCGATGCTCGTCATCACGAACAATGCGAGGCGCCGCGCCGACAGATAGCGCCAGTCGCTGACCGCCGCCGCCCCGTACGCCAGCGTGCGCGGGCTCGCCTGGAACTTCGGCGCGATGCGCACCGACTGCAGCAGGTTGATGCCGGCGTTGATGAGCCGCGAGCGGTCGGCCAGGCTCACGTTCCACGCGGGACGGTGACCGGGACGCAGGATCGCATCGTCGCCCTCCGCGGCGGCCCACACCGGCCAGTGTTCGTCGCAGCGCGCGATCATGCCGGCCGCGACGCCGCAGGGCGCGAACAGCTCGAATCGTCCGCGCAGCCGGTCGAACGCGACGATGCGCGGATAGAACATCGCGGCGTCTTCGCTGCGGAACGGCCAGTGGCGGATGCCGTCGAGTGCCGCGGCGCTCGAGGCCCAATCCAGCGGCGGATCGACGATGAGCATCGCGCGCCGCTCGCGGCAGAAACGCCCCGCGACCAGCAACGTGGACAGCCCGACGTCGGTATCGCGCGCGAGCGGCGGAATGCAGAGCAGGTTGATGTCGGGCGCGGCGTGCAACGCGAAAATGCCGGTGCCCGCCTGGGCGGAGCCGATGATGTCGTAGTCCGTGATCGGGCCGCCGTCGTCGCCATCGGGGTTCGAGGGCGTGTAACCGATGACTGCGCCGTTGTTCGCCGGTGGCGTGCGCGACGGACGTTCGGTCGGCACGCTGCCCTGGACGCGCACGAGCCGCGACTCGAGCAATGCATCCGCGATGAAGCGGTCGGCGCCCGGCGTCACCGACAGCCGCCGGAAGATTTCCTGGTCCTCGATCTGCTCCGAGCCCGAGGCGCGCACGCGCTGCACGACGAGGTTGAAGCGGTCGGACTCGCGCGGCTCGATACCGTCGTAGTCGACCGAGGCGCGCAGGAATTCGCGCGATCCCGCGCCCACGCCGCGCAGGATGAGCCTGCCATTTCCGGCCGGCAGCGTGAGCGTCGGCGGGCGCGCGCCGTTCACGACGCGCACGACGATCGCGCAGCGGCCGCCGTTCTCGAAGAATTGCTCGACCGCGTAACTCAGCGTGGACGGCTGCCACAGCCCGCCGAAAACCCGCGTGAAGTCCGCGAAGCTGCGGACCGGCACGGGTTCGTTGACGGGCCCCTTGAGAGTGCGGCCGACGAAGGCGGCGATGCTGGTCGCGGCGCGCGCGATGACACGTATGGAGCCGGGTTGTTCGGCAGACGAAATCTGCGAGTCAATCGTCTCGGGCAAACGGCTCCCCAAGGCACAACCCCGGCGAGTTGGGGCGGCGCGATGCCCGCGGAATGTAGCAGCGTCTCAGTATCGCCGCCACAGCGGCACGTCGCGACGTTTGAAAAGTGCGACGAGGATGATGCCCGCGATGAACCCACCGATGTGAGCGCCGAATGCGATGCCACCCTGGTCCGGCTCGCGCGACGCGGAGAGCGTGCCCATCGCGAGCTGCATCAGGAACCACGCCGCGAGCACCCAGATCGCGGGGAATCGCCCGAGCTGCACGATCACGAAGCCGAGCGGCATGCCTAACAACACGCGCGCGCGTGGGAACAGCAGCATGTAGGCGCCGAGCACGCCGGAGATCGCGCCGCTCGCGCCCACCATCGGAATCTGCGAATCCGGACCCGTGAGCACCTGCGCGAACACGGCGGCCACTCCGCACAGGAGGTAGAAGACGAAGAAGCGCACGTGTCCCATCGCGTCTTCGATGTTGTTACCGAAGACCCACAGGTAGAGCATGTTGCCGGCCAGGTGCCAGATTCCGCCGTGCAGGAACATCGACGTGAAGACGCTCGCGACCGGCGGGATCAGGTCGATCTCCGGCGGCAGCGCGACGCGACCCGTGAGCACGGCGGGGATCACGCCGAAGGCGAACGCGACGCGCTCCGGACCATCGCCGGGCATGAGCAGGTGCTGCCATACGTACGCGACGACGCACGCGATGATGATCCCGACCGTGACCCGCGGCCGGGTCGTGGTCGGGTTTTCGTCGCCGAGCGGCAGCACCATGGCGTCAGCGCCCCTTGAGCACGATGGGATCGAGCGTCGTCGTGGCGATCGGATGGTAGTTGGGCCGCGCCTTCTCGTAGATGGCGCGGGCACGCGCCGCGCCGGCGGGCGTCTTCATGAGATCTTCGTACAGCGGCTTGATCAGCCGGCGGCGGCCGATCGTCGTGAGGTACTCCTCGAGCCGCGGCCATGCGGGCGAGTAGTTCTCGCGGATCGCCTCGCGCAGCCAGTTGAACGCGATCTCGGCGTTGCCCGTGGCGGTGAGACCGAAGGCCTCGTCGAGCTCGACGAGCTTCGCGCGCGGAACCTTGGGTGGCAGGCCCTGGAGGAAATGCACCCACTCGTGCGTGGTCCATTCGCGCCCCGGAAGGTCTTGGGCCGCGATTTTTCCGGCCAGCCAGTCCTTGCGCGCCACGTCGACCCGGTCGAAGGCATCCGACTGCGGCAGCACGGCGCTCTTCGGCAGGCCGGGTGCGAAGATCCATTCGTCGATCTCGGCGGCGGTCGCCGCGCCGGGTTTCTTCGGCAGCAGGTTCGCATCGAGGTACGTGCGGAATTTTTCGGTCCAGACGCTCTGGAATGCGAACTCGTTGAAATAGCCCTGCGCGAACGCGTCGACGGTGTCGGCGCCGAAGCGGCTCGCGAGCCAGGTGATGAACAGCTGTCCTTTCACATACGGCACGCGCGTGAAGGCATCGTCCGGATCGCGACCGCGCAGGTCGATCGCGAGCACCTGGTCGCCGGGCGGCAGCGTGGCGAGTTCGTCCTTGAGAGACGCCGTGTTGAGCACCGCTTCCATGGCCTGGCGCTTCTCACCGTAAACGGCTTCCATGATGCGCGACTCGAGGTAGTCGGTGAATCCTTCGTTGAGCCACAGGTCGCGCCAGGTCGCGTTGGTCACGAGGTTGCCCGACCACGAATGCGCGAGCTCGTGCGCGATCAGCGCGGTGAGACTGCGATCGCCGGCGATCACGGTGGGCGTGATGAACGAGAGCCGCGGATTTTCCATGCCGCCGAACGGAAACGACGGCGGCAGGATCAGCAGATCGTAGCGGCCCCAGCGGTACGGCCCGAAGAGCTTCTCGCCGACCTGCATCATCTGTTCCGTTTCGGAGAATTCGCTCGCGGCCTCGTCGACGATCGAGCTTTCGGCGAACACGCCGGTGCGCGGGCCGGTCGCGCGGAATTCGAGCTTGCCGATGGCAAGCGCGATCAGGTACGAGGGAATCGCCTGCGGCATGTCGAAGCGGTACACACCGTCGGCGCTGAGCTCGATCGGATTCTCCGCGCTCATCACCGCACGCATGCCCGGTGGCACGTGGATGATCGCCCGATAGGTCGTGCGCACCTGCGGCGTGTCCTGCAGCGGAATCCAGCTGCGCGAATGAATCGCCTGCGACTGGGTGAACAGGAACGGATGCGTCTTGTCGGCCGTGAGCGCCGGCTCCACCCACTGCAAGCCCGATGCACCCGGCACCGTCTGGTACGAGATGCGCACGGTGAACTCGTTTGCATCGAGGCCCGCCGGCAGTTCGATATCGAGCGGCGCGCCGAGAATCGGATCGCGCTTGCCGAGCTCGAACGTCAGCGGCACGAGGTCGCGCGTTCCACGTACCCACCAGGCCTGGCGGATGCCGAGATCGCGCGTGTCGAGGGTCAGCGATTTCGCGCCCGCGCCGACGCGCGTGACGAGGAGGTCGACGACGCCCGACAGGCGCTTCGCCTCGAACGAAGCGTCGAGCTCCAGATCGATGTGCCGTACGCGAAATGCGTCGGTGTTCGCGTACGAGTGGTAGTCGTGTCCCGGCGTGATCGGTTCTTTAGCTGGAGAAGCCGCGTACGCGGCAGTGGTGCTGAGCAACAGTGCGGCAACGATGAATTTCATGCCGGCACTGTAATGGGGACATTCCTCGTTTCCTAGCAAATGGGGACGGACCCGATGTCAGCGCGAGACTTAGGTCTGTCCCCGTTTGCTAGGAAACGAGGAATGTCCCCATTTAATTCAGGCGATCAATTGGTCGCGGTTTTGGGCGCTGCCGACGGAGAGGCTGCTTCAGCGGCGGACTCGACCGACGCTTCGCGATCCGAGACGAGTTCCTGGAACGTCGCTTCGTCGACAGGCAGATCGGAAATCCCGTCCCAGGTCGCGCCCGGCGCCACCGTGTTCTGCACGATCGTCGCGCCCGCGACGATCGCATCGAGCTGATCCGGCCCGCCGGTCACCGACACCGGAATGCCGCGCGGCTCGTGCGTGATTTTCGCGACCGCGTCCCAGTCGATCTTTTCCTTGCGTGCCGCGAGCTCTTTCTTGATGTTCTCGGCCAGCGTCTTGTTGAGCAGCTTCGCCTGCGCCTTCTTCCAGTCGCGCGGATCGTCTTCGAGCACGTCGAACGCCTGGATGTGCAGCTCGCCGTCATGCCAGCCGAACAGGAACGGCTGGTTCACGACGCGCACCGGCGTGCCGATCGGCGCGAGCTCGAAGAGCTGCGCGATGTCTTCCGGATAGAGCCGGATGCATCCGTGGCTCGAACGCAGGCCGACGCCCGCGGGCTTGTTGGTGCCGTGGATCATGTACGTCGGCCAGCCGAGGTAGAACGCGTGGCGGCCGAGCGGATTGTCGGGACCCGCGGGCACGACGGCTTCGAGCTTCTCGCCGCGCTCCTTCAGATGCTCCCGGATGATGGACGCGGTCGGACGCCACACCGGATCCTTCTGGCGGCGCACGATCTTCGTCGCGCCTTCGGGCGTCTTCCAGCCCACCTTGCCGATGCCGATCGGATACGTGTGCACGACCTGCTGCTCGCCCTTCTTCACCTTCGGGTAATAGAAGAGCCGCATCGCCGCCGCGTTGATGACGATGCCTTCGCGCGGCGCGTTCGGCAGAACGAACTGCGACGGGATCACGATCTCGCGGTTCGCGCCGGGAAGCCATGGATCGACATCCGGATTCGCGCGCACGATTTCCTCGTAACCCACGTTGAAGCGGCGCGCGATGTCGGTGAGCGTGTCGTCCTTCGTGGCCAGCGTCTTCTGCACGACGCCGACGATGTCCGTGGTCGCTTCGATCTCGAATCGATGCGTGGGCACCGGTTGCGGCAGCGCCGGCACGACGGGCTCGGCCTTGGCTTCGCGCTTGCTTCCCCATCCGGGTCCGTTGAACAGCGAGCAACCGGAAATCAACGAGGCGCAAAGCACCATCGCGGCCGCGGGCCGCCATGCGAGGTGGGTCTTCATGGTCGAAGTATATGTCACGGGATCGTCGTTTCTGACTGTCTGGATTCTGCTACAGCAACGTGGGCTGGTTCGGCAGTTCGTCGCGGTCCCGCGCGCGGGCCTCGCGCGACTCGAACGGAAAATGGCTTTCTAACAAGGAACCCACCGCGTTCACGCCCGCGAGCGCGCCCTCGGCGAAACGGCCGGCGCGGAAGTGCTCTTCCATCTGTTTGCAGGCGGCTTCCCATTTCTCTGGGGGAATCACCGCGGCGGCACCCCGATCCGCGACGATTTCCACGTCGCGATCCGCCACCAGTACATGGATGAGTACGCCGTTGCGCCGCCGGGTGTCCCAGACCTGCAGCAGCGAGAACAACCGCGCGGCTCGCTCGCGTGGCGTCGTGCCCGCGAACAGGTCGCCGAGATCGAGCGCGGTCTCGATCACGAAGCGGATCTCGGCACTGGTGCGCGCCTCGATCGAGCCGATCGTGTTCTCGATGGACGCGAGGACCTCGTCCGGGAATCGGCGCCGCGTGCCGATCCGGGTGGCGAACAGGTGCCTGAGCGCGCGCATGATCTAACTACCAGCGTCCCGAGGCGCCACCGCCTCCGAAGCCGCCGCCCATGCCTCCGCCGAATCCTCCTCCGAATCCCCCACCGCGGCCGGATCCTCCGCCGCCGAAACCGCCCGGCCAGCCGCGGTCCCGAAAGACGTGACCACCGCCGTAACGCATGCCGGCGCCCATGCCGAACAACAACGTGAACAGGAACAGGCCGAGGCCCGCGCCCACCGCGCCGATCACGCTCGACGAGATCAGCCACGTGAGTCCCGCTCCGCCGGCGCCCGCCACGCCGGCGGCCGGAAGTCGGCCGATCATGGGGCGCAGGATGCTCGCGAGCATGAATCCGCCGATCAGCAGCAGCGGCCACGGCAGTCCGCCGCCGTCATCCGGCTTCCAGGTCTTGTCGGGCTCCGGCAGCGGTTCGCCATCGACGACGCGAATCATCTGGTCGAGCCCGGCGTTGATGCCGCCGTAGAAGTCCCCCTGCCTGAATAGCGGCGCGACGGTCTCATCGATGATCCTGCGCGAGGCGAGATCGGTGAGCGCGCCCTCGAGTCCGTAGCCCACCTCGATGCGCATCGTGCGATCGTCCTTCGCGACGATGAGGATCGCGCCGTCATCGGGTTTCTCGCGGCCGACCTTCCAGGTATCCGCGAGACGGATCCCGAACTGCGCGATGTCCTCCGGCTCCGTCGTCGGCACCATCAGCACCGCGATCTGCGCGCCCTTGCGTTGCTGGAACGCGATCAGTTTCTCGTTGAGCGCCGCCTGCTGCTGCGCGGTCAGGGTACCGGTCAGGTCGACGACCGGCGCCTCGTACGCGGGAATCGGAACCTGCGCGCGCGCCGGTTCCACGCCGGCCGCGACCAGCATCGCGAGCGTGAGGACGACGGCTTTCAAGGCGGCGGGGCTTAGTTGGCCGGTGGGTTGGCCGGGGCCGGCGCGGGCTGCGGGGCTTCGACCGGTTCGTTCGACTGCGAGGGCGTCGTCGAATCGAAATTCACGGCCGGGGCCGTGGCGATCGCCGCCTCGTTCTCGACCGTGAAGTTCGGCTTCACGTCGAAGCCGAAGACGTTCGCGGTGAGATTCGTCGGGAACTCGCGCACCGTCACGTTGAACGCGCGCACCGCGTCGATGTAGCGATTGCGTGCGACGGCGATGCGGTTCTCGGTTCCCTCGAGCTGCGCCTGCAGGTCGCGGAAGTTCGCATCCGACTTGAGCTCGGGGTACCGCTCGACGGTGACCAGCAGGCTCTTGAGCGCCTGCGTGAGCTCGCCCTGCGCGGCCTGGAATTTCGCGAAGGCCGCCGGGTCGTTGATGAGCTCGGGCGTCGCCTGGATCGACGTGGCCCGCGCGCGCGCCTCGGTCACGCCGACCAGCACGCGTTCTTCCTGGGCGGCGAAGCCTTTCACCGTCGCGACGAGGTTCGGGACCAGGTCCGCGCGCCGTTGATATTGGTTGACGACCTCGGACCAGGCGGCCTTCACGGCCTCGTCCTGGTTCTGCAGGCGGTTGTACCCGCATCCCGAAACGCCCAAGGACGCAACGAGTGCGATCACGCCGAGTGCCAGCTTTCTCATGGGGATCTCCGCGCGAGGTGTCTAACAGCAGCTACCAGATTTTGACACGCTCCGTCGGAGCCCGGTACATGCGATCACCGGGCTTCACGCCAAACGCGTCGTAAAAAGCGGCGATGTTGCTTGCAGGACCATTCGTACGGAACTCGCTCGGGCTGTGCGGATCGGTCACGAGCCGCTTGAGCAGTTCCTCGTCGCGGTACTTGCGGCGCCAGACCTGCGCCCATCCCAGGAAGAAACGCTGATCGCCCGTGAAGCCGTCGATCTCGGGCGCCGGCTGGCCGGCCAGCGAAAGTTTGTAGGCCTTGAGCGCGACTTCCATGCCGGACAAGTCCCCGATGTTCTCGCCGAGCGTGAGCCTGCCGTCGATGTGCCGGTTGTCGAGCACCGTGTAGCCGTCGAACTGCTTCGCCAGCATGTCGGCGCGTAGTTTGAACTTCTCGCCGTCCTCGGCCGTCCACCAGTCGCGCAGGTTGCCGTCGCCGTCGAACTGCCGGCCCGAGTCGTCGAAGCCATGGCTGATCTCGTGGCCGATGACCGAGCCGATGCCGCCGTAGTTCACCGCGTCGTCCGCGGCCGGATCGAAGAACGGCGGCCGCAGGATCGCGGCCGGGAACGTGATCTCGTTGGTGGTCGGGTTGTAGTAGGCGTTGACCGTCTGCGGCGTCATGAGCCATTCGCCCTTGTCGACCGGACCGCCCGCGCGGTTCACGTAACGCTGGTGCTCGAACTGCCTGGCCCTCAACACGTTGCCGACCAGGTCGTCGGCGCGGATCGCGAGCGTCGAGTAATCGCGCCACTTGTCGGGGTAGCCGATCTTCACGGTGATCTTGGAGAGCTTCTTCTTCGCCTCCGCACGCGTGGCGGCGCTCATCCAGTCGAGCTCGTCGATCGACATGTCGAACGCGATGAGCAGGTTGCCGACGATGTCGAGCATGCGACGCTTCGCGTCGGCGCCGAAATGCGCCTCGACGAACATCTGTCCGATGAGTTCGCCGATGTCGTCGTCCATCGCGTCGACCGCGCGCCGCCAGCGCGGGCGCTGCTCGGCGACGCCGTTCAGCGTGCGCTCATGGAAATCGAACCGCAGGTCGGCGTACGCGGCCGACAGGTTCGGCGCGTACTCGTCGAGCAGCTTGAACTTGAAGTACACGCGCCAGTCCGCGACCGGTACCGTCTTCACGAGCTGTCCGATGCCCTTGATGAAGGGCGGCTGGCTCACATCGAGCCGCTGCGCGGGCGCGCCCATGCCGTCGAAGAACGCGAGCCAGTCGAAGCCCGGTACGAGCGCCTGGTACTCCGGCAGCATCATCGGGTTGTAGTTCTTCACCGGGTCGCGCAGCTGCACGTTGGTCCACTGGTAGTTCGCGATGCGCGTCTCGAGCGCGGCGATGCGCGCGGCGGCCGAGCGCGCGTTGCGTTCGCCCGAGAGCGCCAGCAGTTTCTCCACGTATTCGGCGAAGCGCGCACGGAAGCGCGCGTATTTCTCGTCGGGGTTCAGGTAGTAATCCCGGTCCGGCATCGTGAGACCCGACTGGAACAGCGCGCCCAGATAGACGCTCGAGTTCCTGCTGTCGGGACTCGTGTTCCATGCGAAGGGCACCGATACGCCGATGCGCTGCGAATGACCGATGTAGTGCGCGACGTCGCGCGCGGTCACGATGCCGTCGATGCGCCGCAGTTCCTCGTTGAGCGGTGCGAGCCCGAGACTCTCGATGCGCGAAGTGTCCATGTAGGCGTTGTAGTAGTCGCCGACCTTCTGCGCGACGGAACCCGGCGCGCGATCGGGCTGCCCGGCGGCGTTGACGATGAGCTCGCGCACTTCCTCGCGCGCCTTGTCGTCGAGGATCGAGAACGAGCCGTAGTTCGAGCGATCGGGCGGAATCCCGGTGTTCGTGAGCCAGGCGCCTCCGACGAACCGGTACAGGTCGTCCTGCGGCCGGACGCCGCGGTCGAAGCCCGCGAGGTCCAGTCCGGACTTCGGCGGCGGCGCGGGCGCGGCGACGGGCGGCGCTTCGACCTTGTTCTTCGAAGACTGGGCAGCGCAGGCGGTGAGCACCGCCGCGAGTGCAGCGACGGCAAGTCGGTTCGACATGAAAGCCCCGGGAATATGGTGGATTGGCCGGAGTATAAAAAAAGCCCCGAGCTTTTGGAGCTTGGGGCTCTGGAAGGCGGACTTTCGATGAAGGGATATGAAGTCCGCTAGGGGATACTCGCCCACGAAATCAGTGCAGTCGCGCGACCTGCAAAATCTTGATGTCCTCGGCGTCGATCTCGAAGTTCGCGGCCAGCAAGCGGCGCAGTTCCTTCGAATCCTTGCGTTCGCCGAGCGGATGCGTCAGCTCGATGACACCGCTCCACTCGCTCGAATGAGCGGGTTCGGCGCTCGTGACGAAGTGCGTGTAGTAGCGGGCAGCCATGGGACACAGAGTAGAGAGACCCCCGCAGGACGGCTGTGAGGCGCAGCACAGACCCCGGTGGCCCGGGACGACCCGACTGAGACTTTCATCACATATGATTTAAGTCGTGAGCCGCTATCGACCCTCAGAGAAGCCCGGATCGCAGTTCATTACGCCCGCGGGCGAATTGCGCCTCAAACAGGAACTGGACCAGTTGTGGCGCGTCGAGCGCCCGCGCGTGACGCAGGCCGTCTCCGAAGCGGCGGCGCAGGGCGATCGATCCGAGAATGCCGAATACACGTACGGCAAACGTCGCCTGCGCGAGATCGACCGGCGCGTGAGATTCCTGCGCAAACGCCTGGACGGCATGACCGTGGTGGACAAACCACCCAGCGACCGCAACCGCGTGTTCTTCGGAGCATGGGTGACGCTCGAGGATCTCGACGGCAACCGGCACACCCATCGCATCGTGGGGCCCGATGAATTCGACCAGGCCCCCGGCTACATCAGCATGGACGCGCCGCTCGCGCGCGCGCTCATGCGCAAGGCGCTCGACGACGAAGTGACCGTGCAGCTCCCCGGCGGCGAACGCGTGTTGTGCATCGTCGGGATCCGCTACGAGGAATGATCCTCGGCCGCGCCCTCGGCGCGGCGTGCGTAGAACGCGAGGATCACCTCGGAAAAATCCGCGATCAGGAAATCGGCGACCGGGCCCGCATACCAGTTGAAGTGCGTGCTCACGCGGTAACCCATGCGCAGCGACAGCCGCGTGCCGCCCTCGACGGGCGTCAGCGAATACGTGCTCTCGCCGAGGTCGAAATACTCGCCGCCGATGCGCACGTGATCGTCGAGCGCGCCGGGCGGGAACGAGTCTTCTGAGAATTGATAGCGCCAGCTCACGAGTTCGTTCTCGCGCCATTCGACGGCGACCTGGTCGAACCGCACGCCGCGGCCCATCGTGACGTGGCGCAGGTGCAGGCCGTCCTCGAGCGCGCCCTCGCCCGCTTCCGGCAACGGGACGCCGATGCGGTACATCCACGCGTCGTCGACTTCGTCGGGCCTGATGTCCCGCGTGTCGACGAGCTGGCGCCAGACCGCCTCGGGCGTCGCGGCGACGAAGACGCTGCGTTCGTACACCCGATCGAGGGCTTCGGACGGAATGCGATGTTCGAAGGCGCCGAGCAGCAACGGCAGCACGGCGAAACATCCGACCACGGAAGAGCGCGGCCAGTCGGTGATGCGGCAGATGGCGCCCATCAGCAGTCCGGCGAGACCGCCCAGCAGCGCGAACATCGGAATGATGATGATCGCGCAGATCCAGCCCTCGATGAGCAGCAGGAGCGAGCCGATCACGTACAACACGGTCGCGAGCATCGGCGCGGTGAAGTAATACATCCACGAGCGTCGTTCGGTCCTTTCGGCCACGTACACCGTGACCAGGCCGACCAGCAGCGGCGAGCCGTACAGAAACGAAACCAGCATCGCGGAATAGGCGCCCGCGGGTTCGCCCCAGAACAACAGTCGCAGCACGAGGCCCGCGAGGGCGCCGCAACCGACGGCATACCAGCCGCTGAATGGAATCCGTCGTTCCTGCGCTGGCGGCTCCTGCTGCTCCTCGAGCCGCCCACTCGGTGGGGTGTAGGGATTGTTCATGCGGCCGTGATTCGCTCTCGGCGGAAGCGGCACTGCTTTCGCGGTGTCTTCACGATCCGCGGAGCAGTCCGGAGCGGCCGCAATTCAGGCCGTGGCGCGAGGTCGGCCGGCAGCCGGAATCCCCATGCGAGCCCGACACGACGCATCGCGAGCAATGCCCACCAGCCTGGATCCCACTCGCCCGGATGGAGACCGAGGCGCGCCGAGCCCGGAAACGCGTGATGGTTGTTGTGCCAGCACTCGCCCATCGTGAGCAGCGAGGTGAGACGGACGTTGCGGCCCTGCACGGCCGCGCCCACGACTTCGTGATGCATGTCGCCGTGGTTGTGAGCCAGGAAACCGATGATCCAGTGGCCGAACACGCCCGTCGTCACGCGCGCGCACACGCCCCAGAAGACGAATGCCCATCCGCCCCAGCAATAGAACAGCGCGGCCCAGGGCAGGTGTTGCCACATCCACGTTCGCTCGAGGAAACGGTAGAAGCGGTCCTGCGCGATGCGCGGCTCGACGACGAGCAGCGGCTCGTCGCGCAGGCGCAGCTCGCACACGAGCTGCCACCACGCGTCCTTCAGGAAACCCGAGCCATGGCGTAGATAGTCGTGGCAGACCGGCAGGCGCTGCGCGTAATCGCGCAGCTCGTGCTGGCGCAGCAGTCCGAGCGGCCCCGCGAGCCCGACCTGCACGCCCAGGTACACGAGCAGGTATTCGAGCCAGCGCGGGCACTGGAAACTGTCGTGGATGAGCTTGCGGTGACTGCCGAGCGAGTGGCCGAACAGCAGCACGGTGGCGGTGCTCGCGACGTAGAGCGCGAGCGCCGCGGGAGTGAACGTCGACGCGCCCCCGACAATGGCGGCCGCGGACATGCCGAGAAACCACGCACCCTTCACCGCGGAGAACACGACCTCGCCGTCGAGCACCTGCTCCAGGTCGCGATGGCGCACTCGATGTCGCGACAGGCTCGCTGGCAACCCGGGCGCGCCGGCCATGGCTCAGGTGGCCCTGGCCTTGCGGCGCTTCGCGAGCGCGCGGGACTCGCGCTTGAGCGGGCCGCCCACCGGGCACACCTCGAAGGCGAATCCGGTGAGCGTGTTCACGAGGTTGTCGGGCACGAGCGAATACAACACGCGCTGGCCCTGCCGCTCGCTGCGCACGAGGCCCGCGTTTTCGAGGACCGAGAGATGCCGCGACACCGCGGGCGTGCTCATCGCAAAGCGTTCCGCCAGCTCCGTGGTGGTGAGTTCGGCCTTGGAAAGGTAGGCCAGTATTTCGCGCCGCGGGCGGGAGGCCAGTGCTTCGAATATGCGGTCGAGTTGCATTCGATTATTAGCTAATTCGTTAATTAAGCAATTAGTACACCCGCGGCCCGGGCCAGGTCAAGCGGGTCCGCGAAATATTCGCGTTAAGTACATCCGGCGCTTGTGGCGCCCCGGTGCGCCGCCTATTATTTCTGTGAATACAGAAATTACGGACAAGACGATATGCAGCTCACCGACACCATGCGCCGCTACATCGTTCACTGGGGCGAGATGGGCAGCCGCTGGGGCATGAACCGCTCCGTCGCGCAGATCCACGCCCTGCTCTACCTGTCCGAGAAGCCGCTCAACGCCGACGAGATCGCCGAAACGCTCGGCATCGCGCGCTCCAACATCAGCACCGGGCTCAAGGAGCTGGTCGCGTGGGACCTCGTCCACATCACGCACGAGCTCGGCGACCGCCGCGACTACTTCGCCGCGCAGCACGACACGTGGGAAGTCATCCGCGCGATCATGGACGGGCGCAAGAAGCGCGAGATCGACCCGACTCTCGCGGCGCTGCGCGAATGCGCGGCGCAGCTCGAGAAGGACAAGGAGACGCCCGCCGCGGTGCGCGAGCGCATCGTCACGCAGCTCGAATTCCTCGAAACGGTCACGCGCTGGTTCGAGGCGATGAAGCGCTTGCCGCGCAAGACCCTGCTCAAGCTCATGCGGATGGGCGAACGCATCGCCAAAGTGATCGGCGACTGAGGACCTCATGACACAGGCCCAGGCGCTCCCCCGCTCCCTTGCCCGCGAAGCCACGCTTCGCACGCGGCACGGATTACGCGAGGTGCTGGGCGCGCAGGCCTGGGCCCGGCTGCCCGAGGCGGTACGCGAGCGATTCGACGACACGACCGCGGCGGTGACCTACGCCGGCGCATACGAAGTCGTCCGCGCGAGCCTGCTCGGCCGCCTGTTCGCCCGGATCGGCATGTTGTTCGGCATGCCCGTCACGCCACGCACCGGAACCGCGGTGGCCGCGCGCGTATTCGTCGAGCCCGACGCGCGCGGAGTAGTTTGGACCCGCGAGTACGAATGGGCCGACGGGACGACCGACCTGGTGCGCTCCACCAAGGTCGTCGCCGGGCGCGAGCTCACCGAATGCCTGCCGGCGCGGCTCAACATGCCGCTCGAGGTCCGCGAGGACAACGGCACGCTGCACTTCGTGAGCCGGGGCTACTATTTCGACATCCGCTTTGGCGACCTCGGCTTGAAGCTCCGGCTGCCCGGCGTATTCTCCCCGGGCGTCACGCACGTCGAACACGTGGATCTCGGTCACGGCTGGTTCCGCTTCACGATGACCGTCATGCATCCGTGGTTCGGCGAGATGTTCTTCCAGACCGGGCGTTTCTGCGCAGCGGAGGAATGATGAGCGAACGCGGCATCCTCTTCACCGGCGCGACGGGTTTCATCGGTCCAAACGCGGTGCGCAGGTTGCGCGCGCGGGGCGACACGATCTGGGTCTGGGCCCGCGACGTCGCGAAAGCCCACGCCATCTTCGATCAGGGCGTGAACGTCGTCGGCGCGCTCGCGCAGATACCCGCG
>JAFAGC010000035.1 GCA_023423065.1 Pseudomonadota bacterium
CCCGCCGGCTGCGCGGCGGGCTCAGCGGGTGCGGCGTCGGGCGAACGGTTGCGCGCGGCGATCGGCTCGCCCTTCAGCGCGGTGATGTCGCCCTTGTCGCTGATCACGTAGAGCACGTCGTCCACGACGAGCGGTGCGTTGTTGATGCGGTCGCCCGAGGTCTTCGCGCGGCCCGCGGCGGCGCCGGTCGCGCGATCGAACCAGTGCACGTAACCCTCGAGATCCGCCACCACCACGTAGTCGCCGACCACCGCGGGCGCCGAGAGGCTGCGGAACTTGACGGATTCGTTGCGCCAGACTTCGCCGCCGCTGCGGCGGCTCAGCGCGAGCAGCTCGCCGCTGGAAGTCGAGACGTAGAGGTGATCGTCGTCGACGTCGACGCCGCGGTAGCTGGAAATTTCGCGCGCCCACCACACCTGGCCGGAATCGAGCGCGAGCATGCCCGCGCGGCCCTGGAATCCGGCGACGAAGACGTCGTCGCCCACGACCTTGACGGCCGAGTCGATGTCGTTGAGCCGCTCGAGCTCGGTACGTCCCTTGGACGGGGACACGGCCGCTTCCCAGACGGTCGCGCCGTCCTCGAGACTCACCGCGATCACCCGGCCATTGTCGAAACCCGAAAGCGCCAGGTCGCGCGCCACGACCGGCGTTGACACGCCGCGCAGCGTGAGACGCGGAATGTTTTGCTCGGCTTCCCAGAGAGGTTTGCCGTCTTCGAGCGAGAGTGCGTGCAGCTGGCCGTCGACCGTGCGCACGACGACCTGGTCGTCCGCGACAGCGGGCGCGGACAACACTTCGCCGCCCACGTTCGCGCGCCAGCGTTCGGCGCCATTGTCCGCCCCGAGCACCACGATCACCCCGTCCGCCGAGCCGACCGCGACGACGTTGCCGTTCGTCCCGGTGCCGCCGGCGAGCGGCAGATCGGTTTTCGTACGCCAGATCTGCCGGCCATTCTTGAGATTGAACGCCGCGACGTCTCCGTCGTGCCCGGCCGCGAACAACCGGTCGCCGCCGCTCGAGAGGCCCAGGCCCAGCCGCAGCTTCTTGCCGCCACCGCCGACGCTCGCGCTCCATAGCCGGTTCACGCGCACCGTCGGATTGGCGATGTCGGTCAGATCGACCGGCAGATCGACCTTCTTGCTCTTCGAATCACACGCCGCGGCGAGGATACCCAGCGCCGCCAGCAGCAACAGTCCGCGAACTTTCATCAGGACTCCTCTTCTCTGGGCGGCGGATTGCCACCGAGATCCCGTATCTTGAGATCGAGCAGGTCGAGATCGACCGCGCCTTGCGTGCCCGCGACGCGCGCCGCCTGGTATTCGCGCAGCGCCCCGTCCCGATCGCCCTTGGCGAGCAGCACGTCGCCGCGCGTCTCGGCGAACCGCGGCGCGAACGCGCCGACATCCTCGACCTTGAGCGCCGCCAGCGCCTCGTCGTGTTTGCCCTGCGCGGACAACACGCGCGCGAGTCGCGTGCGCGCGATCAGCTGCACTTCGCGGTCGTCGGCCGTGTCGACCACGGACTTCAGACTGGCCGCGGCCTTGTCGAGTTCATTGGCCTCGACGTGCACGCGCGCGGCGACCAGCTTCGAGAGCTGCGCATAAGGCGTCCACGCGTATTCGCGATTGATCTCGTCGACGAGCGTGAGTCCGCGCGTGCGATCGTTGCGCTGGAAGGCATCCATCATCGCCCCATAACGCTCCGCGGCCGTCTCGGCCTGCGTCTCGCGGCGCTGCTCGTACCAGCGGTAACCGCCGAGCCCGCCCACGCCGATCACCACACCGATGACGATCCACAGGCCGTTCTCCTTGAACCAGCCCTTGACCTGTTCAAGCTGTTCAGCATCGTTCAATTCGCTCACGTCGCTCTCCTCAGAAACTCTTCGACCTTCGCGCTCACCTGAGCGAGAGGATGTTCAACCTGTGTGGTCTCGGCGCCGCGCAGCGGCTTGAGCGCGACCACTCCGCGCCCGAGTTCGTCGTCGCCGACGATGAGCGCAAGCCGCGCCCCGGATTCGTCCGCGCGGCGGAACTGTGTCTTGAACTTGGCGGTACCGCAATGGACTACGACGCGGCAGCCCGCGATGTCGTCGCGCAGCTGCTCGGCCAGCGCCAGGGCCTTGCGCTGGGCGCTTTCGCCCTGCGCCATCACGAACACGTCCGGGACCGGGCGCGCCGGCACCGTTCCGGCGAGTTTGACCAGCTCGACGACGCGTTCCACGCCCATCGCGAAGCCGATCGCGGGGGTCGGCTCACCGCCCATCTGCGCGATCAGCCCGTCGTAGCGGCCACCGGAGCACACCGCGTCCTGGCTGCCGAGCGCGTCGGTGATCCACTCGAACACGGTGCGGCTGTAGTAGTCGAGACCGCGCACCAGCCGCGGATTGACGACGTACGGAATGCCGAGCTCGTCGAGCCCGGCGCGCAGCTCCGCGAAATGCGCCTGCGACTCGGCATCGAGGTGCTCGGTGAGCACCGGCGCGTCCTTCACGATCTCCTGCGTCGGCGGATACTTGCTGTCGAGGATGCGCAGCGGGTTGCCCTCGAGGCGACGCTTGCCGTCATCGTCGAGCTTGTCGAGGTGCGCGCGGAAGTAGTCCTGCAGCAGCGCGCGGTAGGCCTTGCGCGATTCGGGGGTGCCGAGCGAGTTGATCTGCAGCTTCACCCGCGTCAGGCCTAACAACTTCCAGAGCCGGGCGGTGAGCGCGATGATCTCGACGTCGACGTCCGGGCCCGCGAAGCCGATGGCCTCGAGATCGATCTGGTTGAACTGCCGGAAGCGTCCCTTCTGGGGCTTCTCGTGCCGGAACATCGGTCCCTGGCACCACAACTTGAGCCGCGCGCCGCGCAGCATGCCGTTGGAAATCGTGGCGCGCACGATGCCCGCGGTCGCCTCGGGACGCAGCGTGAGACTGTCGCCGCCCTGGTCCGTGAAGGTGTACATCTCCTTCTCGACCACGTCGGTGAATTCGCCGATGGCGCGCTTGAAGAGCTCGGTGTGTTCGACCACCGGCACGCGCATTTCCTGGTAGCCGTAGGCGTCGAGGACGGCGCGCATGGTCGACTCGACGTGTTGCCACACGCCGATGTCTTCCGGCAGTACGTCTTTCATGCCGGTGACCGGCTGGATGTTGCGGGACATGTTGTTCTTGCGGAAACGGCTTTCTTGTTAGCGGGCCCGCGACAGCGAACCGGATCGATTCACGACGAAACGCGCGCCTTCGCCGTCCATCGCACTCTCGGGGATTTCACGGCTTCGACCGTTTACTTCGATCGCGACTCCGGACGCATTACCCAACGTCACACGTAAGGGAGGTAACCCTTCAACGCTCTGTACGCTGCCCGCGCTCGCGACGTCGTAAAACAGGCGCTCGCCGCGCGAATCGTAGACTTCGACCCAGCTGTCGTTGGTGAGTTGCAGCGTGAGCCGCGCAGGCCGCGCGGGTGGCGGCACCTCGCGTTGGACGGGTGCCGGCGCCGGCTCGGCTTCGAGCGCGGATGCCGCGGGCTGCGCCGCCGGTTCCGCCTCGGTCGCCACGGAAGCAGGGGTGCCCAGGGCCACGGGCGGCGCCTCGGGTGCCGCAATGGGCGCGGAAGAAGTCTCGGCGACGGGTGAAGTCGGCTCCGCGCCGCGGTTCGATCCCGCGAGCACCCACCAGATCGCCGCCAGCAGTACGAGTCCGCTTCCCACCGCGATCAACGGCGGAACGAGCCGGCGCGGATCCGCGCGCCGCCCGGCGTGCGGGATCTGCGTGAGGTCGGGTGGCACCGGACGCGCTTCGCGGGCGCCGTACGCATCCACGAGCTCCCGTCCCTGCTCGCCGACGAAGTCGCCGTAGCGGCGCAGGTGGCCACGCACGTAAACGGATGCACCGAGATCCGCGAAACGGTCGGCCTCGAGCGCTTCGATGACCTTCGGGTCGAGGTGCAGCTTTTCCGCGGCGGCGGCGACCGAGTACCCGACGCGTTCGCGCGCGGCGCGCAGCCGCTCGCCGATCGAACGCGGCTGTTCCGGCTGGTCGGTAGCGGAGGTCTGCGAGTCGCCCATCTCTTGCCCGGGGTCGGCGCCTACGGACTGCGCTTGAGCGCGCGCGCCTGGGCGGAATCGGGGAACTCGAGGCGCAGTGCGCGCGAGTATTTTTCCTCGGCCATGCGATCCTTGGCGGCGCGCGCCACGCTGACCGCGGACAGCAACACGTCCGGGTTGGGCTTGAAGGCGTCGATGTAGGTGTCCACCACCTTGCGCGCCTCGGCAACCTGGTTCCGCTCGAGGTGCAGGCTCGCGAGCTGCACGGTCGCTTCGCTGTAGTTAGGCCGCGCCTTGATCGCGCTGACGAAACTCGCCTGCGCCTCGTCGATCCGCTTGGCACTGCGCAGGCACACGCCGGCGTTGGTCAGCGCGACCTCGGGCGTCTGGTAGAACTTGCTGGCCGCGACCGCCTTGAAGCGCTCGACGCCCTCGTCCACACGCCCGCTCTTGCACAGGTAGACGGCGTAGTTGTTGATGACGGCGGGCTTGTCGGGTGCGAGCCGCAGCGCCTCGCGGTAGTGCCGGTCCGCGAGCTTCTGGTCGCCGGTGCGGTCGTACATCAGCGCGAGACTCGTGTGTACGTCGGGATCGCGCGGGTTCTGCTTGAGCGAGCGCTCGAGCTTCTCCTTCGCGAGTGGGTAGTTGCCCTGCTGCAGGTACGCCGTGCCCAGCTGGACGTTGTACTTCGCGGCGGTGTGCTGTGGATCCTCACCCTTGAGCGGCTTGCCGCCGTCCTTGGTATTGGTGACGCACGCCGCGAGCGTGCAGGCCAACAACACGATCGCCAAGCGAAGCGGATGTTTCATGCGCGTACCTGCAATCCGAAGGTTTTCGAGCCGAGCCGCACGATGGTGCGGTCGGTGACCTGGCCCGCGAGCTGTCCGCAGGCCGCATCGATGTCGTCGCCGCGGGTCTTGCGGATGGTGGCGATCAGCCCGCGAGCATTGAGCTCGTCGCGGAACGCCTCGATCGCCGCCTGCGGCGAGCGCCGGTATTTCGTACCGGGAAACGGGTTGAATGGAATGAGGTTCAGCTTCGCGGGTTTGCCGTGCAGCAGCCTGGCGAGCTCGCGTGCGTGGCGCGGCTGGTCGTTGACGCCGTCCAGCATCACGTATTCGAAGGTCACGCTGCGCCCGTTCTGTTCGTCGAGGTAGTGCCAGCAGGCTTCGAGCAGCTCGGCGATGTTGTGCTTGCGGTTGATCGGCACCAGCTCGCTGCGCAGCTCGTCGTTCGGGGCGTGCAGCGAAACCGCGAGCGCGCAATTCGTCTCCTGCGCCAGCTTGTAGATCTGCGGCACGAGTCCGGAGGTCGACAGCGTCACGCGGCGGCGCGAAATGTCGAAGCCCAGGTCGTCGAGGAAGATGCGGATCGCGGGCACGACGTTGCGGAAGTTCGCGAGCGGTTCGCCCATGCCCATCAGCACGATGTTCGTGATGATGCGGCCACCTTCCTTTTCACCGGGGCCGGCCTTCCAGCCCTGCTCGCCCGCGAGTTCGCGATTCGCGAGCCACACCTGCCCGACGATCTCCGCGGTGGTGAGGTTGCGGTTGAATCCCTGCTGCGCCGTCGAGCAGAACGTGCAGTCCAGCACGCAGCCGACCTGCGAGGAGATGCACAACGTGCCGCGCTCCTCCTCCGGGATGAACACCATCTCGAAGGCCTGGCCGTTGCCGCCCGACAGCAGCCACTTGCGCGTGCCGTCGGAGGCGACCTGCGTCTTCACGATCTCGGGTAGTTTGACTTCCGCGCGCTGCGCGAGCTGCGCGCGGAAGTCCTTGGCCAGGTCGGTCATCGCCGAGATGTCGCTCTCGCCGCGCTTGTACAGCCAGTTCATGAGCTGACGCGCACGGAAGGGCTTGCTGCCGAGCCCGCCCACGAACGACTCGAGGTCCGCCTTCTGCAGACCCAGCAAGTTGATTCGTTCGTCGGCGACTTGGGACTCGGCGGTATTCATGCGATCAGACCCGCGGGCAGATCTCCGTCTCGCGGAAGAAATACGCGATTTCCTTCGCGGCCGTCTCCGGCGCGTCGGATCCGTGCACGGTGTTCGCCTCGATGCTCTCGGCGAAATCGGCGCGGATGGTGCCCGGCGCGGCCTTCTTCGGATCGGTGGCGCCCATGATCTCGCGATTCTTCGCGATGGCGTCTTCGCCTTCGAGCACCTGCAGCAGCACCGGACCCGAGGTCATGTACTTGACGAGATCCTTGAAGAACGGACGCGCGGCATGCACCGCGTAGAAACCCTCGGCTTCCCGCTGCGACAGGTGCTGCATGCGGGCGGCGACGACGCGCAGGCCGGCCTTTTCGAAACGGCTCAGGACCTGGCCGATGAGGTTACGGGCTACGCCGTCGGGCTTGACGATGGAGAAGGTGCGCTCGAGCGCCATGAACATGATTCCTTGTGGGGGCTTAAAGGCGCGCGATTGTACCGGCAGACAGCCCTACCTGCGAGTAACCCGCTGAAATTTAAGGACGGCGACTCACCAGGCGCTGCGCGCCACGAAGGAAACGTCGCCAAGGGCGCCGTCCGTGAATGTGTCAGACGTTGAATGACTCGCCGCAGCCACATTCCCCTTTGATGTTCGGGTTGTGGAAGCGGAAGGCCTCGTTGAGGCCCTGTTTGACGAAGTCCACCGTGGTGCCGTTGATCAGCGGCAGGCTGTCCGGATCGACGAAGACCTTGACCCCGTGATCCTCGAACACGTGATCGGTCTGGGAGGCGTCGTCGGCATAGTTGACGACATAGGCAAACCCCGAGCAGCCGGTCTTGCGGACCCCGAGGCGCAGGCCGAGGCCCTTGCCGCGTGAGGCGATGAACGATTTGACCCGGTCGGCCGCAGCCTGAGTGAGCGAGATAGCCATTTCGAACCGTTTCCTTACGCGAATTCTAGCGGCCCAGGGCCGCTCGCAATGCATCTTCGACGACCAGCAGCCGCCCGAGTTTCTCGGGCGGAACCGCGAACTTTTCCGCCCAGTCGACCGGGGTGCCCACCGCGAGATTGTGCGTCCGGGCGCCTTCGAGCGCCTCGCACAGCCACGCGGTGACGGCCAGAGTATGGGGGCAACCATAGGCACTGAAACGGGCGCTATTCACAATGCCGCCGCCGATCTGCAGTTCGAACGTGACGGCTGTGCCATCGGCCTCGCTTCCCGCCTGGCCATGTCGGATGTCCCCGGGTGCGGCCCTTCCCTGCGGGAAAAGCGCCGGCCGGGGCGAGGCGCGGAAATAGCGTTGGGCCAAGGGACACAGCCCACGCCCGAACAAGGTCCCCGGCACTCGATCGGTCGGGGGCAGGTCCGCGCTCGCGCCCGGAATCGCCGGACGTCCCGCGATGACTCGCAGCCGCGAGAGCTCGCGCCGGATCGCCGCCAGGGCGGCATCGATGTCGGCCGGGCCCGTGAACCGCCCGAAGCTCAGGCGCAGCGAACTCTGGGCAAGCTCGGTGTTCCGCCCGAGCGCGCGCAGCACGTAACTCGGCTCGCGTGTCGCCGAGCTGCAGGCCGAGCCGGTGGAGACGGCGATCTCCGTGAGGCCGGTCACGAGGCTTTCCCCTTCGATGCCTTCGAAGGACACGTTGACGATGCCGGGCAGCGACGCCGGTCCCGCCAGCGTGTTGAGGTGCGCGCCCGGCAGGTCCGACAGGCCCGCCATCAGTTGAGCCTTCAGCGCGCCGAGCCGCTGAGCCTGGGACGACAGTTCCTGCCGCGCCAGCTTCGCGGCCGTGCCGAAGCCCGCGACCTGGTGAGTGGCGAGGGTTCCCGAGCGCAGTCCGCGCTCGTGCCCGCCGCCGAACACGATCGGCGCGATCCTCGGACGCGCGGTCTCGCGCACGTACAACGCGCCGATTCCCTTGGGCCCGTACATCTTGTGCGCCGTGAGAGAAAGCAGGTCGACCTGCGTGCGACGCACCGATATCGCGCGCTTGCCGCAGCTCTGGCTCGCGTCGGTGTGCGTGAGCACGCCGCGCTCGCGGCAGATCGCCGCGATCGTATCGATGTCGTTGACGCAGCCGATCTCGTTGTTCGAGTCCATCACGGACACGAGCAGCGTGTCGTCGCGCAGCGCCACGCGTACCGCGTCGACCGGCACGCGACCCCACTCGTCCGGCTCGAGCAGCGAGACGGCGAAACCTTCGCGCTCGAGCTGGCGCAGCGCATCGAGCACGGACTTGTGCTCGGCGCGTGCGCTCACGAGGTGGCCTCGCCCGTTGCCCGCGCGGCGCGCCGCGTGCGCGGCGCCGATCAGCGCGAGGTTGTTGGCCTCGGTGGCGCCCGAAGTGAAGATGATCTCGCGCGGCTCCGCTTCGATCAGCGCGGCCACGTCGGCGCGCGCGCGTTCGACGACGTCGTGCGCCGCGAGGCCGAAGCCATGCGTCGCCGAGGCGGGATTTCCCTGCAGATCGGCCGATGTCAGGCACTCGGTCATGGCGGTGGCCACGCGCGGATCGACGGGAGTCGTGGCCGCGTAATCCAGGTAGATAGGCGCGACGGTCATGGTTTGCCGGCGGCGCGTCTCTTCGACTGCACGGCCGTAAGGATCCCGCGCAGGATGTTCACCTCGTTCTGGTCCATCTCGCAGCGCTGGAACAGGCGGCGGATGCGCGTCATGAGGTGAGTGCCGCCCGTCGTGCGGTCCTTGAAGTCGATTTCGTCCATCACCTGCTGGAGGTGCGCGTAGAAGCGCTCCATCTCGGCCCCGGGGGCGAGCGGCACGGTCGCCTCCGACAGCGGGCGCGTGCTCGCGGGCGAACCGGCGGCGCGGAACAGTTCGTAGGTGGTCAGTTGCACGGCCATCGCGAGATTGAGCGACGGGTAGTCAGGGTTCGCGGGAATCCGGATCAGCAGGTGCGCGAGCGCGAGTTCTTCGTTGGTGAGTCCCGTGCGCTCGGCGCCGAACAGCACGGCGGCCGGGCCGCGCGCGCTCATCTCGAAGATGCGCGGCGCGGCATCGTGCAGGTCGAGCGCGCGGAAGTTCTGGTCGCGCGGGCGCGAGGTCGTGGCGGCCACGAAGCCGCAGTCGGCGACGGCCTCGGTGACGCTGTCGACCACGCGGGCGCGCGCGAGCACGTCGTCGGCGCCCGACGCGCGGGCAGTGGCTTCCGCATGCGGAAATGCCTTGGGTCTGACGAGCACGAGCTCCGAGAGTCCCATGTTCTTCATGGCGCGCGCGACCGCCCCGATATTTCCGGGGTGCGAGGGCTCGACCAGGACTATGCGAATGGCGGACAGCGGCATGGGCTGTATGATAGCGGCCCTTTTTCGAGCCCTATCCTTCGTATGCAGCCCCTATTGAACATCGCGGTCCGCGCGGCGCGCCGCGCCGGTGACATCATCGTTCGCGCGATCCCGCGTCTCGAAGCCGTGGAAATCCACAGCAAGGGCCGCAACGACTACGTCACCGAGGTGGACCGGGCCGCCGAAGCCGACATCATCGAGACCATCCGCCGGCTGCATCCCGACCATGCGTTCCTCGCCGAGGAAAGCGGCGCGTCGGGCAACAACGAAGTCGTCTGGATCATCGATCCGCTCGACGGCACCACGAACTTCATGCACGGCTTCCCGACGTTCGCCGTGTCCATCGCCTGCCAGATCCGCGGCCGCCTCGAACACGCGGTCGTGTTCGATCCGATGCGCCAGGAGCTGTTCACCGCCTCGCGCGGGGAAGGTGCGCAGGTCGAGGGGCGCCGGATGCGTGTGAGCAAGCAGGCGACGCTCGAAGGCTCGCTGATCGCGACGGGATTCCCCTACCGCACCGACTCGCCGTGGCTCGACGAGTACCTTGCGATGCTCAAGACCGTGATGACGAAGGCCGCCGGCCTGCGCCGACCCGGCGCCGCCGCGCTCGACCTCGCCTACGTCGCCGCGGGCCGATGCGACGGATTTTGGGAAATGGGCCTCAAGCCCTGGGACACGGCGGCCGGCACGCTGCTCATCACCGAAGCCGGCGGTCGAGTCGGCACACTCACCGGCGAAGACTACAAACAAGGCGGGCACATCATCGGCGGCACGCCGAAGGTGTTCAGCGCGCTGGTCGCGGCGATCTCCCCCCACGTCCCCGCCAGCCTGACTTAATGGGGACATTCCTCGTTTCCTAGCAAACGGGGACAGACCTGAAATGACAAAGGGGACGCACCGCGAGGTGCGTCCCCTTTTGCTAGGAAACGAGGAATGTCCCCATTAGCTAGGGGACTTCGCCTCTTCCGCGGGATTGTTCCGCAGCGGGCTCGCCCAGAACGCGTACACGAAGTACAGGGCGATCGCGACCGACAGGAAGCCGGCGAACCACCAGCGGATGTGGACCGTCGCGCCGTCGTACGCGAGCCAGAAGCAGATGACCACGCCCACCGCGGGCAGCACCGGGAACAGCGGCACCTTGAAGTGGCGCGGGAGGTCCGGGCGCTTGTAGCGCAGCCAGAGCACCGAGAAACACACCAGGCCGAACGCCACGAGCGTGCCGACCGATGTCAGGTCGCCGAGCGCGTTGATGTCGAACACGGCCGCGAACAGCGAAACCACCACGCCGACGATCAGCGTGTTGATCCACGGCGTCTTGAACTTCGGGTGCACCTTGGCGAGCGCCTTCGGCAACAGGCCGTCGCGCGACATGGAATAGAACACGCGCGTCTGGCCGAACATCAGCACGAGTACGACCGATGACAGGCCGGCGATCGCGCCGATCTTGATCAGCTTGGCGAGCCAGCCCCAGTCCGGACCGAAGTTGTCGACGGCCGTCGCGACGGGCGCGGCCACGTTGAGCTTGGTGAACGACACCACGCCCGTGAGCACCGCGGCGGTCAGCATGTAGAGGATCGTGCAGATGACCAGCGATCCCAGGATGCCGATCGGCATGTCCTTGCGCGGGTTCCTCGCTTCCTGTCCGGCCGTCGAGACGGCCTCGAAGCCGATGTACGCGAAGAACACGATCATCGCCGCCCGGATGATGCCGTCGATGCCGAACTGGTCCTCGACGCCGGTCGGATCCGGAATGAAGGGCTGCCAGTTCGCGCTGTCGATGAAGAACGCGCCGACGCCGATGAACAGCAGGATCACGGTCACCTTGATCGCGACGATGATGTTGTTGACCGTCGCGGACTCGGACACGCCCAGCACGAGCAGCGACGTGCAGGCCAGCGTGATGAACACCGCGGGCAGGTTGAACAGCGAGGTCGCGATGGACGCGGCGGGAATCGCCACGACCGTCGAGGCCGGGAGCTGCACGATCGATTGCGCCGGCACGTTCACGAGCGTCCCCGCCGCCAGGTCGCGCAGCGATGCGGTCGTGGGATCGAGGACCTTCGTGGCCGCCGTGAGTGTCGCCTGCGCGCTGTTCGCCACGTCGATGTCGAGCGCGTTGATGAGCGCGAAACCACCGGTCGCGGGCTTCACGACGTCGTATTGCGCGAGAGCCGCGGTGAAGTCGCCCGCGATGGTCGCGACGCCGCTCGAGAAGAATTGCACCGTCGATCCGTCGGCGAGCGCCGCGGTGACGCCGTTCAGGCTCACCGTCGGATCGCTGAGCGGGATCGTGTACAGCGAATTGACGACCAGTTCGCCATACGGCTGGGTGAGCATCGCCGGGAGGTGGATGCCTATGTCATTCAGCAGACTCACCGCATAGCCGGACCATCCGACCGCGACCACCGACGCGGCGAGGGCATATTCGAGAAGGAGCAGCGCGCCCATGATCCAGGCGCCGAATTCACCGATGGTGGTGTACGCGTAGGTGTAGGCCGAGCCGGATACCGGAAGCATCGAGGCGAGTTCCGCGTAACACAGTCCCGCGAATGCGCAGACGATGCCCGCGATGACGAACGAAAGGATGACGGCGGGTCCGGCGTATTGCGCGGCCGCGGTGCCGGTGCGTACGAAAATGCCCGCGCCAATGATGCAGCCGATGCCGAACAGGACAAGGTGAATGGGACCGAGCGTGCGTTTCAGCTCACCGTGGTCGAATTCGGATTGGACCTGATCGACGGATTTCTTGCGCCAGTTCCAGCTCATCGCAGACCCCGCATTTCTTGTATTGACCCTAGTGTATGCAGCCGACCCGCGTAAAAGCGAGTGCTGGGACACGGAAGGGACTTCGGGTGGGGACAGACTTCGGTCCGTACCCCGGGTGGATCATCAGCCGCCTTCCGTATCTTCGTTGCCTTTCTGCCGCCGATCGTCGATACGGCGCCGCAGGCGGATATTCACCATTTCGACACCGACCGAGAAGGCCATCGCGAAGTACAGGTAACCTTTCGGCACGTCGAAATGGAATGCATCGGCGACCAGCACCACGCCGACGAGAATCAGGAAGGCGAGCGCCAGGATCTTGATGGTCGGATGACGTTCGATGAACGCGCTGATCGATCGCGCCACCAGCATCATCACGAGAATGGCGAGAACAATAGCGGCCACCATGATGGGGATCTGCTCCGGCGTCGCGAGACCCACCGCGGTGAACACCGAATCGAGCGAGAACACGATGTCGATGACGCCGATCTGTACGACGATGGCCGTGAAGTTCGCGAACGTGCGCGTGGTGCGGTGCTCTTCCGCTCCCTCGAGCGTGCCGTGGATCTCGGTGACGCTCTTGGCGAGCAGGAACAGGCCGCCGAGGAAAAGGATGATGTCGCGCCCCGAGAACTCGAAGCCGAAGACGCCGAACCAGGGTTTCGTGAGCCGGGTCAGCCACACGATGGAGAACAGCAACGCGATGCGCGTCAGCATCGCGAACGCGAGGCCGGTGACGCGCGCCGCCTCGCGCCGCTCCGGCGGCAGGCGGCTCACGAGGATCGAGATGAAGATGATGTTGTCGATGCCGAGGACGATCTCGAGCGCGGACAGCGTGACGAACGCTATCCACGCGTGCGGATCGGTCAGCAACTCCATCATGCGCTGATGCCCACCACCTTACGGCAGTTCGTCGATCGGATCCTTCTTCACGGTCGGGAACACGTGCTCCGCCTTGAGGCCGAACGACAACGCGATCGAGCTCGAGATGTAGATCGACGAATACGTGCCGGCGAGCAGGCCGATGAGCAGCGCCTCGGAGAAGCCGCGCAACGCCGAGCCGCCGAGCACCAGCAGCGCGACGATGACGATCGAGGTCGTGACCTTGGTCATGATCGTGCGCGACAGCGTCTGGTTGATCGCCTGGTCGAGCGTGACGGCCGGATCCTGGCGCCGGTTCTTCTCGAAGTTCTCGCGGATGCGGTCGAACACGATGACGGTGTCGTTCAGCGAGTAGCCGATGACCGCGAGTACCGCCGCGACCACGGCCAGGTCGAACGGCGTCTGCGTGATCGAGAACACGCCGAGCACGAGGATCGGGTCGTGCATCACCGCGAGGATGGCGCCGAGCGAAAGCCGCCAGGTGTGGAATCGCAGGATGATGTACAGGCCGATCAGCGCGAGCGTCACCGACAACGACACGATCGCGGCGTATCGCAATTCGTCGCCGACCTGCGGACCGACGACTTCGAGCTTCGTGATCTGCACACCCGGATCGATGTTACGCAGCAGCGTCTCGAACTTCGGCCGAAGCTGCTCCGCGTTCTCGCCCGTGGGCGGCAGGCGAATCGAGATGTCGCGCACCGAGCCGAAGCGCAGCACCTGCGGCTCGTGGTACCCCGCGGCTTCGACGGCCGCGCGCACCTGGTCGAGCGGTGCTTCCTTCGCGAAGGTCGCCTCGACGCTCACGCCGCCGGTGAAGTCGATCGCGAAGTTCAGGCCCTTGGCGTAGAACGACGCGAACGAGGCGATCATCAGGACGGCCGACAGCGTGTACCACACCTTGCGGGTGGCCATGAACGGGAAGTTCGTTTTCTTATGGAAGAATTCCACGGAGTTTGTACCTCGAGGTCCGCGTCAGCCGATGGGTAGTTTGGCGATCTTGCGCTTGCCGCCGTACATGAGCGTGAGCAACGCGCGCGACCCCATCAGCGCGGTGAACATGGACGTGAGAATGCCGAGCGACAGCACGATCGCGAAGCCCTTGATCGCGCCCGTGCCGAACACGAACAGCACCACGCCCGCGATGAACGTCGTGACGTTGGAATCGGCGATGGCCGAGAACGCCTTCTCGAAGCCCGCCTTGATCGCCGCCTGCGACGAGACGCCGTTGCGCAGTTCCTCGCGTATGCGTTCGTAGATCAGTACGTTCGCGTCGACCGCCATGCCGACGGTGAGGATGATGCCCGCGATGCCCGGCAGCGAGAGCGCCGTCCCGAGCATCGACAACAACGCAGTCAGCAGCACCACGTTCGCGAGCAGCACGAGGTTCGCGACGATGCCGAACACGTGGTAGTACAGGATCATGAAGGCGAACAGCGCCGCCATGCCGACCAGCAGCGCGGTGACGCCCTTGCGGATGTTCTCCTTGCCGAGCTGCGGACCGATGGTCTGCTCGTTCACGATCGAGATGGGCGCGGTGAGCGCGCCGCCGCGCAGCAGTTTCGACAACTCGCTCGCCTCGGTCGCCGAGAGGCCCGTGGTCTGGAAACGCGAGCCGAACACGCCCTGGATGGTCGCGACGCTGATGACCTTTTCATCCTTGATGTCGCGCACGACTTCCTTGCCGTCGACGTTGGCGATCTCGCGGCGCTGCTCGATGAAGATGACCGCCATCGGCTTGCCGAGATTCGCGCGCGTGTTGCGCAGCATCTCCTCGCCGCCGGCGCTGTCGAGCGTCACGTCGACCTGCGGACCCGACGGGCCCGTGCTCGGCGACGCGTTCAGCAGCTGGTTGCCGGTGACGATGATGTCGCGCTTGACCATCACCGGGTAACCTTCCTTGTGCATGACGATCTTCGCGCCGACCGGCGCGCGGCCGGAGGGCGGGATCGGCCGCGGATCGACCATGCGGTATTCGAGCGTCGCGACCTTGCCGAGCAGGTCCTTCACCTCGGCCGAGTTCTGCACGCCGGGCAGCTGCACGACGATGCGGTTCAGGCCCTGGCGCTGCACGATGGGCTCGGACACGCCGAGCTCGTTCACGCGGTTGCGCAGCGTGGTGATGTTCGCGGTGATCGCGAAATCCTGGCGCTCGCGCACCTGCTGCAACGTCATCACGCAATCGACCGCCGGCCCCGTGCTCACGTCGGCGTCGCGACAGGAGATGTCGGGCTGCGCCTTGTTGAGCGCCGTGCGCACCTTGCCGCGGTCCGCGCCGGGCGGCAGCAGCACGCGCAGTCCGTTCGGGATTTCCGAGTCGACGGTGAGCGTGTTGATGTCGTTGAACGGGATGTTCCCGGCATTGAGCGCGCGCCGGAAATCCTGTTCATAAGTGTTCAAGAGCTGCGCGACCGCGCCGTTCACGTCGACTTCGTACAGTAGATAGAGTCCGCCGCGCAGGTCGAGACCGAGCGGCATCGCGCGCAGGCCCAGCCACGTCACCCAGCGCGGCGCGCGCGAGGCATAGGACATCGCGTTGACGTAGTCCTTCGTGAGGCCGTTGGTCTCGTCCTTGACGACGTCCCGCGCCTTGAGCTGCTGGTCGCCGTCCGGGAAGCGGATCATCGCGTTGCCGCCATCGAGATAGATGCGGTTGAACGCGACGCCGGCGCCCTTGAGGACGTTCTCGACTTTCGCGAGTTCGTCCGTGGTCATCGCGGCGCGATCCTTGCGCGCCACCTGCAGCGCGTAGTCGTCGCCGAAGAAGTTAGGCAGCGCGAAGATCAGCGCGACCAGCAGGACTGCGGAAACGAGGATGTATTTCCAGCGCGGGTACTCGAGCACGAATCAGGCCCCTTTCAGAGTGCCCTTCGGCACCAGCGAGGTGACCTGGAAGCGCTGCACCTTGATGCGCACGTTGTCGGCGATCTCGAGGGTGAGGAACTGGTCGCCGATCTCGACGATCCGGCCGAGGATGCCGCCGGCCGTGATGACTTCGTCGCCCACCGCGAGCTTGCCCAGCATGGCCTGGTGCTCCTTCTGTTTCTTCTGCTGCGGACGGATCAGAAGGAAATAGAAGATGACGACGAAGACCGCCATCATGATGAGCGGCATGGCGCCGCTGCCGGCCGGGGCGCCGCCTGCGGCCTGGGCCATCGCGTCGGGGATCAATGAATTCATGGTGTTATCTCACACGTAATGGACGGGCCACCGCAGCGAGGGGCCGCGGGGGCCGCGTATTTTGGCCGAAAAACGAATCTATGCCACAACGAGTTGTTCTGGGCCTTCCCGGCTCGGGCAATACCGCCTGATCACCCCGTCCAGGGAGCCCGATTCGATGCCGGCGCGCAGTTGCCGCATGAGCTCGAGGTAGTAATGCAGGTTGTGGATGGTATTGAGCCGCGCACCGAGGATTTCGTTGCAGCGGTCGAGGTGCCGCAGATAGGCGCGCGAGAAGTTCCGGCAGGTGTAACACGCGCATTCCGGGTCCAGCGGCCCCGTGTCGGCCTGGTGGGCGGCATTGCGGATGTTCACCACGCCCTGCGACGTGAACAGGTGTCCGTTGCGCGCATGCCGCGTCGGCATGACGCAGTCGAACATGTCGATGCCGCGCAGCACCGCGGCCACGATGTCCCGCGGCCGCCCGACACCCATCAGATAACGCGGCCGGTCGGCCGGCATGTACGGCACGAGGCCTTCGAGGATCCGCAGGCGTTCCTCTTCCGGCTCTCCCACCGCGAGGCCGCCGACCGCGAATCCCTTCCAGGACAGCTTCGACAAGGTCTCGAGCGATGCCATGCGCAACGGCAGGTGCATGCCGCCCTGCACGATGCCAAACAACTCGCCGGGAGGTCCCTCTCCGGACGATGAGGGCCGGTAATAGTGAGCGTGGCTGCGCGCTTCCCAGCGCATCGAGCGCTCCATCGAATCGCGCGCCTGCTTCTCCGTCGCCGGGTACGGCGTGCAGTCGTCGAGCGCCATCGCGATGTCGGAGCCGAGCGCGAGCTGCGTATCCATCGAATCTTCGGGCGTGAGGCGCACGGCGCTGCCGTCGATCGGCGAGCGGAACTGCACGCCCTCTTCCGTGATCTTGCGCAGGCTCTCGAGGCTGAAGACCTGGAAGCCGCCGGAATCCGTGAGGATCGGTCGCTGCCAGTGCATGAAACCGTGCAGCCCGCCGTGGGCGCGCATGATATCGTTTCCGGGGCGCAGCATCAGGTGAAACGTGTTGCCGAGCACGATGTGGGCGCCGAGCCCGGCGAGCTCTTCGGGCGTCATCGCCTTGACCGTGCCATAGGTGCCCACCGGCATGAATGCCGGCGTTTCGACCGTGCCGTGCGCGAGCTCGAGCCGGCCGCGACGGGCATCGCCCGCGGTGCCTAACAACGTGAAACGCGCCGTCATGTGGCGGGAGAAGGATCGCGACGCGCGAGCGCGTCGGGTGCCGGGTTCAGGAACATGGCGTCACCGTAACTGAAAAAGCGGTACCGCGCGTCGACGGCGTGTTCGTACGCGGCCAGCACGGCTTCGCGGCCCGCGAACGCGCTCACCAGCATGAGGAGCGTCGATTCGGGCAGATGGAAATTCGTGACCATCGCATCCACGACGCGGAATCGGAACCCGGGCACGATGAACAGCGACGAATCGCCGACGTGCGGCGCGAGACTTCCGTCTCCCGCCGCGCTCTCGAGTGCGCGCACCACGGTCGTGCCCACCGCGACCACGCGGCCGCCGCGCCCGCGGGTCCGCGCGACGGCCTCGCAGGTGGCCTCGCTCACCTCGACGAACTCCGCGTGCATGACGTGCGCTCCGACGGCGTCCGTTCGCACCGGCTGGAACGTTCCGGCGCCCACATGCAGCGTGACGAACGCACGCTCGACGCCGCGCGCCTCGATGGCCGCGACGAGCTCGTCGTCGAAATGCAGGCTCGCGGTGGGCGCCGCGACCGCGCCGCGTTTGCGCGCGAACACGCTCTGGTATCGCGTGCTGTCGGCCGCGTCGGGCTCTCGCCGGATGTAAGGCGGCAACGGCATCTGGCCGTGGCGTTCGAAGAAATTGAGCGCTAGCTCCGGTAGTTCGATCACCCACAGGTCACCGCGCCGCTCGATCACGCGGATCGGGCCGCCGCGGCTCGCCAAGACCATCGCCGGCCTGAGGGGCTTGCTTGCGCGCGAATGTACCAGCGCCTGGGCGCCGTCGAGCGGCCGCTCGAGCAGCAGCTCGACCTTGCCGCCGGATTCCTTGAGCGCGTACAGCCGCGCGGGAATCACGCGTGTGTCGTTGAAGACCAGCAGGTCGCCGGGCGACAGGAGTTGCGGCAGCTCGCGGAACCGGCGATCGGCCATCGCGCCGGTCGCGCCGTCGAGCGTGAGCAAGCGGCTCGCCGATCGCTCTGCGAGCGGTTGCTGGGCAATGAGGTTTTCGGGGAGTTCGTAGTGGAAGTCGGCGCGGCGCACGGCGGCGAGTTTACCGC
>JAFAGC010000085.1 GCA_023423065.1 Pseudomonadota bacterium
GCGCGCGCGGGGGGGGGGGGGGGGGGGGCCCCCCCCCCGGGACTGTATTTCGATGGGTCCGCCCAGCCAGGCGCCTTCGAGCGCGAGGCCGCGAACCTGGCGCTCGCCATAACGCAACGTGCCCGACAGATTTTCGATGGGTGGCACACCTTCGGCGAGCAACATCTCGCCCTCGCGCACCCGCGCCGCGATCCGCCACGAGTCCGGCGCCCGCAACTCGCGCTCGCCGCGCGCGTCGGCCTCGATCGTGACCTTGCCGCGCGCGCGATCGAGCCCGTGGGCTTCCAGCGCCCGGCGCAGCATGGGCGACGTCAGTTCGCCCGCGAGAGAAGCGTGCAGCCGCGGCGCTCCGCCGCGCGGCCAGTCGAGCCGCGCTCCCTCGATCTCGAGATCCTCGACGCGGCCGGCATCGATGCGCAGTGTCGAGTTGCCGCGCGCGAACTTGAGCGAGCCGCCGAGTCCCGTGACGGGCGGCACGTTTTCGCCCGCGAGGTTCAGGTCGGCAAGGACGATCTCACCGCTCGAGCGCCGCCAGTCGATTCGCGTGGCGCCTTCTTCGCGCAGCGGCACGAGTTGCAGCTTCGCCTGGGTCATCTGACCGCCGGCAATCCCTGCAAGCAGCGCCGGCGGCTCGTCCTTGCCATTGAAGAAGACCCACGCGTCCTGCAGCAGGTCGCGGTCCACGAGTGCGACCTCGAGCGCGAGCGGCTGCGGCGCCGCCACGTTCCATACTCCGCGGGCCTGCAGCTTCGACTCACCGCTCGAGAGCGCGAGATCCTCGAGTTTCCAGCGCGGCGATTGCGGATCGTCGAGATAGGTCAGCGTGCCGCCCACGTTGATGGAGCGAGGTTCCGCGACGGAATTCGTCTTCATGACCGCCGCGTGCGCCGGATCGAAGACGACCGCCAGGCCCTCTGTGTCGAGCCGCAGCTTCGCGTTGATATTCGAGAGTGTCGCGCGATCCGCGGTGCGCGTGATTTCCGTATCCACGAGGTCGGCGCTGAAGGTCCAGCCGTCGCGCTCGAGACGCTTTCCGGAATCGAACTTGAGCGCGCGCAATTCTCCAGCCGTCGGCGCCCAGTCGCCCGGCAGCGATGGCATGCCGTTCGCGAGCTGCGGCGCCAGCAGACCCGCGATGAATTCCGCCGCCATGAACGGCACGCGCTCGCCCTGCACGGTCGTGCGTGCGATGCGCAGGGACTGCGGGTCGATCGCGATGCGCGCCGATAGGTTCGGCGCGCGTTCCAGCCGCGCGCCGCGCGTGAACTGGAGGTCGTCGAACCGGAGCAGCACGTCGCGCGCGTCGCGCTCGAGAGTTCCCGTCAGCGAGACGTGGTCGAAGCGCGTGCTCGCCTGGTAGTCATCCGGGTCGTCGCGCGCATCGAGCTCGAGCCCGCGCGCGCTCGCCTGCCAGGTCGCCGATGCGATGCGCCCGGCATCGAGGCGCAGCTTCGCATCGATCGTGCCGCGGCCGGCGACTCCCGGCACACCCAGCTTTTCGAGGAACACGCGCCGCGCGATCAGGCGCAGGTCGCCCGAGGGCGACTGGTTCGCCGCGAGGTCCTCGAGCTTCGCCGACACGAACAGCGACTGACCCACGTCCTGGGACAGCAGCATCGTGCCGTACGCGTTGAAGTTCGACGCGCCGCGGCTAACTACCGCCTGGCTCAGCGTGAAGGTATGACGCGCGGCGGAGTCGCCGCGACGCTTGAGATGCACGCGCGCGCCTTCCACCTCGATGCGCCCGTTGGGCATGAGTTCGGCCCACGCGGTGAAGCGGCGCACCAGCGCCCGCTCGTCCTCGCCGGGAGCCTTCGCGGGCTTGCGCTCCGCGTTCCGCGCGGCCGGGCGCTTCGCGGGCAAGTCCTCGGACGCCAGTTCATCCCCGATGATCTCGATGTCGGGCGAGCGCAGCGTGACGTGGCCCAGCGAGAACTGCTGGTGGCGCAGGAAGTCCCACGTGTCGAATTCGACGCGCAGCTCGGGGGCCACGACCCTTACGCGACCGGCCTTGGGATCCGTGAGCTCCACGCGCGTGAACACGGCGCTCGTGCCGGAGAGGTCCCAGGCGAAGTGCACGTTCTCGAACCGCACGTCGAGGCCGGTCCGATCGGTGATCAGTTTCTCGAGAGTGGCGCGCTGTTCGGGAACCCGCGCGGCGATGAGCCGCGTGAACACCAGCGCGATCGCGCCGAGAAGCAGCAGGCTGAACGCGACCAGCGCCGTTCGTCGCACCCAGTGCGGAAAGGCTCCCCCGTGTACAAGGGTGGTTTCGTTCATCTCCTCACTTCAGGCCAGCACCACGTCGTATTGATCGAAGCCATAAAGCGCTTCCACCTGCAACCTTATCGGTCGACCCACCTGGTGCTCCAGCTCCGCGAGCACGGCGGATTCCTCGTCGAGCAGGCGGTCGATCACGTTCTGATGCGCCAGTATCAGCAGCTCCCTGGACTGGAACTGCCTGCTCTGTCGCACAATTTCACGGAATATCTCGTGGCAGACCGTTTCAGGCGTCCGTACGAAGCCACGACCTTCGCAACTGGGACAGGCCGCACAAAGCAAATGTTCCAGGCTTTCCCGGGTCCTTTTGCGGGTCATTTCCACGAGGCCCAGGGAGCTGACGCTCGCGATGTGCGTTTGCGCATGATCGCCCGCCAGGGCCTTCTCCAGGGCTTCCAGGACCTGGGTGCGGTGCGCCGGGTCGGTCATGTCGATGAAATCGATGATGATGATGCCGCCCAGGTTGCGCAGGCGCAGCTGCCGCGCGATCGCGACGGCCGCCTCGAGATTGGTGCGGAAAATCGTGTCCTCGAGATTGCGGTGACCGACGAAGGCCCCGGTATTCACGTCGATCGTGGTCATCGACTCGGTCTGATCGATGACCAGGTGGCCGCCGGACTTCAGCGACACGGTGCGCTCCAGCGCCTTGCCGATCTCCTCTTCGACGCCATGCAGGTCGAAGATCGGCCGCTGACCCGAATACAGCTCGATGCGCGTGTTGCTGCCGGGCATGAACGCCGCGGCGAATTCGAGCATGCTCGCGTGCGCCGCGGCATTGTCGACCAGCACGCGATCGACGCCGCGCGCCAGCTCGTCGCGCAACATGCGCGTGGGCAGCGGCAGGTCCTCGTACACGAGTTCGCCCGCGCGCGCGCGCATGCCCTTGTCCTTCACGTGCGTCCAGAGTCGTCCCAGGTACTGGATGTCCTCGCGGATCTGTTCGAGCGTCGCGCCCTGCGCCGCCGTGCGCACGATGTATCCGCCCGTGAATCGCTCGGGCACCGCCTGCGCCACCATCGCCTTCAGTCGCGCGCGTTCGGCTTCGTCCTCGATGCGCGAGGAAATGCCGACGCCTTCGCCGCGCGGCATGTAGACCATGAGCCGCGAGGGCAGCGCGACAAAAGTGGTGAGGCGTGCGCCCTTCGTGCCGATCGGATCCTTGACGACCTGGACGAGGATGTCGTCTCCCTCGTTCACGAGGCGGCGGATGTCGTCGACCGGCTGTCCACCCACCAGCGTGCTGTCGTGCGCGGGAGTGGCGATGTCGGCCGCGTGCAGGAACGCGGTGCGCTCGAGCCCCACGTCGATGAATGCCGCCTGCATGCCCGGCAGCACGCGCTGCACACGCCCCTTGTAAAGGTTGCTGACGATGCCGCGGCGACTCTGCCGCTCGACGAACAGTTCGGTCAGCACTCCGTTTTCGATGAGCGCGGCGCGGCTCTCGCGTGGCGCCACGTTGATCAGGATTTCCGTGGTCACACTCTTCCCCTGGAACTTCAGATTCTTCCGTGCCACACCGGGATGCCGGCGTTGCGCAACAATTCGGCCGTCTCGTACAGCGGCAGTCCCATGACGCCGGTGTAGCTGCCCGCGAGGTCGCGCACGAATACGGCGCCGAGTCCCTGGATGGCATACGCACCGGCCTTGCCCTGCGGTTCTCCGCTTTGCCAGTACGCGTGGATTTCCGCCGCGGACAGCGGCGCGAACCGGACCCTGGAGGTGGACATCCCGACCGCGGTCGAGCCCGCGTGCCAGAGCGCGAGGCCGGTGTACACCCGGTGCTCCCGGTCCGAGAGCTTCTCGAGCATGGCGTGCGCCTCGGCTTCGGACTCGGGCTTGCCGAGGATCTCGCCGTCGACGACGACGGTGGTATCGGCCGCGAGCACGGGAAGATCCCGGTGAACCCGGCAGACGGCCTCCGCCTTCTCGCGCGCGAGCCGGCGCACGTATTCGTCGGCGGGTTCGCCGCCGCGCGGAGTCTCGTCGATGTCCGCGGGGGTCACGATGTGAGGCACCCCGATCAGCTCTAACAACTGGCGGCGCCGCGGCGACGCGGACGCCAGCCGCAGGACGGGCGGTTTTTGTTCTTGTTCGACCATCGGCCCCCTCAGTCGGCCCCACCGGATCGCGTTATTCGCGATGGTACGGGTGATTGTGCAGGACGGAGTGTGCCCTATACAGCTGTTCGGCGAGGATCACCCTCACCATGGCATGGGGAAAGGTCAGCGGGGACAGGGACCAGCGGAACGAAGCCTTCGCGAGGACTTCGGGCCCGAGGCCGTCGGGGCCGCCGATCACGAAGCTGAGATTCCTGGCGTCCTGGATGCGCTCGCCTAACCATTTGGCGAGCTCGAGGGTAGTTCGGAACCTGCCGTGTTCGTCGAGCGCGACCAGGTAATCGTCGCCGACGCGCTCGAGCAGGCGTTTCTGCTCGTCCGCCTTGCCGCGCCCCACCGGCAGTTCTTCGAGATCGATGCGCAACGAGCCGCGCAGTCGCCGCGTGTAATCCTCGTAGGCCGCGGTCACCCACGCGGGCATTCGCGTGCCGATCGCGACGATGCGCACGCGCATGCGCCGCGCTTATCTTGTCGCTCGCGCGGAAGTCTTGCGGCGCGCCGTGCTCCGAGGGGTGGGCACGGCCTTTACGACCGGCGCGGCCGGCGGCGCGTCTTCCCAGAGTTTCTCCAGGCCGTAGAACTCGCGTACGCGCGGCAACATCACGTGCACCACCACGTCCGTGAGGTCAACTAGGACCCACTCGCCTTCGCGCGCGCCTTCGACGCCCATCGGGCGGAAGTCGTTCTGCTTGGCGAGCTGCACCACGCGATCCGCGATGGACTTGACGTGGCGATCGGAGTTGCCGGAGGCGATGACGACGACGTCGGTGATGTCGGTGAGATGCCGCACGTCCATGACTTTGACGTTGACGGCTTTCATGTCATCGAGCGCGGTGTTGACGACGCGCAGTAGCGCTTGCGGTAAGGAGGACTTGGCCGGCGCTGGGGCACGGCGGGAACGAGCTTTCGTGGTCATTTCACTCCGTGGGTGACTTCAGTCGTTTCGAGCATAACACCCCGATTCGCGAATGATCGCGCGGACGGCATCGGGAACGAGGAATCTGGGGTCGCGTCCCGCATCGATGATCTGTCGCAATTCCGTCGACGATATTTCGAGTTGCGTCACGGCATGCACGTAGATCCGCCCGGCGCGCGACTTGTGCAGGTCGTTCACGGCGCCGGTGCCGCGATCGACCATGAGTTCGCCTAAGGGGCCCTGCGTCGGCGCCTTCCAGCCCGGACGATGCGCGACGACGACGTGCGCGAGATCGAACAGCTCGCGCCACCGATGCCAGCTCGGCAGACCCAGGAATGCGTCCATGCCCAGGAGCAGACACAGCGAGCGCTGCGGAAATTCCGCGCGCAACTCGGTCAGCGTATCCACGGTGTAGGAGGCGCCCGCGCGCCGCACTTCGCGATCGTCGACGACGAACGCAGGCAGATCGGCAACCGCCGCGCGGACCATCCTGAGGCGCAGCGCGCCGTCCGCGAGCGTGCGCTCGCGATGCGGCGGATTCCCGGTCGGCAGGAAACGGACCTCGGAGAGTTTCAGCGACTGCCACAACTCGAAGGCCGTGCGCAGATGACCGAAATGAATCGGATCGAACGTGCCGCCGAACAGGCCCATGGGGCCGCCATCCAGTGCGTTGCGGCCCGGCGAATTGGCATTCGGAGTATTCAAGCGATGCGGGTTCCCGTGAGAGGCAGGACGCGACGTCCCGAGAATTCGACCAGCAGCAGCGCCATCTCGTCCCAGGCGTCGCCGCGTTGCTGGCCCTTGATCATGCGATCGGCGCGCGAACTGCGTACCGCGAGACGCGCATAAGGCAGGCGGTTCGCGCGGCGCCTGGCGCTGTCGAGCGCGGCCGAGGGCCGCATCCAGCCACGCGCGCCGTCGGGCTGCGTCGTGCCCCAGGTGTTGCGTATTTCGCGTGTGATCGACCAGAGCGCGAGCGTGGGCTCGACGCCCTCGCTGCGCAGTCCCGCGAGGATGCGCAATCCGCGCTGCACGTCGCCCGCGAGCGCCGCCTCGCCGAGCTGGAACACGTCGAACCGCGCGCTGTCGCCGATGGCGGCCTGCGCCGCGGCGAGGCCGATGGGGCCAGCGTTCTCGATGTCAGGGCCCGAAGCGAGCAGCTTGAGCTTCTCGAGCTCCTGTTGCGCGGCGAGCAGGTTGCCCTCCGTGCGGTCGACGATGAACCGCACCGCGTCTTCTTCGAGCTCGATCCCGAGCTGAGCGGCGCGCGCGCGCAGCCACTGCGGCAGGCGCCCCACTTCCACGGGGTAGATGGGAAGCCACGCGCCGGCCGACTCGAACGCCTTCACCCACGCGGAACTGGTCTGCTCGCGCTCGAGCTTGCCCGTGATCATCAGGTAGACGTTGTCGGGGCTGACGTTCTCGAGCAGTTCGACGATGGCTTTGGCGCCGCCGGTGCCAGGCTTGCCCGACGGCAGCCGCAGCTCGATCAGCTTGCGCGAGCCGAACAGCGAAAGGTTGTTAGATGCGGCGCGCACTTCGTCCCAGTCGGCGACGCGTTCGATGAAATGCACCTCGCGTTCCTCGAAGCCGGCGCGCCTGACGCGCGCGCGGATGGCGTCGGCCGCTTCGCCCACGAGCAGCGCTTCGTCGCCGGAAACGAGATAGGCCCTGGCTGGTTCACCCTGGAGGTGGGTACGGAGGCTGTCGAGAGAAAGCTTCAATCTGGCGTCGATTATGAGCCAAGAAGGGGCGTGTTGCGGGCTTGAAAACCGACCAACTGTGGGGCCATAGTCCAGAGCCAATCCCCGCCATGCGCAGCCTTACCCACAACCGCGTCGCCCGACTCAAGACCACCGCCTGCTGGTTGCTGGTCCTTGCCCTGCTCGGCGCCACGAGCCAGTACCTGGCGCACTTCCATGTGCAGCCGGCGAGCGCGAATACGGCGCAGGTCGACGCCGCGGGCGGCCATCCGGCGGCGGGGCATTGCACCCTGTGCGTTCAATTCGACCGGCTGCCGGCGCCACCCGCCGCGGCCTCCACGCCGGTCGCGCTCTACTTTCCAGTTTCCGATGTCGACACGCCGGAAGCGTTCCGCCCGGCGCTCGACGCGCCGCATCTCTGGCCCCCTGCCCGAGCTCCACCTGCCCTGACCTGCTGAGCCGTTCTCGCCGGCCGCCATGCGGATCGGCGCGTTTCCATCTTTTGCAGGTCGCAGGTGTACCGTGTCTTCGACTTTCCGTTTCGGGCGGCGTTTGTCCGCTGCCTTTTTCGTCATTCCGTCGCTGGTCGTTTCGTGCGCCGCTTTCGCCGATCAGCCGGAGCCCCAACCAGGTGAAGCCAATCCATTGGAAGCCAGACCATTGGATGAAATCGTGGTCACCGCCACGGCGCTGCGCGAATCCTCGCTCGAGGTCGCGCAGCCCACGGCGGTGCTCGCCGGCGATGAGCTGGTCCGAGAGCGCGGCACCAGCATCGGCGAGGCGCTCGCGAATACGCCGGGCGTGAGCGCGACGTACTTCGGTCCGCAGGCCAGCCGACCCGTGATCCGCGGCCAGTCCGGCGAGCGCGTCCAGGTCAGCGAGGACGGCGCCGAGTCGCTCGATGCCGCGGGGCTTTCGGCGGACCATGCCGTGACCATCGATCCGTTGCTCGCGGATCGTGTCGAGGTGCTGCGCGGACCGGCCACGCTGCTCCATGGCAATGGCGCGTCGGGTGGACTGGTCAACGTGCTCGTCCGGCGGGTACCGGAGCAGGCCTACGACGGCACGATGGAAGGCGCCGCGGAGCTGCGCGGCAACACCGCGCTCGGCGAACGCGCCGCCGCGTTGCGGCTCGACGGCGGCGTGAATGGCTGGTCCTTCCACGGCGATGCGTACAAGCGCGAAACCGACGATGTCGAAATCGCCGGTTACGCATTGTCGCGGCGATTGCGGGATTCCGGCGCGTACACGCCCGAGGAGATAGCGGCCTCGCGAGGACGTATCGCCGACTCCGCCAGTGAACTGACCGGCGGCGCACTCGGCATCTCGCGCGTCGGCGCGGCCGGGTTCGCCGGAGTCGCGGTGAGCCGCTTCGAAACGCTGTACGGGATTCCGGGTCCCGAACACGGCGTGTCGATCGACATGAAGCAAACCCGCTTCGATCTGAATTCCGACTGGCGTCCCACGGATTCCTGGCTGGAATCGGCGCGGCTGCGCGCATCGTTCAATCGTTACGAACACGCGGAGCTCGAGGACAGCGGCGAGGTCGGTACGCAATTCGACCAGGACGGCCTGTCGCTGCGGCTCGCGTTCGATCACGCGCCGCTCGCCGAGTGGCGCGGCAGCTTCGGCGTGCAGTATCGCGAGATCGATTTCGTCGCAACCGGTGAAGAAGCTTTCGTGCCCGCCTCGCTCACCCGTAACGCGGGATTGTTCGCGTACGAAGAGCGCGCCTTCGGACCGCTCACGGTCGAGCTCGGCGCGCGACTGGAAAAGCAGCGCATCACGGGCGACGAGGTCTCCGCCGGTTACGACGCGTCCCGCGCGAACTTCGCGAGTGGCCTGGTGTGGCGGTTCGCGACGGGCTGGAGCAGCGCGCTCAACCTGACCTCGACTCAGCGACACCCGACCTCGGCCGAACTGTATGCCGACGGTCCGCACATCGCGGTGCAGCGCTTCGAGATCGGCGACGCGACGCTGCGGCCGGAGCGCGCGACGACCGTCGACGCGTCGCTGCGTTATCACGGCGAACCGCACGACGAAGCCTGGAGCCTGAGCCTCACCGCGTTCCAGAGCGACTACCGCGATTACATCTACACGGAGTTCACCGGAGAGATCGAGGACGAACTACCGGTCGCGCTGTACCGGCAGGACGACGCGCGTTTCCGCGGCATCGAGGCCGAGATCGAACTACCCGTGTTCGAGATCGCGGGCGGCAGTTTGTCCACGCGCCTGCTCGCCGACCTGGTGCGTGCACGACTCGTCGACGGTGGCGACCTGCCGCAGATCCCACCACTGCGCGTCGGCGCCGAGCTGCGTTATTCGCGCGCGGCCTGGTCCGCGGGGATCTCGGCGCATCGATTCGACGACCAGGACCGCATCGCCGCCAACGAAGCTCCGACCGACGGCTACACGATGCTCGGCGCCGATGCTTCCTGGACGGTGCCGTTCGGCGGCCGGCGGCTGTTCGCATACCTGCGCGGCGAGAACCTGCTCGACGAGGACGCACGCCGGCACACCTCGCCGCTCAAGGAATTCGCGCCGCTGCCGGGACGTTCGCTGGCCGCGGGCGTGCGGCTGGAATTCTGACCGCGTATTCTCCGGCCACCAACCTGTCGAAGCACCGAGGCTCGCGGAACATGAGCACGATTTTCGAGAAGATCATCGCCGGCGAAATCCCCGCCCAGATCGTTCACAAGGACGAACGCGTGACCGCGTTCCGCGACATCAGTCCACAGGCGCCCGTACACGTCCTGATCGTGCCGAACAAGCCGATCCCGACGGTCAACGACGTGTCGGAGGACGACGAACGGACGCTCGGTCACATGTTCGTCGTCGCCCGCGACATCGCTCGCGCCGAAGGCATCGCGGATGACGGCTTCCGTCTCATCATCAACTGCAACAAACACGGCGGGCAGGTGGTGTATCACCTGCACATGCATCTGCTGGGCGGCCACGCGCTCGGCCCGATGCTCGCCGGAGGTAAACATGGC
>JAFAGC010000127.1 GCA_023423065.1 Pseudomonadota bacterium
CACCAGGAAAGCCACCTGCTGCCGAATCTCTCCGTCGCGGAGAACATCTGCGCGGGCCGTTACCCGCGCCGCTCGTGGACGCGCGGCGGCGGCATCGACTGTCGCGAGACCAACCGGCGCGCGCGCCCGTTGCTCGCGGACCTCGGCAAAGACATCGACGTCGAACAGCTCGCGGGCGGCCTGCCGGCCGCGCTCCAGCAGCTCGCGACCGTGGCACGCGCCGTATCGACCGATGCACGCGTACTGATCCTCGACGAGCCGACTTCGAGCCTGGACGCCGACGAAGTGAAGGCGTTGTTCGCGCTGATCCGCAAGCTGCGCGACAAAGGCGTCGCGATCCTGTTCGTCACGCACTTCCTCGACCAGGTCTACGAGATCTGCGATCGCATCACCGTCCTGCGCAACGGCAGGTTCGTCGGCGAATACGCCTGTGCGCGCCTCGACGCCCATGCGCTCGTGGCGGCGATGGTCGGACGCGAGATCGCGATGGCGAAGACGGCGACGGCCGGCGACCAAACTATCGTCGGCGCCGCGGCGGCCCCGCCCGTGCTCGCCGCGCGCGGCGTCTCCCGTCGCGGACAGCTCCAGCCGATGGACCTCGAGTTGCATCGCGGCGAAGTCCTCGGGCTGGCGGGCCTGCTCGGCTCCGGCCGTACCGAGCTCGCGCGCATCCTGTTCGCGCTCGACCCGAGCGACTCCGGCGAAATCTCGATGGACGGCACGCCCGTCGAGATCGATTCGCCGTCGGACGCACTGAAGCTCGGACTCGGCTTCTGCCCCGAGGACCGCAAGGAAAGCGGCATCGTCGCCGAGCTATCCGTGCGCGAGAACATCGTCCTCGCGCTGCAGGCGCGCATGGGCCTCGGGAAATTCCTGCCGCCCGCCGAGCAGCGCGCGATCGCGGAAAAAATGGTCGCGGCGCTCGGCATCAAGACCGCGAGCATCGAGACACCCATCGGCCAGCTTTCGGGCGGCAACCAGCAGAAGGCGATCATCGGGCGCTGGCTGGCCACCAACCCACGCGTCCTGATCCTCGACGAGCCGACACGCGGCATCGACATCGCCGCCAAGCAGGAGCTCATGAACGAGATCCTCGCGCTGGCGCGCGGCGGCACCGCGGTGCTGTTCATCTCCGCGGAGATCGAGGAAGTCGTGCGCGTCGCCGACCGCATCGTCGTGCTGCGCGACCGCGCGAAAGCGGGCGAGTTGCCGCGCGGCGCGAGCGACGACGCGGTGTACGCGATCATCGCCCGATCGACGGCCCAATCCGGGGCCACGACCGGAGCCGGCGAATGAAGCGTCTACGCGAACACGCGTTGTTCTGGCCGGCGAGCACGCTCCTGCTGCTGCTCGCCGCGAGCGCGCTATTCAACCCGGCGTTCCTCTCGATCACGTGGCAGGACGGGCACCTGTACGGCAGCGTCATCGACATCCTCAACCGCGCGGCGCCGCTCGTCATCGTTTCGCTGGGCATGACGCTCGTCATCGCCGTGCGCGGGCTCGACATTTCAGTGGGCGCGGTCGTCGCGATCTCCGCCGCGGTTGCGGCACTGATGATCGGCGGCAGCTTTTCCGCGGACGGCGCGGTCGAAAGCCGTTATCCGCTGTGGCTCGCCCTCGGCGCCGCGCTCGCGATCGCCGCGGCCTGCGGCCTGTGGAACGGCCTGCTGGTCGTGAAGGCCGGCATGCAACCCATCGTCGCGACACTCATCCTGATGGTGGCCGGCCGCGGCATCGCGCAGCTGCTGACCGGCGGCCAGATCATCACCGTCTACTACCCGCCCTTCTTCACGCTGGGCAACGGCTACCTGCTCGGCCTGCCGGTGGCGTTGTGGATCGCGGCGCTCACGTTCGCGGTCCTCTATCTACTCTTGTCGCGCACGGCGCTTGGACTGTTCGTGCGAGCCATCGGCGGAAACCCCGAAGCCGCGCGCGTCGCCGGCGTGCGCTCCTCGGCCATCACGCTGTGCGTGTACACGTTCTGCGGTTTCGCGGCCGGCATCGCCGGCCTCATCGTGAGCTCGAACGTCAAGAGCGCGGACGCCAACAACGCGGGCAACCTGCTCGAACTCGACGCGATCCTCGCGGTGACGCTCGGCGGCACGGCGCTCACGGGCGGCCGCTTCACTCTCGCCGGCACCGTGCTCGGCGCGCTGATCATCCAGACCCTGACGTCGATCATCTATTCATTCGGCGTGCCGCCCGAGGTCAATCTCGTCGTCAAGGCGGCACTGGTGTTCGCCGTGATGTTGCTGCAGTCGGCGGAGTTCCGCGCGGTGGTGTGGCGAGTCGCGCGCCCCGCGGCGAAGCGCGAGACACGCGCGGACGAGGGGGCATCGCCATGACGACCGCGATGAACCGGCGCCTGCTGCCGCTCGCCGTGACGATGGCGCTGTTCGTCGCGATGGCCTCCTACGGCGCCGTCCGCTACGACGCGTTCCTGTCGCCGCAGGTGTTCCTGAACCTTGTCATCGACAACGCGTTCCTGTGCATCGTCGCGGTCGGCATGACGTTCGTGATCCTCTCCGGCGGCATCGACCTCTCGGTCGGCGCGGTGATCGCACTCACGACCATGATCTCGGCCACGCTGCTGGCCGAAGGCTGGAATCCGTATGCCGCGATGGCGGTGGTGCTCCTCATAGGCGCGGTGTTCGGCGGCCTGCAGGGTTACCTGATACAACGCTTCGGACTCGCGCCGTTCATCGTGACGCTCGCCGGCATGTTCCTCGCGCGCGGCTGCTGCTATCTCATCAGCACCGAGTCGATCCCGATCGTGGATCCGACCTACGCCGCGATCGCCCAGGCGCGCATCCCGCTCGGCGCGGGCGCGTCGCTCACGGTCGGCGGAATCATCGCGCTCGCCGCGGTCGCGATCGCGATCCGCGTGGCGCACTCCACCGAGTTCGGCCGCACGGTGTACGCGCTCGGCGGCGGCGAGTTCTCGGCGCGCCTGATGGGACTCAAGGTCGACTCGACCAAGATCGGTGTCTATCTACTGAGCGGCCTGTGCGCGGCGCTCGCCGGCATCGTCATGACGTTCTACATGCTCTCGGGCTACAGCCTGCACGCGATGGGCCTCGAGCTCGACGCCATCGCCGCCGTGGTCATCGGCGGCACGCTGCTGGCGGGCGGCGTGGGGTACGTGGCCGGAACGTTGTTCGGCGTGCTGATTCTGGGCATCATCCAGACCCTCATCGCATTCGACGGGACCTTGAGTTCATGGTGGACGCGAATCGTCGTAGGTGCCTTGCTCTTGCTCTTCTGCCTGTTGCAGCGGCTGTTCGAAGGGCGAGCGCGCAAGACTCCGTAAGCACGCCAAGGGGCCAGGAAGGCCAGCCACGCCCGTTCGGCCGGATGGCGGACGGCAGCCAGGTCGACGTCTTCACGCTCGGTTCGCCCGACGGCCTGCAGGCCGAGATCCTCACGCTCGGCGGCACGCTGCGCAGCCTGACGGTTCCGGTGCGCGGCAAACGCATCCCGCTCATCCTGTCATTGCCCGATCTCGCGGCTTATCTCAAGGACACCTCTTACCTCGGCCAGCTCGTCGGGCGTTACGGCAACCGCATCGGGGGCGCGGCTTTCGAACTCGACGGCAAGCGGTACGAACTGACCGCGAACAATGGGCCCAACACGCTGCACGGCGGCGAAGTCGGCTTCGGCAAATACATCTGGACCGTGCTCGGCGCCGGCGGCGGTGCGCGCCACGGATACGTGAAGCTGGCGCATCGCTCGCCCGCGGGCACCAATGGTTTTCCGGGCAATCTCGACGTCAGCGCGCTGATCACAGTTTACGAAAACACGCTGACACTTGCCTACGAGGCGACCACCGACGCGCCCACGCCGATCAGCCTGACGTGGCATCCGTACTTCAACATCTCCGGCGATCCCGGCCGGCCCATCGACGAGCAGACGCTGCGCATCGCCGCCAACCGCTATCTACCGATCGACCAGGCGCGCGTGCCCACCGGCGAAATCGCGCCGGTGGCCGGCACGCCGTTCGACTTCCGGCGCGCGAAGGCGCTGCGCGTGCCGCCGCCCTCCTCGCATCCGCAGATCGCCCTTGCCGGCGGCTACGACCATTGCTGGGTGCTCGACAAGGATGCGCGCGTGGCCGCGGAACTGTACTCGCCCGCGAGCGGCCTGCGCATGCAGGTGCGCACCAGCCTGCCGGGTCTGCAGGTCTATGGCGCGTACCACCTGCGGAACGTGTATCCGGGGTTGCATGCCGTATGCCTCGAGCCGGAGAATTTTCCCGACGCGCCCAACCATCCGAACTTCCCGAGCAGCATCCTGCGGCCCGGCGAGATCCACAAGTCGCACATGAGCTTCAGTTTCCCCGGGTGACACCATGAAACACATCTGGCTGGTCTTCGCGCTTTGCTTCGCCGCCAACGCCGCGCAGGGCGCATGCGCCGAGAAACGCACGCGCGGCCTGAACTTCATGCTGCTCTCGGTGCCCGAGGACGCGCCGCGACCGGCGAGCGTGGCCGACTTCAGGTTCATCACCAACGACACGACCTTCGAGCAGATGACGGCGAAGATCGGCCCGCCGGACGCGGCCGACGGCCAGACCCGGCCCATCTACATCTACTGCCTGGCCGACGGCGTCGAGGTCACGGTGCGGACGTCGAAGGACGGCACGCTGATCGAATCCGTGCGCGAGGGCCGCAACGAGATCTTCAAGCGCAAGAAGAAGTAGCCGCGCGAAGGCGAACGGCGCGCCGGACGGTTATCATCCGCAGCGCGTGAAAGCCGAGTTCTTCAAACCGGAATACTGGCCGACCTGGCTCGGCCTGGCGATCCTGCGCGTCTTCGAACCCCTGCCTCACCGGCTGCTCTATCTACTCGGCCGCGGAGTGGGCTTGTTCCTGCACCTGTTCCCGACGCCGTTCAAGCGAATCGCCCGCCGCAACATCGAGTTGTGCCTGCCGGAGCTATCCGAGGCCGAACGCGCGCGCATCCTGCGTGAACATTTCGCCGGGCTCGGCTGCGCGTTGTTCGAGACCGCCATGAGCTGGTGGTCCTCGAACGAGCGCATCCGCCGCATCACGATGATGACCGGTCTCGAACACCTCGAAGCCGCGCAGCGCACCGGGCGCGGCGTATTGCTGCTGTCCGCGCATTTCAATTCCATCGAGATCGGCTGCCGCGCGCTCGCGGCGCGTCTGCCGCTCAACGTCATGTACCGCCCCACCAGGAACGAGCTGATCGGCGAATTCGTGCACTCGCGACGCGCGGTGCAGACGAAGCGCGCGATCCCTCGCGACGACGTGCGCACGCTGGTCAAGGCGCTGAAGGAAGGCGACGTCGTCTGGTATGCGCCCGACCAGAGTTTTCGCAAGAAGGGCGCGCAGATGGTGAAGCTGTTCGGCATTCCCGCCGCGACGAACACGGCCACCTCGCGCATCGCCGGGATGACGAACGCGCTGGTCCTGCCCTATTTCTTCGAACGGACGCCGCAGGGCGGGTACCAGGGCACCATTCATCCGCCGCTCGAGGACTTCCCTTCCGACGACGCCGTCGCCGATACCGAGCGGTTCAACCGTATCGTGGAGGCGGAGGTCCGGCGCATTCCCGAGCAGTACCTGTGGATTCACCGGCGATTCAAGGGTTTGACGCCGGATTACCCGAACTATTACACGCGGACCTGATCCCCTTTCCGCGCACGGGAACCCGGCTGTCAGGGAAACAGGGCGTTGGTGTGGCCGACCGCCGACGCCTTTTCGATGGCCCGCCGGCCCGCGCGCGAATTAAGATAGCCGCTCACCATACGGGGATCCGAACGTCATGAAGCGATATGTATTGAGCGCCCTCATTCTCGGCGGCTTCGCCGCCTCCCACGCGATGGCCGCCTGCGAGTACCCGACGGCCCCCGGTAAATTCCCGGACGGTGCCAGCGCGACGCTCGACGAGATGAAGGCCGCCAAGGCTTCGGTCGTGAAGTACAACAACGACATGGAAGCGTACCTGGTTTGCATCAAGCAGGAATTCGACGCGAAGGTCGCCGAGAACACGAGCTCGACCGACAAGCAGAAGGCCGAAATGCAGCGCATGCAGGATCAGAAGCACAACGCCGCGGTGAAGGAAGTCACCGAAGTGACCGAGCGCTTCAACGAGCAGCTGCGTACGTACAAGGCCAAGGCCGCGGAGAAGAAGGCCGGCTGATTCCGTCCCGCTGATCATGGCGTGACGGGGTCCGGGCACACCGCTCATGTTGACGCCAGCACAAGCCGAATCCCTGATCGAGCAGCACCTTTCGTGCCTGCCGATCGAATCGCTGCCGCTCGCGCAGGCCGCGGGCGCCGTGCTGCGCGAAAACATCTACGCTGAGCGTGACCAGCCGCCGTTCGACCGCGTCGCGATGGACGGCATCGCCCTGTCTGCTGCCGCCGCGCAGCACGCGGGCGGACGCCTGCGTGTCGCGAGCTCGCAGGCGGCGGGCGACCCGCCGCACACGCTGCCCGACGACGAGTCCTGCATCGAAATCATGACGGGCGCGATGCTGCCGGGCGGCTGCGACGCGGTCGTCCCGGTCGAGCAGATCCAGCGCAACGGCGCGTTCGCCGAGATCGGCCGCAAGGAACTGAAGCCCTGGCAGAACGTGCATCGGCGCGGATCCGACTGCCGCCAGGGCGCGTTGCTGCTCGCCGCGGGCACGAAATTGTCCGCGCCCGAGGTGGCGATCGCGGCCGGCGCCGGCATGGCGCGCGTGCGCGTCAGCGCGCAGCCGATGATCGTCGTGATCTCCACCGGCAACGAGCTCGTGGAACCCGGTGACGTCATCGAGCCGCACCAGGTGCGCCGCTCGAACGCGTACGGCATCACCGCGTCGTTGCGGCAACACGGTTTCACGCGTGTCGCGGACGATCACGTGCGGGACGACGAGGCCCGGCTCACGGAGCGGCTCGGGTTCCACCTGCGCACACACGATGTGCTGATCCTCTCCGGCGGCGTGTCGATGGGGCGCCTCGATCTCGTGCCCAAGGTGCTCGAGCAACTCGGCGTGAGCATGGTTTTCCATCACATCGCGCAGCGGCCCGGCAAGCCGATGTGGTTCGGCGTCTCGCAGTCCGGCCCGGCGGTGTTCGCGCTGCCCGGCAATCCGGTGTCGACGCTGGTCTGCCTGTCGCGTTACGTGCTGCCGGCCCTGCGCGCCGCGATGGGCCAGGCGAGCGCGGAGGTCCCGCGCATCGCGCTCACCGCGCCGTTCGAGGTGAAGGCGCCGCTCGCGTTCTATCTACCCGTGAGGCTCAAGAGCGACGACTGGGGCCGCACCTCGGCCGAGCCCCGGCCCACGAACGGATCGGGCGATTTCACCGCGCTCGCCGGCACCGACGGATTCGTCGAGCTGCCGCCGGGTCCCAACACCTTCCCGAAGGGCTTCGTGGCCCGGTTCTACCGCTGGTGAACGCTCCACGCGAAACGGTCGTCAGGTTGGGCGGCGCGGCCGGCACGAAACCGCCGGTCGACGCGCTGCGCCGGCCGATTCACGACCTGCGCATCTCGGTGATGGACCGCTGCAACTTCCGCTGTCCGTACTGCATGCCGCGCGAGACCTTCCACGATTCGTATCGATTCCTGAAGTCGAGCGAGCGGCTGGACTTCACCGAAATCCTGCGACTCTCGCGCGGCTTCGTGCGCGCGGGCGTGAAGAAGCTGCGCATCACGGGTGGCGAGCCGCTGCTGCGGCCCAACCTGCCGGACCTCATCGGCGACCTGTCTTCCCTGCCCGGCGTCGAGGACGTGGCGCTGACCACGAACGGCATCCTGCTCGCGAAGTACGCCACCGAGCTCAAGGCCGCGGGGCTCAGCCGCGTGACCGTGAGCCTCGACACGCTCGATCCGGACGTGTTCAAGCGCATGAGCGGCGGCTTCGGCGGCGTCGCGGAAGTGCTCCAAGGCATCGAGCACGCGCGGCGCGCGGGGCTCGCGCCGATCAAGATCAACACGGTGGTCCAGCGCGGAGTGAACGATCACACGCTGCTCGACCTGCTCGCGCACTTCCGCGGCACGGACGTGATCGTGCGGTTCATCGAGTACATGGACGTCGGTACGCGCAACCACTGGGAGCCGACCCTGGTCGTGCCGTCGCGCGAGCTCGCGGCGACGATCAACGCGCGCTGGCCGATCGCGCCGCGCGAGGCGAACTACCGGGGCGAGGTCGCGGAACGATACGTCTACGCGGACGGCGCGGGCGAGATCGGCTTCATTTCATCGGTGTCCCAGCCCTTCTGCGGCGACTGCTCGCGCGCGCGCATCTCGTCCGACGGCTCCTTCTACACCTGCCTGTTCGCGACCCAGGGCCTGGATCTGCGCGGCCCGCTGCGCGCCGGCGCGACCGACGAGGAACTCTACGAACTCATCCGCGGCACCTGGACCGGCCGCCGCGACCGTTACAGCGAGCTGCGCGCGTCGATGCGCAGCACCGACCTCCACAAGGTCGAAATGAACTACATCGGCGGCTGAGCGCCTGATCCGGGACAGATTTATTTATCGACGATATCTGTTCAAATGTTCGCCACATATCGTCGATAAATAGATCTGTCCCGGATCCCATGCCAAAACTGACTCATCTCGATGCCGCGAACCGTCCGACCATGGTGGACGTGGGCGCGAAGAACGCGACGTTGCGCGAGGCGAGCGCCGAAGCCGTCGTCAAACTGCCGCGGCCCGTCGCGCGCGCACTCGCGGCCGCGGGCCATCGCACGAAGAAGGGACCCGTATTCGACACCGCCATCGTCGCGGGCGTCATGGCGGCGAAACGCACGCACGAGCTGATCCCGTTCTGTCACCCGCTCGCGCTCGAGCGCTGCGTCGTCGACATCGCGAATCGCGCGAGTGGGATCCACATCGTCTGCACGGTCGCCGTCCATCACAAGACCGGCGTCGAGATGGAGGCGCTGGTGGGCGCGACCGCGGCCGCGCTGACCATCTACGACATGTGCAAGGCGCTGTCGCACGACATCGAGATCGGCCCGGTGCGACTGCTGGAGAAGTCCGGCGGCAAACGCGATTTCTCGCGCAAGGGACGCGCGCGCACGGCGCGTAAACACAAGTGAGCACGCCGATCTACGGACTCGTGCTCGCCGGCGGCCGCAGCACGCGCATGCGCCGCGACAAGGCGGCGATCGAATACCGCCCCGGCGAGACCCAGCTCGACGCGGCGATGAAGCTGCTCGAAGGCCGCGTCGCGCGCGCCTTCGTGTCCGTCCGCGCCGACCAGGCCGGGGATCCCGTCCGCGCGCGCTACGCGCGTCTCGTCGATCGCGGCCCGGTCGAGGGCCCCATCGCGGGCATCGCCACCGCGCTCGAAGAACATCCCGACGTTGCCTGGCTGGTGCTCGCGTGCGACCTGCCGTTTCTCGACGCGCGCACGCTGGATACGCTGCTGGCCGCGCGCGACCCAGCCCACGAGGCGGTCGCGTTCCGCTCGGCCCACGACGGCCTGCCCGAGCCCCTGTGTGCCCTCTACGAACCGCATGCCCGCGAAGCGCTCGCGAAGTTTCTCGCGACGAATCGCAACTGCCCGCGCAAGTTCCTGATCGGCGCCCGCACCCGCCTGCTCGACCAGCCGAACCCGCGCGCGCTCGACAACGTGAACACCGTGGACGAGTATGGAGCGGCCATGAATTCGCTCACCGAAGGAACAGGGCTCACCGAAGGAACGGCGCCCGAGCGCGAAATCCGCGTGCAGTACTACGCCCTGCTGCGCGAACAGGCCGGCCGCAGCTCCGAAGCCGTGGTCACGCGCGCGCGCACGCCCCGTGAGCTGTACGCGGAGCTGGCCGCGCGCCATGCGTTCACGCTGCCGCCCGAAATGCTGCGCGTCGCGGTCAACGCCGAATTCGGCGAATGGTCGCAGCCGCTCGCGCCGGGCGACGCGGTCGTCTTCATTCCACCAGTGGCCGGCGGATGAACGCGCCGTTCCGGTTCAGCACCACGCCGCTCGATACCGCGGCGCTGCAGCGCGAGTTGCGCGACGACTCATGCGGCGGTTTCGCCGCGTTCGAAGGCTGGGTGCGCAATCACAACGAAGGGCACGCGGTCACGCGCCTCGAATACGAGGCATTCGCCGAGCTCGCCGAGAAGGAAGGCGCGCGCATCGTCGCGCAGGCGATCGAGCGCTTCGGCGTGACCCGCGCGACCTGCGTGCACCGCGTCGGCTCGCTCGCGATCGGCGATGTCGCCGTGTGGGTGGGCGCGAGCGCGGCGCATCGCGACGAGGCATTCCGCGCCTGCCGCTACATCATAGACGAGGTCAAGCACCGCGTCCCGATCTGGAAGAAGGAGCACTACGTCAACGGCGATTCGGGATGGGTGAATTGCGAGCGATGCGCCAGCCATGCGCACGATCATGAACATGGACATGATCATGCTCATCACCACGCGCCCGCCCCCGCACCTGACTACTCGCGCCAGATCGCGCTGCGCGAGGTCGGCGATGCGGGCCAGGCGCGGCTGCGCAATGCCTCGGTGCTCGTCATCGGCGCCGGCGGGCTCGGCGTGCCCGTGCTGCAATACCTGGCGGGCGCCGGCATCGGCCGCCTCGGCATCGTCGACAGCGACCGGCTCGAGCCGTCCAACCTGCATCGCCAGACCTGGTACGCGCTCGCCGACTGCGGCCGCGAGAAATCGACGCTCGCGGCCGAGCGCGTGCGCGCGCTCAATCCCGAGGTGCGCGTGGAGCCGCATTCGCTGCGCCTGGACGCGGGCAATGCAGCGCGAATCTCGGCCGACTACGACCTCGTCCTCGATTGCAGCGACAACTTCACCACGAAGTTCCTGCTCAACGACCTGGCGCTGCGCCGTGGAAAGCCGGTGCTGTTCGCGAGCGTCTATCAATACGAGGGCCAGCTGCAGTGGGTGCGCGGCGACCAGGCTTCCGCGTGCCTGCGTTGCGTATGGCCGGAGGCCACGCGCGACGGGCTGGTCGGCAACTGCGCCGAGGCCGGCGTGCTCGGTCCCGTGCCGGGCGTATTCGGCAGTCTCCAGGCGCTCGAGGCGCTCAAACACTTGTTAGGCCTGCCCGGCCTCGGCGCCGACGAGGTGCTGATCCTCGATCTCGTGACCTTGAGCACGCACCGGATCCGCGCGCGCCGCTCCGCCGACTGCCGCGCGCACGCGCGGGCCCTCGCGCCGCAAGTCGAGGCGGCCGCTTCGCCCGCGCAAGCCGACCCGCTGGAAGTGGAATTCGACACACTCGACGCGGCGCAACGCGCGGGCTACACGCTGGTCGACGTACGCGATGCGCGCGAGCTCGCGCTCGAACCGCTGCCGGCCGAGCCTTTCCTGCACCTGCCGATGACCAGACTGCTGGCGAGCGCCTCGAACCTGGATCTCGGCGCGCGGTACCTCATGGTGTGCGCCACCGGCCGGCGCAGCGGCGCCGCCGCCGACCTGCTGCGATCGCAGGGCTTCCGCGACTGCCGTTCCCTGCGCGGCGGCCTCAAGGGCCTCAAGTCCTCCGCTTGAATCGCCCGGGCCGCGTCATCCTGGCGATGCTGGCGTTGCTCGCGGCGATGCCCGCCTGCGCCACCTCACTACTCGACTACGCGCGCGAACGCCAGCAGGAGCGCGACCGTCGCGAGCGACCCGCGGCCGACACCTCCGGTCTGCGCGAAGCGATCCACGAACTCGAGCGCGCCAATCCACCGCCGGATGCGGAGTGCGCGTCGAGCATCGGCGCCGCCCGGTTTTCGAAATTGCACGCCGCCGTGGGTGTCGAGCGCAGCCTGCTCGGCGACTTCGCGGGCGCCGCGCGCGACTACCGCCGCGCCCACGCTTGCCGGCCGCGCGACGCCGACGTGCTCGCGGCGCTCGCGGGCGCACTGTTCGACGCGCGCTCTTATGCGGATGCGCGCGTTGCCGTCAACGCCGCGCTCGCGATCGACCCGCGCGCGGTGAACACGAATCGCCTCGCGGGCAACCTCGATTACGTCGACGAGCGCTGGGCCGACGCGGTCGCGCGTTTCCGATACGTGGCCTCGAGCGATCCCGATCGCAACCAGGCCGGGTACGGCCAGCTGATGTACTACCTCGCGCAGATGCGCGCCGGTGTGAAGGATCCGCAGTTCGTCACGCGCACGCCCGGCGACGGATGGCCACAGCCCTTGTTGCTGTACCTGCGCGACGAATACACCGAGGACGAGCTCGTGTACCAGGTGAAGCGCGGCGACGACGAGGACAACTCGCAGCCGAACACCAGCACCGACGAGCGGCTCTGCGAGGCGCTGTTCTACGTCGGCGAAGCGCACTGGGCGCGCGGCGAGCCGCAGCTCGCGCGCGACTACTTCACCGCGCTCGTGAACATCAAGGTGCTCTACTTCCTCGAACACGGCCTCGCGCTCGCGGAAATCGCGAAGCTGCGAAAAATGGGGACATTCCCCGATTCCTAGCAAAAGGGGACAGACCTGGGTCGGGGCGCGAGCGTCTAGGTCCTAGGTCGCATGTCTCGGCCCGCGCGATTCCCCATAGCATTCCGCACTTCCACTCGCGGAGTCGGCGTTGCGCCTGTCGAAGTCACTGTCGGCGCTCGGTGGGGTCCTGCGAACCGCTTGGCACGAGTACGAGCAGGACTACGCGCGCTACTTCGCAAACGCGATCGTCTACTACGCGCTCATCTCGATGGTGCCGCTTGTGCTGCTTCTGCTGGCGGCGCTCGGGCTCTTCCTGCGCCTGTCGAACCTGGCCGCCGAAACGGCCCAGAGTGTGCTCGATGGAGTGGAGCAGGCATTCGGCGCGCCATTGCGCGACACGATCGCCGGGCTCCTGGAGCAGCTCGAACAGGAGTCGACGCTCGCTTCGGTGATCAGCTTGGCAGGACTGTTGCTCGCCGCGTCGCTGCTGTTCCACCACCTGCGCATCACGTTCCGCGCGATCTACGGAAAGAAGCCTCCACTGGCCTCGGGCACGCTGCGGACCGCGATGCTCGAGACGCTGGTCGAGCGGGCCATTGGATTCACGATGGTGCTGGCGGGTGCGCCGATGCTGCTTGCGCTGCTGCTGGTACTGGGCATCGTTCACTGGTTGGGCGGGCTTTTCCGAGGCGTGCCCGTCATCGGCGATGTCATGGACTGGGTACCCGAGCTGATGCTGGGGGTGCTATTCGTCCCCGTCATGTTCGGCGTTCTGCTCAAGGTCCTGCCGCCGGTGAAGATGCGATGGCGCGACGTTCGCCTGGCGACGGCGCTGTGCACGTTCGGCTGGTTATCGGGCGCTGAAATCCTGACGCTCTACTTCGCGCGCTTCGGCGCCAGCATGAACACCTACGGCGCGCTGGGCGCCGTGCTGATCGTGATGCTGTGGATGAAGTTCGTCAGCCAGATGCTGTTTTTCGGCGCCGAGCTGTGCAAGGTGATTTCGGCTCCCGGCAGGCAAGACGAACTCTGAGACCTGACCGACCCACCCAACACACCTCGTGGAGGCGCCGGACTCCAACTAGGAAACGGAGAATGTCCCCATTAACCCGGGCGGAGCTGGCCGGTGCCGCGAACGACGTACTTGTATGACGTGAGCTGCTCGACGCCGACCGGCCCGCGCGCGTGGAAACGGTCGGTCGAGATGCCGATCTCCGCTCCCATGCCGAACTCGCCGCCGTCGGCGAATTGCGTCGAGGCATTGTGCAGCACGATCGCGCTATCTACCCTGTCGAGGAAACGCTGCGCGGTGGCCGCGTTCGACGTGACGATGCTCTCGGTATGCGCCGAACCGTATTTCGCGATGTGCGCGATGGCGGCATCGACACCGTCGACCACGCGCGCCGAGATGATCGCGTCGAGGTACTCCGTGGACCAATCCTGTTCGGTGGCGGTCTTGACGCGCGGGTCGATCTTCCGCACGGCGGCGTCGCCACGCACCTCGCAACCCGCGTCCAGCAGCTCCTTCACGATGGGCGCGAGCAGCCGGTCGGCCCCGGCGGCGTCGACCAGCAAGGTTTCCGCGGCGCCGCAGATGCCGGTGCGACGCAACTTGGCGTTCTTCACGATCGCGCGCGCCATGTCGAGATCCGCATCGCGATCGACGTACACGTGGCAGATGCCTTCGAGGTGGCCGATGACGGGCACACGCGCCTCGCTCTGCACGCGCGCGACGAGGCTCTTCCCGCCGCGCGGCACGACCACGTCGATGTAATCCGTCATCGACGACAGCAGGTAACCCACCGCGGCGCGATCCGTGGTCGGAACGAGCTGGATGCTGCCCGCGGGCAGGCCGGCCGCCTGCAGTCCCGCGACGAGGCACGCATGGATCGCGCGGCTCGAAAACACGCTTTCGGAGCCCCCGCGCAGGATGGCCGCGTTGCCCGACTTCAGGCACAGCGCGCCCGCGTCGCAGGTCACGTTGGGACGGCTCTCGTAGATGATGCCGACCACGCCGAGCGGCACGCGCACGCGCGCGATGTCGAGTCCGTTGGGCCGCTTCCAGCGCGCGATCTCGGCGCCGATCGGATCCGGCAGCGCCGCGATCTCCTCCACACCCTTCGCCATCGCCTCGACGCGTTTCGCATCGAGCGCCAGCCGGTCGAGCATCGCGCCGGAAGTGCCCTTGGCGCGCGCCGCCTCCAGGTCGCGCGCATTCGCGGCCAGCAGTTCCGGCACGCTGGCGCGGATCGCGGCGGCGATCTTCGCGAGCGCGAGATTCTTGGTCTCCGTGCTCGCCAGGGCGAGCGCGGCGGCGGCGGCGACGGCCTCGCGGCCGAGGCCCTCCATCACTTTCGCGATGTCGGAGGCGGGGGTCTGTTCGGCGGCGGCATTCATGGGGTCACTCTAACATCACGCCGTCGAGCCGGCGTCCACGCGCAGGATCACGAGGTTGTCCCGATGGATCATCTCGGCGCGCCCGCGAAAGCCCACCAGCGCCTCGATGTCGGCGCTGCGCTTGCCGCGGATCCGGGTGGCCTCCTTGTCGTTATAGGCGGCCATGCCGCGCGCGATCTCGACCCCCTCGGGATCGAGGACGCTCACCGTGTCGCCGCGCGCGAAACGCCCATGCACCGCCGTGACGCCCGCCGGCAGCAGGCTCTTGCCCGAGCGCAGCGCCTGCACCGCACCGGCATCGATCGTGATCGAGCCGTTCGGGCGCAGGGCGCCGGCGATCCATTGTTTGCGCGCGTTCTCCGGATTCGACGCGGGCAGGAACCAGCTGCAGTCCGCCCCTTCCTCCAGCCGGCTTACGGGATGCAGCGGCGCGCCGGCGGCGATCGCCATGGCGCAGCCCGCGTTGGTCGCGATCTTCGCGGCGGCGATCTTGGTCGCCATTCCGCCGGATCCCACGGCGGATGCCGAGCCACCGCCCATTGCCTCGATTTCGGGCGTGATCTCGCGGATCTCGCGGATGAGCCGCGCGCCCGCGTCGAGGTTCGGATCCGCGGTGTACAGGCCGGAGACGTCCGACAGCAGCAGCAGGCAATCCGCGCTCGTCATCTGTGCGACACGGGCCGCGAGGCGATCGTTGTCCCCGTAGCGGATTTCGGTCGTCGCCACGGTGTCGTTCTCGTTGATGACCGGCAGTGTCCCGAGTTCTATCAGCTGCGACAACGTGGCGCGCGCGTTGAGATAACGTCGGCGGCGTTCGCTGTCTTCGAGTGTCAACAGAATCTGGCCCACCGTCACGCCGGCCGCGCCGAACAACTCCTTATAGATGTGTGCCAGTGAAATCTGACCCACGGCGGCGGCGGCCTGGCTCTCCTCGAGCCTGAGCACTCCCGGTGCAAGCTTCAGCTCGCGACGTCCGAGCGCGATGGCACCGGAGGACACGAGCACGACTTCCTGCCCGCGCGCGCGCAGGCGCAGCAGGTCCTCCACGAGGGTTTCCAGCCAGGTTCGATTGACCTGCCCCGTGGAGGAATCCACGAGCAGGGCCGATCCGACCTTGACCACGATGCGGCGCGCACGAGTTAGAGGCGTTGAGGTATTCATGAAAGGCTGGAATCTTACGCAATACGGCCCGTTGCCGCATTCGCAGGCAGCCCCTACACTCTGGCCCCCCACCTTCGAAGTCCAGGCTTTAGTTTGTGAGCAGAGAATACGCACCGGTCCCCGGCAAGTGGTACGAGAACAAGGAAGAGGACGAAACCTTCCGCGTATTGTCCGTGGACGAGGACGACGAGCTCGTGGAGATCGAATACCTGGACGGTGAAATCGAGGAACTCGATCTCGACACGTGGCACGAACTGGATCTCGAGCCCACCGAGGAGCCGGAAGGCTGGTCCGACGACGCCGACGAAGACGACGATGAAGACGAAGACGACGACTTCGACGACGATGAGGACGAAGACGAAGACGACGATGATGACGACGACGATTACGATGACGACGAAGACGAGGACGGCTACTAGTTAGACCGGGACCCCACGCGCATGCGGGTCGTCGCCATCGTCGGTCACCAGGGCAGCGGCAAGACGACGCTCATCGAGCGGCTGATCGCCGCCCTGCGATCCCGGGGCCTGTCCGTCTCGACCATCAAGCACACGCACCACCACGACATCGAGCTCGATACGCCGGGGAAGGACAGCCATCGGCACCGGGCGGCGGGGGCCGCGGAAGTCATCGTCGCCTCCGACAACGGATGGGCACGGATCGCCGCTTCCCGCGAGCCCGCCACCTTGCCCAATCTCCTGCGCGAGTTGCGGCCGGTGGACATCGTGCTGGTCGAGGGCTTCAAGCAACTCGAAGGGCTTCGGCGGGTCGAAGTGTTTCGCGGAACGGGCAGCCCGCTTGCTTCGAACGATCCTGGCATCGCGGCGGTCGCGGCCCCTGAGGGCGTGGCCCTGCCGGGTTATCAGGGCGTGAGGCTCCCGCTGGATGACAGCGACGCCATGCTCGATTTCCTCCTGGGAGATTGAATTCGTTCGACCTCGCCGCCAGTTCTGCCGCTCGCGAAGCGCCATACAAACTTGACGGAAGTGACGTAAGACTATGAAACGTATATTCCTTTTCCTTGCCACGAACCTTGCAGTCATCCTGCTGCTGACGATCGTGATCAACCTGTTCGGTCTCGATCCGTACCTGGATGCCCGCTACGGCAGCTACGTCAACCTGCTGATCTTCGCGGCGGCCATCGGTTTTGGCGGTGCGTTCATTTCACTCGCCCTGTCGAAATGGATGGCCAAGCGCGCCATGGGCGTGCAGGTGATCACCCAGCCTCGCAACGAGGCCGAGCAGTGGCTGTTCGAGACGGTGAAGAAGTACGCCGAGACGGCGCATATCGCGATGCCCGAGGTGGGCATCTTCGACTCGCCCGAGCCCAACGCCTTCGCCACCGGCGCGCGCAAGAACGCGTCGCTGGTGGCCGTGAGCACCGGATTGCTGCGCTCCATGCGCCGCGACGAAGTCGAGGCGGTCATCGGCCATGAGATCGCCCACGTCGCCAATGGCGACATGGTCACGCTCACGCTGATCCAGGGCGTGGTGAACACGTTCGTCGTGTTCCTCGCGCGCGTCATCGGCAGCATCGTGGACGGCGCCATGCGCGGCAACCAGGAAAGCCGCGGCCCGGGCATCGGCTACTTCGCGACCGTCATCGTCGCGGAGCTCGTGCTCGGCCTGTTCGCGAGCATGATCGTGGCGTGGTTCTCGCGGCAGCGTGAGTTCCGCGCGGACGCGGGCGGCGCCTACCTCGCGGGACCGCGCTCGATGATCGGCGCGCTCGAGGCGCTCAAGCGCGCGCATTCCCCTAATCCCCTGCCCGCCCAGTTCGCCAACTTCGGCATCAACGGGGGCGTCCCGCAGGGCCTGCGCCGCCTGTTCATGAGCCATCCCCCGCTGGACGAGCGCATTGCCGCACTCCAGAAGGGCGCGAGCGAAGTCTCGCAGGCTCGATAAACGCGACTTGCTCCGATGCAAACGGCGGGCCGGATGACTGATCATTCGGCCCTGCCCGCTTGCTGAACTACCCGAAAAGGAACCCATTCCAGGCATGAATGCACAGACTTCGACGGCTTCGAATCCCCTCGCCCGTTTCGGCCGCGCACTGCTCCACTGGTTCGATACCAGCCGCGCTTCCAGTTTCGAGACCTCGGTGGACCAGCCCGGCGCCGATCGCATCGACTGGGTCCGCACGACCCCTTTCATCCTCATGCACCTGGCGTGTCTGTTCGTGTTCGTCGTGGGTGTCAGCCCCGTTGCGCTGATCGTCTGCATCGCGCTCTATTTCATCCGCATGTTCGCGATCACCGGTTTCTACCACCGGTACTTCTCCCACAAGTCGTTCAAGACCTCGCGCGTCGCGCAGTTCCTCATGGGCGTGCTCGGCTCGTCGGCCGTGCAGCGCGGGCCCATCTGGTGGGCCGCGCATCATCGCGATCATCACCAGTATTCCGACAAGCCCGAAGACGCGCATTCGCCGATCCAGCACGGCTTCATGCGCGCGCACATGAGCTGGTTCCTGTCGAAGAAAGGCTTCGCGCCCGATCTCAAGCGCGTGCGCGACCTCATGAGCTTCCCGGAGCTGCGCTGGCTCGACCGCTTCGACATCATCGTGCCCGTGTTGCTGGCCGTGTCGTTGTTCTTCCTCGGCGTGGCCCTGGAGAAATGGGCGCCGGGACTCGGCACGAACGGCTGGCAGATGCTGATCTGGGGCTTCTTCGTCTCGACGGTGCTGTGCTCACACGGCACCTACACAATCAACTCGCTCTCACACGTGTTCGGCAAGCAGCGTTACCGTACCGGCGATTCGAGCCGCAACAACTGGTTCCTCGCGTTGATCACGCTCGGCGAAGGCTGGCACAACAATCACCACCATTATCCGAGCTCGACCCGCCAGGGCTTCTACTGGTGGGAGATCGACATCACTTACTACCTGCTCAAGATGATGTCGTGGATGGGGATCATCTGGGATCTGAAACCCGTGCCGGTGTCCATGCGCGATCATCATCCGCGCCGGATTCAGAAGCTCAAATAATTCTCAGGCCTGTGCTGCTGCGCGCCGCTTCGCGAACCACGCGTTCGCGGGCGGCGTGAACAGCAGCACGATGCTGGACACGTCGACGGAAATCGACAGCAGGTACATGACGCCGTCGAGCCAGCCGGACGGAAACTCGTCGATCAATCCGCCGAACGTGCCGAGCAGGCCCAGCACGACCAACACCGCATAGACGATGCGCGCCCACCGGTGCGCGCGCAGGATGAAGTAGCTCAGCAGGGCCATCAGGATCACCACGCCTGCCAGGGTCAACGCGATGAACAGGAGAAACGATTCTCCGAGATCCTGGAACTCTCCGAGTTCCGGATCGTCTGGTCCGAGCGCATAGAAAATCGCGCTGATCGCCAGCGAAATCCAGATCAACCACACCGCCGCCCTGACTTGCCAGGGCGTCGGGAGCGCCACGGGTTCGATGTCTTCGATAGGTGCGCCGGGCGGCGTATAAGGATTGTGAGACATCGCGCGAGACCGGCGCGCTAACCACGCCCGCGGGCACGAAACCATGCGCTCGCGGCCGGCGTGAACAGCAGCACCACGATGGCCACGTCGAGCGCTGCATTCGCCAGGTAACCGGACCAGTAATACCAGGGCATGGCAAACAATCCCGGCAGCTCCGAAATCAGGAACAGCCATCCCAGCACGGCCAGGACCACGTATGTGATACGCGCCCAGTTTCGCGCGCGGCCGATCGACACGATCACCCAGATGGTGAACGCCATCAGGGCCAGCGCGAAAACCCAGCCGACGACGAGCGCCAGGAAAATGCCCGGCTCGCTCGTCTCCGCATCGCCGTCCACGAACCAGAGCGGCAGGGTGATCACCACCGAGATCCAGAACAGCTGGATCGCGAGATTCACCGCGCGCGGCCGCGGCAGCGGCTTTCCCGGTTCGACGTCGGCGACCTGGGAGGTAGGTGGAGCGTATGGGTTCTCGGTCATGCGCCATCCTAAATCATCCGCCCGCCGGATATCGCGGGCTATGATTCCGCGATGAATGAAACGGCCGACCTGGCGCGCCAGCTGGCGCAACTGCTCGACGAAGGCGGAGTCGTCACGGATCCGGATCGGATCGCGCCCATGCTGTCCGATCACCGCGCGCTGTACCGCGGCAGTGCTCTCGCCATCGTGACTCCCGCCGACACTGCCGCCGTCGCGCGGGTGCTCGCCTGGTGCAACGAGCGGCGAATCGGCGTCGTGCCCCAGGGCGGCAATACCAGCTACTGCGGCGGCGCGACGCCCGACGATTCGGGCAGGCAGGTCCTGCTGTCGCTCGCGCGGCTCAACCGCGTGCGCGGCATCGATCCGGCTAACTACACCATGATCGCCGAGGCCGGCTGCATCCTCGCGAACCTGCAGGCCGCGGCGAAGGCCGCGGACCGCTACCTGCCGCTGTCGCTCGGCGCCGAGGGAAGCTGCATGCTCGGCGGCAACCTGTCGACCAATGCCGGCGGGCTCAACGTCATTCGTTACGGCATGGCGCGCGAGATGGTGCTGGGTCTCGAAGTCGTGCTACCCGACGGACGCGTACTCGACACGCTCACCGGCCTGCGCAAGGACAACACGGGCTACGACATCAAGTCGCTGTTCCTGGGCGCCGAGGGCACGCTCGGCGTGATCACGGCCGCCTGCCTCGAGCTGCAGCCCGCGCCGCGCTCGTTCGCGACCGCGTTCCTGGCGGTGCGCGACCCGTCCGCCGCGGTCGAACTGCTCGGCGCGCTGCGCGCCGCGAGCGGTGACAGCGTGAGCTCGTTCGAGCTGATCCCGCGCATCGGCATCGACCTCACGACCCGCCACATTCCGGGCGTGGTCGATCCGCTGTCGAGCCCGGCCGGCTGGTACGTGTTGTGCGAGCTCTCGAGCCCGCGCGCCGACGATTCGCTCGGCGCCATCCTCGAGACATCGTTGGCCGACGCCACGGAAGCGGGCTGGGTGCTCGACGGCAGCGTCGCGATGAGCGAGCGCGAGCGCGATGCGTTCTGGCGCCTGCGCGAAACCATTCCCGAGGCGCAGCGCAAGGATGGCGCGAGCCTCAAGCACGACATTTCCGTACCCGTGTCGCGCGTGCCCGAGTTCATCGAACGCGCGGGTGCCTGGGTGGCCACGAACGTGCCGCAGGGAGTGCTGGTCGCGTACGGGCACCTCGGCGACGGCAACCTGCACTTCAACATCAACCAGCGTCACGGCACGCCGGCCGCGCAGCTGCAGGCGGCCGAGCCAAAGCTGAAACGCGCGATCCACGACATCGTGCGGGAGTTCGGCGGCAGTTTCAGCGCCGAACACGGCATCGGCCGGCTCAAGGTTGCCGAGCTCGAACGTTACGCGGATCCGGTGGAGCTCGAGCTCATGCGTCGCGTGAAGCAGGCCTTCGATCCCAACGGGATCATGAATCCGGGAAAGGTGCTGCGCCGGCTCAGTTAGCGGTCGTTTCGATCAGCTCCACGAGCACGCCGTCGGGCGCTCGGATGGCGAGCATCTTGTGATCGCCGAAGATCGGGCTCGTCAGAGCCACGGGGCTGGAAACCACCGGGACGTTCGCCTCGCGCAGGCGGTTGCGCGCCTCGAGGATGTCCGGAACCGCCATCGTCCAGGCGTGTACGCGCACACCGTCGGGAAGCCCGCCCGACGCGGGGAAACGCGGCACGTCGACGCCGAGCACGCCCCGGTAGAACTTCTCGAGTTCCGCGCCGGACGCAGCGGGTCGCTCGGCAGACGACCCGACGACCAGCACGCGCGCGTGCGCGGGCACCTTGCCCGGCGCCGCGAATTCCAGCGACTTCTCGACCACCTCTTCGGGGACTTCCCACAGCAGCGCATGCATACGCGTGGTTCCCGGATAGTTAGCGGCAAACGTCACCGGCCGGTATCCCCAGTCCCGCAGCCGAGCATCGACGTCGTCGCCGGCGCTCCACAGCGTCACGGAACGTACGGTCGCCTGCAGGATCGGTGGATCGTCGCTGCGCGAGCAGGCGACGAAAACGAACACGCAAAGTAAAACCGCGAATGACCGGCGGATCGGCGATGTCTGCATGATAGATTGAGTATATGGCGGATCGGGTGGAGTGCGTGGTGATCGGCGCTGGAGTCGTGGGACTCGCGACCGCGCGCGCGCTCGCTCTCGCCGGCCGCGAGGTGCTGCTGCTCGAATCCGAGGCACATCCCGGCACGGCGACCTCGGCGCGCAACAGCGGCGTGATCCACGCGGGGCTCTACTACACCCCGGGCAGTTTCAAGGCGCGCTTCTGCGTGGCCGGCAATCGCGCGTTGTACGAGTACTGCAAGGCGCGCGGCGTCGAACACCAGGATTGCGGCAAGCTCATCGTCGCCAACGGCCACGAAGAAGAGGAAGTGCTCATGCACCTTCTCGAGCGCGCGCACATCAACGACGTCTACGGCGTGCGCATGATCTCGGCGGCCGAGGCCCGCAAGATGGAGCCGGAAGTGCGCTGTACGGCGGCGCTGCATTGCCCGACGAGCGGCATCGTCGACCAGCATCCATACATGCTGGCGCTCCAGGGCGACATGGAAAACGCCGGCGGCACGCTCGTGTGCGACTGCCGTGTCGAAAGCCTCGAGCGGCTGGCGGACGGCTTTCTGCTCGAGACCGGTGGCGCCGCGGCGACGGAAATCGAGGCGCGGTTCGTGGTGAACAGCGCCGGCCTCGGCGCGGTGGACTTGCTGTCGCGCATCGACGGCTACCCGCGCGAGCGCATCCCGAAGCTGCGCTACGGCCGCGGCAACTACTTCACCGTCGCGCAACGGTCGCCGTTCAAACATCTCATCTACCCGGTGCCGCATGCGGCGGGACTCGGCATCCACGCCACGCTCGATCTGGGCAAACGCGTGCGCTTCGGACCCGACGTCGAGTGGATCGATCGCATCGACTACTCGGTGAATGCCACGCGCGCGCCGCTGTTCTACACCGCGATCCGCCGCTACTGGCCGAATCTCGCGGATGGCGCGCTGACGCCCGACTACACGGGCATCCGGCCGAAGCTGCACGGCCCGGGCGAACCGCAGCCGGATTTCCGCATCGAATCTGTCGCCGATCACGGACTGCCGGGGCTCGTGAACCTGCTTGGAATCGAGAGCCCGGGCCTCACATCGGCGCTCGCCATCGCCGACTACGCGGCCTCGTTCGCTTGAGGGTTACCCTGTCGCCTTTCAGATGGAGATTTGCTGAAGTCGTGAGAATGCGTTCATTCGTATCCGCAATCGCGCCGGCGCTCGTTGCCGCGCTCGTCGCCACCGGTTGCAGCAAGCCCGAGGCTCCGCCGCCGCCCGCTCCCGCCGCCAGCAATGCGCCCACCGAAGGTGCGGCGCGCATCGCGATCGCGCCGGACGGCGTGCACGTGCAGTACCGCGTGTACGGCAGCGGCGAGCCCGCGCTGGTGTTCATCCACGGATGGTCCGGTGACTCCAACTACTGGCGCGAGCAGGTGCCGGTGTTCGAGCAGAAACACCTCATCGTCACCGTGGACCTCGCCGGTCACGGCGGCTCGAGCGCCAGCCGCACCGACTGGTCGATCGCACGCTTCGGCCAGGACGTCGCCACGGCGCTCGGCGCGGTTCCCGCCGAGAAACTGATCCTGATCGGCCATTCGATGGGCGGACCGGTGTCTCTCGAGGCCGCGCGGCTCATGAAGAACCGCGTGATCGGCATCATCGGCGTCGACACGTTCAAGACGATCGGCGCACCGGCGCCGACCCGCGCGCAGATCGACGCGATCGTGAAACCATTCGAATCCGACTTCATCGCGCAGACGCGCACGCTGGTGAGCGATCACCTGTTCGCGACCGGGGGCGACCGCACGCTGGCCAACAAGGTCGCGTACGACATGTCGCTGTCGCCGCCCCAGGTCGCGGTGCCGGCGCTGCGCGCGGTGCTCGAGTACGACTTCACCGAGTCGCTGAAGGAAATCGACGTACCCGTCGTCGCGATCAATTCCGACCTCGGCGAGCCGCTCAACGAGGTACGAATACGCAAGGTCGTCCCGAAATTCCGCGCGACGATACTGCCGCACTCCGGGCATTTCCTGATGATGGAGGACCCGCGCAGATTCAACCCCGTGCTCGAAAGGGAAATTGCGGCGCTCGCGCCGGAGGGTAGTTAGACATGGATGCAGGCAGCGCGGCCAGCCGGCCGATCGAACGTGACCGCGAAGGCGAGGCGCAACGCGAACTCGAAAATCTGCGCACGATCGCCCGGATCTTCGACCAGGCCTTCCGCGTCCCGGGCACGAGCTTCCGGTTCGGCATCGACGCGCTGTTCGGCTTCATTCCCGGCCTGGGCGACATCGCGGGCGGCATCGTGGCCGTCTACGCGCTGCGCGTCGCGCGCCAGCTCGGCGCACCCGCGTCGATCCAGCTCCGCATGCTCGGCAACATCGCGCTCGACGCGATCGTCGGCGCCGTGCCTCTCTTCGGCGACCTGTTCGATTTCGCGTTCAAGGCGCAGACGCGCAATCTCGCGTTACTGGAGCAATGGCGTCGGACGCCGGTTCCCACCGCAAGGCGCAGCAAGCTCGCGCTGATCCTGATGCCGATTGCGATCTTCCTGGTATTCGCCGCACTGACCGCGCTCGGTGTGTTCCTGCTGATCCAGCTGTATCAGTGGTTTGGGGTAATGGGGACATTCTCCGTTTCCTAGCAAACGGGGACAGACCTGATCTAAGGGTCGCGTGTCCACGCCAACCAGAACTCATCGAGCCTCGAATCGAGGTCTGTCCCCGTTTGCTAGGAAACGAGGAATGTCCCCATTTCACGAGCGCTGTTCGCCGGTCTCCGAGACCACGGGCGCGCAGTCGACGGCGAGCCATCCGATGTCGATGTTGACGCGCGCCGCGCCGAGCGAGGTCCAGCTCGAGGCGAGAGGTTCTTCGGCGCGGTCGTCCTGGAGGATCAGGACCAAGGACTCGCGACCCTCCGACAGCGGCCACTCGCGGCCGTGCAGTTCGAGGCGCAGCTCGCGACCATCCGGCGTGCGAAAACGCGCGCGCCCGCCGCGATCGTGCAGGTCGATGTTCGCGAGTGGTTTGCGCGGACCCTTCGAGTCGGGCGCCATCCAGGAGATTCCGCAGGAAAACAGGCGCGCCTCGTCGAGGTCGACGTGCGGGAACCCGGCGATCTCCTCGACCAGCTCGTTGTCCTCGACGGTGAGCCGGCGCGTCCGATACCAGAACAGCCCTTCGCCGATGACCACGCGATAGTCGATCCAGCGCGGCTCGTGCGCACCGCCTTCCAGGCAGCTCCGGCCGCTCGTGCCGCCGCGAAACTGCAGTCCGTCGCGACGCAGGTACAGATCGCATCCCGGCATCGACTCCACGTCTTCCGGCGTGAGCTTCGCCGGGTTGCTCGCGTTCGGCTTGCGCGTGAACTGGCGCACGCGAATCGTGCCTTCGCGCGGCTCTTCGATCGACAGCAACACGCGGCGACGAAGCTCGAACGGCTCGTCGTACGGATATTCCTCGACGTACAACACGTGCGTGCCGAGCCACGGAAGCGGGATGCGCCGCACGTCGATCTGCACGCGCTGCTGTTCGACGAGCGGTACCAGGGGCGCGGCATCCGCGCGGCGCGCGATCAGCTCCTCCGACACGTCGTGCAGGCCGGACCAGAGCCTGATCAGCTCGTCGCGTGTCGTGTTGTCGGAGGCGGGCGCGGCGTCCGTTGCGAGCGCCGCGAAACCCATCAGGATGGCGAACGCACGAGCCGTATCAACCCCTCCTGGGCCGTGCTCGCGACGAGCACGCCCGTCCGCGTGTAGAAGGACCCGCGCGAAAAGCCACGCGCGCCGGAGCTCGAGGGACTATCGAGGCTGTAGAGCAGCCAGTCGTCGACGCGCGCCGGCCGGTGGAACCAGATGGCATGATCGATGCTCGCCATCACGAGGTTGCCGCGCAGGAACGAGGCACCATGCGGCATGGTCGAGGTGTCGAGGAGCCAGTAGTCGGACACGTAGGCGAGCAGGCAGCGATGCAACGCTTCGTCGTCGGGTAGTTTGTCGACCGCGCGCATCCAGATCTGCCGCACGGGCGGCACCGTCGCGACCGGCGCGAGCGGGTTGTACGCCTGGACCGGCCGGAACTCGAACGGCCGCTCGATCTCGAGCCAGCGCCGCAGCTTTTCCGGCAGCTTCGCGAGCTCTTCCTTCGAGGGCTTGTGCAGGGGCTGCAGCTCCTCGGGCGGAGGAACCTGCGGCCCCTCCGCCTGGTATTCGAGCCCCTTCTCCTCCTCCTGGAAGGAGGCCGAGCAGATGAAGATCTGCTCGCCGTTCTGCACGGCCACCACGCGCCGCGCGGAGAAGCTGCCGCCATCGCGGCTGCGATCCACGTTGTAGACGATGGGCTTGGTGAAATCGCCGCGCCGCAGGAAATATGCGTGCAGCGAATGCACCTTGCGGCCGTCCTCGATCGTCGCGTATGCAGCCTTGAGCGCCTGCCCCAGCACCTGCCCGCCGAACACCTGCGCGCTGCCCGTGTCACGGCTCTGGCCGCGAAACAGGTTCACCTCGAGGCGTTCGAGGTCGAAAAGGTGCTGCAGGTCCGCGAGGCGACGATCCACGTGGGGACGCGGGCGTCAGCCGATCTTGAAGGCGCCCTTCATGAGCGCCGAGTGGCCGGGGAAGGTGCAGACGAAGGTGTAGCTCTCGCCCTTCTTGAGCGCCGACAGCGGGAACTTCACCGACGTCGACTGACCGCCACCGACGATCTTGGTGTGCGCGATCACGCGCGTGTCGCCCTTCTTGACGTGATCGTTGGCGAAGCCGGCGCCGATGCCGTCGCTCGCCACGCCGGCCGCATCGGCCGTCTTCGTGAGCACCCAGTTGTGGCCCATGGCCGCCGCCGGCAGCTTGCCGGTGTGCTTGAGGGTGACTTCCACCTCGGTGCAGTCCGCGGCAACCGTGATTTCCTTCTTGTCGAACTGCATCTGGTCGTTGCCGGCGATGTCGACCTTGCAGACCTTGTCGGCGCCGAATGCGCTCGCGGAAACCGCGAACAGGGAAACGAGTGCGAGGGTACGGAATGATTTCATGAGTGTCTCCGGAGGTAGTTAGTGAGGGACGCCGAGCCGCTTCTGCATGACCGGGCTGGTCGTGGTGTATTGCAGGAACTGCTTCTTGGCGGGATACAAATGATGCTGGATCGCGAAAGCGGCAAGTGCCGCCTCGTGAAAGCCGGACAGAATCAGCTTTTTCTTGCCGGGATAGGTGTTGATGTCTCCCACCGCGAAGATCCCGGGAATGCTGGTCTGGAATTTTTCGGTGTCGACCTTGAGCGCCTTCTTCTCGAGCTCCATGCCCCACTCGGCGATGGGCCCGAGCTTCGGGTGCAGGCCGAAGAACGCAAACACGTGGTCGGCCTCGACGGCATGGATCGCGCCGTCGCCGCCCTTCACGTTGATGCCAGTCAACACGTTCGCATCGTTCACGACGAGGGACTCTGCCAGACCTTCGATGTAACGGACCTGACCTGCGTCAGCCAGCGCGCGCATCTTCGCGACCGACGCGGGTGCGGCCTTGAATTCCGGCCGCCGGTGGACGTGCGTGATCGCGGCGGCCTTGCCGGCGAAGTCGATGACCCAGTCGAGCGCCGAATCGCCTCCGCCGAAGATCGCGAGCTTCCTGCCGTGGTACCGGACCGCGTCGCGCACGCGGTAGTGGATCTGCTTCCCTTCGAACGCTTCCGCGCCCGGCACGCCGATGCGCCGCGGCTGGAACGAGCCCACGCCGCCGGCAATGACGACCGCGCCCGCGTCGAAGCGCGTGCCGAGCGCGGTCTCGACGTCGAAGCGCCCATCCTCGCGCTTGCGCAGCGCCGTGACTTCCTGGCCGAGGTGCAGCGGTGCGTTGAACGGAGCGATCTGCTGCATCAGCCGGTCGATCAGTTCCTGCGCGCCGCAGGTCGGCAGCGCCGGGATGTCGTAGATCGGCTTGTCGGGATAAAGCTCGGTGCACTGGCCGCCCGGCGCGCCGAGCGAGTCGACCAGGTGGCAACTGATTCCCAGCAGGCCCAGTTCGAACACCTGGAACAGTCCACAGGGACCGGCGCCAATGATCACGACTTCGGTGACGATCGGCGGCTTCGGGGCAATATCGGACAAACCTTGATCCTTGAGGGGGTTAGGGCGATTTTGGGGGGCCGAATTGTAACCCAGCCTGAACGGCCTCCCCCACCCCCGCGGATCAGAGAGTTACGCGGCTATTGAGGCACCTGGATGTAGACCGCGCGTTCGTGCGAGAACGCCTTGAACCCGTAGACCCCGTGGTAGCTGCCCATGCCGCTCTGGTTCACACCGCCGAACGGCAACTGTTTCTCCAGATAGTGGGAGAAGAACCCGTTGATCGTCACGCCGCCGGAAGAAGTCCGGCTCAGCACCTTGTCGATGGTCCTCTGATCGTTGCTGTAGATGTAGAGCGCGAGCGGCTTGCCGCCGCGCGTGATGTGCTGAATGACCTCGTCGAGGTCCTGGTACGTCACCACCGGCACGATCGGCGCGAAGATCTCCTCCTGCAGGATCCGCATGTCGGGCGTGACGTTCGTGAGCAGGGTCGGATGGATGGTGCGGTCATCCTGCTCGAGCGTGCCGCCCACGGCCACCTTTGCGCCCTTCGCGATCGCGTCGTCGAACAGTTTTTTGATGCGCGCGAAATTCTGGTCGTTGACGATCTGCGCGATGGACTCCTTCTTGATGCTGCCGTCGTCCCGGTAGAGGTTCTGCTTGACGCGTGCCTGGAATTCATCGACCAGCGCGCCTTTCTGCGATTCCTTCACGAACACGTAGTCGGGACTGATGCAGGCCTGCCCGCCGTTGAACTGCTTGGCGGCGGCGAGATCCGCGGCCACCTTCTTCACGTCCGCGCCTTCGTCCACGATGACCGGAGACTTGCCGCCGAGCTCGAGCGTGACCGTGGCGAGATGTTTCGCCGCCGCCGCCATGACGAGCTTGCCGACGCGCGTGCTGCCGGTGAAGAAGATGTGGTCGAACGGCTGATCGAGCAGCGCGGTCGCGACCTCGACGCCGCCTTCGAACAGCGCGACATCCTTTTCATCGAAGGCCTGTCTCACGATCTTCGCGGCCACGCGCGCGGTCGCCGGGCACAGGTCCGTCAGCTTCAAGATGCAGCAGTTGCCGGCGGCAATGGCCGCGGCGAGCGGCCCCATCGTGAGGCCCAGCGGGAAATTCCACGGCCCCAGGATCAGGCACACGCCGCGCGCCTCGTGGACGATCTTCGCCTTGTCGTTCTGGTTCTGGGAGGGAACGACCTCGACGGGCTTCATCCACTCCTCGAGGTGATCGATGTTGGTCTGGATGTTGCCCATGACGCCCAGCACTTCGGTCACGCGGATTTCGGCTTCGGGCTTGCGGGTGTCCTGCTTCACCGCCGCCACGATCTCGTCGGCGTGCGCTTCCACCGCAGCCTTGAGCCTGCGCAGTTTTTCCCGGCGCTGCCCGGCGCCGCTGGCCTTCGCTTCCCACTGGTGGGCTCGCTGGAGCGCGAATACCCGCTCGATCTCCGCGAAAACACCCTGGGACACTTGTTTGGCGGGGGTGGACATGGCGACCTCCTGTTCTGCGACGCTCGCGGGAACACTAAGACATGGCGGCCGGGTCGTACCCGACCCTCAGGGAACACCTGTTCGAGGTGGGGCTATTACCCTACGTCGCGGGCAGGCTTATAGTTGACGCCAGCCAGGCATATGAGAGGGGAGCGCTCGTGACCAAGCTGAATGTCAACGGCAAAGCGATCGAAGTCGACGTCGATCCCGAAACACCCCTGCTCTGGGTGCTGCGCGACACGCTCGGCCTCACCGGCACCAAGTTCGGATGCGGCATGGCGCTGTGCGGCGCCTGCACGGTCCACCTGGACGGCAACCCCGTCCGCTCCTGCCAGCTGCCGATCTCCGCGGTGGGCGAGCAGCCGGTAACCACGATCGAGGGGCTCTCCCCGGATCGCAGCCATCCGGTGCAGCAGGCCTGGATCGAACACGACGTCCCGCAATGCGGCTACTGCCAGTCGGGGCAGATCATGTCGGCCGCGGCGTTGCTCGCGAGCAATCCACGCCCCAACGATGCGGCCATCGACGCCGCGATGTCCGGCAACATCTGCCGTTGCGGCACCTACCAGCGCATTCGCGCCGCGATCCGCCGCGCCGCGGAGATCAAGGCCGGCTGAGGATCACGATCCCGAGCAGATAACGACAAAACGTTTCCGGGGGAGGAAACACCATGTCCGCGAACCCGTTAGTGGTATCCCGCCGCACCTTCATCGGCGGACTCGTCATCGCCATTTCCCTTCCCGCGTGCAAGCAGGCGCCCAAGCCCAACGGCGAGAAGAAGATCATCGAGAGCGGCGCCTGGCTGCGTATCGGCACCGACGACAGCATCACTTTCCTGTGCGACCGGTCGGAGATGGGTCAAGGTGTCTACACCGCGCTGCCCATGCTCATCGCCGAGGAACTCGGCATCAACCTCGAACGCATCAATGTCGAGTTCGCGCCGCCCGGCGACGCGTACATCAACAACATGATCGGCGGCCAGATCACCGGCGGCAGCACCAGCGTGCGCGACGCGTGGGAGAAGCTGCGCAAGGCCGGCGCGACCGCGCGCCAACTTCTTGTGAGCGCGGCCGCGGCGGACTGGGGCGTCGATCCGCGCACTTGCCGCGTCGAGAACGGCGTCATCTTCTCGCCGCACGGCAAGCGCGCGAGTTTCGGCTCGGTGGCCGAGGCGGCGTCCAAACTACCCGTGCCGAAGGACGTGTCGCTCAAGCCGGCGTCCGAGTTCAAGATCATCGGCCAGTCGCAGCGGCGCAAGGACACTCCGGCGAAGGTCGACGGCACCGCGGTGTACGGCATCGACGTGAAGCTGCCCGGCATGTTGTACGCGGCGCTGGCGCAATCGCCGACGCTCGGCGGCTCGGTGAAGACCTTCGACGACGCGAAGGCCCGGACCATGCCGGGCGTGCGCGCGGTGGTGCTCACGTCGCGCGGCGTCGCGGTGGTCGCGGATTCGTGGTGGCAGGCGCGCAAGGCTCGCGATGCCCTGAGCATCCAGTGGGACGCCGGCCCGAACGCGGCACTCAACAACGCGAAGATCATGCAGACCCTGCGCCGCGGTGCGCAGCAGCCGGGCCGCGTCGCGCGCGAGGACGGCGACGTGGCGGCCGCCATCCGTTCGGCGGCCAAGGTCGTGCGCGCGGATTACGAACTGCCGCTGCTCGCGCACGCGACGCTCGAGCCGCAGAACTGCACCGCCGACTACAAGGCCGACGGTCTCGACGTCTACGCGCCCACGCAGGTCCAGCAGATGGCGCAGGCGGCGGCCGCGAAGGCGGCGGGCCTCGATGTCTCGAAGGTGCGCCTCCACACGACGTTCCTGGGCGGCGGCTTCGGGCGCCGGCTCGAGGTCGACTACATCGGACCCGCGGTCGAGGCCTCCAAGGCCGTCGGCAAGCCGGTGAAGCTCGTCTGGACGCGCGAGGACGACATGACGCACGACGCGTACCGTCCGCCGGCGTTCAACCAGGTGACCGGTGCGTTCGACTCGAAAGGAAAGCTCACCGCCTGGCACCTGCACCTGACCGGCCCGTCGATCACCGAGCGCATGTTCCCCGGCGCGACGGAGAAGGCGGTCGATCCGTTCGCGGTGGAAGCCGCGGCTAACTACCCTTACGACGTGCCGAACGTGCGCGTCGACCACCAGCGGCAGGAAATCGGCATCGACGTCGGCTACTGGCGCAGCGTGAGCCACGCGCTCAACTGCTTCGTCGCCGAGAGCTTCATGGACGAGCTCGCGGTGGCGCAGCGCAAGAACTCGCTCGAGTTCCGCAAGGCGCTGCTCGAGCAGCAGCCCCGTTACCTGCGCGTGCTCAACCTGGCCGCCAAGGAATCGCGCTTCGGCTTCCCGCCCAAGGGTTGTTTCCACGGCCTCGCGCTCATGGAGGGGTACGGAACCTACATGGCGATGGTGGCGGAGATCTTCCTGAAGGACGGCAAGGTCAAGGTTCGGCGAATCTTCTGCGCGCTCGACTGCGGCCAGCAGGTGAACCCCGATACGGTCGTCGCGCAGGTGGAGAGCTCCATCAACTTCGGCCTCGCCGCCCTGTATCACGGCGAGATCAACATCCAGAACGGCCGCGTCCAGCAGTCGAACTTCCACGACTACCCACTGCTGCGGATGCAGGACGCCGCGCGCATAGACACTTATGTCGTGGACAGCAACGAAGCGCCCGGCGGTGTCGGAGAACCGGCAACTGCACTGGTGGCCCCGGCCGTCTGTAATGCGATTTACGCCGCGACGGGGCGTAGACTGAGGTCACTACCGCTGTCGAGACACCGACTGGCGTAGTATTTCCGGGATTTTCAGGCGCTCACGCGCCACTTTTCACGCCCCCCGAAGCGGGGGCGTCCGTTATTCATCTTGGAGACGAAGATGTCCAGCAATGCGGACCTCCATAAGCGTCGCGTCGCCGCCGTGCCGCGGGGCGTGGGCAATTCGCTCGCGGTGTACGCCGAGCGCGCGCAGAACGCCGAACTCTGGGACGTCGAAGGACGCCGTTACGTCGACTTCGCGAGCGGCATCGCCGTCGTGAACACCGGGCACCTGCACCCGGAGGTGAAGGCCGCGATGGCGGCGCAGCTCGAGAAGATCACGCACGGCTGTTTCCAGGTGACGCCGTACGAGAGTTACATCGCGCTCGCCGAAGAGCTCAACAGGCTCGCACCGGGTCCGACGCAGAAGAAGACCATCTTCCTGACCACCGGAGCGGAAGCCGTCGAGAACGCGATCAAGATCGCGCGTTACGCGACGAAGCGCTCCGCGGTGATCGCGTTCACGGGCGGGTTTCATGGCCGCACGCTGGGCTGCATCGCGCTGACCGGCAAGGTGCAGCCTTACAAGGCGGGCTTCGGGCCGATGCTGCCTGAAGTGTTTCACGTGCCCTACCCCATGCCGTTCCATGGCGTGAGCCACGAGGATTCGCTCGCGGCGATCGAGCAGCTGTTCAAGGCGGACGTGGATCCCGCGCGCGTCGCGGCGATCATCATCGAGCCGGTGCAGGGTGAAGGCGGCTTCTACATCGCGCCGGCGGAATTCCTGCGCGCGTTGCGCTCGCTGTGCGACAAACACGGCATCCTGCTCATCGCGGACGAGATCCAGACCGGCTTCGCGCGCACGGGCAAGACGTTCGCGATCGAGCACTCCGGCATCGAGCCGGATCTCATGACCGTGGCGAAGAGCATCGCGGGCGGCGTGCCGCTGTCGGCGGTGATCGGCAAGGCCGAGATCATGGACGCGCCGGTGGTCGGCGGGCTCGGCGGTACGTTCGCCGGATCGCCACTGGCGTGCGCCGCCGGACTGGCGGTGCTCGAGGTGCTGAAGAAGGAAAAGCTCAACGAGCGCGCCGAGCAGCTTGGCGCGAAACTCGCGACGCGGTTGAAGCAGCTGCAGGCGAAGTTCGCGTGCATCGGTGAAGTGCGCGCGCTCGGCATGATGGTCGCGATCGAACTCGTCAAGAATCGCCGTGCCGACATGCCCGACGCGGAGCTGACCAAGGCCGTCGTGCAGGCCGCGGGCCGACGCGGCTTGATCCTGCTGTCGTGCGGACTCTATTCGAACGTCATCCGCATCCTCGCGCCGCTCACGATTCCCGAGGCGCAGCTCGAGGAAGGTCTGCAGCTGCTCGAGCAGTCGCTGGCCGAAGCCAGCACCACCGCCACGACCGCCGTGGCCTAGTGGGTGGGGATTAGGTGCCGGTGTAAAAAGTGGGGATTAGTCAGCGAACGACTGCAATCCCCACCATTTACACCGGCACCCAATCCCCACCCATCTACCCGTTCATGGCACGCGCTTGTTATGGGGAGCGAAGACTCCCTCGGGGTTGTACTCGTAGACCCATGCATGAAGCGTCCAGATCTGGAACGTCTGGTTCGCATCCCAGCGGTCGGCATTGCCGACGAAGCCGGCCGGAGCGCGCTTCGACAGGTTGAGCGGCACGGCATATTCCACCGCGACCAGCTTGCGCTTGCCGCCGCACGGATCGTCGGCGAACACGAGCAGCTCGGGCTTCGTCCATTCGAACTTCGCATCGAGCAGCGATTCGTTCATGTAGTGCCAACCCATGTTGGGCATGAACACGCCGATGTCGCGGTACCCCGCCTTCTCGGCCGCCTCGACGTCCGCGAATCGCGCCGCGGCGTCGCGCGCCTGGTCGATCTGTACGATGGCCATCGGCGGCGGCTTCGCCCCCCTGCCCGCGTCGTGATCGTGATCTCCATGCGCGAATGCCGCGCCCGCCATCGAAATGGTCACTGCGGCGAGCGCCGCGACCGTCATCCTCATCGTCATGTTCGTCTCCTCTAGTTAGTCCCCGAAAGGGGCGCGCAGACTAACCACTGAGGAGGGGCGACAGAATGATCGCGCGACCGGCCGGGATGACCGATCGTCCGGACTTTCACCCAAGGGTTCGCGCGACTTGCTCGCGCGTCCGGGATTCATGCCCGGGAGTCCGGGCATCGCGGAGTTTTACCGGATTTCGGTGCCTGGCACCGATCCGGCAAAACTAGGCGCGGCCGGCGTTCGAATCCGTCGGCGTGTGGAAGTACTCGCTTTCGGATGCGAGTTGCTCGATCAGGCGCTTGAGCTCGGACATGCGTCCTTCGGCCGTGCTGATCGGCATGCAGTCCTGGCAGCGCGTATCGCCGCAGGGCTGGCGCGAGTACAGCCAGTACTGGATGGCGCCGGCCAGCAGGCCGTCGGCGATGTCCCACAGGTCCGCGTCCTTGTCCTTGTCCGCCATCTTGTTGGCGAGATCAACGGTCTTGGAAAAGGCGGCGTCGAAAGTGTCGGCGATGGGTTCCATGGGCGGGAGTATAGGCACGCCGAACCGGAACCGGAATGGCCCGAAATGGGCAAATCGCAGCGGGCCACAGCCTATGTTCAAAGCAGCAAGTCACTCGAGACGAATCGTATAGACGCGCAGTCGCCGCGACCCCTGATTGTCGCCGCGAAACAGTGTGATATCCGATATATGGCGCATATCCATCAGCCGCTGGCGAGGTCCGCGCCGGATATCGTCGAGTGGAATCCGGATTTCGCGCCGCTCGCCCGCGCGCAGCGCGAAGCTGCGGTTGAACCGGTCCGCGAACTGCTTGTTGTGCCGCTGGTCGTGCACGCGGACCGTGAGGCTCAGGTCGACTGGATCGGGATTCCCGACGTCGACGACCAGCGTCCGGAACCGGCTCCAGTCCGGCACGGGCTCGTGCAGAGAGACGCCCGGAAACGTTTCTGCCTGGAATTCGACTTCGAGCGCATCGTCGACCCGGGCGCGATTGACCCCGTAACCGACCACCCAGAACATTTCCTGGTTCGACCGGAAATCCGCGAGCACCGGGAACTGCGCGTTGCGATGCACGTAGGCGCGGGTCATGCGCACGAGCGGCGACATGTACACGACGATGCAGGCGACCGCGATGGCGAACGCGGCGATCCTCACCCCGCGCGGCATCGGCGACTTGCGCACGAACAGCGCGTGCAACGCGAGCGCGCAGACGACGCCGAGGACGTCCGCGAACACGTCCTCCCACGATGCGTCGCGCCGCAGGGGACGCTGGATCACTTCGCTGAGCAGGCCGGCAAGCGAGCCGATCACTCCGGCGGTCAGGTAGAGCCGCAAACCCTTGAGCCCGAAGTCGCGGCGCAGGATCGCGATCAGCACGAACGTGAGCAGCATGAACAGGGGCATGTGCCCGGCGTTCTCGATGTGCCGGCCCGCGACGGTAGGTGGAATCGGCAGCGGCACGAACAGCAGCGCCGCCGCGCACAGCGCGAAGATTCCCAACAGGATGAAGCGGCGTGTCACGAGGCGGCCAGTATACTTCGCGCATGAACATCAGACTGTCCGCGATCGAGGCGCGCATCATCGGGTCGCTGATCGAAAAGCAGATCACGACGCCCGATCAATATCCGCTGTCGCTCAACGCACTCGTCAATGCGTGCAACCAGAAGAGCAACCGTGAGCCTTTCATGCAGCTCGACGAGGCGACGGTGAAATCCGCGGTGGACGGACTGGCGAAGCGTCATCTCGTCCTCGAGAAATCGGGGTTCGGTAGCCGCGTGCCGAAGTATCAGCAGATCTTCTGCAACACGGAGTTCGGCAGCCTCAGGTTCACGCCTCAGGAAACGGCGATCGTCTGCGAACTGCTGGTGCGCGGCCCGCAGACGCCGGGCGAACTGCGCAGCCGGGTGCCGCGCATGGCGGAGCTGCCCGATCCGGGTGCAATCGAAGGTATCCTCGAAGGACTGGCGAATCATCCCGGCGGCGCGCTCGTGCAGCAGCTTCCGCGCGAAGTCGGTCGGCGCGATTCGCGCTGGGCGCAGTTGTTCGAGGAGCTTCCCGAGATCGTGGCGGACACCGCACCCGCGCCGCGGTCCACGCCGCCATCGCCTTCCGCTTCCCCGGGCGCATCCGATCTCGCGGCACGCGTCGCGGCGCTGGAATCCCAGGTCGCGGAACTCCGCGCCGAGCTCGCGCAGCTGCGTGGAACCTCCACATGAGCCTGCCCGCCGTTCCAGCCACCATCGGGCTGCTCGTCGTTTCCAATGTGTTCATGACGTTCGCGTGGTACGCGCACCTCAAGAACATGGCGGCGAAACCCTGGATCATCGCGGCGCTCGCGAGCTGGGGCATCGCGCTGTTCGAGTACCTGGTGCAGGTCCCCGCGAACCGCATCGGCTATACGGCGATGTCACTGGGACAGCTCAAGATCCTGCAGGAAGTGATCACACTCGCGGTGTTCATTCCGTTCGCGGTGTACTACATGAAGCAACCGCTCAAGCTGGATTTCCTGTGGGCGAGCCTGTGCCTGGTCGCCGCCGCCTACTTCATGTTCAGGGGTGGGGATTAGGTGCCGGTGTAAAAAATGGGGACATTCCTCGTTTCCCCGCATCGCGGGCAAAAGGGGTCAGCCCTCAACGAGGACTGACCCCTTT
>JAFAGC010000128.1 GCA_023423065.1 Pseudomonadota bacterium
CCGCCGCCCCCGCCCCCCCGCCGCCCCCCGGGCCCGATGCGGATCGATCAGAACTTCACCCTCACGCGGGCATACCAGAAGCCACCATTGGCGCCGAACGGACCGCCACTGTTGGGGTAGATCTGCCCGTTCGAGAGGCCGTTGGTCAGGACATAGATCGGGTTGGCCGAAGTGGCCTTGATCTTGTCCGGATAAGTATTGAACAGATTGGCCGCACCAATCGCCATCGTGTAGTTATCCGCGACGGTGTAACTGGCTTCCAGATCGGTCGTGAATTTCGAGCTGAAGGTCTGGCCCGGGAAGGACTGTTCCAAAGTGAAGGAGCCGTAGTAGTTCTCACGCGCCGAGATCGCGAAGTCGCCGATGGTGTAGCCGACGGTGAAGGTTCCCCGATGCTTCGGGATGGTGCCCTCGATGTCAGCCTTGATGGCATCGTCGATGATATCCGTGTCGTACTCCGTCACCTCCGTGTCGTTGTAGTTATAGGCAAGCGTCAGGAGGAGCGAACCTTCACCCGCTGCCGCACTGAAGGTGCCGACGAAGTCGAGCCCTGTCGTGCGAGAGTCATAGGCGCTGGTGGGATATTGAACGTCGCCGCCTTCGCCCACGGCGAGCAGTGCGGGCTGCAGGGCGATGTCCGCGGCGGTCACGCTGTAGGTCTGGGACAGACCGATGCGGTCTTTCAACTCGATCCGGTAGGCGTCGAGCGTCAGTTTCAGGTTGGACAGGGGCGTGAACACGAAGCCCAGGCCGAAGTTGGTCGACTCTTCAGGCTTGAGCGCGGTGGCGCCGAAATACTGCGCGATCGGATTGGTGACCGGATAGGTTCCCGTCTGCACCTGTACTCCGTTGGTGAAGGCGGTGGTCAGGATCTGCACGTTGCTCTGGCCCGGCGACGGCGCGTGATAGCCCGTGCCGACGGTGCCGCGAATCGCAACCGCCGGTGTGATCTCCCACAGCGCATTCAGCTTGCCGACCGTGGTCGAGCCGAACGTGTCGTAGTGCTCGTAGCGGCCCGCTGCGCCTACCGAAAACGATTCGGTCAGGTCGGCTTCCACACTCGCGTACGCGGCATAACTCTGCTGCTCATAGGTGTTGGCGGCGTCCGGGCTGGTGCCGCCATAGCCGCTCGCGCCCGGAAAGGCCATGGTGACCGTGGAGTCGTAGGCGTACACACCCGGCGACGTCTCGACATAGAGCGGCTGGGTGATGTACGGCCCGATGCCATAGGACTGTTCGTCGCCCTCGGTCGCCTCATAAGCCTCTTCGCGGTATTCCGCACCGAACCCGACGGTGAGCGGGCTCGGCAGGCCGGTCTCGACCGACCAGACGAAGTCGGTGTTCAGCACGAGTTCTTCCTGGATCAGCGTACCGAACTCGAACGTATCCTGGGTCAGCGGACCATAGGTCGGGCTGAGCGAGTCGTACATCGACATGGCCAACTCGTTCTTGCTGAGCGATCCCGACACGTCGTACGTCAGGTTCGTCGACAGGTTGCCTTTGACGCCCAATACGCCGAACGCCTGGTCCTTTTCACCCACGAACCACGGCGTGAAGCCCGCCGGGTACATCTCCGAAAACGAGAAGGTGTTGCCGTCCAGGACGAATCCGCCCGCGGGGCAGGTCGCATTGCCCGTGGGGCATGTGGTCAGGTAGATAGGATGAGCAAAGGCGCCATTTCGTCCCAGGGTGCGCACGACGCCTTCCGTGTCGGTCGCCGTGAATGTTTCGGGCGCACGATAGTTGAAGCTTTGCGTGATCTCCGCATGCGCGAAATTGCCGAACGTATAGAGTTGGGTCGAGTCGGTCAGGTCATAGGTGAAGTTGACCATGGCCTTCCAGCCATCTGACGGCGAGTTGCCGTAGATCTGGACCGGGCTCGGGTAGTTGGGTAGCTGGTCGGCCAGCTCCGGATGCGCCTGCGCGAACAGCACGGCCGCGGGACGCGTCGCGTTGCGGACTGTGCCTTCATCATCGTTGTACTCGGCGGCGAAGGAGACGAAGGCGTTGTCGCCCAGGTTCATCCCGAAATAGGCTGCGACTTGCTTGGCCGCGCCGTCGCCGCCGTTGTCGTAGAACTGGCCATAGCGGGTGCTCGCCTCGAAGCCTTCGTCGTTTCTGAGCGAGTAGTTCAGCACGCCGGCGATGGCATCCGTACCGTATTGCGCGGTCGCGCCTTCGCGCAGGATCTGCAGGCTGCCAAAGGCGATGGAGGGCAGGACTGCGAGGTCCGCACCCTGGGACAGCGCGTTGGTCGGGTCACCCGCCGCAACCTGCACCAGCGCCGCCCGGTTGAGACGTTTGCCGTTGATCATGACCAGCGTCATGTCGCCTGCAAGTCCGCGCATCGAAGGCGCGCGGACAAAGGTCGAGGCGTCGGAAATCATGTTCTGCGCGACGTTGAAGCTGGGAACGACGTTCTTGAGGACTTCGAGCATGTCGGCGGCGGGCTGGGTCGCCAGTTCGGCCGAGCCGATGACGTCGACGGGAGAAGCCGAGTCGGTCACGGAACGGTCGGTCCGGCGCGTACCGAGCACGAGGACTTCCTCGTGCACCTCTCCTGCGCTGTGCATGTCCGCTTCTGCTTCGTCCGCGAGTACCGGTGGTACCGCGAGTGTGAGCAGCACGCCCGCGAGGGCCCCGGATGCTTGGGGGAGCATCTGTCCCGATTTCAGTTTCATAGCCTTGCGACCTCCCAACGTTGGTTTGTATTGCCGGCCTTGCGACGTACCCCTCTTGCCTGTCGCGGCTTCGATGTCAGAGCCATGCCGCATCGTTCTGCGCATGGCGTTGGGAATGTCGTTGCAATAAGTCGGCCAGCGCGCCGCCCGCGACGTTGCGAATTCGCATTCGTCGAAGGATCGCGAGGCTAACTAGCTTCTCGGGAAGGCGGTCTTTCCGCTGATTTGTTTGATTTTTTCGCGCGCCGCGGCGGCGACCGAAATGCCGATCGAACGTTGTGAGGAAGACTCAGGACATCTCGGGGCAGTCTGGATTTCGTGCTCGAACGACCGGCATCAATAGTGCAATTTCCCCGAACACCGCGCGCATTCGCACCGCGGCGGCACATGAATGTTTTTCATCACATGAAGTTTTCTCATCACATGAATTTTTCTCATCGCAGCGGAGAGCTCGCGCCGCGAGCCGCCTAACAACTTCATGCGGCAGCAGGAGAAGTGGGATGCCCGGTCAGGCTGCGTCGAATCTCAGTTCGCCGCGCGCAGCGAGATGCTGCCACCGGACGTGCGTGCTTCGATCGGCTGACCGCCGCCATTGATCGTCCCTTTCAGTTGGCCACTCTGCTGCGACGTCGTCGCGACCGGAAGATCCGAATGGATCGAGCCACCGCTCGTGGTCGCATCGAGATCGCCCGTCGTGGCTCGCGGCACCGTCACTCGAATGCCGCCGCCGGAAGTCGTCGCCGAGATTCCGCGGTTGACGCCCGCCAGGCTGCACTCGACGCTCCCGCCGCTCGTCTTTCCGCGGATCCTGCCGTCGATATTCAAGAGGCGGACGCTGCCACCCGAGGTGGCCGCATCGACGTCGCCACGGATGTTCTCCGCATGAATTCCGCCGCCGGAGGTTCGCGCTTCGACTTTCCCGTTCACATTCTTCGCGACCACGCTACCGCCCGAGGAGCGCAAGGTTGCCGTACCGGTCGTGTCCGCCAGCTCAACGCTTCCGCCGCTCGTGTGAACGTCGATGCCGTAACGTCGCGGCACCGTCACTTCGATGGACGCATCGCGGTTCCAGGATCGCCAGTCGAACCAGTTGTTCTTTCGCAGTCGCAGCGTGACGGTCACGCCGCCGTCGGTCTGCACCGCCTCGAGCATTGCGTCGTCGAGATCCTCATCTGAGCCGTGGGCGCTCATGCGGACGGTCACCTGGTTCGTGTCGCCGCCTGACACACGCACCGAAGCGGAGTCGGAGTCCACGGTCAGCACTCCACCGGGCGAGACTGCGAAAGTTCGCTCGAACTTTCTTTCCGCGGCGTGAGCGGAGCAGGCCAACAACAAGGTGAAGGCAATGGCGAGATAGCGAGTCATGGGAGCTCCCTCTGGACGGCGGTGAATCAGGTGCCGTTTGGACGGTCCGCCGGCGAAGCGGGTTGCAGCAGTGAGGTCAAGTTGTCGGACGGCGTGCGAGTCATCGTACAAATCTCGATTTTTCAGCCACTTGGAGGCGGTGAACGTCCGCGGATTGTCGCCGTATCCCATGGGCGCACAGAATCGCGACGAAATGTCGATCCCGGGTCCGGCCAATCGGCCAACCCTCGAACCCAACACCCGTTGGCACATTGATGTGGGAGAACGACGATGCGAGTCATGGTGATCCTGAAAGCCACCCCGAACAGCGAAGCGGGCGTGATGCCGAGGATGGAGGACATCGAGAAGACCATCCGCTTCAACGAGGAGATGGTGAAGGCGGGAATACTGAAAGGCGCCGACGGGCTCAAGCCCAGCAAGTTCGGCAAGCGCCTCAGGTTCCGGCCGCACCGCAAGCCGTCGGTCACGGACGGTCCGTTCGCGGAGACGAAGGAGTTGGTCGCCGGTTACTGGATCTGGGAAGTGAAGTCGATGGAAGAGGCGATGGAGTGGGCGATGCGCATCCCCGATCCGGCGCCGGGGCAGGAGTCCGACGTCGAGATCCGTCCGTTCTTCGGGCCCGAGGATTTCGGCGAGGAGTTCACGCCGGAGCTGCAGGATAGAGTAGAAGAGATGCACCGGACGGTCGAAGCGAAGGCCTGACGTTCGTCGTCCCGGGACATGCACGCGGAAAGGGCGCGGTACATGCCGAAGGCAGCCGCGCCCTCCCCATATGTCGGAGGGGACATGCCGAAGGTTCAGTTGATTCGCTTTCTGAAGATCGCGAAGGAAGATCTGGGGAATCTGCGGCGCACGCTCGTGAAGGGACCGCTTGCGGAGGGTGAGCCGGAGTGGGCGCAGTTCCAGGAGGCCATCGATTTGATAGAGGCCGCCCTGGGCCAGTCGGACAAGAATCAGTTTCCGGCGGCGGCGAGGTCGGTGTCCAGGGCGCTCGAACTCACGAAGACTTTGAGCGCGAACTATCGGTCGCAGAATCCCGCGATTCGAGATCCGTTCAATCGGACGACGGTGGCGCTCATCGAAGTGCGGCGGGAACTGGGGCAGGTCTGACGCATCGTTGAATCAGGAGCCGGCCCACGGCGTGCCGAAGACACCCACGGCCAGCTCCAGCCACACGACGACGAGCGCTGCGCCAACGATGACGCCGACTGTCCATCGGTACGCGCCGGAATGGCGTCGCCTCGCGAGGAGTTCGAACGTGACACCGGCGGCCAGCAGCAGGGCGCCCGCGATCAGGAAGTCGAAGACGGACCAGTCGACCTCATCGGTGAACTGCATCGCGATGAGCGGCAGCAGCAGCAGGGCCGCGACGGCGCCGAGGATGACGATCAGTCTCGTGTTGCGCATGCTGCAAGGGCCCGCGGTGAATCAGGTGGCGGCGGGCCGCTTCGACTGCGCACCCAGATAGTCACGCTTGCCGACGGCCACACCGTTGTGACGCAGGATCGCGTACGCGGTCGTGAGGTGGAAGAAGAAGTTAGGGATCGTGTGCTCGATGAAGTAGTCGGCGCCCGTCATCCATTCGCCTTTCCAGCGCGGCTGGCTCACGACGCGCGCGGCGGCGCCGTCGAAATCGTTCGGCGAAATTCCGTCGAGCAGCGTGATGGTCGACCGCACCCGCGCCTGCAGCTCCGCGAGGGTCCTTTCGTTGTCTTCCTGGGACGGGACCGGCTTGCCGGTGAGATAGCCCACGGAAAGCTTCGCCGTGTCGCAGGCGATCTGCACCTGCCGCGCGAGCGGAAACTGGTCCGGCGCGAGCCGCAGGGTGGCGAAGACGTCCGGGTCGAAGTTTTTCGACTTGGCGTAATCGGTGGCCATGCCGAGCCACTTGTCGAGTTGGCCGAGCTGCTTTTTGAACTGGGAGAAGGTTTCGGTGTACATGGACGGGGAAGGTACGCGGTTTTTGCGCGGCGTGCTCTAGCCTCCGACTTCCGGGTGCCTCTGCAGCAGGTAAATGATCTCGGAGCCCGCCAGGAAGAGGGGCCCGTAGCCGTGCGCCGCGTTCACGTCCGTCGGGCGATAGAGATAGAACGTATCGTCCCAGCCGAGACCCGTGCCGATGCAGGTGCCCTCGACCTGGCCGATCGAGTTCACTTTCGTCGTCAGGCCTCTCCAACCGCGAATCGCGATGGGAGCCCACGTCGGGCGGCTCAGCCAGCCCTTGTTGATGGCGCGCGTGATCGCGAATACGAACATCGCGCTCGACGACGTCTCCTCGTACGAATCCGGACGGTCGAGCAACTGGTGCCAGAGTCCTGAAGGCGCCTGCGTCCGCCGCAGTCCGGCGGCGTGCGCCCTGAAGATGCTGAGCAATTGCGACCTCTGCGGATGATCCGTCGGCAGCACCGTCAGCAGCTCGGCGGTCGCCATGAACGCCCATCCATTGGCGCGCGCCCAGTGGAACGCGGGGTGCGGACTCATCTCCTGGACCCAACCATGCATGAACAGGCCTTTTTGTGTCACGAACATCCTGGAATAGAACTGCAGGATCTGCCTTGCGGCGTCGTCGTAATAGCGGCTGTCGCCCGTGAGCACGCCCATCTGCGCGAGGCAAGGCACGCTCATGTACAGGTCGTCGAGCCACACCGAGTTCGGCATCGGCTGGTTGCGCGCGAAGGTGCGGTCAGACAGGCGGAATTGCCGCGTCGACACCCAGTTCGCGTAGTTGTCGATCCACGGGCGCAGGTTGGTGATTCCCGCGCGATGCGCCTTGACCATCGCCGCGCACATCGCGCCCGAGTCGTCCAGGTTCTGCGGGAAGATCATCCTGCGCAGCGAGAGACCGGACGACACGGGCATCGGATAGGTGTCGTAGGTCATGGTCGGATAGTTGGCCCGCATGTGCGACGCCATGCGCGCAAGCCCGTTGAGCCGGGTGTTCACATAGGAGCGGTAGCGCTGGTCGCCCGTGACCGAGGTGGCCTGCAGCATGCCTGCATACGTGACACCCCATTCGTAGCTGTCGATGCGCAATGTGGTACGCGCGAGCGCGACATTCCTCGGCATGCTGTTGAGCGAGATCGCGGCGCCCGTGGCGCCGTTGATGGGGCGAAACGGGGCCGCCGTGAGTAGATAGCCATGCACGCGGGTCATGACCTCGCGGATGGATGATTGGGTGGTGGGCGTGGTTTGTGCGAAGGTCGCGCTTGCGGTCAGGAGCGAGACCATCAACAGGGTGGGTATGCGAGTCATGCGAGGTTCCTCCGTGAACCTCCGTATAACTTTTCAGCCTTGCCGCGCGGATCGGAAAGTTGCTAAACGCGAGCGGCTGTGGTCCTACCGCAGGATTAGGCTGTGTGAATTAGGTGGGATGGAAACGCCCTGGAACGACGTGAAACTGCGGGACTGATCGATGGCTCGCTGGGTTGGAGCCTCACAGCGCGAGTAACGCATTGATGGGCAAGGGTAAGGGTGGGCCATTACCTTCTTGTACCCACCAGCCGTACCCTCGCGACCCAAGCGTGCGGGGTCATTTCGCCGATTCGAGGGCCGGTCCGCAAGAATTTCCTGGTGGATGTAGCGTCCCCAGGGGGATACGGATCCTGGTTACCACCGTGAAAGGGCGGTGGCTCAGCCAGGTCGTGGCAGTGACTAGCGGCACCGCGCGGCAAACTGACTCGCCGGCTCTCAAGTGGGTTGCGGGCCGTGGTGGATAGGCCTCATGCTGACATCGCCTGATCCGACAAACGGGGATCGACATGCGCGCCAGAGCCATCTCCATCACGTTCGATCAATCCCTGCCGATGATGTTGGCGCTGGCGTTGGTGCTGGTTGCCTGCGCCACGCAGCAGGCGTTGAAGGTCGTAGTGCCGCGCGCCGGCGACGTCGCGATGAGTGTCGTCGAACCACTCGCCGAGCAAAGCTATGCGAATACGCTCGATGCGCAGTGGGAACTTCCGCTGCCATTCGAGGAGAACCAAACACCCATCTATCCACCGGAGTTGCTGTCCGCGAATCTGCCGCCCATGACGGTGCGCGTTCGAATCATCGTCGACGAGCAAGGGTCAGTCGTCGATTCCATGGCGCTGGCGGTGCCACCTGACTACCCGCAGTTCTTTGCCACCACGCAGGCTGCCGTGCATGACTGGAAGTTCTGGCCGCTCGTGAAGTGGCAGGCCGTCGCAGGCACTCGAACAGACATCGAGTTCAACGGATGGGTGCGCACGTATGAAGGCACCGCGACCGCGTTGCCGTTCCACCAGGACTACGACATCACGTTTACGCAGAAGGATGGGAAGGGCGTTGTCACTTCTTCTTCACCGACTCCGCGCGCGGCGGGGCAGTGACCTGCGCGGCGCACTGATCGTGGCCCGAGGGCCGTTAGCTGCTCGAGCACTGCACAAATCAGCAATTGCGGATATACCTAACTAGCCGTAGTCTATTCCCTTCGCTGCCACTTTCTGGCCGCGAGCCATAGGAGGAAAAGAACAATGAAATTCCTGGGCACCATATTTGCCGTTGGTTATTTTGCAATCGGAGTCGTTCAGATTGCTGCGACGATGCAAGGGCTCGAAGAATGGCTCGGCTGGCCCGGATGGATCTGCTCCGTTCTCGGGCTCTTCATCGGTTGGACGCCGGTGATTGGCACAGCTCTTGGGATTTACGGAGCGGTTGCTGGTTGGGACTGGCCCGTGGTTTGGGCAATTGTCCTGTTTGCGGGTTTTCCAATCTTCTTCCTAATCCTGAATGGAATATCGAAAGGATTGGCAGCAGTAGCCGAAAGAAGGTAGGAGCGAGAACTTCGCCCAATCTCGACGACGAGGCCGCCGCTGATGGGCGGCCTTTTTCATGGTCGCCATTCCGTCACCACGCAAGGATCATCTGCGGCGACAACCTCCCACAAGGTCCATAGGCTCGTCTTCAGCAACTGGATAGGCCTAATATTCGCGAAGGGAGGGTGCCAATGCCCAAAGATGGTGACAGCGGCGGCGTAGAACGCCGCTCTCGAATTGACTCGGAGACAGTACAAGGCCTGCAACTGATAAATGGCGGGATGGCCGCAGGACTGGTCGCCATGCTGCCAAATATATTGGGTAATTCCAGCTATTCAGGACTGTCTAGGTGGATGGTTGCCGGCGTCGTCTTCGGGGCAGTAGGGCTTGTCTGCGCAGTGGTTCATAGCAGGCTTCGGCGAAAGTGCTCGCTTGAGTACTCGAAGCCAGTCGCTAACCGTGATCCACCGTTCACGAATCGCTGGCTCGTGAAGTGTCAGACGGTTCCCCGCGAACCGCGGATCTGCACGAAGAGCATCATCGCGATGTGGAGTTCCCTGACAATGTTTCTCCTGGGCGCAGCTGTGGTGTGCGCAGGTTTCTTAGTTTTCGAGCCAATGCCGGCGCAGTCAGATTCGGCTTGCTGGGAATTGGAGCATGCGAACTCGGGGCTCGTCCGATTCAATAGGTGCTCTGGAGTCGTCGAAAAGATCGATGCACCGTAACCCGGTAAGACCACGGACACTAGGGTCGACGTCTCCTAGACTGTCCGCTCAGAGGGAAAGAGAGCGGCCGAACTCATGGAAAAGCCCGGCGCACTTAATATCCGTGCGAATGAAGTATTGATCGCGACGGCGCTTCGAGCGCTTCGCCAGCTCCCGCTTGATCGCCTCGACATTCGCCTCAGAAATTCCGAAAGCGGTAGCGAAGATGGGCCGATGGCAGTGCTCGTTGATGCCGAAACGCCCATCGAACAGCAATTCAAGGTTCAACTCATGGAATGCGAAGCCTAGAAAGGCTAATCGCTCGGCTCCAGCGATATCTCGACGAATGCATTCGATATCGCTCTTACGAGCATCTGTTCCCTCGGTGAAAGTTAGAAGCTGCCGCGAAATTCCCAAGAGTTGCGGCCCGTTCGGAACTGCACCGTATTCAATTTCGCCTGATTGCGCCATCCATGGGAGTGCCCCAACCCTTCCGTAAGGATGGTAGATGTCGAGCGCCTTCATAACTTCAGTTGCCCATTCGGGCGATTCACGATAAAGGCGCTGAAGCGCTGCGTGGAGAAAATGCTCAATACAACGATCGTAGTTGAACGAAATTATCGCGACCCTTCGGAAGTTGTCTGCTACTTCGTTCTTGTCGCACCGGTCCGTCAACAGATTGAAGAATGCAGTAAACCAAGAGGACTCAAGACTCTCGAATAGAATCGTGTTGTAGATGTTGCTTCGATCAACCATCAAGCCGCTCATCCTCTCGGCCTCAAGAATGCAACTTGCAATGGCAAGCTTTCCGCAGATTGCAATCTGCTTGTCGCTTCGATGGCAATCGATAAAATTGTCAATTGATCGTGCAAGTGGCATAGCGTCCTTGATGACACCGCAGGCTCGCATGAGCAGATTCATATCCTGTGGCTGCCCTTGCGGCACCTGAACTAGCTGAGAAAGCGCTTGACGTATCCTTAAGTTGGCCAAGTCGCTATCGCCATTCTCGCGCTCTCGGAAAGAGAGCACGCTGGCAATCTGTTTCGTAAGTTCTCCGCCAAGTGGCAGACCAACTTCTTTGCTTGCCCCCGCTCCCAAGACCAACACTAACGATTTGCCCGCGCCGTCCACCATTCAGATCTGAGCGGCAGTCACGCCGCCATCACCTCGTGCTGGTTGTAAGGCGCTTGAAGCTGACTGCAGTGGCACATGGCCGCAATTCTAGCCCTCAGACGGCGCGGACCGCATCCAGTGACTGGTCGCTCTCGGCACTGGATGGACGACCGCCGGCGCGCCTCGGCAGACTTTGGCCGTGCCAACAATCGATCTCACCGACAAGGAACTCATCGAAGCCGCACGAGGCGCCCGGTGTTTGAAGGAAACTGCGCTCGCAGATGGCCGCAAACAGACGAACCCAGGAACGAGAGAGCAGTTTGAACGAAGCGCGGAGTTTTACGAGGTCATGGCTCGGAAGTTGGAAAGAGCCTGTAAGTCTGGTGGTTCGCGCTCGAAATCAAACCCGCGTCGGCGCTGAGGGGTCGCCCTTTCTTGGATGTTCCGATCAAGCTGTGTGGCTTTGATCCGACGCTCATTCAGTCGGCAGGATTCCCAATTGCGTTGGCGGAGAGATGACGGCGTGGACCTCGATAACAGAGATTTTTCGCTCCAACTCATTTCCTTGAACGTCATAGTTGACTGACTCTTCGAATGTACAGTCCAAACTGTCGCCCGGAAGAATGGCGCTTTTTCGCGCGTGGTAGGCCTCCAGCCAGCCAACATGAAGAATCTCTACACGCGTGGATCTCCCGTTGCGAATAACGGTCCACTGAGCCTGCCCAAGCATGTCGGGATAGCGCACCTTCAGGAACTCTCGCAGTCGATTTGTAACTGTTCGATGGACGTCCCCCTCTATCGGAGGATTTGAGTCCTGCGGTGGCAGCTGCAAAGATATGTCACCCAACTCCGTTTGGACGAAGACTTTTTGTGTGCCAAGTGTCGTTCGTGCCCGTGATACTTCACGCAGGGCCCCTTGGACTTCTCGAACTGTTGGAGGGTGGTATCCGACCAGCCGCGGTGCCGCTTTGTAATCCGGTTCGAGCGATCGAAGCTCCGCTTCGATCTCTGGAGAGTCTGCGTCCAGCTTTTGCAGCAGCGCGTGCTTTGCTTTTACCAGCAGGCCGCCCAGCCATTTTTTCCACTCCATCTCATGCAAATGATCGTCGGGCACCGATCTCAGCACCCGCTTGAGCAGGATCTTTAGTGACGAATGCTGAACGTCGTTGAGAACGGAAATAGGCTCAAGCTCAGTGCTAATAGATGACAATAGCGCAGCGTCGAGAGAGTCGAGTGAAGCAATAAGAGCCATTGCGCCGCTGAGCACATCCAGCGCCTTTGACTCGCCCGGCTTGTATTCAATCACAAGCCCAATCTCGCCTTCGACGGCTTCTTCTAGTGTCCGCTCCATCGCCACATTCTAGTCCAAAGAGTTAGGCGGCGGAAATCGAAGGGCCTTCCGCGAAGGCTGGGGCTGCTCGCACAAGCGTAGCTAGAGCTTTACGCCATTACGCGTGAGGACACGGTGCAAGTTGTTTGGGGCATCGCAGTCTGTTTTATGGAAAACCCGAGGGGTTTTGATAGCAGCGCTTCACTCGCAATTGAGAAATGACCTGATTCTGTGGGGCGGAGAGGCAGCTCTACTGCGTGACTTGATCGCGCACCAGGCTGGCGAGCGTCGCGAGTTCGGTTGCCATAGGCTCAGCAGCGGGCAAAACGACTGCGTGAATGTCCGTCGAATAGCGCAGATAGAAGGGCTTGCCATGCACCTCGGCGAGCCGCTGAACCCAAGCGGGCGGGGCAAGGGATATCGCGAGACCTCGCTGTACGGCTTCTCGCCACAGCCAGTCGAGATTGTGGCGATTCCCCGCCTCCATAACTTCTTTCTCGGCTGCCGCCTTGGCCTGCTCGTTGCTCTGTCGACGCGTAAGAGACGCCTTGAGCAGGCATTCGAGGATGTGCGCGGCGACAAGGCAGAGCGCCATTGGCGATGCCGTCGGCGGCGATGCGAGGACGCGAAGACCGGGTAGCATGGCTTCTGCGACGCCGAGGTAGGTCATCGGCGGGCCCGCGGGTTCAATGTGGACGCCATCCAATAGCGCCGCGACGATGCCTATCACTGGTTTCATTCGAGACTCCGGGTTCGGGAAATCAAGTTTCCGCGAACCGACGCCGTCCGCTCATGTCGACGCCTTTCACGCAGATATCTGCGCGACAATTTGGATGCGGACAGACCAAATATTCCGTTCGCCCGGTTCGATGCTCTCGAAAGAGGACTGATTTTTCGCCCGGTTGTAGCAAGGTGCAGATGTAGTGCACCGGTTCGCCGGAGCCATCATTCCCTATGAGTTCCAGTCCTCGAGTGCAGAAACTTGCTTTCGCAGTTGTTCATTCTCATCTTGAACACGAAGAACGTCGCCCTGCGTTCCGAATATTCGATCGTTGAGATCTGCCGAATCGTCTTCGAGATCTCTAATCTGCTCTTTGTGCTTGTCGGACAGATCGCTTTGTCGCAGCGCACGAGAGATGCTGCGCCCTTTTGACAGTAGGGCCAGCGCCGCAGTGATCGCCGAAGGATCGAAATCTGCCATACATTCACCCGTTTGCATGTTGAGATTGCGCGCCGACAGGAATTGAACCCGCGACCTCCCCAGCGGTTATGCTTGTCTCCACGGTCCTGAGAAGACTGCGAAGGGCACTTACCTGGTCACCGGGGTGCTCTATCCAACTGAGCTACGGCGCACGAACATCGTCCATGGGTTCAATCGCGGAAATCAAGTCTTGCCGGCAATTGCCGGCAACCATTGCGCGAATGAGACCGATCCTCTAGGCACCGTTTAGCCTCTACAGCGAAGACGCTCTCGATGGAAAACTCAAATTCTGTTAGGCCACCACTCGCATGCCGCATCCCGATCGCATCACTGAACACAAGAGTAAGCATTCTCAAAAGTGACTCAGTGCAGACGGTGTCGTCGCTTGCAATCGCCTCCGGTCGTCCATTCGTTTGGATCGAAGGATTCTCCGGTGCCGGCAAAAGTTCTTTCGGCGCACACCTTGCGCTCTCCATGAACTGGCCAGTCATCGAGCTCGACAAGATGCTTCGAGACGAACAAACCGATGATATGAGTTACGCGGAGCGTATTGACAAAGAATCACTTTCGAGAGCCTTCATCGAGCACGGCTGCGCGCAAGTTATCTTAGACGGCGTATGTCTCCGTGAATCAGTCGTCCCCTTGCCGGGCATGAAGCGCGGCGATGCGTTCGTCGTTTATATCGCGAAGGTCTCGCGCATCTTAGTGGATGAGCTGATCTGGCATGACGGCTGTTGGATGGAGGAAGCTGACGACGTTCTCGGCTGGCTATTGCGTGAAACCGTTCGTTATCACAGATTGGTTCACCCATATGCAGATGCCGATCGCATACTGCTGCGAGTCGAATGAAATACGCGCCGCGTGTTCCGCCCAATCCGCCGCCGCCCATCATTCCAAGATCCAATTGCTGGCCACCTTGCCCGCCGCGATCACTTCCATCACTTTCTGCGCGCGAGGTTCGCAAGGTGTTCGATCACGGCCGGATCATTCCCCGCGCCGTTCTCGATGAAGGTGCGCTTCAAGCCCGGTGCCAAGTCATCGGGTGCAGTAGGCAGTCGAGGCCGTTGTCGCCGCGCGGTGGAAGCTTGCGTGTCCGCTGACGAGTCTGGGGTACGTATTTCCAGGCGAGCCCGATGTGAAGGGCGAGCGCGGCGCTATCGATGCCGACGTGTTGCTTCGTCACGTCCTGCGCCGGGCGTTACGAAAAGCTGCCTTACCGCCGCTGCGCTTCCACGATCTGCGCCACTTGGCCGGGTCGTTCATGCACGAAGCCGGTGTTCCGCTCAAGCGTGCTCAGGAAATCTTGGGGCATGCGTCCGAGCGCACGACGCTGGCTATCTACACGCACTCGATGCGCAGACAGCATGACGACTCTGCGGACCGCATCGCGATGATCTCCGGCTTAGCGCCGAGCGACTTGGGAGACAAAGGGGAGACATGCGACGACGGAGAATCGACGAATGTCGCGCAAGTGATTGTGCCCATTCGGACTGATGGGTAACACGGTATTCCGGACACATAGGTAACACTTTCCGGCATTTGGGAGGGCCCCATATGCCGTGGCGGGAGTGTTCCAAGATGGATGAGCGCCTGCGGTTTGTGGCTCGCCTGCTCGAGGGCGAGAAGATGGCTGAGCTGTGCCGGGAGTTCGATATCTCGCGCAAGACCGGCTACAAGATCTTCACTCGATACAAGGACTGCGGCCTGGAAGGCCTGACCGATCGCAGCCGCCGACCGTATCGACAGGCGAACCGTCTGCCGTTCCAGGTCGAGACGCTGATTCTGGCCCTGAAGCGCGAGCATCCCAGCTGGGGCGCGCCGAAGATCCGGGCGAAGTTGCGCAGGCGCTTCCCGGACATCAAGCCTCCAGCCATCAGCACCGTGCACGCCGTGCTCGATCGTAATGGCCTCGTGACACACGGCCGCGAACGTCGCTACCAGGCGCAGGGCACGACGCTCTCGGCCCCCACCTCGCCGAACGATCTGTGGTGCGCGGACTTCAAGGGCGAGTTCATGCTGTCGGACAAGCGCTACTGCTATCCGCTGACCATCACGGACTTCGCATCGCGTTACCTCATCTGCTGCGACGCCCTGGCCAGCACACGTGCGGAGCCTGCATTTACCGTGTTCGAGCGTGCGTTCAAGGACTTTGGGCTCCCTCGCTCGATCCGCACCGACAATGGCACACCGTTCGCCAGTGGTAGCGCGATCTTCGGGCTCTCGAAGCTCTCGGTGTGGTGGCTGCGACTCGGCATCGGCCTCGAACGCATCCAGCCTGGCCAGCCGCAGCAGAACGGCCGTCACGAGCGCATGCACCTGACGCTCAAGAAGGAGACGACCAAGCCCGCGGCTAACAACTTCCTGCAGCAGCAGGAGAAGTTCGATCGGTTCATCGAGTGCTACAACCAGCAGCGCCCGCATCAGGCCATCGGGATGCACTACCCCGGCGAGCTCTACCAGCCTTCACCGCGGCCGTATCACGGTCTCGATCCCCTGGAGTACCCGTTCCACGATCGCACCATCGCCGTCACCATGTGCGGTCGTGTGTGCTTCGGCACGCGCAAGATCAACCTCTCGACCGTCTTCGCCGGTCAGAACGTCGGCGTCAAAGAGGTCGATGAAAAAGTCTGGCTGATCAGCTTCATGCACTACGACTTGGGGTTCTTCGACCACGAGAGCAATCGCTTCGAGTGCGCCGAGAGTCCGTTCGCTGCTAAGGTGTTACCCATGTCATCGGTATAAACCGTTACCGATGCGTCCAGAACGGACCTTGAGAAGTTGGCTCCCTGGGTTGGACTCGAACCAACGACCAACGGATTAACAGTCCGACGCTCTACCGACTGAGCTACCAGGGAACCGAGAACCGGTGAAGGGCGCGCATTCTGGCGACGGCGTCGGGCGGCGTCAAGCAATCCTCTCCGAATCAGCCACTTACGCCTGAAATACTTGACTTCGATCCTAGGGAATGGCGGTGATTTGCCGCCTGCCGGTCCTGTTCTGGTGGCATCCCCGCGACAGGACCGGCGAAATGTCGATCCGGCCCGGGCCCGTTCGGCAAAGGTACGAACCGAACACTTATCGAAGGAGCAAAACGATGCGAGTCATGGTGATGGTCAAGGCAACGAAGAACAGCGAAGCGGGGATCATGCCGCCCGAGAATCTCCTCGGCGACATGATGAAGTTCAACGAGGAGCTCGTGAAGGCCGGCGTCATGGTGGCGGGCGATGGACTGAAGCCGAGCTCGCAGGGCAAGCGCGTGCGTTTCACGGGCAATGGCGGCAAGCAGTCGGTCATCGACGGGCCGTTCGCGGAAACGAAGGAGCTGGTCGCGGGCTACTGGATCTGGAACGTCAAATCGATCGACGAAGCGATCGAGTGGCTGAAGAAGTGCCCGGACCCGATGCCGGGTGAGCCGTCGGAAATCGAGATCCGTCCGTTCTATGAAATCGAGGATTTCGGGGCGGCGGCGACGCCCGAGCTCATCGCCAAGGAAAAGGAACTGCGCGCGACGGTCGAGCAGCGCCAGAAGCAGTAAGGAAGGACGGGCGACGACCGCGGCGTCGCCCCTCGTTTCGAGCAGTATTGACCTGGAGCCGACTCGAAGTCGGACCATGTGCTCCACGTTCAAAGGAGCACCGATGAAAGAGTCGAGTTCGAAGAAATCCCGATCCTTGTTCGCGGCGGCCGCGATCCTGCTGGGATGCGCGGCCTGCTGCGCCTTGCCCTTCCTGGCAGCGCTCGGCTTCACCGGCGCGGCGGCCGGCGTGATCGCGTGGATGCAAGGTCACGAGCTGTGGCTGGGCATCGCTGCCGCCGTTGGCGTCGTCGCCATCGGGCTCGGCTGGAAGTTGTCGAAGCTGCGCAAGAGTTAGTTGCGGCTGCCCGATGATCCGGCCATATTCGATCGATGCGAACGATGTCGATCGGAGAAATGGCCCGCCGCACGGGAGTGCCGGCGACGGCCTTGCGTTACTACGAGAAGGCGGGCGTGTTGCCCGCACCCCTGCGGGTGAGCGGCCGGCGGGCGTACGCCGCGGATGCGCTGCAACGTGTGCGGATGCTGCGCTTCGCCCAGCAGGCCGGATTCTCGCTCGAGGAGATCAAGACCTTGCTGGGCGGCGCATCGCCGCTGAGCGCGCGCTGGCAGGCGCTCGCGAAGTCGAAGCTCACCGAGCTCGATCGACTCGCCGCGAAGATCGGCGAAATGAAACGCGCCTTGTCGATCGCGCTCGAGTGCGGGTGCGCGAAGGTGGAAGATTGCACGCTGTCGCCGGAGCATCTCGCAAGCGCGAAGCCCGCGTCCGGGTCATGCTGTCGCTGAGCGAATTCGCGAAAACGTTCGGGCTGTTCGTCGTCACCGCGGTCGCGGAGATCGTCGGCTGCTATCTACCGTATCTGTGGCTCAAGAAGAACGGTTCGGCGTGGCTGCTCTTGCCCGCGGCCGCGAGTCTCGCCGCGTTCGTCTGGTTGCTGTCGCTGCATCCGACCGCCGCGGGCCGCGTATATGCGGCCTATGGCGGCGTCTATGTCGCGGTCGCGATCGCCTGGCTGTGGTGGGTGGACGGAAACCGGCCCACGTCTTGGGACCTCGTCGGCGCAGGCGTGGCGGTGGCAGGCATGACGATCATCATGCTCGCGCCGCGCGGCTGACCAGACCAGCGCCCGCCGCGCGCGATGGATGCCGCGCAGGATGCGCTCGAGCATCGCTTGCGGAAATCCGCGTGGAAGGCGGCGTTGCACATTTGTTCGAAATGTGTGCGGTGACGATTTACGAGCGCGGTCGTCATCGCACTCGACTGACGCATTTGCAGGCATGAAGCGGCGCGACGGTGCAATCGTCGCGCGATTCCGCGCAGGGATGTCCGCTGCGCACGGCTGAATGCCGACTGACGCGATGGCATACAACTTGTATGCACTGATCGCTAACAATGAGTGAGAAAATTTCACGTCGCGGCTTCCTGCACGCGGCAGGCGCAATCGGTGGTTCGACGGCGGTCTATCGCGCGGCGGTGGCGCTCGGACTCATGGCTCCCGCGGCACGCGCCGCGCGGCCGGAACTCGCATCGCTCGCGAAGCGCAGGAAGGTGCTGATCCTCGGTGCGGGAATCTCCGGGCTGACCGCCGCGTACGAACTCAGTCGCAAGGGCTACGAGGTGCAGGTGCTGGAAGCCTCGTTTCGCGCCGGCGGACGCAACCTCACGCTGCGCGCGGGCGATCGCATCGACGAGACTGGGTATCCGCAGGTGTGCGGATTCGACCAGGACCCGGATCTCTACTTCAACGCGGGTCCGGCGCGCATTCCGGGACATCATCGCGCGCTGCTCGACTACTGCGCCGAACTCGACGTCGAGCTCGCGCCGTTCATCAACGACAACCGCAACGCGTGGGTGCAGGACGACGCGATGTTCGGCGGCAAGCCGGTGCGGGCGCGCGAGTATTTCAACGACACGCGCGGATTCATCGCCGAGCTCATGGCGAAATCGGTGCGCAAGGAGGACCTGTCTGCGCCCATGAGCGCCGACGACTGGGAGCAGCTGCGAGAGTACCTGCGCCAGTTCGGCGAACTCGATCCGCAGTTCAGGTACATGGGCACGGCGCGCTCGGGCCTTGCGAGTCACGACTACACGGCGCCGGACCTTTTGAAGAAGCCGCTGAGCCCGAGCGAGCTCATGAAGTCGCGCTTCATGTACATCATGAGTTTCGGTGAGACCGACGACCAGGCGGCGATGATGATGGAGCCGGTCGGCGGCATGGATCGCATCGTCGCTGGGTTCCTGCGCAAGGTGGGGCATCTCGTGCAGCTCGAATCGCAGGTGCAGAAGATCCGCGTCTTGAGCAAGGGTGTCGAGGTCACGTACCGGCGCAATGGCGAATACATCACGACGCGCGCGGATTACTGCCTCAATTGCATTCCGATGCACCTGCTCGCGGGCATCGAGCACAACTTTCCGGCCGAATACGCGGAGAACTTCACGAAGGTGCCGCGCGGCAAACTATTCAAGATCGGTCTGCAGATGAAGGAACGATTCTGGGAGCGCGAAGGAATCTACGGTGGCATCTCCTGGACGATGCAGGACATCCAGCAGATCTGGTATCCGGCGCACGGCATCCATCGCAAGAAGGGCGTGGTGCTCGCGGCGTATACGTTCGATCCGCGCGCCGGCGAGAAATTCGCGCGCCTCGCGCCGGACGAGCGGATCAAGCTCGCGGTCGAGCAGGGCACGAAGATCCATCCGAAGTACGGTGACTACGTCGAGAGCGGCGTGACGATCGCGTGGCACCAGATGAATCACATGCTGGGCTGCGCGGCGCAGTGGGATCCGGAACTGTACAAGAGCTGCTTCGCGCGCCTGCAGGCGCCGGTGGGGGCTCACTACCTGATGGGTGACCAGGTGAGTTATCACCCGGGCTGGCAGGAAGGCGCGATGGCGTCCGCACACTTCGCCATCGCCGAAATCGACGCGCGCGAGCGCGCGGCGGGAACGGTGGTCGCATGAGAGCCGCCGTGTTGCTGACGGCGCTGTTGTCGGTCGGGGCCGCGCACGCGGGGAACGAATTCGACTATTGCCTGCTGTGTCATGGCAGCGAGGCGAACGGGAATTACGGCATTCGCGCGCCGAAGCTTTCGGGAATGGAGCCGTGGTATCTCGCGCGGCAGCTCGAGAATTTCGCGAGCGGTGCTCGCGGCAAGGTGTCCACCGATGCGGCAGGGCATGAAATGGGCCCGGTGGCGTTGCGTCTGAAGAATGAAGGCGCGCTCGATGCGGCCGTGCGCTTCATCGAATCGCTGCCGTCGAAACGGCCACCGGTGACGGTGCGCGGAGACGTCGCCCGCGGCAAGTCGTTGTACGTGCCGTGCGCGGCCTGCCATGGCGCAAAGGGCGAGGGCAACGCGACCTTGCAGGCTCCCGCGCTGGCGGCGCGATCGGACTGGTATCTCGCGGCGCAGCTCGCAAGCTACCGCGACGGATTGCGAGGCATGGACGAGCGCGACACGTACGGGGCGCAGATGCGCGCGGTGTCGTCGATGCTGCCGGACGAGAAGTCCATTACCGACGTGGTCGCGTACATCAATACTTTCAAATAGTGGAACCGGGAGTCGTCATGAAGAAGAGTCGTGCTGCTGCGTTGTGTCGAGTCGCCGTTGGCGGTGTGCTGGCACTGGGGTTGACCGGCGCCGCGCAGGCGGCGGATGTGGTGCGCCATGCCTTGCCCGGTGGGAGCACATTTCCGATCGCGCGCGCGGTGGAGGTGCCCGCGGGAAAGACGATCATCTTTCACAGCGGAACGACGCCGGCGCCGCTCGATCCCAAGGCGACGCCCGGGACGCCGGAGTACTGGGGCGACACGAAGACGCAAACGCTGAGCGTGTTCGCGCGCATCGAGGAGTCGCTGGATCAGCTCGGGTTGGGATTCAAGGACGTGGTCGCGATGACCGTCTATCTATGCGGCGATCCCGCCAAGGGCGGGCGCATGGATTTCGAGGGCATGATGGCCGTGTACTCGCAGTATTTCGGCACGAAGGAGCAACCGAACCTGCCGGCCCGCTCGACGGTACAAGTCGCCGGCCTGGTCGCCCCCGGAATGCTCGTCGAGATCGAAGTCCAGCTCGCGAAGTGAAATGGGGACATTCCTCATTTCGCTGTAACAATTCGCCGAACTCCTTAATCGAGTCTTTCGCGTGTGATACTCGGCTTGGCAGCCTTCTCGCGAGTCGTAGTCTGCGCGTATGCCTCGGACCTCGCGAGCCATCGTTCCCGGTTACTGTTATCACGTTTTCAATCGCGGCAACAATCGCATGAGGTTGTTCCACGATCGTACGGACTATGTGGCGTTTCTTTGGCTTCTGGCAGAGGCACTCGACGAATTCGACGTCCCATTGCTCGCGGCCTGTGTGATGCCCAATCACCTGCATCTGGTCATGCAGCCACATCGTGCGGACGATCTGGCAAAATGGTCGCATTGGCTGTTCACCACGCACGCGCGCCGCTATCACAAGAAATACCAGACAAGCGGCAGGGTCTGGCAGGGTCGATTCAAGGTGTCCGTCGCGCAAGAGGATAGGCATCTTCTGATCCTGCTGCGCTATGTGGAACGCAACGCCCTCCGATCGAATCTGGTCTCGCGCGCCCAGGACTGGGAGTGGGGCAGCCTTCGCTGGCGTGAGCGTGGTAGCAGCCCGGTGCGGCTTTCGCCGTCGCCCACGCCCTTGCCGCGCGAATGGACCGAATTCGTCAACGAGCCCCAAACGCCCGACGAACTTGCAAAGATCCGTAATGCGATCGATCGCCAGGCGCCCTATGGTGACGATGCATGGTGCAAGCAGAAGGCCGGTGAGCTTGGGCTCGAGCAGACGTTAGCGCCGCGCGGTCGGCCGCGAAAATCAATTGTTACAGCGAAATGAGGAATGTCCCCATTCTGGTTTGTTATCCCGGGTTTTCCGTGCCAGGCACCGATCGGCGTCGTCGCCAGGCGAGCGCGTAGCCGAGGACGTTCACGCCGATGAGGATGCCGGCGAGTACGAATTGGGTCGTGCGCGTGAGTCCTTCGGGATAGATGATCGGTCCCAGGTAGTGCGTGATGAATCCTTCGCCGTAAGTGGAATGACCCGCGAGCGCGCGGAAGTGGTTCTCGAGCGGGGTGAGTGGGCAGTATCCGCCGCCCACCTCTATCCACACGCCCCAGGCGAGCGCGGGCAAGTGCAGCCACATCACCCAGCGCTTCCACAGCACGAGGAACGAACCCAGCAACGCGAACGCGATGAACGCGAAGTGGATCAGCATGACGGCGTCGGCGGCGAGCGAGTGCCACATGTGCGCGAAGGATGGACTCAGCGGACGAGATCAGGCAAGCGGCAACCGCACGATGAACTGACTACCCTTGCCGGCACCCTCGCTGAGCGCCTGGATCGTCCCGCCATGTGAGGCCACCAGCTCGCGCGTGAGGCTGAGGCCGATGCCGAGGCCGGCCCGGGCTTCCGAGTAGTCGGCGTGGACCTGCGTGAACAGCTCGAAGATGTGCGCGAGATGTTCCGCCGGAATTCCGATGCCGGTGTCCAAGACGCGTACGACGGCTTCCGTGCCTTCGACCTGCAAGGTCAGGCCGATCTTGCCGCCCGCCGGGGTGTACCGCCCGGCATTCGTGAGCAGGTTCACGAACACCTGGTTCAGACGCGTGGCGTCGCCGAGCACTTCCGTCGGCGAGTCGGGAGTCGAAATCACGAGCTCGTGGTCCCTGTCCTTCATGAGCGAGCCGACCGATTCGCAGGCCTGGTGGGCGATCGCGCGCAGATCGACCCGCTGCATGTCGAGCTGGAACTTTTCGCGATGCGCTTTCGCCAGGTCGGTGAGGTCTTCCACCAGGCGACGGATGTGAACGAGTTGGCGATCGACGCGCTCGACCTCGGCGATCGCCGCGGGATTGGCGGGGCAATGCTGGCGCAGCACGCGCGTGCTCGTGGTCAACACCGACAATGGATTTCGCAGCTCGTGCGCCAGCGTCGCGAGGAACCGCTTGCGGCCTTCCTCGTGCCTCATCAGCGCCTCGTTCTGAACCTGCAACTTGTCCTGCAGTTGCTTGAGGTCGGTGCGGTCGCGCAGGAATTTTCCGAACCCGATGAGTCGTCCGCTGCCGTTGCGGATGGGCACCACGACGCCGAGCGCCCAGAAGCGCGAGCCGTCCTTGCGGACGTGCCAGCGTTCGTCGGCGGCGTGGCCGAGCTCGGCGGCGATCTCGAGTTCCTTGTTCGGCGCGCCGGCCGCGCAGTCCTCGGCGGTGAAGATGCGGTCGAGCCGGGAGCCGAGCACTTCGGACTCCTCGTAGCCGGTGATGTGCGTGGCGCCCTTGTTCCAGTGCACGATGGTCCCGTCGGCATCCATCGCGAATATCGCGTATTCCTGGACGTTCTCGACCAGGTTCAGGAACAGCCATTCCGCATAGTTGATGCTGGGGGAAGCGGGGGACACGCAGTTCTCCACGGCCGCGGTCCCGGGAGCATGCGGAAGGCGCGCCGCGAGTACTGCGGGATAACGCAGCAAACCGCTGTCAGCGATCCCGTCGCGCGCTGTCCGGCGAATCAGGACGCGCGCCGCAGGAGTCCCGGTGCGAACGTGTCGAGCGCGGCGACGAAGCTCTCTTCGCTGCGCCAATCTACCGTGAAGCGCTGGCCGTTCACGAAGAACGTCGGTGTGCCCGTGACGCCGCTGCGTATGCCGCTTTCGAAGTCGGCGCGCACGGTCTTGCCCGGCTCTCCGCTCGTGAGCGCGAGCTCGAGCGCGTCGAAGTCGAGGCCGACGTCGGTCGCGTAGCGCTGCAGGTCCGCGGGGCGCAGCGCGCGCTGGTGCTCGAACAGGATGTCGTGCATCGGCCAGAATTTCTCCTGCAACGCGGCCGCTTCGGCGAGCTCCGCCGCCGCGAGCGCATGTGGATGAGCCTCGGCGATCGGGAAGTTGCGGAACACGAATCGCAGTTGGTCGCCGAAACGCGCCTGCACGCGCTTGATGATCGGATATGCCAGGCCGCAGTAAGGACACTCGTAGTCGCCGAATTCCACGAGCGTGATCGGCGCATCGCCGCGGCCCTGTGCGTGATCGTCCATTCCGACCGGCGGCGTCAACGGGGGATTGCGCGTGCTCATCTGTGCTCCGGATCCGTGGTACACGGCGCGAGGGATAACGCGCGGTGCGGGATTCCGCCAGTGGACGAAAGTCCCGATACGTCGTCGGGAGGAGACGCTAGTTTGCGGCCATGACCCGAACAGCGATGCGATGGCGGAATGTGGCCGCCTGTTTTCTCGCGAGCGTCGTCATGCAGGCGCCGGCGCAGGCGCCAGACGAACTGGCGGACAGGCTTTCACGGCGCGTCGTGCAGCGCGCGCCGCTCTCGGTCGAGGGGCGCGAGCTGGTTCAGGTCGAGACCGCGATTCCGGTCGGCGTCGAGTCCGGCTGGCACACGCATCCCGGGGAGGAGATCGGGTACATCGTCGCCGGGCGCATCGAAATGCAGGTCGAGGGCCGCGCGACCGTCGAGCTGCAGGCCGGCGATGGTTTCCTCATTCCGCCGAACACCCCGCACAACGCGCGCGATCTCGGCCCCGAAACCGGCCGGATGTTGTCCTCTTACCTCGTCGATCCCGGCAGTCCGCTCTCCACGGTCGTCGACAAGCCCGCCCGCAACTGAGGCGTCGCGCGCCTCGGCAACACCCAGTTGGGCCGCACGAAGTGGCAGGTGTAGCCATCGGGGTACTTGAGTAGATAGTCCTGGTGCTCGGGCTCCGCTTCCCAGAAATCCCCGGCGGGCGATACCTCGGTCGCGACCTTGCCGGGCCACAGACCGGAGGCCTCGACGTCGGCGATCGTGTCCTCGGCGATGCGACGCTGCTCCTCGCTCGTGTAGAAGATCGCCGAGCGGTAGCTGGTGCCCACGTCGTTGCCCTGGCGGTTCTTCGTCGTCGGATCGTGGATCTGGAAGAAGAACTCGAGCAGCTTCCGGAAACTGATCCGGTCCGGGTCGAAGATGATCTCGACGGCCTCGGCGTGCGTGCCGTGATTGCGGTAGGTCGCGTTGCGCACGTTGCCGCCCGAGTAGCCGACACGCGTCGAGATGACGCCGTCGTACCTGCGCAGCAGATCCTGCACGCCCCAGAAACACCCGCCCGCCAATATCGCGCGTTCCTCGCTCATTTGCGGTCCTCCACCTGGTCCAGATAGGCGCCGTAACCTTCGGCTTCCATGTCGTCGCGGTGAATGAACCGCAGCGACGCCGAGTTGATGCAGTAACGCAATCCGCCGCGATCCTCGGGGCCGTCGTCGAACACGTGCCCGAGATGACTGTCGCCGTGCGCGGATCGCACCTCGGTGCGGATCATGCCGTGCGAGGTATCCTTGAGCTCGTTGACGTTCGCGGGCTCGATCGGCTTCGTGAAACTCGGCCAGCCGCAGCCCGATTCGAACTTGTCCGACGAGGCGAACAGCGGCTCGCCCGAGACGATATCGACGTAGATGCCGGGCTCGTCGTTGTCGAGGTATTCACCGGTGCCGGGCATCTCGGTGCCGCCGAGCTGCGTGACGCGATGTTGCTCGCGGGTCAGCCTGGAAATCGCGTCGGGATCCTTGTTGTACACGCGCATGAGTCACCGCCTTTGTCGCTAATGATGTCGCAGGGAGCTGAAGCCCCGGCGAAGCTCCTCGGAGAGTATCTTCGGTTGTTCCCAGGCCGCAAAGTGCCCGCCTTTTTCCACCTTGTTGTAGTGGATCAGGCTGGGGTAGGTCATTTCCGCCCAGCTCCGGGGCACGGGATACAGCTCGTCCGGAAAGGAGGTCACGGCGATCGGGACCTTGACCCCGATCGGTGCGAAGAACGGCAGCTTGTTCTCCCGGTACAGCCGCGCCTCGGAAATCGCGGTGTTCGTGAGCCAGGTCAGCGTGATGTTGTCGAGCACGTCGTCGCGCGAGAGTCCTTCGCTCTTGCCGTCGAAGGCGCGAGCGATGAGCTCGTAGCTCTTGAGGTCGTGATCGAGGAACCAGGCGGCGAGGCCGATCGGCGAGTCGGCGAGGCCGTACAGGGTCTGCGGATGGTTGGCCATCTGCTGCGCGTACGAGAGGCCGTGCGTGAAGAAGAAGTCCAGGCGCTCGAACGCGCGGGTTTCGTCGGGCGAGAGTCCCGCCGGCGGCTTGTGGCCCGGCAGCGCGGCGAAGATTTCCGGCGGCACCGCCGAGGGCATGTTGGTGTGGATGCCGAGCAGCCCGGCAGGCGCCATCTTGCCGATGAGCTCGGTGATCAGTGCGCCCCAGTCGCCGCCCTGGGCCACGTAGCGCTCGTAACCCAGCCGTTCCATGAGCGTGATCCAGGCGCGTGCGATGCGTTCCGGATCCCAGCCGGTCTTCGTGGGTTTCGCGGAGAAGCCGTAGCCCGGCATCGACGGGATCACGACGTGAAAGGCGTCGGAGGCCTGGCCGCCGTGTTTGGTGGGATCGGTGAGCGGCTCGATGATCTTGAGCTGTTCGATGATCGAACCCGGCCAGCCGTGCGTGACGATGAGCGGCAGTGCGTTCTCGTGTTTCGAGCGCACGTGGACGAAGTGGATGTCGAGCCCGTCGATCTCGGTGAGGAACTGCGGGTAGGAATTCAGTTTCGCCTCGATCTTTCGCCAGTCGTATTCGTTGGCCCAGTACCTGGCGAGTTTCTGCATCGTCGCGAGCTGGACGCCCTCCGACGCATCGTCCACCGTTTCCTTGTCGGGAAAGCGGGTCGCCTCGATGCGTCTGCGCAGGTCGACGAGGTCGGCCTCGGGGATGTCGACCGTGAATGGACGGAGGGCGCTCCGGCCGTTGCCGGAGTCTCTAGCTACTGCGCTCATGGGGATCGCTCCTGTGCGATTGAGGGAGGTCCGCCGATTCGGAGCGAGGAATATCGAAGCCGCGGATGCGCACGGTAACTTTCGTCGCGCCGCCGGGCTACGAACGAATCGTTCTGGTAGGGCGGCCTTACGGATTTTTTCGGGGCGCTTAAGGGAAGGAGAACTAAGGGCGCGCTCGCGCCGGCTTCAGACCAGGCCCTTGTCGCGCAACTCGTCCTTGAAGAACGCGTAGAAGATCGGTGCCGCGATCAGGCCGGCGATGCCGAACGCCGCCTGCATCACGAGCATCGCGATCAGCAGTTCCCACGCGCGCGCGTTGATGTGCGTGCCCACGATGCGCGCGTTGAGGAAGTACTCGAGCTTGTGGATGACGACGAGGTACAGCAGCGAGACGGCCGCGAGCGGCGCGCCCTGGCTGAGACAGACGATGACGATCGCGGTGTTGGAGATCAGGTTGCCGATGATCGGGAGCAGGCCGCAGACGAATGTGAGCGCGACGAGCGTCTTCACGAGCGGCAGGTCGACGCCGAACAGTCGCAGCACGAGGTCGAGGTACAGCCACGTGAAGAACGTGTTGATCAGCGAGATCCAGATCTGCGCGAACACGACGCGCCGGAAGACGTTCGCGAGCCGCGAGGCGTGCGCCGCGATGAGTTCGGTGAGCGGCCGGCGCTCGTGAGGCGGCGCGGCCTTCTGCAGCGACAGCAATGCGCCGATGACCATGCCCATGAGGATGTGCGCGAGCGAGCGGCCGACGCCGCGCCCGAACACCGTCACGTCGTCGGCATTGCCCCGCAGCCAGTCGACGAGGGTCTGCTGCAGGGCGCTCGCGTTGGAGGGCACGTAGCCGGTGAGCCAGGAAGGCAGGCTGTAGCGGGATTCCTCGAGGATTTCCGCCATGCGTTTCAGGAGGCGAGGCAGGCCCTCGCCACTGCTGCGCAACGTCGCGACGGCTCCCACCACGAGGCCGATCAGCGCGGCGATGACGACGACCGCGATGATCGCGACCGCCGCGATGCGTGCCGCGTCATGGCTGATGGATTGCAGCCGCAGGCGCGGGGTGAGGACCTCGACGAGGGTGTAGACGAGCAGCCCGGCGAGCAGGCCCGACAGCAGGTGCAGCTCCAGCACGAGCCCGAGTGCAACCGCCGTCGCGACCCACGCGACGATGTCCGAGCGGGAAATGGGGACATTCCTCATTTAGTTGTAACAATTCGCATCGCCATTACCCCTCCCCAGCGCGATCCGCCAATTGTTACAACTAAATGAGGAATGTCCCCATTTCCTCAGGCGGACTTCGCGACCGGGCCGCGCTCGAGCACTTTGCGCATGCGCTCGATGGACTTCTCGAGCGTCGCCATGCTGGTCGCGAACGAGGCGCGGAAGTGGTTAGGCGCGCCGAAGCCGGAGCCCGGGACGACGGCCACACCCGCGTCGTTGATCAGCATTTCGGCAAAGGCGTTGTCGTCCTTGATGCCGAAGGTCGCCATCGCCGCGCTGCAGTCCGCCCAGGCGTAGAACGCGCCCGCGCAGGGCAGCGACGAGATGCCGGGCAGCGTGTTCAGCGCCGCGATGAAGTAGTCGTGACGCTTCTTGAACTGCTCGTTCATCGCCGCGACCGGCGCCTGGTCGCCCGTGAGCGCGGCGAGCGCGGCCTTTTGCGTGATGCTGCAGGCGTTCGAGGTGCTCTGGCCCTGGATCGTCGACATCGCGTTGACGATTTCCTTCGGGCCACCGCAGTAGCCGAGACGCCAGCCCGTCATCGCGTACGACTTCGAGACGCCGTTGATCGTGACCACGCGGTCGTAGAGCTCCGGCGCCACGGTGAGCAGCGACGAGAACGGCTCGCTGCCCCACCAGATCTTCTCGTACATGTCGTCCGTGCCGACGATCACGCGAGGATGTTGCACGAGCACGTCCGCGAGCGCGCGCCACTCGGCACGCGTGTACGCGGCGCCCGTCGGATTGCAGGGCGAGTTGATCAGCAGCAGGCGCGTCTTCGGCGTGATCGCCGCTTCGAGCTGGCGCGGGGTCAGCTTGTAACCCTGCGAGGCCGGGCAGTTCGGCGTGACCGGCAGGCCGTCCGCGAGCAGCACCATGTCCGGGTAGCTCACCCAGTACGGCGCGGGAATGACCGCCTCGTCGCCCGGATCGAGCACGGCCATGCAGAGGTTGTAGATAGTCTGCTTGGCGCCCGAGCTCACCAGGATCTGGTTGCGCTCGTAGCTGATCGAGTTGTCCTTCTTGAACTTCTCGATGATCGCGTCCTTGAGCTCGACGATGCCGTCGACGTTCGTATACCGCGTGAAACCTTTCTGGATCGCCTCGATGCCCGCGTCGGCGATGTGCTTCGGCGTGTCGAAATCCGGCTCGCCGGCGCCGAGGCCGATGATGTCCTTGCCCTCGGCCTTCAGTTTCGCGGCGCGCGCGGTGACTGCGAGGGTGGGCGAGGGCTTGACGCGCTGAACGCGTCGCGAGAGCTGGTTGGGCACGGGGCGAACCTTTATTGCTGGAGTGGGGTTGGGTTGGTCAAACGGGCGCGTATATTACGCGATCCGACGCCGCCGGCCACGGGCCAGTGGGTGCATAAATCCGTGCAATGTCAGTCATTTAGGCGGCCAGTGGCGCAATTGCGTCAGGCTGGCGGGTTCGAGAGCTTCGTACAGTATCGGAGCGCCCGAAGGCCTGGATGGAACTGCGACGGCCCTTGGTGATTTCATCCGCACATGGAACACAGACCCTTCGTACTGAAAACGGACTACGCCCCCTCGGGCGATCAGCCTCAGGCCATCGCGAAGCTCGTCGAGGGCCTGCGCGACGGCTTTCGGCATCAGACCCTGCTGGGCACGACCGGATCGGGCAAGACATTCAGCGTTGCGAACGTGATCGCGCAGGTCCAGCGCCCCACGCTCGTGCTCGCGCACAACAAGACTCTCGCCGCTCAGCTCTACGGCGAGTTCAAGGAGTTCTTCCCCGAGAATTCGGTCGAGTACTTCGTTTCCTACTATGACTACTACCAGCCTGAGGCCTACGTGCCCTCGAGCGACACATATATAGAGAAGGACGCCTCGATCAACGAGCACATCGAGCAGATGCGCCTCTCGGCCACGAAAGCGCTGCTCGAGCGGCCCGATGCGATCATCGTCGCGACGGTTTCCGCCATCTACGGCCTCGGCGATCCCGAGTCCTATCACGCGATGATCCTGCACCTGAACCGCGGCGAGATCATGGACCAGCGCCGGCTGTTGCGCCGGCTCGCGGACATGCAATACACGCGCAACGAGCTCGACCTGCAGGCGGGCACGTACCGCGTGCGCGGGGACGTGATCGACGTGTTCCCCGCCGAATCGGCGCGCGAGGCGATCCGCGTCGAGCTGTTCGACGACACGATCGAATCGCTCGCGTTGTTCGATCCGCTCACCGGCGAGATTCAGCGCAAGGTGCCGCGTTACACGGTGTACCCGGGCTCGCACTACGTCACGCCCAAGGAACGGCTCATCGGCGCGATCGACAAAATCCGCGAGGAACTGCGCGAGCGCCTCAAGGAATTGCGCGAGCAGAACAAGCTGGTCGAAGCGCAACGGCTCGAGCAGCGCACGATGTTCGACATGGAGATGATGAAGGAGGTCAGCTATTGCGCCGGCATCGAGAACTACTCGCGGTACCTCTCGGGACGCGAGGCGGGCGAGCCGCCGCCGTGCCTGTTCGACTATCTACCCGGCAACGCGTTGCTCGTGATCGACGAATCGCACCAGACGATCCCGCAGTTGGGCGCCATGTACAAGGGCGACCGCTCGCGCAAGGAGACGCTGGTGGAATACGGCTTCCGCCTGCCGAGCGCGCTCGACAACCGGCCGCTCAAGTTCGAGGAGTGGGAGAAACTCGCGCCGCAGATGATCTTCGTGTCCGCGACGCCGGGACAGTACGAGGCGCGGCACGCGGCGCAGGTCGCCGAGCAGCTGCTGCGCCCGACGCACCTCGTGGATCCGGAAGTGGAAGTGCGCCCCGTCGCGACGCAGGTCGACGACGTGTTGTCGGAGATCAACAAGCGCGTGCTCGACGACGAGCGCGTGCTGATCACGACGCTGACCAAGCGCATGGCCGAGGACCTGACCGAGTACCTGCACGAACACGGCGTGAAGGTGCGTTACCTGCACTCGGACGTCGAGACCGTCGAACGCGTGGAGATCATCCGCGACCTGCGCCTCGGCAAGTTCGACGTGCTCGTCGGCATCAATCTACTGAGAGAAGGCCTCGACATGCCCGAGGTCTCGCTGGTCGCGATCCTCGATGCGGACAAGGAAGGATTCCTGCGCTCGGACAATTCGCTGATCCAGACCATGGGCCGCGCGGCGCGCAACGTGAACGGCAAGGCGATCCTGTACGCCGACCGGATCACCGGTTCGATGCAGCGCGCGATGGAGGAAACCCAGCGCCGCCGCGAAATCCAGCTCGCGTACAACAAGGAGCACGGCATCACGCCGCGGACGATCCGCAAGAACGTGCAGGACATCATGGAAGGCGCGCGCGCGGATTCGTCCACCGACTTCGGCTACAAGATGGGCAGGAAGAAGCGCGGCGCGGAGGAGGCGGCCCCGAACCTGCGCATGCTCTCGCCCGAGCAGATCGTCCGCGAGATCAAGCGGCTCGAGGCGCAGATGTACAAACACGCGCGAAACCTGGAGTTCGAAGAAGCCGCGAAGATCCGCGACACCATCGAGAAGATGAAGCAGCAGGAGCTGGGGCTGGAAGGCGGCGGGATCGGAAAGGGAATGGCGGGTTGACGGCGCATCATGCGCCGCGAGTGTCCGCTCGCGCGGCGACCAGGCTACGCGCCCGTTCGACGATCCACAGCAGCACGATGGAAAGCCCGAGCACGGGTAGCAGTACGCCCATCAGGACGATGATCGTCACGAGCGGCCATCTGATCCGGAACCCGGCCACGCTTGCGGCGGGAATGCCGAGCGCGCCGTCGGGCCGCCGACGCAACCACATGACGACGGCGGAAATGCTGACCGCGAGGAGTCCGAGTGCGGTGAACAGACCGAGGACCTGGTTGGCGGTACCGAACAGTTGACCTTCGTGCGCGGCGACGCCGATGCCGACCACGCGATCGATGGCGGGCTTGTCCCCGAATCCGATCTCGCGCAGCAGCCGGCCGTCATGCCGGTCGAACTGCAATTCGCGCACTCGAGGCCGGTTCTGCGTCTCGCTGCGCACGCGCCAGAACGTCTGCCTCTCCGACGGTAGATAGATACGGACCGGTGGATCGAGGGCGAGCGGGACGATGCGCGCGATCACGTCGTCGAGCGTGACCGGGGAGGCGAGCGCGGCACTCGCCATCTCCTCGCGGTGCGCCGCGTGTTCGTCGGCACGTCCGCGCGACCAGTCCGCGGCCGCCGGTGGCGTCGTCCATTCACGCACCTGCTCGAAGCCCGCGCCCCACACGGTGGTCCAGGGAAGCGCCGTGATCAGCAGGAACAGCGCCAGCAGGGAAATCCAGATTCCCGTGACCGCATGCAGATCGCGCACGAACACGCGCGACCCGGAACGCACGCGTGGAAAGAGCACGCCGGCGAGTCCGCGCGTCTCGCGCGGCCACCACAACACGAATCCGGTGACGAGCATCACGATGGCCCAGCTCGCCGCCAGCTCCACCAGCAGCGATCCCGTCCTGCCGGCGAGCAGCTCACCATGGATCGTGCGCACGATTTCCGTGAACCGCGCGGTGTGCGGCACGGTTTTCAGTATCGAAAGTGTTCCCGGGTGTACGTAGACGATGCGGCCGGTGCCGTCGGGGGCGTAAAGGTGTACCCGCACGGCGTCGTCCGGTTCGAGCGGCACCTCGTACACGAACAGCTTCGAGCCCGGCAGCGAGGCGAGCGCGGCGTCGATGTGCGCCTGCGCGGGGGCTCGGCGCCCGGAAACCGACAGGGAATCCACTCCTCGGTCGGCCCACGCATCGATCTGCGGCTTGAAAAGGAAAATCGAGCCGGTGACGGCAAGAACCAGGATGAATGGGATGCACAGCAGGCCGGCATGGAAATGCCACCGCCAGAGCCCCCTGTAAGTGATTGAGTCCATTGGGCCCCGGATTATCCTGTTCTTGAAGCCGAATACACGCTCCAGTATCCTTCGCGCCCTCTCGGTAGTCGCGTAGCTCAGTGGTAGAGCACCTCCTTGACATGGAGGTGGTCGGTGGTTCGATCCCACTCGCGACTACCAATTTCCCGACGTATCCCACTGCAATCACCCTACGGGTGCATCGCCCTCACCCGACGGTGTCAGCGTGCTGAATCCCGCACTCTGGGTGTCATCGTCCTCGCGAGGTCGGAGTGCGCGCGCTCATCGTCTTCACATCGTTGTTGAGCGGCCTTTGTTTCGCCGCGCCCGCGCGGGTCGACGTTCAGCTCGAAGGCGTTGACGAGGAGCTGCGCGATGCGGTGCGCGGCACGCTCGAATTGGTCGAATACCAGGAACGGGACGTCACTCCGGCCACGCTGCGGGCGGCCTTCGACGACGCGGACGAGCAGATCCGGCGGGCGCTCGAGCCCTTCGGCTACTACGACGTCGAGATCCGGAAAGAGCTGACCGGCGATGCCGAGCAGGGCTGGACGGCCAAGATCGACGTGGCGCCGGGCAAAGCCTCGGTCGTGCGCGAGTCACGGGTGGAAGTATCGGGCGAGGGTGCGGACCGGCGCCGCGTGCGTGGCGCGCTCGAGGGATTCGCGCCGAAGGTCGGCGAGCGCTTCGATCACGCGACCTACGAGGCCAGCAAGTCGGTGATAGATAGTTCGCTGCGGGGCGCGGGTTACCTGGACGCGAAGACGACGCGACGCCGCGTCACCGTGATCCCCGAGGAAACCGCCGCCGACATCGACCTCGCGTGGGAAAGCGGGCCGCGCTACAAGTTCGGCGACGTGCGTTTCTCGGGCGACGCGCCGTTCTCCGAGAACTTCCTGCAGCAGTTCGTGCCGTGGCGCGAGGACGCGTGGTTCAACTCCGAGCAGGTGCTGAACCTGCAGCAGCGGCTCGTCGATGCCGACTACTTCGAGCTCGTGTCGGTCGCGCCGGCGCTCGACGAGAAACGCGACGGGCGCGTGCCCATCGACGTGCTGCTCCGGCGCGACGAGCGCACCGTATATTCGGGCGAGGTGTATTACAGCACCGACTTCGGCGCGGGCGTGCGCGTGAGCGCGGACCGCCGCTGGCTCAACAAGAAGGGGCACAAGGCGGGCATCGATCTCGAATATTCGCAGCGGCTGCAGGTGGCGGCGTTGCGATACCAGATCCCGCGGCCGGGGCGCGAAGATCGCTCGTACGACTTCGGGATCGCCTATCGCGACGAGACGACGGATGTCTCGCGGTCGCGCAACTTCCAGATCGCGGCGTCGCGCACCGAGAAGCGCTGGCACGGATTCGTGCGCACGATCGGTCTCAAGTATCTCAAGGGCGATTTCGAGATCGGCCAGGACGAGGACAATCTCGAGTACGGCGAGTCGACGTTGCTGTTCGCCGAAGGAACGCTGAGCCGTCGCCGCCTCAACGACAAGCTCGCGCCGCGCAAGGGGTACGTGATGGATTTCGGCGTGCGACTCGCGAGCGACGCGGTGTTGTCGGATACGAATCTCGCGCAGACCTGGGCACGGCTCACGTACCTCATTCCGCAGGGTGACAAGGCGCGCATCAAACTACGCGGCGAGGTGGGCGCGATGAGCGTCGGCGATTTCGATGCGCTGCCGCCGGACCTGCGGTTCTGGGCGGGCGGCGATCGATCGATCCGCGGCTTCAACTACCACGAGATCGGCGAGATCAATGAAAACGGCAACGTCATCGGCGGCGAGTATCTCGCGATGGCGAGCGCGGAGTACGAGTATTACTTCCGCGAGGACTGGGGCGCCGCGGTGTTCGTCGACGCGGGCGATGCGTTCACCAGTTCCTTCAGGCTGAACCTTTCCGCGGGCGTGGGCGTGCGCTGGAGGTCGCCGATCGGGCCGGTTCGCGTCGACTTCGGATTTCCGATCGAGACGGATTCGCCGCTCGCCGAGAGCTGGCGCGTGCACATCCTGCTGGGGCCGGACATATGAGGCGCGCGGCGAAAATATTCGCGTGGAGTGGTGGCGTGCTCGCGCTGCTGCTCGTGGCGCTGGTGGGTGCGGTGGCGTGGGTGTTGTTCACGACGTCGGGAGCGCGTTGGGTCGCGGGTATGGCGGTCGCTCGGTTTCCGCCACCCGCGAAGGTCGTTTACGCGTCGATCGACGGAACCATCGCGGGTGAGCTCGTCGTCACGGACTTCCGGTTCGAGGGCGATCCGACGACGGCGAAGGTGCGTATCGCGCGCATGACGGTCGACCCGACGCTCAGGATGTTGTTCTCGCGGGTGTTGCGCATCGAGCGCGCCAGCGTGCGCGGCCTCGTGCTCACGTTGCCGGAGCAACCGAAGCCCGAGACTGAAGAGAAAGCGATGTGGACGGAGCCGCCGCTGGACATCGTCGTGCGGGATTTCGCGCTCGAAGACGGGCGCGTGGTGAAGGGCAACGAAAATCTCGTGACGGTGAAGCAACTCGGAGTGGCCGCGCGCTGGAGTCGCGACGAGTTGCTCATCGAACGGCTCACGCTGCTGCCGGGCGACATCGAAGGTCAGCTGGATGTCACGGGACGGGTTGCGCCTGCGGGGCAGCTCGTGCACGTCGCGATCGACGCGCGCTGGAAGGATGTCGTGATACCCGAGTCGCTCGCCGGCATGACACTGGCGAGCGCCGGTGAGATGCGCGCGACGGGCACGCCGGAGAAATACCAAGCCCAGGGAGAATTCGACATCGGCCCCCCGGGCGATCCGACGCACGCGGTGCTGAACGTGTCGGGCACGGATACGCGCGCGGAGCTGCACACGGTCGAGTTCATGCAGCGCGCAGGGAGGCTGGCGCTGCGCGGCGACGTGGCGTTCGAGCCGCTCGCCTGGAACCTCGATGCGCGGGCGCGCGAGTTCGATCCGGGCTCCTTCCTGGCGGGCTGGCCCGGCAGCGTGAACCTGGATCTGACTACCGAGGGCGAGATGGCCGAGGCCGGCCCGAAGGGGCACGTGCGCATCGGCACTCTAGCCGGCACATTGCGCGGGCGACCGATCGCGGGCGGCGGGGACATCCGTTTCGCGGCGCCCGCGTCGGTGAGCGGCGAGCTGCAATTGCGGTCGGGGAAGAGCCGCGTCGCGCTGCGCGGCGAGAGTCCGGACGCTCGATCGATCGACGCCACCGTCGACCTTGCCGTCGCTTCGCTCGCGGACTGGGTGCCGGACGCGGCCGGTAGTTTGACCGGAAAGTTCCGCGCGCGCGGCGCGTGGCCGAAGCTCACCATCGAGGGATCGGCGAACGGCAAATCGCTCGCGATGGCCGATGCGAAAATCGCCTGGCTCGATGTCGATGCCACCGTGGACGCGCCGCTCGATCCGGAGGGCAAACTGGTTGCCCGGGCGCGGGAGGTATCCGCGGGAGGCTTTGAATTCGCGCGCGTGACGTTCGAGGGCAGCGGCAACCAGGCGCGACACCAGGCGAGCCTGAGCGCGAACGGCGAGAAGCTGGATGCATCGCTCGCGCTGACCGGTGGGCTCGTGGCCGGCACATGGAAGGGCGAATTGTCGAAGTTGGAGCTCGCGGCGCCGGTCGTGCCGGCACTCTCGCTGCGCGACCCGGCGAACATCACTGCGGGCAAGGGCGCGTTTGAAGTCACCCAGGCCTGCCTGGTCGACGACGCCCGGGCTTCGCTGTGCGTGGCGGCGAACATGCTGGCGAGCGGCGCGCTGGAGGCAAACTACTCGTTCGAGAAGGTGCAGCTGGGGTTGGCCAATGCGCTTGCGCCGGAGGCCATGCCCGGACAGTTGCGCGGCGAAGTCGAGGGGCAGGGTCGCGTGCGGCGCGGCGAGGATGGCCAGTGGTTCGGAGACGCGCGGATCGCGTCACCGGAGGCGCGACTCGTGATGCAGGGCGAAAACGCGGGTGCATCACCGCTTGGCCGGCAGACCTGGCTGCTCTATCAGGACCTCGAGGTCACCGCGCAACTGCAGGGCGAGACCGCCACCGCGAGCGCGACGGCCGCGTTGCTCGATGGCGGTTCGCTCGATGCGAAGTTGAATGCGAGCAGTCTCACCTCGCAGGCGCCGGGTATCGGCGGCACGATCGATGCCTCGCTGCCGACGCTGTCGCCCTTCGCCGCGTTCGTTCCCGGCGTCGCGAACCTGGATGGCGCGATCAACGCGCAGGTGAGGCTGGGCGGCACGCTTGCCGCGCCCGAGATCACCGGCAACATCGACGCCACGAAGCTGCAGGCCGATCTCGGCGAGCTCGGCATCGAGTTGCGGGACGGGCGTGTCGAGGCCGAAGCGAAGCCGGACGGGGGTTTCTCGCTTGCGGCGAGCGTGGCGTCGGGCAAGGGCCACGTCGAGCTCGCGGGCACCATGAGCGCCCGCGGCGAGATCGAGGCGAAAATCCTCGGCCAGAACTTCCAGGCGGCGGACATTCCGGCGGCGAACGTGTTGCTCACGCCGGACCTGGATCTCGCGGGCAATCCGCAGGGTTACCGGCTGACCGGCGAAGTGACGATCCCGCGCGCGGCGATCAACCTGCAGAAGCTGCCATCGGATCGCCCGCCGGGCGCGTCACCCGATGTCGTGGTCGTGCGCAATGGACGGGAAGAAGTGCGCGAGGAAGCGAAGGCCTTTCCGCTCACGGCGACGATCGACGTGAAGCTCGGCGAGAAGATAGAGATCGTGGGCTTCGGGCTCGAGGCGACGGTCGCGGGCGAGCTCGAGGTGCGCGAAGCGCCCGGAGTGCCGACCACCGGCTCCGGAACGCTCGAGGTCGCGGGGACCTACAAGGCCTACGGCCAGGACCTCGAGATCCAGGAGGGCCGGCTGATGTTCGCGGGCACGCCACTGGACGATCCGCGACTCGCGATCACGGCGATGCGCGAGATCGACGACGAGCTATCTACCGGATTGCGGGTCGCCGGGTCCGCGCGCAAGCCGATCATCACCGTGATCTCGGATCCGAACGTCGGCGAGGCGGACGCGCTGTCCTATCTGGTCACGGGCCGCTCGCTCAACGACGTCGGCAGCGCGAGCGGCGGCTCGCAGGATGCGCTGGCGTCGGCGTCGCAGGGTCTGCAGGGCGCCGGCGCGGGACTGGTCGCGAAACGCATCGGGCAGCGTCTCGGCCTCGATGAAGCCTCGGTCGAGGAGAACGAGATGATCGGCGGCTCGGCGCTCACGATCGGCGAGTACCTCTCGCCGCGGCTGTACCTGAGTTACGGCGTGGGCTTGTTCGAGCCGGGCGAGGTCATCGCGATGCGCTACAAGTTGTCGAAGGAAATGGGCGTACGCATCCAGCGCGGCTCCGAAGAAACCCGCGCCGGCGTCGAATACCGCATCGAACGTTGAGCAAGACGGTGCCTGGCACGGAAAAGCCGGGAGAAGCGGAGCTCACCGGGACGGCGCCGTTGCCGTCCCGGATCGATCGTCGAGTCGCCCGTTCAGCTCAAGAGCCGCGTCTCCGCGGCCACCATCGCCTGGTACCAGCCGCTAATCGTCTGCAGGTGTTCGTTCTCGTGCTCGAGCGCCTGCTCGAACTGCGCGGCGAGTTCTTCCTGGCCCGCATCGCGCGCCAGCCTCGAGAGCAGTTCCCAGCTCGCCACGTCGATCAGCTCGGCCGCCAGCAGCGAGCTCAGCGTCTGCGCGAGGGTCGTGCGCGGATCGGTGACGGATTGCATGAGACCCATCGCCTGCACGCCGACGAGATCGGCGCTGGGCGTCTGGACGGTCGGATCCGCTCCCACGCTTTCGATCGCCTCGCGCAGCAGTTCGGCGTGTTCGGCTTCCTGGTTGCGGATCTGTTTCATGCGTTCGACCGTGACCGGCGTTCCGTCGGCGGCCGCGACCGCCTTCACGAGAGCGGCGTCGTAGAGCCGCGTGCCGCCGCGCTCGTATGCGAGCCGCTCGCCCATCTTGTCGATGAACACCTGCATGCGTGTTCCGGTCAGCGCGCCCGCGCCGGCCTTGAGCACGCCCTTGGCGGTCGCGGGCGGCGGCATGGATCCGATCGCGTCCGCTTCGTTTATGTACTCGCGGCGCATCTCGGCGGCCAGCGTGGTCTCGGGCTGCATGTCCGGCGTGGCTTCGACGTCGAACTCCTTCATGGAGCGCAGCTGCCGCGCGGCCTCCTTCGGAGAAATCTGCATGCCGGTGCGGTTGTGCCCGATCTTGGTGGGATCTTCCATGAGTGACTCCTAGGCGTTGACGACTTTCAGCGTGAGTTCCGTGCCGGGCCGCCACGCGTATCCATCCGCGACGATCTCCGAGGGCGAGCCCTGCGCGTTCATGTGTTCGCGGTAGTTCGGCGAGGCTTCGCCTTCCTCCTCGAGCGGCACGATCTTCGTGCCGCGTGCGCGCAGATCCACCTCCGCGCTCAGCACCTGCTTGACGAATTCGCGGTTGCTCGTGAAGGGCAGCGGGTCCGGGAAGGTCTCGGGAATGATTTCCTTCGCGTCGCGCTTCTCGGCCTTTTCGAACAGCTTCTTGACGACCTGGAAATGCCCGAGCTCGTAGTCGATCATGCGTTCCCACAGCGCCTTGAGGCGAGGATTGGTCTCCTGCTGCGCGCAGCTGTAGTAGTTGTAGACCTCGGCCGCTTCGTGCAGCAGCCAGTTTTCGAGGAGGCTCTGCGTCGGATCGAGCAGGCTCTCGTACTGCGTGACGTGCTGCTGCTCGATCGAGGCGATCTCCGCGTACAGCTGCCTCGCCACGGGATCCGCGAACAGCGGCCCGATGTTCATGTAGTAGTTGTGTGTCTGCTGCTCCGCCGCCGTGAGGCTCAATGCGTGCAGCTTGGTGAGCGGATCGGCGGTCGCCTTGTCGAACGGCTCACGCACGTCGTCCACGGGCGCCCGGTGTTCCACCGCGGTGGGGCGGCCGGGCAGGATGTCCGTGTAACACTGCAGGATGTTGTTCGCATCCTTGCCTTCGAGACGGTCGAGCAACGCGGAGTATCGATACAGGTGATCGAAGTCCTCGAGCAGGCCGAAGCGCATGTTCGCGGCGACGTATTCATCGGGCTCGCGCTGCGCCATGGCCGCGGTGACCTCGATCGCGACCTGCTCGTAGCCGATGGTGGTCTCGAGCGGCGAGTGGTCGGCGCCCAATAGCCAGTTCACGAGCGTCGCCTGGTGATGTTCGACGCGTCGGATCTCGGCCAGCTCACGCCGGAAACGGCCGTCGAATCGCGCCGCGGCATGCTGGAAACGCAACGCCTCGTTCTCGATGCCGTTCATGTAGATCACGCGCACGCGCGTGAAAGCGTCGTCGTCGAGCTTGCTGATCGGCTTGGCGACGAGTTCGCGCCAGGTGAAACGTTGCTGTGACAGCGGCGTTCCACGTTCCTTGTGAATGGAAAACATGGGTGACTTCCTGCGATGGTGAGTCGGCACAGCGTGCCGGCGATGGCGCGCGGACACCACCGGCATCGCGGTGGCGGGGACGTAGGCATGCGGCGGCGACCGCTGTGAGACACGCGCCGCCGGGGCTCGGACTCGACTTGGCTGCGGATGCGGGATGCGCGGATTCCCTGCGCGCACTGGCCGTGTGTGCGAGCACCGCAACAGGAGCGCCGCTAGCCCGGCTTCGCGACCATGAGATAGAACACGACGACGAGCGCGGCGAAGGCAACGATGCCGAGCGCTACCCAGGCGCGCAGCATCGTCCAGTAGGCGGGAGGCAACGGGTCGCCGCCCGCGGCCGCAAGCCTCGCGAAGTCGCGCATGCGGATCTGCATCCACACCACGGGCAGCCAGGCCGCGCCCGCCAGCAGGTAGAGTCCGATGGACCAGGCGATCCAGGTGCTGCTCAGTGGATAGCCCGCGAGGTGCATCAGCCAGAAGCCGGTGAGGGGCTGGATCACGATGGTCGGGGTCGTGAAGATCCAGTCTGCGATCACGACGCGGTGCACGACGGCGGCGGCGATGTGCGCGTCGCGCGTACGGCTCGCGAAGAACATGTAGTAAGCCGAGCCGAGCCCGGTGCCGAACAATACGGTTGACGAGAGGATGTGCAGCCACTTGACGATCAGGTAGGTCATCGGCGGATTCGCAGCTCCCTCATCAATACCAGCAACGCGAGGATGGGCAGGTTCTTGACCACCGGCCCGAACGGCTCGAGCCACAGCGCGGGAAGTTTCCAGGTGATGATCGCGGTGTAGGCGAGCACGAGCGCGATCTGTACGCTCCAGAGCCGGCGCGGCGCGCGCGGCCACAGCGTGAGCAGGCCGAGGGCGATGTCGAGCACCGCCGCGCCGCGCAGCGTCAACGGCGCCAGCGATTCCGGCACGCCGATCTGCACCAGCAGCCGCTCGCTGGCTTCGACTGGATACAGGCCCAGCGAAACGATGCCCGCGGTGATCCACATGATCGCGATGCCGAGACGCAGCAGCGGTTCGATCCAGCGCAGCGTGGCCTGCATGCGCCGTGCCGCCTGCTCGTCGGGGCGCACGAACTCCTCGACGTCGCGCGGCCGGTGTCCGACCACGGTAGTCAGTCCTTCCGGCGATCCGGTGTTGCCGCGTTCGAGCATGCCGAGAGTTTCCCTGTCGAGCAGCATGCCAGGCAACTGTTCGCCGACGCGCGCCGCCGTTTGCATCATCCATGCGGGGATCGTCAGCGTGTGGGCACGCGGCAGGCCGAGTCCCGAGCGGAGCGCATGCAGGAATTCCCGTAGTGTCAGCTCGCGGGGGCCGACCACCGGCAACACCCGCTCGGCAGGCAGTGGTTTGATCGCGAGCGCGACCACCGCGTCGACCAGGTCGTGCACGTGTACGGGTTGAATACGTTGTTCTCCGCCTGCCGGCAGCGGAATGACGGGCAGACTGGCGAGCGTCTCGAACATCGCCGCGCTGGTTCCGCCGGCGCCATGGACGAGAGATGGCCGGACGATCATCCACTCGATGGGCAGCGTGGCCAGGTAGAAGTCGGCCGCGTGCTTGCTGCGATGGTATTCGGCCGGCGCATCGGCCGCGGCGCCGAGCGCGGAGATCTGGATGATGCGGGGCACGCCGGCGATTACGGCCGCATCGAACAATGCGAACGGGCCTCGAACGTGCAGCGCATCGAAGGTCTGCGTGCGCGTCTCGCGCAGGATGCCGATCGCATTCACGAGCACGTCGACTCCCGTGAGGTCGCGCGCCCAGCGTGCCGGATCGGGTTTCGTGAGATCCAGTTCCAGCGAGCGCCTGCAGTGTTTTGCGTGAGTCGGGGAGCGCGCGGCGCAGACGACCGAATGACCCTCCGCCGCGAGGCGCGCGGCGATGCGTGCACCGAGAAATCCGCTCGCTCCCGCGACGCAGACGATCACGCGGTACTCCGCGGACAACGACGCGGGAATTTCACGACGAACGATCCGTGTTCATTCCTCTCGCGAACATCGCTCTTCCTGATTTTCGCCGCGTTCGCGGCCGGTCTCACCTCGTACGTGGGCGCCGCGGCCCGGCGTGGGAAGACCCGTCCCAACAAGTGAACACACTCCGTGAGTTCGGTGGCACGGTCCTTACTTGGATATGTCCGCGATCGCGGACTTGGTCAGCGCCTGCGTCGCCTTCCAGTAGCCCGCCCAGGGATCCTTGCGCTGCTTCGCGACGCGCGCGGGCACGTTGTGAATGTCGAAATGCGTGCCGCGGATGTCCTCGTCGATCTCATCCCATGACACGGGTGTCGAGACGCCGACGCCGGGCCGCCAGCGCGGCGAGAACGCGGCGACGGCCGTGGCGCCGAAACCGTTGCGTAGATAGTCGACGAAGATCTTGTTCTTGCGATTGCGCTCGCCGGTCTTCGAGGTGAACATCTTCGGCGCGAGACGCTCCATGAACAACGTGACGTTGCGCGCGAATTCCTTCGCGGTGTCCCAGTCGGGCAGCGGGCGGGTGAGCGGCGCGACGACGTGCAGCCCCTTGCCGCCTGTCGTCTTCACCCAGCTTTCGAGGCCGTGCTCTTTCAACAGGTGGCGCACCGCGAGTGCGGCGTCGCGGATCTGCGCATAGGGCAGGTCGGCGCCGGGATCGAGATCGAAGGTGAGCCGGTCGGCATGGGTCGGGCGCGGCATGCGCGAGCCCCAGCTGTGCAGCTCGACCGCGCCGACCTGCGCGAGATGCAGCAGGCCCTCGACGCTGTCGCACACGACGAAGTCCGGATCCTTGTCCGCATTCGGAATCTGCACGACGCGCAGGCCGCGCGCGGATTCCTCGAGGAAGTGTTTCTGGAAGAACGGCTTCGTGCCGTGTGTGTTGCGCAAGATCGAGAGCGGGCGGTCCTTGTAGTGAGGCAGCGCGGCTTCACCGACCGCCGCGAAGTATTCGGCGAGCTGCAGCTTGGTGATGCCGTCGTGCGGAAACAGCACTCGGTCGGGATGCGTGAGCCGGGCGCCCAGTGGCCCCGTGTCCTTCGCGGCATCACTTTCCTTCGAACTCCCGCGCTTCGCCTTGCCGCGAGAAGTTTTCCCGGGTTTTCCGTGCCTGGCACCGACCATGTCTTCAGTATGCGCCGGTTCTTCGCGGATGACGGTTTTCGGATCGCGGTCCTGGCGCATGCCGAGGTAGCGCGGTTGGCGCAGGATGCCGTCTTGGGTCCAGTCGGCGAACGCCACCTGGATCACGAGCTCAGGCTTCATCCAGTGCCAGATTTCTCCCGAGCGTTTGTCGGGCAGTCGGTCGAAGGGGCTGTCCTTGCGTTCGAGCTTCTTCACGCGTTCGTGCCATCGCGCGCGTTCCTCGGCACTGAAGCCGCCGCCGACACGGCCGGCGTACTTGAGGCCCTTGCCGGACTTCACGCCCACGAGCAGCGAGGAGAACGTTCCCGTGCCGCGGCCGGGCAGGTAGGCGGCCCCGCCGACGACGAATTCCTGCTCGCGATGGCATTTCACCTTGAGCCAGTCGGTCGAGCGGTCCCCGCGATAGGGGGAGTCGACCTTCTTCGCGACGAGGCCCTCGAGATGCTGGTTGCAGACGCGCGCGAGCAGCTCGCGGCTGTCGCTGTGGATCTGGTCGGCGAGCCGCAACGGGCCTTTCGGAGGTAGTTTGGCGAACGCGGCGTCGAGACGCATCTTGCGCTGCGAGAGGGGCAGCGCGCGCAGGTCTTCGCCCCGATAGAAGAGCATGTCGAAGATGCAGTACTGCAACTCGTCCAGTCGCCCCTGTTCCCGCATGTGTTGCAGCAGCGAAAAGTCCGAACGGCCGTTCGGATCGGTGACGATCAATTCCCCGTCGATCCACGTTTCCTGCAGCTTGAGTTTCGCGAGCGCGTCGACGATGGGCCCGACCTTTTGCGTCCAGTCGATGCCGTTGCGCGAGATGCAGCGCACATCCTCACCGTCGCAGCGGCACAGCAGCCGGATGCCATCGTACTTGAGCTCGTACACCCAGCCTTCGTCGCCCGGCACCTTGTCGACGAGCGTCGCGAGCTGCGGCTTGATCGTCGCGGGCAGCGCCTTGCCGCTGGTGCCGCGTGACTTCGTACTGCGAGGTTTCGGCGCGCCGGTTTTCGCGGGGGGCTTCGCCTTGGCCTTGGGCGCGGCCGTGCCGTGGCGCTCGTCGATCGGCGCGTGTGTGAGCACCACCTTGCCCGCATCGATGACATCCGCGTCGGCGCCGGGCCGCGCGGATGCGTCGTTCGATTTCATCAACAGCCAGTTCGGTTGTTTGCCCTGCATGCGCGTGCGCACCAGGTGCCAGCGGCCACTGAGTTTCTTGCCGAACAATTCGAAGGCGAGGTGGCCCTTACGCAGTCCCTTGTCGAAATCCTCGACCGGCCGCCACGTGCCGGAATCCCAGATGTCGACGTGACCCGCGCCGTATTCACCCTTCGGGATGTCGCCCGAGAACTTCGCGTATGCGATCGGATGATCTTCCACCTCGACCGCGAGTCGCTTGTCCGCCGGATCGAGCGAGGGGCCCTTCGGGACCGCCCAACTACGCAGCGTGCCTTGCCACTCGAGCCGGAAATCCCAGTGGAGTCGCCGTGCCGCATGTTTATGCACGACGAAGATGAGTTTCTTCTCCTTGCTCTTGCCGGGACTCTTTGCTTTCGCGGATTTTCTCGCGCGCGCCTTGTCCGCCGGCTCTCGGGTTTTCTTGAAGTCGCGCTTCGCGGCGTACTTCGCGAGTCGTTTGTTGCCGCCCGCGTCGGCCATGCGTCACGCGCGCCGCGCGGTGCGCGTCGTGGCGGAGCGCCGGCGCGCGGCGCTGTGTTTGCGTTTGCTGCCGCGTGTCGTCGATGCGCCGCCGTCGCCACCTTTCTTCTGCTCGAGGCTGCGCTGCAGCAGCGACATCAGGTCGACCACCTTGCCCCCGCCGGTCGCGCGCTCCACGACTTCGCCTTCGGGCTGCGTGAGCGCATGCGTCTGCCCCGACTTCACCTTCTCGTCGATGCGCTTCATCAGGTCTTCGCGGTACGTGTCGTGGAACGCCTGGGGATCCCACTTCTCGGTCATCTCGTCGATGAGCTTCAACGCCATCTGCAGCTCGCGGCTGTTCTGGCTGACCGCCTTCTTCGCCGCATCCGACGCGATCTGCGGGTGCTCCTGGATCTCGGCTTCGTACCGCAGCGTGTTGAGCATCAGCACTTCCTGGTCCGGCAACAATGCCGCGACGTACTGGCGGCTGCGCAGTACGAAGGTGGCCACGGCGAGTTTCTTCGACTGCGTGAGCGCCTCGCGCAGCAGCGCATACACCTTCTCGCCGTTCTTTTCCGGCGCGACGTAGTAGGGCGTGTCGTAGTAGTAAGGCGCGATCGCCTCGCGATCGACGAAGGCCTGGATGTCGATGGTGCGAGAGGCTTCGACGTTGGCCCGCCGGAAGTCCTCATCGGTGAGCACCACGTACTCACCCTTCTCGTACTCGTAACCTTTCACGACGTCGTTCCATTGAACGACCTTCCCGGTGGCCTTGTTGTATCGCTGGTAGCCGACCGGCGCGAAATCGTGTTTGTCGAGCAGATTGAGATCGAGCTGCGTCGCACGCGACGCCGTGTGCAGGCTCACGGGAATGTGGATCAGACTGAAGCTGATCGCACCACTCCACAGACCGCGCGATGTGCGCTTCGCCCGCTCGCTTCCATTGCCATCGCCATTGCCGCCATTCGTCTTGCGCTTAGGCATGACCGCTCTCCACGTGAATGAGCGCCGGTTCGCGCGGCACGGCCGGCATGCGGATTTCCTGCCGCAGCGTCGGGCGGCGGCGCCGGTTCGGGCTTTCGTCCATCGATACCCAGCGTCCGGAAGTGATCGAGCGGTGGATCGCCTCGACGATCATCACGTCGATGAGGCCTTCCTTTCCGGAAGGCTCCGGCGCACGGTTGCCGCGCACGCATTGGGCGAAGTGCACGAGCTCCGGCGCGAACTGGTCGCTCTTCGCAAACTGCTTCCTGCGCTTTGTTCCGCCGAGGACGAGTTCGTACCCGAGCCCTTCCGCGTATTCATACGCGGGATCCATCGTCACGCTGCCTTTCGTGCCGACGATTTCGTAACGTGAACGGTCGGCCGCGCCGAAGCTGCAGACGAAACTCGCGGCCCGGTTCTCGGGAAATTTCATGACGACGTGCACGGTCTCGGGCACTTCGCGGAAGCGCGGATCACCGGAATTCGTGGCCGTCGCCCATACCTGCGTCGGTTCCGCCGCGAACACGTAACGCGCCGCGTTGATGCAATAGATGCCGATGTCCCACACCGGTCCGCCGCCGAGCTCGCGTTTGACGCGGATGTTGTCCGGCTTCACCTGCATCGAGAACTGCGAGTCGAAGAAACGCGCTTCGCCGATCCGCTTGCGGCGCACGATTTCCGCGACTTCGAGATTGGCGCGTTCGAAGTGCAACCGATAGGCGGTCATGAGCTGCACGCCGGCGCGCTCGCAGGCCTCGATCATGCGGCGGCAGTCGCGCGCGGTGGTGGCCATCGGCTTTTCGGTCAGCACATGCAGGCCGGCGCCAGCCGCGCGCACCGCCCAGCTCGCGTGCAGGGTGTTGGGCAACGCGATGTATACCGCGTCGATGTCGCCGCTCGCGAAGAGCTCGGGCGCCTCGTCGTAGGAGTGCAGCCGCTCGACGCCGTAGCGTTTTCCGAGCTTGCGCAGCTTCATGCGGTCGCCGGAGACGAGGGCGGCGAGTTCCACGTGCTTGCGGGCATGGCGGAAGGCGGGCAGGACCGCGGCCTGCGCGATGTGGCCGAGGCCGATGACGGCGAATCGCAGGCGTCGCCGTGACGGTGTGGACGCTGATTTGGCAGATGTTTTCATTGATTCGAGTAGAAACGCGCCCTGACGCGCTCGATATCGGCAAACCGCCCGCGGCCCTGTCGGAATTGATTCTGCGGAGGCGCTTTGGCAGGATGCCCGGCCCGCAACTATTTGAATTGCCGGTGTTTCCGGCGCGAACGTTCGAGTCTCTATGCCAGTCATCACGCTGCCGGACGGCAGCCAGAAAAAATTCGATTCACCCGTGAGTGTGTACGAGGTCGCGGCGAGCATCGGCGCGGGACTCGCGAAGGCCGCGCTCGCCGGACGCGTGGACGGCAAGCTGGTCGACACGTCGTTCGTCATCGGTGCGGACGCTTCGCTGTCGATCGTCACGGAGAAGGATCCGGCGGCGCTCGAGATCATCCGTCATTCGACCGCGCACCTGCTCGCGCAGGCCGTGCAGTCCATCTACCCGAAGGCGCAGGTCACGATCGGCCCCGTCATCGAGGACGGCTTCTACTACGACTTCGCGTTCGAGCGTCCCTTCACGCCCGAGGATCTCGAGAAGTTCGAGGCCAAGATGAAGGAGATCGCGGCGGCGGACCTCAAGGTCGGCCGGCGCGTCATGCCGCGCGACGAGGCGGTGAAACTCTTCAAGGACATGGGCGAGCACTACAAGGCCGAGATCATCGCCAGCATCCCGGGCAACGAGGAGATCTCGCTGTACGGCCAGGGCAACTGGTTTGACCTGTGCCGCGGCCCGCACGTGCCCAGCACCGGAAAGCTGCGCGCGTTCAAACTCATGAAGGTCGCCGGCGCCTACTGGCGCGGCGATTCGCGCAACGAGATGCTCCAGCGCATCTACGGCACCGCGTGGCTCAACGACAAGGACCTCAAGGACTACCTGCACCGGCTCGAGGAGGCCGAGAAGCGCGACCACCGGCGTATCGGCAAGGACCTCGACCTGTTCCATTTCCAGGAGGAGGCGCCGGGCGCGGTGTTCTGGCATCCGAAGGGCTGGAAGGTTTTCCAGCAACTCATCGCCTACATGCGCAAGCGGCAGGACGAGGCCGGATACGGCGAGGTGAACGCGCCCGAGATCATGGAATCGACGCTCTGGCAGAAGTCGGGGCATCTCGAGAAGTTCGGCGAGAACATGTTCCTGACGAAGACGCCCGACGAGCGCGTCTACGCGATCAAGCCCATGAACTGCCCGGGCCACATCCAGATCTTCAACCAGGGGATCCGTTCGCATAACGACCTGCCGATCCGCTTCGCGGAGTTCGGCAAGGTGCATCGCTACGAGCCTTCGGGCGCGTTGCACGGCCTGATGCGTGTGCGGGCGTTCAACCAGGACGACGCCCACATCTTCATCACCGAGGACCAGATCACCGAGGAATCGGTGCGGGTCATCCAGCTCCTGCTTTCTATCTACAAGGACTTCGGCTTCGACGACGTCGCGGTCAAGTTCGCCGACCGGCCGCCGAAGCGGGTGGGATCGGACGAGATCTGGGAGAAGTCGGAACAGGCCCTGAAGGCCGCCGCGGCCGCCGCCGGCATCGAATGCGAATACAACCCGGGCGAGGGCGCCTTTTACGGGCCGAAGCTCGAATTCCACCTGCGGGACGCCATCGGGCGTACCTGGCAGTGCGGCACCCTGCAGGTGGACCTGAACCTGCCCGGCCGCCTCGGCGCCACCTATATAGACGAGCACAGCCAGCGCCAGACCCCCGTCATGCTGCACCGGGCGATTTTCGGCTCGCTGGAGCGGTTTTTCGGCATCCTTCTGGAGCATCACGCCGGAAAACTGCCCACCTGGCTGGCCCCCGTGCAGGCCGTGGTCATGACCATTACGGACCGCCAGGACGCCTACGTCAGACGGGTTGCGGAAATACTTAGAAATCAAGGGATTCGCACGGAAGTCGACTTGCGGAACGAAAAAGTGGGCTTTAAGATTCGCGCCCACACGCTGCAGCGCGTGCCCTATTTATTGGTGGCAGGCGACAAGGAAGTAGCGGCGAATCAGATCGCAGTGCGAACCTTGAGTGGCAAGGATCTCGGCACGATGTCCCCGGAAGACTTTGTTAGTCGGCTCCGCGTGGAAGTCGAGAGCTACGGTCGTACTTTGTTAGAGGGTTGATATATAGCTATTGCAAGCAAGCGCGTACGGCGCAACGAAGAGATCACGTCGCCCAAGGTGAGAGTCATCGGGGCCGATGGTGGTCAGGTCGGAGTACTCACACGATTCGAGGCGCTCGACCTGGCAAAGGCCGCCGAGCTGGATCTCGTCGAGGTGTCGCCGCAGGCCGATCCGCCCGTCGTCCGAGTGATGGACTTCGGCAAATTCCTGTTCGAACAGAACAAGAAGTCGCACGCCGCGAAGCGCAAGCAAAAGCAGATCCAGATCAAAGAAGTCAAGTTTCGTCCCGGTACGGACGAGAATGATTACCAGATCAAACTGCGTAACATTACTCGATTCCTGACCGAGGGTGACAAGGCCAAGGTGACGTTACGTTTCCGCGGCCGCGAGATGGCGCATACGGAAATTGGCCGCAAGCTGCTGGACAGGCTGGTGAACGATCTTCGCGAAATCGCGGCGATCGAGCAGAACCCGCTGATGGAAGGCAGGCAGATGGTCATGATGTTCGCGCCGAAAAAGAAGTAACCCGCCAACGAAAGTTGGTGGATTCGCCCCTAGCGAGCGCAGCGGTGCAAGCCGTGACGCTTTGCGAAAGGTAGCTACAACGGAGTTGATGTATGCCCAAGTTGAAGACCAACCGGGCAGCGGCCAAGCGTTTCCGCAAGACAGCCAAGGGCTGGAAAGCGGGCTCGGCAGGCCGCCGCCACAATCTCGGCCACAAGCCTCGCAAGACCAAGCGCCAGCTGCGCTCGGGCGGATCGTCGCTCGTGCACAAGAGCGACACGGGACGTGTCGATCAGCTGATGCCGAACAACAAGTAACCGGACGCGAGGACTAACCAATGGCACGTGTAAAGCGTGGCGTCCAGGCTGGACGCCGTCACAAGAAAATCCTCGGCAAGGCGAAGGGCTATTACAACGCCCGCCGCAAGGTATTCCGCGCCGCGAAGCAGGCCGTCATCAAGGCGGGCCAGTACGCGTATGCCGGCCGCCGCCTCAAGAAGCGCGACTTCCGCGCGCTGTGGATCCAGCGAATCAACGCCGCCGCGCGTGAGTTCGACCTGAGCTACAGCCGCCTGATCAACGGCCTCAAGAAGGCCGGGATCGACATCGACCGCAAGATGCTGGCGGACCTGGCTGTGAACCAGCCGGAAGGTTTTGCCGCGATCGCGAAGCAGGCGAAGGCCGCTCTCGACAAAGCCGCTTAAAGCAGCGGTGTCGTCGTGAGCGGGGAGGCTCCCAACGATCTGGACAAGCGCCGGGAGGAAACTCTCGGCGCGATCTCGAGCGCGTCCGACATGTCGGCGCTCGAGGAATTGCGCGTGCGCACGCTCGGCAAGAGCGGCTGGCTGACCGACAAGCTCAAGGAACTGGGCAAACTCGCGGCCGACCAGCGCAAGGAAGTGGGCGCGCGCGTCAACCGCGTGCGCGAAGAGATCCAGTCGTTCATCGAGACCAAGCGCGCGGAGCTCGAGCAGGCGGCCGTCGCCGCGAGGCTCGCGAAGGAGCGCATCGACGTCACGCTGCCCGGACGCGGCGAGGCGCGCGGCGGACTGCACCCGGTGACCAAGGTGCGGCTGCGCATCGAGCAGTTGTTCCGCCAGGCGGGCTTCGTCGTCGCGACCGGTCCCGAGATCGAGGACGACTTCCACAACTTCGAGGCGCTCAACATCCCCGCCGATCACCCGGCGCGCGCGATGCACGACACCTTCTATTTCCCCGACGGCAAGCTGCTGCGCACCCACACCTCGCCGGTGCAGATCCGCGCGATGCTCGCGGGCAAGCCGCCGTTCGCGGTGATCGCGCCGGGCCGCGTGTATCGCAACGATCACGACGTCACGCATTCGCCGATGTTCCACCAGGTCGAAGGCCTCGCGGTCGCTGAGGGCGTCACCTTCGCGAACATGAAGGCGATGCTGCACGGGTTCCTCGAGGCGTTCTTCGAGCGCGACCTCAAGATGCGCCTGCGGCCGTCCTATTTCCCGTTCACCGAGCCGTCGGCCGAGGTCGACATGAGCTGCGTGTTGTGCGGCGGCGGCGGATGCCGCGTCTGCAAACACACCGGCTGGCTCGAGATCGCCGGCTGCGGCATGGTCCATCCGAAGGTGCTCGAGGCGGGCGGCGTGGACCCCGAGAAGTACACCGGCTACGCGTTCGGCATGGGCATCGACCGCCTCGCCATGCTGCGTTACGGCGTGAACGATCTGCGCCTGTTCTTCGAAAACGACGTGCGCTTCCTCGCGCAATTCAGGGCGGGGTAACACGTGAGACTCCCACTCTCCTGGTTGCGGGATTTCGTCGATGTTCCGTGGAGCGGGCGCGAGCTCGGTTCGCGGCTCACGATGTGCGGCTTCGAGCTCGAGGCCATCGACGCCGCAGCGCCGGCCTTCAGCGGTGTGGTCGTCGCGGAGATCGTCGAGGCCGCGCGCCATCCGCAGGCCGACAAGCTGCAGGTGTGCAAGGTCCGGACGACGAGCCAATCTTCGAAAGACGATGAGCTGCTGCAGATCGTCTGCGGCGCCGCCAATGCGCGCGTGGGTCTCAGGACCGCGCTCGCGACGGTCGGCGCCAAACTACCGGGCGACAAGAACATCACGGCCGCGAAACTGCGCGGCGTCGAGTCCTTCGGCATGTTGTGCTCGGCCAGGGAGCTGGGTCTCGCGGATGCCTCCGAAGGCATCGTGGAGTTGCCGGCCGACGCGCCGGTGGGCGAGGATCTGCGCGCGTACATGCAGCTCGACGACGAGATCCTCGAGCTCAACGTCACGCCGAACCGCGGCGATGCGATGTCGGTGCTCGGCATCGCGCGTGAAGTGGGGGCGCTGACGTCCAAGGCGCCGGTCGTGGCCGCCGATCCACATCCGGCCGCCGATTCCAACGATACGTTCCCCACGAAGCTCAGCGCGCCGAAGGCGTGTCCGAAGCTCGTGAGCCGCGTGGTGCGCGGCATCGACAACAAGGCCCCGTCGCCGCTATGGCTGCGCGAGCGGCTGCGCCGCGTGGGCCTGCGACCCATCAGCCCCGTGGTCGACATCACCCAGTACGTGATGCTCGAGCTGGGCCAGCCCATGCACGCCTACGACCTGACCAAGCTCAAGGGCGGCCTCGAGGCGCGCCTGGCGCAGCCGGGCGAGAAAACCACGCTGCTCGATGGCAGGGAAATCGAGCTCGCGGCAGATGTATTGGTCATCGCCGATTCCGAGGGTCCCGTGGGCATGGCTGGCGTGATGGGTGGGCTCGCGAGTTCGTGCACCGCCGAAACGACCGACATCCTGTTCGAGGCGGCGTTTTTCACGCCGTCCGCCGTCGCGGGCCGGGGTCGCCGTTACGGTCTGGTGACCGACGCCGGACAGCGTTTCGAGCGCGGCGTGGACCCGGTCAACCAGGAGCGCGCGATCGAACGCGCCACCCAACTACTCATCCAGATCGCGGGCGGCAAGGCCGGCCCGGTCCACAGCGTCAAGAGCGAGCCCGACATCCCCCGCCGGCTGGAAGTCGAGTTGCGCCGCGCGCGGATCTCGAAGCTGCTCGGCGCCGAGATCGCCGACAACGACGTGAAGCGCACGCTCGAGTCGCTCGGCATACGCGTGCTCGCGAACGAGACCGGCTGGCTGGTGACGCCGCCGCCGCATCGTTTCGACATCAACATCGAAGCGGACCTGATCGAAGAGCTCGCGCGCATCGTCGGATTCGCCGCCATCAACGAGGCGGACGCCGTCACGCTGCAGAAGGTGCGGCCGATGCCGGAGGAAGCGCCGGTCGAGGTCCAGGCGCTCGAGATCCTCGCGACGCGCGGCTACCAGGAAGCGATCACCTACGCGTTCGTCGATCCGGCGCTGCAAAACAAGCTGTTTCCGGGCACCGAGACGCCGAAACTCGCGAACGCGATTGCGAGCGACATGAGCGTGATGCGCGCGTCGCTGTGGCCGGGATTGATCAAGGCCGCGCTCGAGAATCAGCGCCGCCAGCAGGATCGCGTGCGGCTGTTCGAACACGGCTCGCGATTCGAGCCTCTCGCGAACGGTGGCGGAGAAACCGATCTACTCGCGGGCATCGCGATCGGCGCGCGCCGTCCGGAGCAGTGGGGCGCGAAGGCCGTGCCCGTCGATTTCTACGACGTCAAGCAGGATGTCGAAGCCTTGCTTGCGCGCACCGGTGCGCCGGACGAGTTCGGCTACATCGCCGATTCGTTGCCGTGCCTGCATCCGGGTCGCAGCGCCCGGATCACGCGCCGCGGCAAGACCATCGGCTGGATAGGCGAGCTGCACCCCCAATTGGTGCAGGAATTCGATTTCACATATGCGCCAATCTTGTTCGAAATCGAATTTGTAGCGGCACTGGCGGCCAAAATGCCGCGTTTTGAAGAGATCTCCCGGTTCCCGCGTGTGCGTCGGGATCTGGCCGTCGTCGTCGACGAGAAAGTTTCTTTGAGTCAGCTACATGAACGTGTAACCTTTGCCGCGTCGAGCCTGTTACGCGAAATCCGGGTGTTTGACGTGTTCAGGGGGCCCGGAATAGAAACGGGAAGAAAAAGCGTCGCTTTAGGCTTGATATTTCAGGACAATTCTCGCACCCTCGCGGACGAGGACGCGGACCGTTTGTTAGCCGCGATTCGTGCCGATCTGAGTGCAACGTTGGGCGCAGGATTTCGAGAATAAAAGCATGGCTCTGACGAAAGCGGAGATGGCTGAGGCGCTGTTCAATCAGCTGGGTCTCAACAAACGCGAAGCGCGCGAGCTCGTCGACCTGTTCTTCGAAGAAGTGCGTCATGCGCTCTCGAACGGGGAACAGGTGAAGCTCTCGGGTTTCGGCAACTTCGATTTGCGCGACAAGAACCAGCGGCCAGGACGAAATCCGAAGACGGGAGAGGAGATTCCCATCAGCGCTCGACGCGTGGTGACGTTTCGTCCAGGTCAGAAACTGAAGGCGCGAGTCGAAGCGTATGCTGGAACCAAAGAACAATGACGAATTGCCGGCCATCCCCGGCAAACGTTATTTCACGATCGGCGAAGTCAGCGAGCTCTGCGGCGTAAAGCCGCACGTGTTGCGCTACTGGGAGCAGGAGTTCCCGCAGCTCAAGCCCGTGAAGCGCCGCGGCAACCGCCGCTACTACCAGCGCCAGGACGTCATCATCATCCGCCAGATCCGCTCGCTGCTCTACGAGCAGGGTTTCACGATCGGTGGCGCGCGCAACAAGCTGGCCGGTGAAGAAGCTCGCGTCGACGTGAGCCAGAGCCAGCAGATCGTCAAGCAGATGCGCATGGAGCTCGAAGAGCTCCTGAGGATCCTCCGCCGCTGAAATGGGGACATTCCTCGTTTCCTAGCAAAAGGGGACAGACCTCGGTTTCTTCTGAGGGACTCTCATGACCGGGACCGCGGTTACTTTCTCGTCGTTCGACTGGGGCGTCGTCGCCCTGTACTTCATCGCCAACACCGCGATCTGCGTGTGGGCGGTGCTCGCCAAGGGAAAGAACACCGAGGACTACTTCCTCGCGAGCCGCAGCGCGGGCTGGTTCCTGATCGGCTCGTCGATCTTCGCGTCGAACATCGGCGCCGAGCACCTGATCGGTCTCGCGGGCTCGGGCGCCAGCGATGGCGTGGCGTTCGCGCACTGGGAACTGCATTCCTATCTCGTGCTGGTGCTTGGCTGGGTGTTCGCGCCGTTTTACCTGCGCGCCAACGTATTCACGACGCCGGAGTTCCTCGAGCGGCGTTACACGCCGGCGACGCGCACGTTCCTGTCGTTCATCTTCCTCGTGAGTTACATCCTCACGAAGGCGTCGGTCACGATCTTCGCGGGCGCGTTCGCGATCCAGACCATCCTCGGCTACGAGAGCATCCAACTACCTCTGCTCGGCGAGACGGACTTCTTCTGGTTCTCGGCGTTTTCGCTCGTGATCCTCACCGGCGTGTTCGTGATCTTCGGCGGCATGCGTTCGGTGCTCTGGACCGAGGCGATGCACGTGCCCGTGCTGCTCGCCGGCTCGACCGTATTGCTGTTCGTCGGCCTGGGTGCGATCGGCGGGCTCGACGCGCTACGCGAGGCCAATCCCGAGACCACGCACTTGTGGCGGCCCCTATCCACCACCCCTGAAACACAAGGTTTCCCCGGATTCCTGTTCGATCCGAGCACGACGCCGTGGCTCGGCGTGTTGCTGTGTTCGCCGATCATCGGTCTCTGGTACTGGTGCACCGATCAATACATCGTGCAGCGCGTGCTCACCGCGCGCGGCCTCAAGGAAGCACGCCGCGGCACGATCTTCGCCGCGTACCTGAAACTCGCGCCGATGTTCATCTTCCTGCTGCCCGGCATGATCGCGGTCGCGCTGTGGAAGCAGGGCACGCCCGGCTTCGAGTCCATCGGCGACAACCCGCAGGGCGCATTCCCCGTGCTCGTGTCGAACCTGCTGCCCGACGGCCTGCGCGGCCTCGTGCTCGCCGGCATGTTGTCCGCGCTCATGAGCGCGCTCGCGTCGCTGTTCAATTCCACCGCGACACTGTTCACCGTGGATTTCTACAAGCGCCTGCGCCCGCAATCGAGCGAGCGGCATCTCGTGAACGTCGGACGCCTCGCGACCGCCGGTGTGATCGTGCTCGGCATGTTGTGGATCCCGTTCCTGCAGGATCTCGGCAAGGGCCAGCTCTACACCTATCTACAGCTCGTGCAGTCGCTGCTCGCGCCGTCGATCGCCGCGGTGTTCATGGCCGGCATCTTCTCGCGGCGTGTGACGCCCAAGTCGGGCTTCATCGGCATCGTGGCCGGGTTCGTGATCGGCATGCTGAGGCTCGTGCTGCAGGCGCTGCACGAGACCAAGGGCGTGGAATGGCCCGGATTCATCCAGTCGTTCGTCGACGTGAACTGGCTGTATTTCAGCTTCCTGCTGTTCGTGTTCACGTGCGTTCTGATCTTCGTCGTCAGCAAGTTCACGCCGCGCGCGCCGGACGAGCAGATTGCGGGACTCACGTACAAGTCCGTCAGCGCGCAGCAGCACGCGGACGATCGCAAGAGCTACGGGTTCTGGGAGATCTTCCACACCTGCGTGATCGTCGGGATCATCGTCGCGATCTATATCTACTTCTGGTAGCGCTCACCGGCTGTTAGCGCTCTCCTGTCGCCAGCCGGACACATTCTGCTTTTCGCAAAGAGCAGGAGCAGACTGTCGGCCAGACGTTCTTAAGGAGAACAACATGACGTTGGCCCGGGGATTGGCGCGGCACGCGAGCAAGCCGTACCAGGAGTTCGTTTTCTGGCGGGCGATGCGGCGGTTGCTGCGCGAAGCACGGCACGAGTCGCACCCCTTCACGAACGATCTGCTCTCGGATCTCGCGTACGGCTGGGGCAATGACTGGTCGGCCCAACAGGAATATCTCACTGCATGCCTGCAGCACGTGCGTGCATCGCAAGGCCCCGTGCTCCAGTGCGGCGCGGGACTGAGCACGCTGCTGATCGGCGCCGTGGCGCAGCGCATGCGGCTGACCGTGTGGACGCTCGAGGATGACATCGGCCATGCGTCGCGCGTGCAGGGTTTCCTGGATCGCTACGGCGTGCGCAACGTGCGCCTGTGGGTGGCGCCGCTGCGCAGCTACGGGGATTTCGACTGGTACGATCCGCCGGACTTCGATTCGATCTCGGGCGATTTCTCGCTCGTGATTTGCGATGGACCCACGGGGGACACGTACGGCGGCCGTTACGGGCTCGTGCCGCTCATGGGCGAGAAGCTGGCCGAAGACTGCACGATTCTCGTGGAACACGGCGCACGGCCGGCCGATCGCTGGATCGCGTCCCGGTGGGCGCGGATGCTCGGCGCCCGCGAGGAAGTCCTGGGCCTGGAGAAGCCCTTTATCCGGCTCAAAGCCGGGCAGGTCCCGCTGCGCGCAGCCGGCTGACGGGACGGGGGCAAAACCGCCCCGGCTTGGGTATCATGCGCACCCCGCCGCGGACCCCACCGGCGGAGTCTGCTGAATCTCGGTCGGGACGTGGCGCAGCCTGGTAGCGCACTTGCATGGGGTGCAAGGGGTCGCGAGTTCGAATCTCGCCGTCCCGACCAATACTTACGAGCACCTCATTGTTCCGTTGTGGCCACTTTCGTGGTCACACTGCGAAAACCGAATGCAGCCTTCGCGCGTGTTGATCCACAACACAGGAGACTGACCATGTCCGAAACAGCAGCAACCGTCACATGCTTTCCAGCCCCGCGCCGTCGCGCGGCTCGCATCACGACCGCAGTTGAGGCTGCTTTGCAGGCGAGCAAGGTGGACGTCGATAAAGCTCGCGCGATCTGCGAGCTCGTGCTCGAGAAGCTCGACAAGGGGGTTAAGGGTGACCCGCTCGACGCTCAGCAGTTGTTCAACGCGCTAGGTTGCGCAGTGCGGAAGCTGCAGTCCGTTGACGACTTGGCGATCATATCGAGCTAGAGATGCGCGGTCGCGAGTTGTTGAACCGGGAACCGAGCGGTGACTAGGTCTTAAGGACACGCAGGTAAGAGAACCATCGCAGCTGAGTTGCTGCGTATCCAGGCGCGCCGCGCGTCACCCCAGAGAACCATATCTCCCCAGGGCCCCGACGAGAACAAAACGAAAGAAATGACCAATTAGCCGAAAGCCGGCGCATTGGCGCCGTGGTTAGGCCGCCGCAGATGGGCGGCCTTTTTGTTTACCGACCGTTTCGATTATGCTGCTGTTCCCGCGGGCTCTAGCCGGACCGCTCCATTCATTCTCGGAGCTACGTCATGGCTGCTCGAATTGCCGCACTATTCCTGCTCTCCCTTGTATCTCACGCCTTCGTCGTTGAGTGCCTGCACGTCGACGAGCTACCGCCGCACATCGAGCGCGACACGACGCGCGTTGTGGTCTATCACCGAGTCGCAGGCGACTCGTCCTTGTCGGAATCTCTGCACACCGCATGACTAACGAGAAGCTCGCGCCCTAACAACATCGAGCGGGTCCGAACACCATCGAATCAATGTCAAGCATGGTGTGAGCAAAATCACAATTTCAGCCTAGTCGCCGATTGTCGACGGTTTGCCGTCTCCCAAGCGATCTCCCTAGAATTTACGCTCAGACAATGAAGTGGGCCCAACAACCTTGCGAGTTGTTGGGCCCGTGTCACGGCGCTTGGCGTGCCACGCAGCCGCAGCGTTTTAGGTGCGGCAGGAGGATGACGCGGTGACTAGCAACCACTGGACGAGGAGAGCCTGACCGGTGGCTGTGCCGCGGGGGTTGCCCCGCGGCGCGGGCACGATCTGCGGG
>JAFAGC010000003.1 GCA_023423065.1 Pseudomonadota bacterium
GTCAGAAACATAATGCCGGTGACGATGAGAATCACGCCCATCAGCTTCTCGACGATAGCGAGATGTCTGCCGAAACGCTGCAGGAACGACAGGAACGGTCCGATGGCGACCGCAGCGAGAATGAACGGAATACCAAGGCCCAGAGCGTAGACAGCGAGCAGTTTCACGCCGGTTGTGAGGCTGCCCTCGTTGGCGGCCAGCGTCAGCACTGTCGCCAGCACCGGCCCGATGCACGGCGTCCACCCAAACGCGAACGCCAACCCCATCAGGTAGGCGCCCCCCAGCCGCATACCGTCCGCTTCACTGCGGTAGCGCACATCCTTGTACAGCACCGGAATACGCAGCAGGCCAAGGAAATGCAGGCCGAAGAGCAGGATGACGACGCCGGCCACAACCGATAGCGCATTGCGATGGCTTTGGATGAACTGCCCGAACACCGAAGCCGCCGCCCCGAGCCCGACGAACACTGTCGTGAAGCCCAGAACGAACAGCACGGAGCCCAGTACGACGCGCAGCCACGCCCGGTTATCGAGCCGATGCTCCGACGCGAGACCAACGGTGGTGCCCCCCAGATATCCGAGATACGGCGGCACCAGCGGCAGCACGCAGGGACTGAGGAAACTCACCATCCCTGCCAACGCGACGCCAAGGTAGATATGAGCTTCGATGATCACGAGACGCCTTACCACTGGCGCTCAGCCCAACAACCGCCGATGCACCTTCCCTGCTGACCCGCACGTCGAAGCATGCGGGTCGCACAGAACTGTCAACGCCGCCCGCGCGGTCCTTTTGCTGCCTCCGGCGGCAGATCCCCGTCGAGCTCCGGCCCTTCAGTTGCTTCTGTCGCCTCGTCACCTTCCGGCTGAGCCAGCATAGCGTCCACGATGAGACCGGCGTTCTGGCGGACCGCCTTCTCAATGGCCGCAGCGACCTGAGGATTTTCCTTCAGGAACGTTTTGGTGTTCTCGCGACCCTGGCCGATGCGCTGGCCGTCATACGAGAACCAGGCGCCTGATTTCTCGACCAGACCGGCCTTGACGCCAAGATCGACGATCTCGCCAACCCGCGAGATACCCTCGCCGTACATGATGTCGAACTCGACCTGCTTGAACGGCGGCGCGACCTTGTTCTTCACCACCTTCACGCGCGTCTGGTTACCGACGACCTCGTCACGCTCCTTGATCTGACCGATGCGGCGGATGTCGAGACGCACCGACGAGTAGAACTTGAGCGCGTTGCCGCCCGTCGTCGTCTCCGGATTACCGAACATCACGCCGATCTTCATGCGGATCTGGTTGATGAAGATGACGATGGTGTTCGAACGCTTGATGTTGCCCGTGAGCTTGCGCAGCGCCTGTGACATGAGGCGCGCATGCAAGCCGACCTGCAGCTCGCCCATTTCGCCTTCGATTTCCGCCTTCGGCGTCAGCGCCGCGACCGAGTCGACGATGACGAGATCGACCGCGCCGGAGCGCACGAGCATGTCGGTGATTTCGAGGGCCTGTTCGCCGGTGTCCGGCTGCGAAACCAGCAGGTCGTTCACGTTGACGCCGAGCTTTTCGGCGTAGGAAGGATCCAGCGCGTGTTCCGCGTCCACGAAGGCCGCGGTGCCGCCGAGCTTCTGCACTTCCGCCACGACCTGCAGCGTGAGCGTGGTCTTGCCCGAGGATTCCGGACCGTAGATCTCGACGACCCGACCGCGCGGCAATCCGCCGATGCCGAGCGCGATGTCGAGTCCGAGCGAGCCGGTGGAGACCGCTTCGACGTCATACGAAGCCTGCGCGTCGCCCAGGCGCATGACCGAACCCTTGCCGAACTGCTTTTCGATCTGGCCCAGTGCTGCGACCAGCGCACGCTTGCGGTTGTCGTCCATCGCGGAATCCCCTTTGAAAGCCGAGTGTTTTGGTGAAAACGAAGCTAGCACAGAGTCCTGTATAAATACACAGGAAAATTATCGCGAATGACTGAATATTCGCGTGGTCTTCATGAGCCACCTTCTGCATACAGTGGCCATGATTTGACAACACTGTATACGGAGCCGCGTTCGCCGCGACGACTCTCCATGAGCACGAATTTTTCGCAGCGGGCCACGAATCCCGGCTCCAGAGGCTGCGGCCATTCGAGCGATGCGACGAGCGTGGGATCCGCCTTGCGCGCGAGCGTGAGGTGCGGACGAAACGGCTTGATGTCCGGCGTGAATCCCACCGCCGTGGCGCGTTCGCAAATCTCGCGCGCGAGCGCGTAGGCGGCGCCGCGCGCATCCTCGGCCGCCGTTGCGCAAAGCACCTGCGCCTTCCTCCAGTATTCGTAAACATTGAAGTGAAGCGTTGCCGCCGCGCCGCGGACGGAAGAAGCCACCGCGAGCAAGGCATCCAGCCGATCCTCCGGACAGGCGCCGATGAAGCACAACGTCGCATGTACGTTTTCCGGCGGCACCGGCCCGGCTCGAAGCCATGCCGCCAGCGGCATCGTCTTTTCCACCAGCGCGCGGGACTGTTCGAGCGCGGGCTGCAGCGCGAAGAACAGTCGCAGCATGATCAGGCTGGCTGGAGCAACAGCGACCGCAGGAGGTTCAGCGCGTATTCGACCGCCTGGCGGCGCACTGCATCGCGATTGCCATCGAACTGGATGAGATGGCCCTGGCATTCGAGCCGTTCTGCTTCCGGGTGCGCCGTTCGATGCGCGATCGCGAACCACACCGTGCCGACCGGTTTGCCGGGCACCGCGCCGCCCGGGCCCGCGATACCGCTTACGGCAATCGCCACGTTCGCACTCGTACGCGCGATCGCCCCTTCGGCCATCGCGCGCACCACCGCGTCGCTGACCGCGCCTTCGGTTTCGATGAGTTTCTCGGGCACGCCGAGATCGCGAGTCTTCGACTGGTTCGAATAACACACGAATCCGCAGTCGAACCATTCCGAGCTGCCCGCGATGTCGGTGCAGAGCTTCGCGATCCAGCCGCCCGTGCACGATTCGGCGGTGGCGAGCACGCGCCCCGCCGCGTGCAGCTGCGGCCCGACTTCGCGAGCCAGGGCCATCAGGACACCGTCGTTCGGGACCAGCATGCGTCCGATTCTCCCGGATCGGGCGCGGGCTATCCACCACTAGGGCCTGCTCATGCGGCCCTAGGGCCGTTGTTGCGCCGTAGTCCATGTCTTTCGCCGTGAGGCCACGATACCGATATCGAAGCGCACCCTTTTGGATGTATTTGCCTTCAGCCTCGCGTGAACTCTTGTCCTTTCAGACGAGGAGGTCTGACATGGCCGCTAATTCCCCTTCACTACTGGATGGCTTGCAGGGACTCATAACCCCGGACGTACTGGGCAAGGCGGCATCGGCGCTCGGCGAATCCGATGCCGCGGTCCGCAAGGGCGTCAGCGCCACGGTCCCCGCGGTGCTCGGCAGCGTCGCAAGTCACGTCGACGATCCCGGGTTCGCCGCCAAACTCTTCGAGATGGTGAAGTCCCCCGCGAATGACGGCACCGCGCTCAACAATGTCGGCAACCTTCTGAGCGCCAACAGTTCGGCCCCGATCATGAGTCTCGGCAACAAGCTGCTGGGCACGTTGTTCGGCGGCAGCACCGGCAACCTGAGCAATTCCGTGGCCGGTTTCGCCGGATTGAAGAGCTCGAGCGCGATGTCGCTGCTGAACTTCGCCGCGCCACTGGTGCTCGCGTTCCTGGGCAAGCGCGCGCGCAAGGAAAATCTCAACGCGGCGTCGCTCGCGAACCTGCTGCGCAACGAACGGGATGCGATCGAGGCCGCGGTGCCCGGGCCGCTCGCTCACCTGGAACCCGAGCGCGAACGCGTGGTGGAGCGCGAGCGTCAGCCGTCGATGCCGCCGCCCTCGATGGAACGCATGACCTACGCGACGGCGGCTCCGACGAAGAGCTCGCCGCTGCGCTGGCTGCTGCCGCTGGCCGCCGCGATCGTCGCGATCGCGTTGCTCGTGAACCTGATGGGCCGCGACCGTGCCACACCCGCGCAGACGACGCAGACCGTGACGGCGCCGACCGCGGCGCCCACCGGCACGGTGTTCTTCGAAAGCGATCAGGCCACGCTGCCGGCCAATGGCCAGGCGGCATTGGCGCCGGTCGTGTCCTATCTACAGCAGAACCCGAGCGCGACGGTGGTGGTGTCGGGGTACCACGATCCGACCGGCGACCCCGCGATGAACGAGCAGCTCGCGCAGAGCCGCGCCGAGGCCGTGCGTTCGTCGCTGATTTCCGCCGGCATCGCGGATTCGCGCATCGAAATGCAGAAACCCGGGACGACGCAAGGCGGCGGAACGCCCGAACAGGCGCGCCGGGTCGAGGTGACGGTACGCTGAAGCCGGGATCCGTCGAAGGCCCGGGATGGCGCGAGTGCGCGTCCCGGGCCGCGCACGCGAGTAGTCAGAACATGAAGCCGGCCTTCAACACCGGACCGAAGGTGCTCATGTCGTAAACGAAGCGGGTAGCACCGCTGCCGCTCTCGTAGTCGACGTCGATGTATCGATACCCGAATCCGAACTGCCAGCGCTCAGACATCGCGTACACGAAGTCGAGCTGCAGTTGATAGAACATTTCCGAGCCCACGCCGAATCCACCCACGTTGCCGCGCGCCTCGAAGCGCCACTTATCGCCGATCGGCGCCACCGCGCGCGCGACGATCGAGGGATCGACCCACTGTTCGTCGAGCCCGCCACCGATCGCCGGCGCGCCGGGCAGAGCGCTGACGACGATGTCCACGTCGGCATCCATCTTGTTCCAGATCGCGGCAATGCCTAGTTCGAACCACGGCGAGAGGCGACGCATGGCCGCGAGTTCCCAGCCGAGCTGGGCGACCTCGGCCTCTCCGTCGATCACCTGGCTCTGCGGCAGTACCTCGGACTCGAGCTTCATGTACAGCACATCCGAGGTGATGGCCCACTCGCGATTGCGTGCTTCCGCGTACAACATCGCGCCGAACTGCAGGTTGTCGAAAATGTCGCCGGGATCCTCGTCGACCGAGACGTCGGGCAGATTGCCGACGCCCGTTTCGCCCTTCATGTTCGGGAACATGATGTACGGAGAAATGAGGAATCCCCAGCTCTCATTCGCATCCTGGGCGAGAGCGGGAATTCCGGGGACAGCGCCCGCCGCGAGTAGCAGCGCACCGAGGATGCTGCGTTTCATGGGCCGAGTATGTGGAGGGCCTCGACGCGTGGGCATTGGCCATACGGGCAATGGGCTAAGATTCCGGGACCCGCGCAGGAGAAGACCGACTTGCCCACGGAACACGCCGGTGTGAGCCCCCAGCACACGCCGATGATGCAGCAATACCTCCGGATAAAGGCCGAGCATCCCAACTCGCTCGTGTTCTATCGCATGGGCGATTTCTACGAGCTGTTCTACGACGACGCGCGGCGTGCGGCCAGGCTCATCGACATCACGCTGACCTCGCGCGGCCAGTCCGCGGGCGAGCCCATTCCGATGGCGGGCGTGCCCTATCACAGCGTCGAGACCTATCTCGCGCGCCTGGTACGCAAGGGCGAGTCGGTGGCCATCTGCGAACAGATCGGAGACCCCGCGAAGTCGAAGGGTCCCGTCGAACGCCAGGTCGTGCGCGTCGTGACGCCGGGCACCGTGACGGACGATGCGCTGCTCGAGCAGCGCCGCGAGACCTTGCTCGCCGCGGTGGCGGCGCGCAGCACGAAGGAAGGATTCTCGTTCGGCCTCGCGTGGCTCGACCTGGCGGCGGGACGTTTCAGCGTGCTCGAGGCCGAAGGCGCCGCGGCGCTCGAAGCCGAGCTCGAACGGTTGAAGCCCGCCGAACTACTCGTGCCCGAGGACCAGGCACGCGAGCTGGGCGAGATCACGTCGGGGGAACAACGCACGCGTCCGCCGTGGCACTTCGAGCTCGCGAGCGCGTCGCGATTGCTCACGGACCAGCTCGGCACGCTCGACCTGCGCGGCTTCGGCGCCGACGATCTGCCGCTCGCGATCTCGGCCGCGGGCGCGCTGCTGCAATACGTGCGCGAGACCCAGAAAACCGCGTTGCCGCACATCGCGCGGCTCACCGTCGAGGAACGCGGCGACGCGCTGCACCTCGACGCCGCCACGCGGCGCAATCTCGAAATCGACGCGTCGCTGTCCGGACAGGATTCGGCCACGTTGTTCGCGTTGCTCGACGCCACGGTCACGCCGATGGGCTCGCGGCAATTGCGGCGCTGGCTCAACCGCCCGCTCACGGATCAACAGGAACTGCGCCGGCGATACCAGGCCATCGCGTTGCTGGTGGATGCGCGCCGCTTCGAAGCGTTGCGCGAACCGCTGCGCGCGATCGGCGACGTGGAGCGCATTCTCTCGCGCGTCGCGTTGCGCAGCGCGCGTCCGCGCGATCTGACCGCGCTGCGTGCGTCGCTCGGCGTACTGCCCGCGCTGCGCGCCGCGATGCTGCGGATCGAGGCGCCGCTGGTCGTCGAGCTCGCGGGCGCGATCGGCGAACACGCGGATGTCGTCGACCTGTTGCACCGCGCGATCGCCGAGGAACCCTCGGTGGTGCTGCGCGACGGCGACGTGATCGCGCCCGGTTACGACGCCGACCTCGACGAACTGCGTCGCATCGCGACGCACACCGACGAATTCCTGCTCGAGCTCGAGCGCCGCGAACGCGAGCGTTCGGGCATTGCCTCGCTCAAGCTCGCGTACAACCGGGTGTCGGGATTCTTCATCGAGGTGGGCCGCGCGCAGGCGGACCGCGTGCCGAAGGATTACATCCGGCGCCAGACCGTGAAGAACGCCGAGCGTTTCATCACGCCCGAGCTCAAGAGCTTCGAGGACAAGGTGCTCGGCGCGCGCGAGAAGTCGCTGGCGCGCGAGCGCGAGATCTACGAGGAAGTGCTGACGCAGCTCACGGATCGCCTCGGAGCGCTGCAGGCGACGGCCAACGCGCTGTCGTCGCTCGACTGTCTCGCCGCGCTCGCGGAACGCGCCGTTTCGCTCGGCTGGACCGAACCGCAGCTCGTCGCGGAGACGCGGCTCGAAATCCGCGGCGGACGCCATCCCGTCGTCGAGCATTTCATCGAAGGCGCGTTCGTGCCGAACGATCTCGTGCTCGATGCCGGCCGGCGCATGCTCATCGTCACGGGCCCGAACATGGGCGGCAAGTCCACCTACATGCGCCAGTCCGCGCTGATCGTGCTGCTCGCGCACGTCGGCAGTTTCGTGCCCGCGGAACGCGCCGTGCTCGGCCCCATCGACCGCATCTTCACGCGCATCGGCGCCGGCGACGATCTCGCCGGCGGACGCTCGACGTTCATGGTGGAGATGACCGAGGCCGCCAACATCCTCAACAACGCGACCGACAAGAGCCTCATCCTGATGGACGAGATCGGGCGCGGCACGAGCACGTACGACGGATTGTCGCTGGCGTGGGCCGTCGCGCGGCACATCGCGCGCGTGAATCGCAGCTTCACGCTGTTCGCGACTCACTACTTCGAGCTCACGAACCTCGCGAACGAGATCGACGGCATCGCGAACGTGCATCTCGATGCGACGGAGCACCGCGACGGCATCGTGTTCCTGCATGCGGTGAAGGAAGGTCCGGCGAGCCGCAGCTATGGGCTCGCGGTCGCGCAGCTCGCGGGCGTGCCGCGCGAGACGATCGCGGCCGCGCGCGAATATCTCGCCGCGCTGGAAAAAGGCGGGCATTCGTCCGCGATCGCCGATGCAGGCTCGTCGCGCCCGCGGCGCGCCACCGCCCCGACGCCCCAGGCTCAACTACCGCTCGAGCCACCCGCCCCGCCGCCGCCGGACCCGCGGCTGCTCGAGCTCGAGGCAGCGCTCAAGGCGGTGAACGCCGACGATCTCACGCCGCGCGCGGCGCTCGATCTCGTCTACAAGTTGCGGTCGCTGATGGGGTGACCGGACGACTCGATGCGCGAGGTCGTATTCCGGTTCCACCGAGGTACTAACTAGCCGCGCACGGCGCTTCCGGTCTCCGGGTCGTCAAGATCCCGGTGAAATCTCGACTCCCATTCGAGAGGCCCGGCAAAGCCGCGCCAGAGGCGTCGAAACTCGAATGTGACGTGGCGCGCGTTTGCGGTGATTGCTGCCCGGATCGCCCTCGCACGCGCCATGTCGATGCCCGAGCATCCTCTCGACGCTTCACACTCCAAAACAATCCGGAGCGTCGGGAACGATGAAGGATGCTCCATGACATTCCGTAAAATCCGCGCTGCCTTATGGACAATGAGTGTGCTCGGACTTTCAGGCCCACTCGTCTCGGCTCAGACAGTCGAGTGCGCCGAGACCCTTGCCGGCCCGCAGACCGACTCGCTGGTCTGCGGTACGGGCGGCAACAACACCGGGGCGGGCAACACGGGCGTCGGCCGCAACACGAACATGTACGGCAGCGGGAACACGGCCGTGGGATTGCAGGCCTCCACCGGCGCCAACTTCGCCACTTCCGTCGGTTACCAGGCGACGAGCGCGAGTGTGAACACGACTTCGGTTGGTTCGCATTCGGTCGCCACCGGCGCGAATGCGACCGCGCTGGGACAGGCCGCCCAGGCCCAGGGAAACAACTCCGTCGCGCTCGGCGCGAATTCGGTCGCGACGGAAGCGAACACGGTGAGCGTCGGTAACGCCGGCGCCGAGCGCCGCATCGTCAATGTCGACGGACCCATCGCCGACACCGATGCCGCGAACCGCCTGTACGTCGACACGACCGCCTCCAACACGCTCGACGCGGCGCAGACTTTCGCGACCAACGCGGCCAACGGCGCCCAGGCCGCCGCGGAGGCACACGCGACGACCGCGGCTGCGAACGCGCAGTCCGCCGCCGAGTCCTTCGCGGCCACCGCGGCCAACGATGCGCAGGCCGCCGCCGAGTCGTATGCAGTGACGGCCGCCGGCAATGCGCAGTCCGCCGCCGAAACCTTCGCGTCGAACGCGGCCAGCAACGCGCAGAACGCGGCTCAGGCCTTTGCCGCCACCGCCGCAAACACGGCGGCTTCCGCCGCGCAGGCGAATGCGCAGGCTCACGCCAATACGCTCGTCACCGGCGGCGCGGCCAACGCGAGCTTCGCGGGCGTCAACGCCAACAACGGTGGTATTCAGAACGCCGGCACGATCGGCGGAGTCGCCGCGGCGACGCAGGCCGACCAGGCGGTGAACTTCGCGCAATTGCAGGCGGTGTTCACGCAGCTCGTGCAAAGCGGGCTGTGCCGCATCGACGGCGCCAACGTGACGTGTGGCGCGACCGGCGCGAACGATGCGCTCGCGGCCGGCAGCAACGCGAACGTCGGCGCGGGCGCGCACAACGCGATCGCGCTCGGCACCAACTCGAACGCGCAGAGCGCGGGCACGATCGCCATGGGCCACGGCGCGACGGCCGTGCAATCCAATTCGGTGGCCATCGGCACGAACGCACGCGCACAGTCGCCGGAGCTTCCGGGCACGGCCGCTCAATCTTCCGTGGCCCTGGGCACCGGCACGCAGGCGCTCGGCACGAACACCGTCGCGGTCGGCGACCACGCCGTCGCTTCGGCCAACCACTCGGTGGCGATCGGCGGCAACTCGCAGGCCGCGCACGAGAACTCGGTCGCGATCGGCAACGGCTCGACGACGAGCGCGGCGAACACGGTGTCGGTGGGCAGCGCCGGCAACGAACGGCGCGTGACGCATGTCGCCGCCGCGAGCCAGGGAACCGACGCGGTGAACCTGACCCAGCTCAACGCCGCGCTGAACGCCGTCAGCACCAACATCGGCGCCGCGCAGAGCTACACGGACCAGCGTTTCGACTCGGCGATTTCGTACACCAACCTGCAGGTGCAGAGCGTCCGCGAGTACGCGGCGCGCGGCATCGCGGCCACCCTGGCCATGCCGTCGGTCTCACCGTCCGAAGCCGGCAAGACGGCCTTCGGTCTCGGCACGGGTTATCACGACGGCCAGATCGCGGTCGGTCTCGCGGTCGCGCATGCGTTCAGCGATGACTTCCAGCTCTCGGGCGGCGTGGCGAAGGTGCACGGCGGACGGAACGCCGCGCGCGTGGCGGTCGGCTTCGAGTTCTGATTCGCGAATCCCGCCGCGCCTCGAGTTCCGCCCACACCCAAGCGCCCGACGCGGATCGCAGGCCTCACTTCGGGCCGTAGACATAGGTCGGCAGCCACAGCGCGATCTGCGGGAACGCGCTCACGAGCGCGAGCCCGATCACCATGATGATCACGAAGGGGATGATCGACTTGTAGATGTCGACCAGCGTCACGTCCTTCGGCGCCATCGCGCGCATCAGGAACAGGTTGTAGCCGAACGGTGGCGTGATGTACGCGATCTGGCAGGTGATGACGTAGAGCACGCCGTACCAGATCGGATCGAATCCGAGCTGGATCACCATCGGTATGAACAGCGGCGCGACGATGATCAGCATCGCCGTGTCGTCGAGGAACGTGCCCATCAGGATGTAGGTGAGCTGCATGAGCACCAGCACGTGCCAGGGTTCCAGGCCCCATTCCTGGAGAAACAGCGTTTCGATCGCCCGCACCGCGCCGAGTCCATCGAACACCGCGCCGAAGGCCAGGGCCGCGAGGATGATCCACATGAACATGCAGCTCACCGAGAGACTCTTTCGCAGCACTTCGTGCATCACGCGGAACGTCAACCGGCGCTTGAACAGGGCCACGAGCGTGGCGGCGAGCGCGCCCACCGCGGACGACTCCACCATGCTGGTGACGCCCATCACGAACAGGCCGGTCATGGAGAAGACGATCAGCAGCGGCAGGATGCCCGCCTGTAGCAGGCGGAGCTTTTCACCCAGGCTGATCTGCTGGCGTTCCTCGGCCGCGAGCGGAGGACCGAGACTCGGCTGCAGGTGGCAGCGGACGACGATGTAGATGATGAACAGCGCGGCGAGCAATAGTCCGGGACCGACGCCGGCAAGCCAGAGCTGTCCCACGGGCTGGCGCGCGATCATGCCGTACAGCACCAGCACGACGCTCGGCGGGATCATGATGCCGAGCGAACTGCCGGCCTGGATGACGCCGGTCACCATGATCTTGTCGTAGCCGCGGCGCAGCAGCTCCGGCAATGCGATGGTCGCGCCGATGGCCATGCCGGCGACGGACAGGCCATTCATGGCCGAGATCGCCACCATGAGCAGCACCGTGCCGACGGCGAGTCCGCCACGCATCGGGCCCGACCACACGTGGAACATGCGGTACAGGTCGTTCGCGATGCCCGACTCGGAGAGCATGTAGCCCATGTAGACGAACATGGGCAGCGTCAGCATCGGGTACCAGTTGAGCAATGTGATCGTCGAGGCGAACGGCATCTCGACGGCGCCCTCGCCCCAGAGGCTGAGCGCGAAGATCGTGGCGACGAACCCGATGGCGCCGAACACGCGCTGCCCGGTGATCAGCAGCAACATGAACGTCGAGAACATCAGGAGCGCGATCAGCTCGTAGCTCATTCGATCTGTCTCTGGGTGGCCTTCGCGATGTCCTTGAAGAGGATCGAGATCGCCTGCAACAGCATCAGCACGAGACCGATGGTCATGATGATCTTGATGGGCGCCATCGGCGGCGCCCAGGCTGAATAGTTAGTCTGGTTGTACTTGAGGGAATAGGCGGTGCTGGAGAAGCCACCGTAGATCATGAAGACCAGGTAGAAGATCAGGAAGAACACGGTGACCGAATCGACGTACGCGCGGGTGCGCGGCTTCCAGCGCTCGTACAACACGTCCATGCGCACGTGCGCGTCGAGCTGCATGGAATAGCCGCCGCCGAGGATGTAGTAGGCGGCCATCAGGAACTGCGCCATCTCGATGATCCACACGAACGGCACGTTGAACACGTAACGGGTCAACGAACCGAACAGCAGCACGGCCAGGATCACGAGCGCGAGGTACATGACGATCGAGCCCAGCACGCGGTTCGTGGCATCCACGTATCGCACGTAGAGCCGCACGGCCTTGGGCATGGTGGCGGTGGTCACTGTCGTTTACTCACGCGAGGTCCGCGGCGGCCGGAGGCGCTGCTCCCGTCCGCCGCGACATTCGCTCGAGCCTATCGATACGGCGGACCCGCCTTGGACATGAGGGCGTTGTAGTCCTTGAAGATCTGGACCACCTTCGCGCAGCGCGGGCTGGTGGCGGCGACCTCGTCCCAGAACTTGTGGGCCTCGGCTTCGACCTTGGACCATTCCGCGGATGGAATCGTCGTGAGTTTCATCTTCGGACCGTTGACGCGCAGGTCCGCCTCGCCGGCCCAGTACCAGTGCTGGCGATAGTAGTGAGAGCTGTCCATGCAGATCTTGAACAGCGTCTTCAGGTGCTCCGGCACCTTCTCCCAGGACTTGGTGTTCGCGAAATACGAACCGATCCAGGCGCCCGAGATGTTGTTGGTGAGGAAGTACGGCGTCACGTCCGCCCAGCCCACCGTGTAGTCCTCGGTGATGCCGGACCAGGCCAGGCCGTCGAGCTCGCCCGTCTGGATCGCGACCTGCACGTCGCCCCAGGGCAGCGTGACCGGCACGACGCCGAAGCGCGTCAGGAACTTGCCCGCCGTCGGAAACGTGAAGATGCGCAGTCCCTTGAGGTCGGAGAGTTTGTTGATCGGCTTGACGGTGTTGAAGTGGCACGGATCCCAGGCGCCCGCGCTCAACCAGGTGACGTTTTCGACCTCGCCGTAGGCCTCGGCCCAGATCTCGTTCAGTCCCCACTTGTGGAACAGCGCGGGGACGTCGAGGCTGAAGCGCGTGGCGAACGGAAAATATCCACCGAACACGCGCACGTCGGTGGGTGCGGACATCGAGTCGTCGTCGCTCTGCACGGCGTCGATGGTGCCCTGCTGCATGGCACGGAACAGCTCGCCGGTCGGCACGAGCTGGTCGGCGAAATACAGCTCGATCACCATCTCGCCGTTGGCCGCCTTGTTGAAGGCATCGATGGACGGCTTGATGACGTGTTCGGCCAGCGCGGGTCCCGCGTAGGTCTGAAGTCGCCACTTGATGGCGGTCTTCTTGGCGGTCGACACGTTGGGGGCATCGACACCTTCTTTCTTGGAACAGCCGGTGAGTACCGCCGTGGAAGTCGCGGCCGTGGCCAGTGCCGCATTCTTAAGGAAAGATCTTCGCTTCATCGCGTTCTCCTCTTGGCACATCGTGATCGGGGCAGACCATCAACGGAGCGCCGGCGCGGCTTTGTTGTTTGAGCGTGTAAGCCTTGCCGAATCTGAACGTCGATCGATTGTTGCACGGCCGCGAGGGGCGCATCAATTCATCGTCGAGAGTCGATCGGGCCTTGCTCCGCCGCGGTGCGACGCGAGGACCGCTGCTTCAAGACGGGCCGTGCGACAGTGGGGTCCGCCGCCAGGTAGTGAGTACCCGTCTCAGCGTTCGGAGAAATGACCGTCGATCAGGAAGGAACCCACCTGGCGCGCGACCTGGCGCGACATGAGCATGCCCATGTGGCTCACGGGCAAAGCCAAGTGCGCCTTGCATCCGGGAAACCGGGTTTCGCTCAGCGCGACGGTGCCATCGGAATCCTCGTCGAACTGCGCGAAGAACCGGCCGAGGCCCATCGGGCGGGTTCCGGCGATCACGCCGAGCTCGTGGGCGCAGTTCCATTGATACGGAGGGTGATCCTCGACCAGTTCGCTCGCGACGATGGGACCGACCAGCGCGCGCAACATCGCGTGCCGGGCCACGGCCTTTGCCGAACGGCTGCCGGCCAGCGGAGTGCCGAGCATGACCACCCGCCCCTCGCGCGGCTTCGCTTCGTGTTCGAAGTAGCGGCACAGCACGATGCCGCCCAGGCTGTGCGCCACGAAGTGCACGCGATCGGCGTCGATGTCGTCCACGAAACGCGCGAGACGCTCGAGCGTCGGATCCAGCCCGCCACGCGTCGTCGGATAACTGAACCGGTGGCACTGGAACCCGAACGTGCTCTCGATCCGCCGGCGCAGCAGCGTGAACTCCGCTCCATTGAGGAACAGCCCATGCACGAAAACTACTGCGGTCTTCATACACTTCACGGACGGCGCCCCGCAGGGGCGACGTTTCCTTTGTGGGCGTCAGCCCTGAGAAATGGGCGGTGGGGTTCTGACGCGGATGTGCAGCTCGCGAAGCTGCTTCTCGCCGATCTCCGTCGGTGCGTCGGTCATGATGTCCGCGGCGGTCTGCGTCTTCGGGAATGCGATGACGTCGCGGATGCTCTCGGTGCCCGCCATGTGCATGACGAGGCGGTCGAGGCCGAACGCGATGCCGCCGTGCGGCGGCGCGCCGAACTTGAGCGCATCGAGCAGGAAGCCGAACTTGAGCTTCGCCTCGGCCGCGTCGATGCCTAACAACTCGAACACCGCCGATTGCATGTCCTGGCGGTAGATGCGCACCGAGCCGCCCGCGATCTCGCTGCCGTTCAACACGAGGTCGTAGGCCTTGGCGAGCGACTTGTCGGGCGCGGCCTTGAGCGCCTCGATGTCGTCGGTCACGGGCGAGGTGAACGGGTGATGCATGGCCACCCAGCGCTTCTCGTCCGGATCCCACTCGAACATCGGGAAATCGATGACCCAGAGCGGCTTCCATCCCTCGGTCGTCAGCTTCTGATCCACGCCGACCTTGAGACGCAGCGCGCCGAGCGCGTCGTTGACCACCTTCGCGCTGTCGGCGCCGAAGAAGATCACGTCGTTGTCCTGCGCGCCCGTGCGCTCGAGGATGCCCTTGACCGCCTCGTCGGACAGGAACTTCACGATCGGCGACTGCAATCCTTCCTTGCCCTTCGCCTTTTCGTTGACCTTGATGTAGGCGAGACCCTTCGCGCCATAGCGCGCGACGTACGCGGTGTAGTCGTCGATCTGCGAGCGCGGCATCGCGCCGCCGCCCGGCACACGCAGCGCCGCGACACGACCCTTCGGATCCTTCGCCGGCGCGGCGAACACCTTGAAGTCGCAGGTTGCGACGAGATCCGCGACGTCGACGAGCTCGAGCGGATTGCGCAGGTCCGGCTTGTCGGAGCCATAACGGCGCATCGCCTCCGCGAAACTCATGCGCGGGAACGGATCGGCGAGCTCCGCATCGATCGCGTCCTTGAAGATGTGACGCGTCAGCGCCTCCATCATCTGCATGATCTGTTCCTGCGACAAGAACGACGTCTCGATATCGAGCTGCGTGAATTCCGGCTGGCGCTCCGCGCGCAGGTCCTCGTCGCGGAAACACTTGACGATCTGGTAGTAGCGGTCGAACCCCGCGACCATCAGGAGCTGCTTGAAGATCTGCGGCGACTGCGGCAGCGCGAAGAACTTGCCGGCGTGCGTGCGCGACGGAACCAGATAGTCGCGCGCGCCTTCGGGCGTGGCCTTGCCGAGCACCGGCGTTTCGATGTCGACGAAACCCTGATCGTCCAGGTGCTGGCGCATCGCCCGCGTGATCTTGTGGCGCAGGCGCAGGCGGCGCGACATGTCATCGCGGCGCAGATCGATGTAGCGGTACTTGAGCCGGACCTCCTCGCTCACATGCTCGTCGAGCTGGAACGGCAGGGGCTCGGACTTGTTCAACGTCACCAGCTCGCGGGCCAGCAGTTCGACCTTGCCCGAGGCGAGGTTGGCGTTGGCCGTGCCTGCCGGGCGTTCGCGAACCAGGCCGCGGACCTGCACCACAAACTCGTTTCTCAGTTTTTCGGCCTCGGCGAACTGAGCCTTGTTGTCCGGGTCTATGACGATCTGCAGGAGGCCCTCACGGTCGCGCAGGTCCACGAAAATGACCCCGCCATGATCGCGGCGGCGATGGACCCAGCCGGCAACCGTAACCTCTTGACCGACCAGCTTTTCATTGACCTGGCCGCAGTAATGGGAACGCATGGAAACCCGCCTGGAAATACGAGATGGCAGTAGAGAAAGGGCCGCGATGTTACCGGTTCAGGCAGGACTCAGGAAAGCCGCCGTATGCTCCTTTACACTGCGGCCCCACCGAGAATCCCTACCCCCGGCAACCCCAACCAAGGTACCTATGACACGCAAGCTCGTTGCCCTCGCAGCTCTGATCCTCGCAGCGCAAACACAGGCCGCCACCTGGGAAGCCGGGAAGCACTACACGGTGCTGGCGCAGCCGCAGCGGACCAATGTCCCGGCGGGCAAGGTCGAGGTCATGGAGGTTTTCTCGTACGGATGCCCGGCCTGCGACAACTTCGAGCCGCACATGAAGCGGATCAAGTCGGCGCTGCCGGCCAACACGCAGGTCGTCTATCTGCACGCGTCCTGGAACAAGGCGGAGGCCTGGCCGCTGTTCCAGCGCGCCTTCATCACGGCCCAGTCGCTGGGCGTCGCCGACCGCGCCCATGAACAGATGTACAAGGCCATCTGGCAGACCGGAGAGCTCGGCGTCGTCGATCGGGCAACCGGCCGGCTCAAGACCAAACTTCCCACCATGGACCAGGTCGCCAAGTTCTACGAGCGCGTGACGGGAACCAAGGCCGCGGATTTCGTGAACGCATCGAAGTCCTTCGGCGTCGACATGAAGGTTCGGCAGTCCGATGCGCAGATCCTCGCGATGAAGGTCACCGGGACTCCGACGATCGTGGTGAACGGCAAGTACATGCTCAACTCCGAGAACCTGCGGTCCATCGAGGATTACATCTCGGTGATCAACTTCCTCGTGGCGAAGGAAAGCAAGCCCGCCGCGGCGGCACCCGCGAAGAAGAGCTGACTAAATGGGGACATTCCCTGTTTCCTAGCAAACGGGGACAGACCTGCCACTGAATTGAGAATGAGGTCTGTCCCCGTTTGCTAGGAAACGAGGAATGTCCCCATTAACTACGCAGGTACCAGGCGTAGTCGAGTTCGGTGACCTCGGCCGAGAAGCGCGCGCATTCCTGGTCCTTGATCGCAAGGAAGATCTTCAGGAAATCGGGGCCGAGCGCGTCCCGCAGGAAGTCGGAGCGCGCGGCGAGATCCAGCGACTCGCGCCACGTGCGCGGCAGCGTCCGCTCCCGGACCTGCGCGTAGCCATTGCCCTCCACGGGTGGTCCTGGATCGATGCCCTGCTCGATGCCGTGCGCCGCGCCCGCGAGCACCGTGGCGACGGCCAGGTAGAGGTTCGCGTCGGCGCCGGCGATGCGGTGTTCGACATGTCGCGACACCGGCGGTCCGGACGGCACACGCAGGCTCACCGTCCGGTTGTTGATTCCCCAGATCGGCGCGACCGGCGCGTAGCTCTCGTTGACGAACCGGCGATACGAATTCGCGTTCGGCGCGAATATCGCCATCGATTCCGCCATCGTCGTACGCATGCCACCGATCGCGTGACGCAGCGCCGGCGTGCCGGCCGGATCCTCGCTCGCGAACATGTTGGCGCCGCGGGCATCGTTCAGGCTCACGTGAACGTGCAGCCCACTGCCGGCGCGACCGGTGAACGGCTTCGCCATGAAACAGGCGATCAGGCCGTGCTTCTGCGCGACACCGCGCAGGAGTCGCTTGAACATCACGGCTTCGTCGACCGCCCGCATGACGTCGTCGCGATGATGCAGCGTGATCTCGAACTGCCCGGGCGAGTACTCGGACATCAGCGTTTCGGCGGGCAGTCCCTGCGCGGTGGCCGAGCGGTAGACGTCGTCGAACACCGGCGCGAGATCGTCGAGCCGCTGCAGGCTGTACGAATCTATCTTCTGCCGCTCGCCCGGGCGGCCGCCCCCGGCCGTCACGAGGCGTCCGCCCGCCTCTTCCTTCAGTAGATAGAACTCGAGCTCGCAGGCGACCACGGGCGTGAAACCGGCGCGCCGCAGCCGTTCGGCGGCACGCACGAGCGCATGGCGCGGATCGGCGGGCGCCGGCGCGCCCTGCCCGTCGAACATCGTGAGCATGAGCTGGCCGGTGGGCGCGGCGAGCCACGGAGCGCGCACGAGCGTTCCGGCGAGCGGCCGCGCGGTCATGTCGGCATCGCCGGTATCCCAGACGAGGCCCGTCTCGTCGACGTCCTGTCCCGTGATGTCGAGCCCGAGGATCGACCCCGCGACCTGCCGGCCGGAATCGAATATGCGCGCGAGTTCCTCGCGCCGCACCGACTTCCCGCGCAACACGCCCGAAGGATCCGTGATCATGATCTGAACGGCCTGCACATCGGGATGCGCCGCGAGAAAAGCGTCGAGCTCCTGGCGGGTTCCGAGATCGACGCTCACGTTTCATCCCTCAGCTCTCGCAGGAATTCACGCAGGTGCTTCAGCAGCAGGTCCGCATGCGCCGTGGTGGTGACCGGCGAGCAAAGCATCATGTTGTGAAAGGGCGTGAGCAACACGCCACGATTCAGAAGATAGAGGTGGATCGCGTGCTCGAGCTCCGGCCACGCGGCGCGTTCGGACTCGGCGCCGTTGCGCGGCCGCTTGCCGAAGCCGAATTCCAGCCGCGCGCCGACGCGCGCGACGTGCCAGTCGAGCGCCTCCTCGGCGAAAACCCGATCGAGCCCCTCCGACAAGTAGCTGGCGGTGGCCTCCATCGCGGCATAGTTTGAAGGTGTCATGAGCTCGTCGAGGCACGCCTCGAGACAGGCCAGCGCAAGCGCATTGGCGGAAAGCGTGGTGCCCATGCCCGAGTGTCCACCCGCGTTCTCGCGCTGCACGCGGCGCATCCCGGCCTCGACTTCCGCGGTGAATCCGAACACCGCGCAGGGCATGCCACCGGCGATCGCCTTGCCACACACCCAGATGTCCGGCTCGAGAACGTGCGCCCTCGCATAACCGCCGCGCGCCGTCGACAACGTATGCGTCTCGTCGACGATGAACAGAACGCCGTGTTTGCGCGTGAGCGCGCGCAGCTCGTGCAGGAAGCCCTCTTCCGGCAGCACCATGCCGATGTTCGTCATCACCGGCTCGGCGATCAGCGCCGCCGTGCGCCCGCGCGCGAGGACGCGCTCCACCGCCGCGGCGTCGTTGAACGGCACCGCGTCGGTCGTGACGGCGACGTCGTGGTTCATCCCGATGAGTCCCGCTCGCGCCCGCGACGCGCCCTCGCCTTGCGTCTCCGGCGCCGCGCGCACCAGGGTTTCTTCCACGGTCCCGTGATAACAGCCGTCGAACACCAGCACACGCGGCCGGCCTGTGATCGCGCGCGCCCAACGCAACGCGTAGCGGTTCGCGTCCGTCGCGGTTTGCGACATCTGCCAGAACGGCAACCCGAACGAGGCGGCTAACTTTTCCCCCACCCGCGCGACTCGGTCCGCGGGCAACATCGACGTGATGCCGCGCGCGCCGGCTTCGGCGAGCACTCGCGCGATGGCCGGCGGCGAATGCCCGAACATCGCGCCCGTGTCGCCGAGGCACAGGTCGACGTAGGTGTTGCCGTCGACGTCCTCGAGCTCCACACCCTGCGCTCGCCGCACGAACAGCGGATACGGTGTCGACCAGTCGCCCATCCAGTGCATCGGCACGCCGTTCAGCCAATGCGTCGCGCTGGCCTTTGAGAGTCGCGCGGACTCCACGTGTGTCGACGCGAAGGATTCACGTTCGCGCGTCCAGATCCTGGCCAGCGCTTCGCGGTCGATGCCCGGACGACGCGCGTAGTTCACTCTGTCTATCTGCGCGAACGCTTGGCCGGACGCGAATGTCTGGCCTTCGCCTTCGACTTGGTCTTCACCGCAGTCTTCACGGGTTTCGGCTTCTCGACCTCGGGCTTCGACTCATTTCCGGCATCACTCTTGGAATCGGCCTTGGCGTCCGCCTTCGAGTCGCTCTTCGGTTCTTCCTTGTCCGCCCCGGCAAGATTGCGCTTCTTTTCCTTGTCGCCCTTGAAGTCGGTCTCATACCAGCCCGACCCTTTCAGCCGGAACACCGGCGCAGACATGAGCTTCTTGAGCCCTTTCTTGCCGCAACTCGGGCACCTGGTGAGCGGTTTGTCGGTGATCTTCTGCAGCACCTCTTCGTCGTAGCCGCAGTGGGGACACTCGTATTCGTAGAAAGGCATGGCTATTCCGCACGCTGTAAAACGCGGCGAATTATGGACGTCATGCGCGTGCGGCGACAATCGCTCCCGCGAGAATCAGCGCGTTCCCGCAGAAATCCGGCGCTAATCGGGACACTGACGAAACGACCTCGCGATCTATTTCGTACAGCCGCGCAAATATTTGCCCGCCGGGTGTCCGCGCTTCGCGCGTAGGCGGCATTGCGGAGGCAACCTTGCATCGGGCGAACAACAGCACGCTGGCGAGCAAGGTGTCCCGCGCAACACTGGTCTTTACGCGGATGTACCCGCGGCAATAGCGACTCCGATGACGATGAACGCGGTGCCGAGGGCATAGCGAATCGTGATGGGCTCGTGGAAGAACAAGTAACCGGCCCCCGGGACGAGCACGAAGGCCAATGCCGCGAACGGATAGGCACGGCTGAGAGGCACGCTCGTGAGAATTCGCACCCAAAGCAGCGTTGCTCCCGCGTACAGGGCCACCGCCACCCACATCATCGGCAGGCGAGCGACTTCGACGAGCCACGAGCCACCCGCGCCCGGAGTGATCTGCAACGCTGCGCGCTTGAACAGGATCTGTCCGGCCGCCATGGCCACGGGAAAGCAGAGCAATTCCAGCAGCTGGCGCACCGTCCAGTTCATACCGGCCGATCCATGTCTTCGATATACAGCAGGTCGCGCCCGATGACCTCGCAACGCGCCGTCGGCGGCACCGGGACGATGTGCCGCAGGAAACTGTGCGGATAGGGAAAGAAGTGCACGTGAGGATTGAACGTGAACCGGTATTCGCGCTCGAGCGGCACGATGACCAGCAGGCGCCGCGCGGTCACCCGCCGCAGTTCGGAAATGGTGCGATCGATGTGCAGCACGTGCTCGAGCACGTGAGTACAGATGACGGTGCCGAATTCACCGTCAGCGAATGGCAAACGTTCGACGTCCGCCTCGCGAAAGCTCACGCGTGGATGGCGAGCGGCGATCCCGGGCTCGAGCTGGAAATCGACGCCCGTGAACCGATGAGCTTCTCGACCGGATCTGGCGGCGAGCGCGCCTAACAGGTAGCCGGTGCCACAGCCGACATCACATACCGAGCCCGGCAACATCAATTCCGCGAGACGCTCGATGCAGGCCGCGCTGTTGTCGGTACCTTGCTGGATGCGCGGCATGCGCCGGTAGATGTCGTCGTACTGTTCGGCGGTCACATGGTGGATATTGGCGCGGAAGGCTTCCAGGTCATCGATGAAACGGCCCCAATACAACCGGAACAACCAGCGCATCGGCGATGAATCGCGCAACGCGGGCGGAACCCATTCCTCGAGAAGGTATCGGATGAAATTGACGGACTCGCGCTTCACGGCGTGCGTTCGATTTCGTAGAGCCGGGCGTAGATCTGACCTTGGGGAGTCCTGGTTTCCCAGAGCCGTTTGAATTGCGGCGGAATGTTCGCCTCGGGCCCGAGGAGGTCCCGCTCCACGTGCTGCATCTGCAGGCGCAGCTCATCCAGATTCGGAGTCTCCACTCCATTTTCGTCGCGCGTGACCGGAACGCTGTGGTGAGCGAAGACGTATCGCACCTCCGGCTTCGCCGTCAGTAATTGGGCGGGCGGCCCGGCGAGCAACCGGGAGCTTTCGATGACTTTTGCGGTTTGCTGCGGTGTGAGCAGGAAAACATCGGCGATGACGGAACACTGCGAGTGGTAGCGGACCCAGTGCCCGGTGTCGAGATCGCCCAATACGATTCCAGGGCGTTGCGCGCATGCCTTCTCGAGTGCCGGAAATACGGAGCGCGCACTCGCATAGGCATGGCTCCCTCCCAGGGCATAGAACGCCTTCCAGTTGGCGAGCGTGGGATAGAACGCGACGGCAAACAACGCACAGCAGGCTGCCAGCGCCATGCGGCGCAGCTCCGGACGGGACTCACAGAAGAAACGGGCGGCGAGTATCGGTGTCAGCAGCATCGGAACGTCGGCAAACACGCTGAAACGATACTGCGACTGCATCAGCGCGAGTCCCATAACACTCACGATCGCGACGAACTGCAGCACCGGTTCCTTGCGATGGTATATCCACCAGATGTTCAGCAGCAGCATCGGACCGGTCAGCAACAACAGCCCCGACGTGAAGCGCGTGAATCCGAACGCGCCGAGCTCTGGGTGAATCGTGTACGGGCTCCTTGCTTCCCCGATGTTGCGGATCGAGTCGAGCTGGCCAGAGATGAACTCGCCGGCGAGACCCGCGGCGCCGATGACTGGCAGCGTCGCGGCGGCGACGCTGAGTAGCAGGATGACGACGTTGCGAGTATTCCGTTCGATGAACACCAGCAGAATGGAGAAAACCGCCACGCACGCCGCGATATAGAAGTGGAACCATGACAGCGTGTAGAACTCGAAGAAGCCGCGCTGCCACGGTTCAGATGGAAGGCAAACGAGCAGCGCGGTCGTCAGAAGCGCAGCGCCGAATGCCATGACCTGGTGGCGATGTGGCAGCGGAAAGCCGCGCAGCCAGAAAAGGCCGAGAGTCACTGCGACCGGGACCTGCAGGATGAAAAGGCCGTTGTGGATCGCTATCGCACTTCCGAGCACGCAGCCGAGCGTGATACCCGCGCCATAGGACAGCCGGTTGGTACTGAAGAACCAGATTCCGGCGCTCAGTGTCCCCAGCGTCCAGAGCAACTCGGCAAAGTGATGATCGACGTTGCCCACCGCAAACTGAATGTAGACCAGGGGCAACGCGGCAAAGCTCATCACGAAAAGCACCGCCAGGAAAAATGGCAACGCCAGCTGGCGCGCGATGATCACCACCAGGCCGACGGCAATGGATACCGCGGCGGGCGGGATGTTCATGAGCACACGATTTGCTTCCGCCTCGCTCGCGTATGGCCCGAACAGCCGCGTGATCGATGTGAGCATGGTGTCGAAGCCCCAGGGCCAGACGAGCCAACTTCCCTCGGGGGCATGGATTCGCTCATCGAATTGGATCACCGGAGATCCACTGAAGAGCGAATCGAGAACCCGCCTCGCGTGATAGAACGCGTCGGCGTTCGAGGGCAGGAATTCGCCATTGACATACGCGGCGCTGATCATTGCCAGGGCCGCGAACATCGCGAGTAGGGAGCCGGCGAGCCAGAGTAGCGTGTAGCGGAATGCGGGGGTCAATTCGCTAGTCCTTGTGAGTGAGGGCCGCGTGCAGCAGGTAGTGCATGCGCTTGAGTTCGCGCCGCCCGCGAGTCACGGTATCCAGAACCAGACCGCATACGAAGCTCATGACCGATACGAGCATCAGGCCCGTGGTCAGCACGGCGGTGGGGATACGAAGAACGAGTCCGGTCTCGAGAAACTCGAGCAGCAGCGGAACCGCGAGGGCTATGGAAGTCAGCGCGAGAATGCTGCCGATGGATACGAAGAACGCGAACGGCCGTTCTTCCTTCACGAGACGGGCGATCGTGCGCAGGATCCTCCAGCCATCTCGCCAGGTATTGAGCTTGCTGGCGGTTCCAGCCGAACGCGCACCATAGGGAGTGGGTACTTCCGCGATCGGCACGCGCAGATCGAGCGCATGTACGGTGAGTTCGGTCTCCGTTTCGAATCCTCTCGACAGTGCCGGAAAGGATTTCACGAAGCGGCGCGACATCACGCGGTAGCCGGAGAGGATGTCGGAAATCTGTCCGCCGAACAGCACGGTAACCAGGCCGGTGAGCACGCGGTTTCCGAAACGGTGTCCATGGCGATATGCGCGTGCATCGTTGTCGACGCGCTTGCCGCACACCATGTCGAGGTGCTGTCCGGCAAGTAGTTCGATCATTGCGGGGGCGGACGCCGCGTCGTACGTGCCATCGCCGTCGACCAACACGTAAACGTCGGCATCGACGTCGGCGAACATGCGACGCACCACGTTGCCTTTGCCGCGCATCGGCTCGCGGCGCACTCTTGCGCCGGCGCGCTCGGCGACGCCGCTCGTGTCGTCGCTCGATGCGTTGTCGTACACATAGATCGTCGCGGCCGGCAGGGCCAACTTGAAGCCTTCGACGACGCTCGCGATGCCCGCGGCTTCATTGAGACACGGGATTAGGACGGCGACTTTGAGACGCGGTTCATTCACGGCTGCGTTGGTTGTGAGAATATCCAGCGTCAGATTATGGTGAAAGCTCCCAAGTGCAGGATACGGTCTGGTTCACGTTTTGCCGTCCAGTCGCACCGAAAGACGATTCGGCGCCGTCTTTACCAAGCATGCAGCAAATGACTTCATCGATTCAAAGCTCAGCCGACACTCGCTTCTCGGGCGTCGAAAACCTCGAGGTCATGCGGGACGCGGTCAACTACAACCGCTATCTAATGGAGCTGATCCGCAGCCACGCCGGTGATGCGAAACAGGTGATAGATTTCGGGGCCGGCAGCGGCACCTTCGCGGTTCCCATTTCCCGGTTGGGATTCGAGGTCACCGCGGTCGAGCTGGATGAGCGGCTGCGCGCGCATGTGGCCCAACAAGGCCTGCGCGTCGCCGCGAGCACCGCGGACCTGCCTGCAGGATCTTTCGACTACGCATATACGTTCAACGTCCTGGAACACATTCCCGACGACGTCGAAGCGCTACGCGGACTGCGCGCGAAACTCGTTCCCGGCGCATGCCTGCTCATCTATGTGCCGGCATTCCAGGTGTTGTACACGAGCATGGATGCGAACGTCGGTCACGTGCGCCGCTATTCGCGCGACCTGCTGGTTCGCAACGTGTCGGCGGCCGGCTTCAAGGTCGAGGCCGTGGAATTCGTCGACTCGATCGGGTTCTTGGCAACCCTGGCTTTCAAGATGACGGACCGCGGCAGCGGCGACGTCAATTCGCGCATGCTGCGGATCTACGACCGGATCGTCTTCCCTCTGAGCCGCGCGCTCGACCGGATCGTGCACCGCTGGTTCGGCAAGAATCTCCTGCTGGTGGCAAGAAACCCGTAGCCGCCAGGCACGCTGATCAGCCTGCTTTCGAGAACTCCAATCCGTTGCCGGCGGAGGTGGTCGCGCGGACCCGGTCGCCCGGGCCGAACTTGCCCGACAGAATCGCCTGCGCCAGCGGATTCTCCACCTGCTGCTGGATCGCCCGCTTGAGCGGCCGGGCGCCATACACCGGGTCGTAACCTGCCTCGCCCAACTTGTCGCGCGCCGCCTCGTCGAGCGTCAGCTCGATGTTGCGGTCGAGCAGACGGCGCTTGAGCTGTCCGAGCTGGATGTCGACGATCGCGCGGATCTGCGCGATGCCCAGCGGACGGAACACGCAGATGTCGTCGATGCGGTTGATGAACTCCGGCCGGAAGTTCTGTTGCACGACCTCCATGACCGCGGACTTCATCTCCGCGTACCGCTCTTCACCCGCGTACTGCTGGATCTCCTGCGAGCCCAGGTTCGAAGTCATGATGATGACGGTGTTGCGGAAGTCGACCGTGCGGCCCTGACCATCCGTGAGGCGGCCATCGTCGAGCACCTGCAGCAGCACGTTGAACACGTCCGGGTGCGCCTTCTCGACCTCGTCTAACAAGATCACGGCATACGGACGGCGACGGACAGCCTCGGTGAGATAGCCACCCTCTTCGTAACCCACGTATCCCGGAGGTGCGCCGATGAGCCGCGCCACGGAGTGCTTCTCCATGAACTCGGACATGTCGATGCGCACCATCGACTCTTCGGTGTCGAACAGGAATTCCGCGAGCGCCTTGCAGAGCTCGGTCTTGCCGACGCCCGTGGGGCCGAGGAACAGGAACGAGCCGTTCGGTCGGCGCGGATCGGCGAGACCCGCGCGCGAGCGGCGGATCGCGTTCGAGACGATCTTCACCGCCTCGTCCTGGCCGACGACGCGCTTCGACAGCGCCTCTTCCATGCGCAGGAGTTTTTCCTTCTCGCCCTCGAGCATCTTCGAGACCGGGATGCCGGTCCACTTCGAAACGACCTCGGCGATTTCCTCGTCGGTCACCTTGTTGCGGACGAGCTGGGTTTCCTTGGTCTCGGCGAGTTGCGCCTGCGCGAGTTTCTTCTCGAGACCCGGCAGCACTTCATATTGGAAACGCGCCACCGCGGTCAGGTCACCGCGACGACGCGCGGCATCCATCTCGAGCTTCGCCTTCTCGATTTCCTCGCGCACGCCGGCCGCGCCCTGCAGCGAGGCCTTCTCGCTCTTCCAGACTTCCTCGAGGTCCGCGTATTCGCGCTCCAGCTGCTTGAGGTTCTCCTGCAGCGCGGCGAGTCGCTTCTTCGTGGCCTCGTCCGTTTCCTTCTTGAGCGCTTCCTGCTCGATCTTGAGCTGGATGATGCGGCGCTCGAGCTTGTCGAGCGGCTCGGGCTTGGAGTCGATCTCCATGCGGATGCGCGCCGCGGCCTCGTCGATCAGGTCGATGGCCTTGTCGGGAAGCTGGCGATCCGTGATGTAACGGTGCGAGAGTGTGGCCGCGGCGACGATGGCCGGGTCCGTGATCTCGACCTTGTGATGCACTTCGTACCGCTCCTGCAGTCCGCGCAGGATGGCGATGGTGTCCTCGACCGACGGCTCGTCGACCAGCACCTTCTGGAAGCGGCGCTCGAGCGCGGCGTCCTTCTCGATGTACTTGCGGTATTCGTCGAGCGTGGTCGCGCCGACGCAATGCAGCTCGCCGCGCGCGAGCGCGGGCTTGAGCATGTTGCCGGCATCCATGGCGCCCTCGGCCTTGCCGGCGCCGACCATGGTGTGCAGCTCGTCGATGAACAGGATGATCTGGCCTTCCTGCTTGGCGAGATCGTTGAGCACGCCCTTCAGGCGCTCCTCGAATTCGCCGCGGAACTTCGCGCCCGCGATCAGCGCGCCCATGTCGAGCGCGAGGATGCGCTTGTTCTTCAAGCCCTCGGGCACTTCGCCGTTGATGATGCGTTGCGCGAGGCCTTCGACAATGGCCGTCTTGCCGACGCCCGGCTCACCGATGAGCACGGGGTTGTTCTTCGTGCGGCGCGCGAGCACCTGCACCGTGCGGCGGATCTCGTCGTCGCGGCCAATGACCGGATCGAGCTTGCCGCTCGATGCGCGCGCGGTCAGATCGATGGTGTATTTCTCGAGCGCGCCGCGCTTCTCTTCGGCCTGCGGATCGTTCACGGCTTCTCCGCCGCGGATCTGGTCGATCGCCTGCTCGATGCCGGCCTTCGAGACACCGGCGTCCTTGAGCAGTCTGGCAAGCGTGTGCTTGTCCTCGAACGAGGCGAGCACGAAGAGCTCGGTCGGGATGTAATCGTCCTTGCGCTGCTGCGCGAGCTTGTCGGTGACGTTGAGCAGGCGGTTGAGGTCCTGCGAGACGTGGACGTCCCCGGGTGTGCCTTGCACCTGCGGTAGTTTGTCGATGGCGGCGTCCAGGTCCTTGCGCAGCTTCGCGACGTTCGCGCCGGCCTTGACGAGCAAGGGTCGCGTCGTGCCGTCCTGCTGGTCGAGCAGTGCGGCGAACACGTGCGCCGGCTCCATGAACTGGTTGTCACGTCCGACGGCCAAAGATTGGGCATCAGCCAGTGCCGATTGGAACCGGCTGGTAAGTCTTTCCATTCGCATAGGCCGGCAACTTGGGGCCCGGCCTTCAGCCGTTCAAGCCCCATGCGAGCCGAATACGGAATATTACGAACCCGACCTACACCGGACCGGCAGGTACTTGTCAGGGACGTCACTGCCCAAGTACCCCTCCGAGGGTGTCCACCCGCGCGGCGTAGCTGCATTGCCGCAGACCCACCGGATGTCACCGTCCTGGTTGGCCGCGGGCGTGAGGGCCATGCGCTGCCCGCGGATGTGGGGGTTGGCCGCCCGGCCGAACGTGATCACGACGCTGCCGGTGAAGACCTCCACCTTTTCGACGTACTTGCCGCTCGGCATGTCGCCCGGCATGTCGTCTTGCTCCGCCCAGCGGTGCTCGGAGATCCAGATCTCCTCGACCCGTGCCTTGGCGGCGTTGGCGAGATCGAGCCCTTCGGCGACCTGCGCCCGGATCGTGTAGTCCTGGTAGGCCGGGATCGCGATGGCCGCGAGGATGCCGCTGCCGAAGAGGCCGACGCCGAGCATCACCCCCAGCATCGGGCCGACGCCCGTGCCGCCATTGCGTTCGATGCGCCTGGCACGCTTGTCGGGCTGGTTCGTGAAGCTCGATGGGACATCGCGGATGGCCTTCCGGACGCGACGCCAATAGAGCGAGCTCGCGAACACCGAAAGCATCGCCCCGGGCACGAAAAGCACCGCGATCACGATGAGCGCCGATATCTCTGGAGATGGCTTCATCGCGCCGATCAGGAGGCCGGCGAGCAGCGCCGTGAAGATCGGCAGCAGGAGCAGATGGGCCAGCCCCACCCCGAACATCTTTCGATACAGGAACCACCACGAGGTCACGAAGAATGCCGGCCAATGCCAGCCCGCCTTCGAGCCGCCCTGGTCGAACTGCTCGAATCGCGGCAGGTAGTAGTCCTTGTTCCGCCCGATGGCGAGTTCGTAGTCGAACTGCTGCTGTTGCTCGGGACTCGCGGCCGGCGCGGCAGCGCTTGCCGAAGCCTGGGCATACGGATTCGTCGACATCGTGTCCTCCCTCGAACCGATTCTTCGGAACGCTTCTTAGTGAGCGTTGTTTTCCGCCAGGGCAATGATGGCAATACCGCAGCCGATGAGCAAAACCTGCATGACGCTCGAGCGCGGGTCGATCTTGCGGTGCAGGCCCGGGATGAGGTCCGCCACCGCGACGTACAGCAGGCTGGCCGCGGCGACCGCGAGTGCGAACGGCAGCACGGTCAAAGCCGTGCCGAGCGCGAAGTAGCCGATGATGCCGCCGAGCACCGCCGTGAGACTGGTCAGTAGATTGAGGCCGAGTGCGCGGCGGCGCGAGACGCCGGAATGCAGCAGCACGGCGAAGTTGCCGACTTCCTGCGGGATTTCATGGGCCATGATGGCGAGCGCGGTGACGATGCCGAGGTGGACGTCGGTGAGGAAGGCCGCGGCGATCAGCACGCCGTCGAGGACGTTGTGCAGGGCGTCGCCGATGAGGACGAGCGAGCCGCTGGCTTTCTGGCGCGCGTGGTCGTGGTTGTGATTGTGGCCGTGACCGTGATGGCGCGTATCCGCCACAGTGTGCTCGTCGCAGTGGTCGTCGTGGCAGTGGCGCCAGAGCAGGAATTTTTCGAGCACGAAGAACAGCGCGATGCCCGCGATCAGCGCGATACCGACCTGATGTACGTTGCCGATACCCGCCCCTTCCACCGCGTGCGGGATCAGCGCGAGCAGTGCGGCGCCTAACAAGGCGCCGGTGGCGAAGGAGACTAGATGGGGTAGCGCGGCTTCACGCGAGCGCGCAGGCAACGCCAGGAATGTGCCCGCCGCCAGGACGGACAACACACCTGAAATCGTGGTGGCGAGGATGATCCAGAGGAGAGTGGTCAAAGCGACGGAATGCTAGCACGGGCTTACAATGGCTGTTTCCAGATGAGCGCGGCGAGTCTGCCGCCCATCCCGTCCCGCCGATGAGAGTAGAACCGATTGCGATCGGCGAAGGTGCACCATTGCCCGCCGCTCACATCGTTGACTCGGAGGGCGGAGAGTCGCTGCCGCGCCAGGCCCGGAAGATCCGCCTGCCAACGGCCGCGCGAGTTTGGCGTAAAGAGGGAGGCCGCTCCTGAATCTGCATTCACGAAGGTTTCGCGAACTTCATCGCCCACTTCGAAATGCTCGCGCGAGATCGCGGGACCGAGCCACGCAGTCAGATCCCCGGGCGATACGCCCATCGCGCGCACCGAGTTCTCGAGGACGCCATTGGCGAGTCCGCGCCAGCCCGCATGCGCCGCGCCGATAGTTCGACCGTCGCGACTCGCGAACAACACGGGAAGACAGTCTGCAACCATGATCACGCAGACGCGATTCGCGGCGCGAGTGAAGGATGCATCCGCGGCAGGCGGCGCGGCGAAAGTGTGCGCGACATCGAGATCGACGACGTCCACTCCGTGTACCTGATCGAGCCATGCGGGCTCGGTGGGCAATCGCAGTTTTTCGCGCAGCAACCTGCGATTCGCCGCGACGGATTCGGGCGCGTCACCGACGTGCGTGGCGACATTGAATGAATCCCAAGGCGCCGCACTCACCCCGCCCAGTCGTGTCGTGAAAGCCGCATGAACACCCGCGGGTGGGCGCCATCCGATGTCGAGCAACGACTCGTCTCTCATCAACTGCCCTCGCTCGCGTCCTGCGCCAGCGCGTCTAACAACCCGGCAAGATCCTCCGGGATCGGCGCGGTGTACTCCACGCGCTTGCCGGACTTCGGATGCGTGAACTCGAGCTTTTCCGCGTGCAACGCCTGGCGCTTGAACGCATCCAGCGCAACGATCAATGCCGGACTTGCACCGGCGGGCAACTTGCGGCGCCCGCCGTACACCGGATCGCCGACGATCGGATACCCCGCGTGCGCGAGATGCACGCGAATCTGGTGCGTCCGCCCCGTCTCCAATCGAACCCGCGCCAACGTATGCGCACGGAACTTCTTCTCGACGCGGTAGTGAGTCACCGCATGCCGTCCATCACTGCGCACCGCCATCTTCGTACGCTGCGTACGATGCCGCCCGATGGGCTCATCGACGGTGCCGCCACCTGTCATCACGCCCACGCACACCGCGAGATACTCGCGCCGGATCTCGTGGGCCGCGAGCTCCGCGACCAGCGCCGTATGCGCCGCCAGCGTGCGCGCGATCACTAACAACCCGCTGGTATCCTTGTCGATGCGATGCACGAGCCCCGCGCGCGGCACGCGCGCGAGTTTTGGATCGTGCGCGAGCAGCGCATTCTGCAGCGTGCTCGCGCGGTTGCCGGCGCCCGGATGCACGACCAGCCCGGGAGGCTTGTTGATGACGATCACCGAGGCATCTTCATGCACGATGTCGATCGGCAGCTTCTCGGCCTTGACCCCGGTTTCTTCGACGATCCGGGCCTCGACCACCGCCACCTCGCCGCCGACTACCGGGTCGCGAGGCCGAACCGTAAGGCCATTCACCCGAACGGCGCCCTCCTCGATCCAGCCCTGCAGGCGGGTGCGCGAGTATTGCGGCAACAACAGGGCCAGGGCCGCGTCGAGGCGCCGGCCTGCGAGGTCCGCGGGTAACTCGAGGCGGTGGGTCTGGAACTTGGGGCTCAACCGTGTGGTCCGACAGCTTTTCGGGCCGCTATACTCCCGCGTCCAGCCGCGATTTCAAACCCAATAACACCGGCACATTCGAGAAACGGCAATCCATACATGCGATCAATGCGTTCCGCCGGGCTACTGGCACTCTTATTCATAACCTTCGGCATTTCACTCAGCGGCTGCAAGTCCCGGGACGGCGCCGAGGGCCCGATGACGGATCCGGCGGTGGTCTACGAGCGAGCGCATCGCGCGCTGCGCGGCGGCGACTACCCGCAGGCCATCCGCATCTACGAAGCGCTCATGGCCCGCTACCCGTTCGCGGCCGAATCTCGCCAGTCGCGTCTCGACGTGATCTACGCGTACTACCGCGCGGGTGAGTCCGAATCCGCGATCGACGCGGCGGACACCTTCATCCGCGAGAACCCGACGCATCCGCGCATCGACTACGCGTGGTACCTCAAGGGCCTCACGGACTTCGAGCGCATGCCGAACTTCCTCGAGCGCTGGTTCCGTGTCGACCTCAACCAGCGTCCGCCGACCCAGGCGCGCCGTTCGTTCGCGTCGTTCCTCACGGTCGTGCAGCAGTTCCCGAACAGCGACTACGCGCACGACGCGCGGCGTCGCATGGTCTACCTGCGCAACCGCCTCGCCGATTATGAAATCGCGGTGGCGCGCTATTACATCGACCGCGGCGCGTACGTCGCCGCCGCGCAGCGCGCGAAGGTCGCGATCGAGGAATACGACGGCGCGCCCGCCGTTCGCGATGCGCTCGAGATCATGATCTACGCCTACGAGCAGATGGATCTCAAGGACCTCGCCGCGCAGACTCGTGCGATGTATCGCAACAACTTCGAAGGCGAGGCGGGCGAGCGCAGAGAGGCGCCGAAGCGCAAGTGGTACAAGTTGTGGCTTTCGACTTGAACATCGACGTCGAGCGCTAGAAATGTCCGCCGGGATCCATTTGGCCGTGAAGCACGCGGATGATGTGGATGGCAGACGCAGTCACGGTGTAGTAGACCGCGTGGCTGTTGATGAATAGAACTCGGTAACTCTCACGCACGTAACCGCGATCCGCGCCAATTTCTGGATTGTCCGCAAGGGCCCGGATTCCAACGTCCAGTTCATCCAGATACTTGTCGGCCTGCTCTGCGCCCCACCGTTCATAGGTGAACTCCCAGATGCCGATGAGATCGCTTTCAGCAAGCGCATGTTTGCGGATTTTTCGCGTCAAGAGACTGACTTTGTCCGGCGGCGCGCCTTGCGCTTGACGTCATCCATATTCAATTCGCCAACGTCGCCGCTTTTCTCTCCGCCGACCAGCGCGTGCCGTAGCGCACCGAGCTTTTGTTCGTGCTCTTCGAGCAGTCGCAGGCTGGCGCGGATGACTTCACTGGCGGAGCCGTAGCGGCCGCTTTCGATTTGTCGATTGATGAAACCTTCGAAATGATCGCCGAGGGAAATGCTGGTGTTCTTTGCCATGCCGGTAACCTCCGATTGGTACCAATATATACGATGTATTGGTATATCAGGAGTTCTGCGACATGAAAATTATCCCGCGCCCGCGGGTCATCCGCGTTGCGTTATCTGCTGTCTTCGTTCGGAAAGTCGAGATCAGCGGCGCTCCGATTACCGCCGGTATCCAGACGTAATCGGATAGCGCCAATCGCGGCCGAAGGCGCGACGCGACACGCGCACTCCCGGCGGCGCCTGCCTTCTCTTGTATTCGTTGCGCTTCACGAGATCGAGCACCCGCACGACGGTGGGCCGGTCGAAGCCGCGCGCGCAGATCTCGTCGACCGACAAGTCGTCTTCGATGAATGCCTCAAGGATGGGATCGAGGATTTCGTACGGCGGGAGCGAATCGCTGTCCCTCTGATCGGGCCGCAGTTCCGCCGACGGCGGACGCTCGATCACGCGGGTGGGGATAACTACACCGGCACCGCCATCCCCACCCACCGTGTTGCGGTACTCGGCGAGGCGGTAGACGAGTAGTTTGCTGCAGTCCTTGATGGGGGCGAAGCCGCCGGCCATGTCGCCGTAGAGAGTGGCGTAGCCGACCGCCATCTCGCTCTTGTTGCCGGTGGTGAGCAGCATCTTGCCGGTCTTGTTGGAGATGCCCATCAGCAGCACCATGCGGCAGCGCGACTGGATGTTCTCTTCTGTCGTGTCGGGTTTGCGGCCGGCGAATTCCTCGCGCAGCGTGGCCTCGGCCGCTTTCATCATCTCGCTGATGGGCAGCACGCTGTATTTCACGCCGAGCCGCTCGGCCTGCTCGCGCGCGTCGTCGAGGCTCATTTGCGACGTATAAGGCGACGGCATCATGACCGCGTGCACGCGCTCCTTGCCCAGGGCATCCACCGCGATCGCGAGCGTGAGCGCCGAATCGATGCCGCCCGACAGGCCCATCACGACGCCCGGAAAGCCGTGCTTGCCGACGTAGTCGCGCACGCCGAGCACCAGCGCGCGATACACGCTCTCGGTATCGGCGAGCTCGGGGGAGATCGCGGTCGGGACGGGCCGCACGACGCCATCCACGCGCTCGAACTCGACGGTGTACAACCCTTCCTCGAACGGCGGCGCGCGCATGACCACGGCGCCCTTGCCATCCATCACGAACGAGTTGCCGTCGAACACGAGCTCGTCCTGGCCGCCGAGCATGTTGACGTACACCACCGGCAATCCGAGATCGCGCACGCAACGCCGCACGATGTCCTCGCGGTTGCGTTGCTTGTGGATCTCGAACGGCGAGGCGTTGAGCACCACGAACATCTCGGCGCCGGCCGAACGCGCGAGCTGCGCGGGTTCGGGCTCCCAGATGTCCTCGCACACCAGGATCCCGATGCGAAAGCCGCGGTAGTCCACGACCGTCGGCTGCGCGCCGGTCTTGAAGTAACGCTTCTCGTCGAAAACCTTGTAGTTGGGCAGGCAGTTCTTGCGGTGCGTCGCGCGCAGCGTGCCCTTCTCGAACAGCGCCGCGGAGTTGAAGATCTGATCGCCCGCGTATTCGGGAAAGCCGACGAGGACGCCGCAACTCGAGCGCGCGCCGCTCACCGTCTTGAGCCCGGCCTCGATCGCGACGCGAAAGCCGCGATGGAACAAGAGATCTTCGGGTGGATAGCCCGAAAGCGTGAGCTCGGGCAACACGAGCAGGTCCGCGTCGAGCTCGCCGCAGGCGCGCTCCGCGGCCGCGACGATCTTCTTCGCGTTGCCCGCGACATCGCCCACGAGCATGTCCAGTTGCCCGAGAGCGATGCGCAGCCGGTTGTTAGTTGCGTTCACCGCGGTGATGCATCAGCGGGCACTACTTCGCGCGCCGCGCCTTCGCAGGCTTCTTCTTCGCAACCGACTTCTTCCTGGCAGGCGCCGCCTTCTTCTTCGGCGCGGCCTTCTTCTTCGGAGCGGCTTTCTTCGCTCCCTTCTTCGCCGTCCGCTGCTCGATGATCAGCACGTTCGGGCCGGCCGGTTTCTTCACCGGCTTCGCGCGGCGCTTAGCAAGCATTTCCGCCATCGCCGAGCCGAGATCCGCCGGCGATTTCACCGTGCGGGCGCCCGCTCTCTCCAGCGCGCGGTACTTGTCCGCCGCCGTGCCCTTGCCACCCGCGATGACCGCGCCGGCGTGACCCATACGCTTGCCCGGGGGCGCCGTGACGCCCGCGATGTACGCGACCACCGGCTTGGTGACGTACTTGCGGATGAACTCCGCCGCGGCTTCCTCGTCGGTGCCGCCGATCTCGCCGACCATGATGATGCCTTCGGTCTGCGGATCGCGCTCGAACAGCTCCAGCACGTCGATGAAGTTCATGCCGCGCACCGGATCGCCGCCGATGCCGACGCAGGTGCTCTGGCCGAGGCCTTTGTTCGTGGTCTGGAACACGGCCTCGTAGGTGAGCGTGCCCGAGCGCGACACGATGCCGACGCGGCCCTTCTTGTGGATGAAGCCCGGCATGATGCCGATCTTGCATTCGCCCGGCGTGATGATGCCCGGGCAGTTGGGCCCGATGAGCCGTGTGCCCGATCCGGCGAGCGACGCCTTCACGCGCACCATGTCGTTGATCGGGATGCCCTCGGTGATGCAGACGACGAGTTCGATGCCGGCGTCCGCCGCTTCCAGGATGGCGTCCGCCGCGAACGGCGCGGGCACGTAGATGACGCTCGCGGTCGCGCCGGTGTCCTTCACGGCATCGGCGACGGTGTCGAACACCGGCAGGTTGAGATGTTTCTCACCGCCGCGGCCGGGCGTGACGCCGCCGACCATCTTCGTGCCGTACTTGATGCTCTGTTCGCTGTGGAACGTGCCCTGCTGGCCGGTGAAGCCCTGGCAGATCACGCGCGTGTTCTTGTTGACGAGAATGCTCATGACTGTGTCTTACTTTCCGTTGGCGGCAAGCGAAACGGCCTTCTTCGCCGCGTCGGTGAGATCGGTGGCCGGCGTGATCGCGAGCGCGCTGTGCGCGAGCATCTCGCGTGCCTGATCCGCGTTCGTTCCTTCGAGGCGCACCACCACGGGCACGCCCACGCCCACCTGCTTGACCGCGATCATCACGCCCTCGGCGATCAGGTCGCAGCGCACGATTCCGCCGAAGATGTTGACGAGGATCGCGCGCACCTTCTTGTTCGACAGAATCAGCTTGAACGCCTCGGTCACGCGCTCGGCCGTGGCGCCACCGCCGACGTCGAGGAAGTTCGCGGGATTTCCGCCGTGCAGCTTGATCAGGTCCATGGTCGCCATCGCGAGACCGGCGCCGTTCACCATGCAGGCGATGTCGCCGTCGAGCGAGACGTAGTTGAGATCGTGCTCGGAGGCCTCGCGCTCGATCGGATCTTCCTGCGAGGGGTCGCGATACTCACCGAGCTTCTTCTGGCGGAACATCGCGTTCGCGTCGATGTTGATCTTCGCATCGAGCGCGACGAGGTCGCCGGACTTCGTGACGATCAGCGGATTCACTTCGAGCAACGCCGCATCACGCTCCAGATAGATCCGGTACAGCGCCATCAGGATCTTCTGGAACTGACCGACCTGCGGACCCTTGAAGCCGAGTCCGAATGCAAGCTTTCGGCACTGGTAAGGCTGCAGTCCCGCCGCGGGATCGATGTCCACGCGCAGGATTTTCTCCGGCTCGTGTTCGGCGACTTCCTCGATGTCCATGCCGCCCGCGGACGAGGCGATGACCGCGACCCGGCCGCGCTCGCGATTCAGAGTCAGCGAAAGATAGATTTCGCGATCGATCTCAGAGCCCGACTCCACGTAGACCGTCTCGATGGGCAGGCCTTCGGGGCCGGTTTGCTTCGTGACCAGCCGCTGGCCGAGCATGTCCGCCGTCGCGCTGCGCACGGTATCGAGGTCGCGGGCGAGTTTCACGCCGCCGGCCTTGCCGCGGCCGCCCGCATGCACCTGCGCCTTGACCACCCAGAGGCTGCCGCCTAACGACTGGGCCGCGGCCACCGCTTCATCGGCGCTGCGCGCCGCCTTGCCCGCCGGAACGGGAATGCCGAATTCGCGAAAGACTTCTTTCGACTGGTACTCGTGGAGATTCATCAGACCCCTGGTGAGGATTCGCTGCCTGAAAAGAGGGGCGGTATTCTGCCAGTTCCGTGGCTTTTCGTGCGCATTCGCCTGCGCTGCTGCTACAGTCACTCCCCGATGACGCTCGTCGCTACTGCGCCCTACGCCCCGACCGATCTCGCCTGGCGCGTCATTGGGCTGGTCAACCTCTATCGACTGCTGATCCCGCCGGCGCTCTGGCTGCTTTTCTGGTATTTCGAGACCTCGACGCCGATCGGCTCCGCGCACCCGCACCTCTTCCTCTGGACCTGCCTGGTGTACTTCGCGGCCGGAGTCGCGATCGTCATCGGCGGCCGGCGCCTGCTGCCCAATCTGCGTGCAACGACCTTCGTCCACGCGATGGTCGACGCGGTGGCGATAAGTCTCATCATGTTCGCGAGCGGCGGCGTCGCCAGCGGCCTGGGCATCCTGCTCGTGGTGCCGGTGGGCGCGATGGCCCTGCTCGCCGACAATCGCGACGCCTTTCTTCTCGCGGCGCTGGCCACCATGGCCTTGTTCGCCCAGCAGATCGCGGGGCACTACCTCGGGACGGCTTCCGCGGATGCCTATCCGACCACCGGGATCATCGGCGGCATCGTGTTCCTGGTCGCGCTGCTCGCCTGGCCGCTGGCGACCCGGTTGCGCGACACCGAGGCGACCGTGCGCCGCCAGCAGGTGGACCTCGCCAACCTGGCGCAGCTTTCCCAGTACATCGTGCAGCACCTGCGCGAGAGCATCGTGGTGGTCGACCACGAAAACCGCATCCGCCTGATCAACGAATCCGCCGCGCAGTTGCTCGGCGACAGCCGCGCGTTCCCGGGCGCGCTGCTCGGCGAAGCCTCTCCGCAGCTCCTCTATCTACTGGAGACCTGGCGGCAGCGTCCGCCCGCGGCCACGACGCCCACGCAGACCTTCATCTCGGACGACGGCGGCCACGTGATCCAGCCGCATTTCGCCTCGCTCGGCGGCAGCGATCCCGCGCCGGTGATCGTGTTCCTCGAGGACACGGAGTTGCTGGCGGCCAAGATCCAGCAGTCGAAGCTCGCCGGGCTCGGACGACTTTCGGCCAGCATCGCGCACGAAATCCGCAACCCGGTGGGCGCGATGAGCCACGCCGCGCAGCTGCTGGCCGAGTCGCCTTCGCTCTCGGACGAGGACAAGCGGCTCACGGAAATCGTGCGCACGAACGGCGACCGCGTGCGGCAGATCATCGAAAACGTGATGTCGATGGCGCGGCGCGAGAATTCGCGGCCCGAGCGCGTCATCCTTGGCACCTGGCTCACGGGCTTCCGGGACGAGTTCTGCGCCACGATGCAGATCGAACCCGCCCGGTTCGCGATCTCCTCGCTGCTCGGCGACGTGGAAATCCAGGTCGATCCTTCGCAGCTGCGCCAGATCGTCTGGAACCTGTGCGAGAACGCGGTCAAATACGGCGCGAGCAAGGAAGGCGGCGACGCCATCGAGTTGCGGGTCGGCCGCCTCGCGTCCACCGCGCGGCCCTTCCTCGAAGTCGCGGACCGCGGCCCGGGCATCGCGCCGCAGCACCGCGACCGGATCTTCGAACCGTTCTTCACCGGCAGCGATCGTGGCACGGGCCTCGGCTTGTTCCTGGCGCGGGAGCTCGCCCAGACGAACGGCGCTACGCTTCTATACGAGCCGCGCACCAGCGGCGGCAGCCTGTTCCGCATCGTGTTCCGCGATCCCGAACGCTGGGTGGCGTAACCTCTCGATCGGGGAAGTTTCATGGCGCCGCCGCTCGTACTCGTTGTCGATGATGAACCGGATCTCGTCGAGCTCGTCACGCTCACGCTCCGTCGCATGGATCTCGCGACGCAATCCGCGGGAGACGTAGGTACCGCCAAGAAGCTGCTCAAGTCCCAGCGCTTCGACCTGTGCCTCACCGACATGCGATTGCCGGACGGCGACGGACTCGACCTGCTCGAGTGGATGACCGTGCATTGTCCGGGCGTGCCGTGCGCCGTGATCACCGCGCACGGCAACGTCGAATCCGCGGTGCGTGCGCTCAAGCTCGGCGCCTTCGATTTCGTGTCGAAGCCGCTCGACCTCGGTGTCCTGAGGCGCATCGTTTCGACGGCACTCAAGCTCTCGCACTCCCCCGACGCCGGCGTTTCCACGCGCACCGGCACGCAGCTCATCGGCAGCGGACCCTCGATGGACCGGTTGCGCGAAATGATTCTGCGCGTGGCGCGCAGCCAGGCGCCCGTGCACATCTCGGGCGAATCGGGCACCGGCAAGGAACTGGTCGCACGCATGATTCATGGTTCGGGTCCGCGCGCGGAAGGGCCGTTCGTGCCGGTCAACTGCGGCGCGATTCCGTCCGAGCTCATGGAAAGCGAGCTTTTCGGTCACAAGCGCGGCAGCTTCACGGGCGCGGTGACCGACAAGATCGGTCTCATTCCTTCGGCCGAAGGCGGCACGTTGTTCCTCGACGAGGTCGCGGATCTGCCACTGCACATGCAGGTCAAGCTGCTGCGCGTGATCCAGGAAAAGACGGTCCGGCCCATCGGCGAACAGCGCGAATCGCCCATCGACGTGCGCATCCTGTCGGCCACGCACAAGAACCTCGCCGATCTCGTGGCGCAATCGAAATTCCGCGAGGATCTCTACTACCGCATCAACGTCATCGAGCTGCGGGTGCCGCCGCTGCGCGAACGCGCCGAGGACATTCCCGACCTGGCCGACACGATCGTGCGCCGGCTCTCGCGCCGGCTCGGCATCGAGGCGCCGACGATCACACCCGCCGCGCTCGAAGTCCTCAGGAATTTTCCGTTTCCGGGCAACGTGCGCGAGCTCGAGAACGTGCTCGAACGCGCGCTCGCGCTCTGCAACGAGGGACGCATCGACGTCGCGGATCTGCAGTTGCGAGCCGTGCCGCGCCCCGAAAACGCCCTGCCCCCGTCCCCCGAGTCGATCGCGCAGATGCGGGGCCAGCAACCCGCGCCAGAGGCGCCCGCCGCGACGCCCGCCCTCGGCGATCAGCTCGAGGACGTGGAGCGCGCCGCCATCATCAAGGCCCTCGAGGCAGCCCGTTACAACAAGACAGCGGCAGCCAAGGCGCTCGGCATGACGTTCCGCGCGCTGCGGTACCGCATCAAGAAGCTCGGAATCGAGTGACACAAAGTGACGCGCTACGTCACTTTGTGACGTGGCTTGGTCGGCGACGTGCGATTCATGCGACAGGACTACGTCAAATCGGCGTGATCGCGACAAATATCTGCCTGCAAATCAGCCGGTTGGATTGCTAGCGTCGCCAATGGCACACACCTTGCTCTTTCCTTGGCAACTGGCGCCCCGGCGCCCAGTGCGCCGAACAGTTTTTGGTCTCAGAAACGTTTCTATCTAGGAGTTCACTCAATGAATAAGATTCAGAAGGGCTTCACGCTCATCGAACTGATGATCGTCGTCGCCATCATCGGCATCCTGGCCGCGATCGCCATCCCGGCGTACTCGGACTACACCAAGCGCGCGAAGGTTACGGAACTCGTGACCGCCGGCTCGGCCTGCAAGGCCTCGGTGTCGGAGTACTTCCAGGCGGAACAGGCTTTCCCGGCGGACATCGGTGACGCCGGCTGCTCGAACACCCCGACGGACAAGATCACTTCGCTCGCCTTGACGGCCAACACCGGCGTGATCACGGTCACGGCGAACGCCACCGGGGCCGGCGTCGCGGGCACGTACGTACTGACGCCGTCCGAGACGACTGCGAACAGCGGCGTGCTCGAATGGGACTGCACCGCTTCGACCATCGATGACAAGTACCTGCCGGCGAACTGCCGCAACTAAGGCTTTCAATGCCTGAAGGCTCGCAAGAGCCGCCGAAAGCCCCTCTCGCGAGGGGCTTTCGCTTTTGGGGCTTCTTCTTTTGGGAGAGGGGTCACGCGAGCCTTCGGTCGCCTATGCGACCATTGGAGCGAGATTTAACAATTGCCTGCCTGCGGTCCCTGAGTAGACTAGGCCGCAGCGGGTTGGGTCGCTCGCTGTAACCACATGAACGACAACGCATCTTTAGCTCTCGGTCAACGCTCGGGGCTCGGCGGTCTGCCGCAGCGCCTCGTGCAGGATGGCGTCGTCGAAGAATCGGCGATGCTCACCGCGCTGCAGTCTGCGAAAGACCGCAAGTCGAGCTTCGTCACGCAGCTGATCTCCGCGGGGGCCGCGAAGGCGCGCGACATCGCGATCGCGGCGTCCACCGAATTCGGCGTGCCGCTGTACGACCTCGACTCCCACCAGGTCGACCTCGACGTCGTCAAGCTGGTGCAGGACAAACTCCTCCAGAAGCACCGGTGCCTGCCGCTGTATCGCCGCGGCAAGCGCCTGTTCCTCGGCGTCGCGGACCCCACCAACCTTCACGCCATCGACGAGATCAAATTCCAGACCGGCCTCGGCATCGAAGCCATCGTCGTCGAAGACGACAAGCTGCAGAAGGCCATCGACAAGGCATCTGAGCAGGCGGAAGCGGCCATGCCGAATCTCGCCGACGACGAGACTGGCTTCGACCTCGAGAACCTCGATGTCACCGGTGGCGACGACGATGCCGAAGGCGCGGGAGTCTCGCGCGACGACGTCGAAGACGCGCCGATCGTGCGTTTCGTCAACAAACTACTGCTCGACGCGATCCGCCGCGGCGCCTCGGACATCCATTTCGAACCCTACGAAAAGATGTACCGCATCCGCCTGCGCATCGACGGCATCCTGAAGGAAGTCGCGCAGCCGCCGGTGCAGCTCGCCATGAAGCTCTCGGCGCGCCTCAAGGTCATGTCGCGCCTCGACATCGCCGAACGCCGCGTGCCTCAGGACGGCCGCATCAAGATGAAGCTGTCGAAGACTCGCGCGATCGACTTCCGCGTGAGCACCTGCCCGACGCTGTTCGGCGAGAAAATCGTCTGCCGTATTCTCGATCCGTCCTCGGCGATGCTCGGCATCGACTCGCTGGGTTACGAGCCCTTCCAGCGCGAGCTGTATCTCAAGAACCTCGCGAAGCCGCAGGGCATGATCCTCGTGACCGGACCCACAGGCTCCGGCAAGACCGTGTCGCTGTACACGGGCCTGAACATCCTCAACCGCGAAGACACCAACATCTCCACCGCGGAAGACCCCGCGGAAATCAACCTGCCCGGCGTCAACCAGGTGAACGTGAACCCGAAGGTCGGTCTCACGTTCGCCGCGGCGCTGCGCGCCTTCCTGCGCCAGGATCCGGACGTGGTGATGGTCGGCGAAATCCGCGACCTCGAGACGGCGGAAATCGCCATCAAGGCGGCGCAGACCGGTCACCTGGTGCTCTCGACGCTGCACACCAACGACGCGCCGCAGACGATGACGCGTCTCGTCGACATGGGCGTCAAGCCCTACGCGATCGCCACCTCGGTGAGCCTCATCATCGCGCAACGTCTCGCGCGCCGCCTGTGCTCGCAGTGTAAGGTGCCGGTCGACATCCCGGCCGAAGCACTGCTCAAGGAAGGTTTCTCGGAGGCCGACGTCAAGGCCGGCATCAAGATCTACGGTGCGAAGGGCTGCTCGAATTGCAGCGACGGCTACAAGGGCCGTTGCGGCATTTACCAGGTCATGCCCGTTACCGAGGCCATCGGCCGCATCATCATGGAAGGCGGCAATGCGATTGACATTGCCGATCAGGCTGCCAAGGAGGGAGTCTGGGATCTGCGTCGTGCAGGACTCGAGAAGGTCAAGCAGGGATTGACCAGCCTCGAGGAAGTCAACAGCGTCACCATCGAGTAAGCGTCGTCTAAAGGACCAGCATGGCAACCGCAGTAGCAACCACCGGCGGCAAGACAATCAAGCGCGACATCCCCTTCTCCTGGACCGGAATGGACAAGAAGGGAAATCGGGTCTCGGGCAAGTCGCTCGCGCCCGATGAGAACACGTTGCGCTCGGATCTGCGCCGCCAGGGCATCGCGGTCAACCGCATCAAGAAGCAGGCGCAGGCTTTCAAGTCCGGCGGCAAGGTCGAGCCGAGCGACATCGCGGTGTTCAGCCGCCAGCTCGCGACGATGCTCGCCGCGGGTATTCCGCTCGTCCAGTCCTTCGACATCGTCGGCAACGGCAACGAAAAACCCGCGATGCAGAAGCTCATCCTCGACATCAAGGCGGACGTCGAAGGCGGCACGTCGCTGCACGAGGCGCTGGCCAAACATCCGCTGTATTTCGATGACCTCTACGTGAACCTCGTCGAAGCGGGCGAACAGGCCGGTGCGCTCGAAAACCTGCTCGACAAGATCGCGACGTACAAGGAAAAGACCGAAGCCCTCAAGAAAAAGGTCAAGAAGGCGCTCTTCTATCCCGCGGCCGTCATGGTCGTGGCCGTCATCGTCACGGTCATCCTGCTGCTGTTCGTGATTCCGCAGTTCGAGGCGATGTTCAAGGATTTCGGCGCCGACCTGCCGGCCTTCACGCAGATGGTCATCGACTTGTCCGCCTGGCTGCAAAGCAGTTGGCACATCTTCTTCGGGACGATCGGCGCCGCCATCTACACGTTCGTCTATTTCAAGAAGCGCTCGCGTGCGATGCGCGAATATCTCGACCGCATGTCGCTGAAGCTGCCGATCATCGGCCCGATCCTGTACAAGTCCGCGATCGCGCGTTTCTCGCGTACGTTGGCGACGATGTTCGCCGCCGGCGTGCCCCTGGTCGAAGCTCTCGAGTCCGTCGCCGGCGCAACCGGCAACATCGTGTTCGAGACCGCGGTGCTCAAGATGCGCGACGAAGTCGCCACCGGCCAGCGCCTGCAGCGCGCGATGGAAAACACCGGCCTGTTCCCGAACATGGTCATCCAGATGATCGCGGTCGGTGAGGAAGCCGGCGCGCTCGACACCATGTCAGGCAAGGTCGCGACGTTCTATGAAGCGGAAGTCGACAACGCGGTGGACAGCATGTCGTCGCTGCTCGAGCCGCTCATCATGGCGATCCTGGGCGTGCTCGTCGGTGGCCTGGTCATCGCGATGTACCTCCCGATCTTCAAGCTGGGCTCCGTGGTCTGATCCACACCGCCTCGTAACGGAAAAGCAATCGAAACGCCGCGCTCGTCCGCGGCGTTTCCTTATGAGCAATCATGGAACTCCTCGACACACTCGCCAGCAATCCGGGACTGTACATCGCCGTCTGTGGTGCGCTCGGCCTGCTGATCGGCAGCTTCCTCAACGTGGTCATCCTTCGCGTTCCGGTGATGATGGACAACGCGCTGCGGGCGGAATGCGCGCAGCTCTCCGGAACCGAGGCAACCGCGCCCGCTCCCTTTAACCTCGTCACGCCGCGCTCGGCCTGCCCGAAGTGCCAGGCGCCGATCACGGCGCTGCAGAACGTTCCCGTCGTGAGCTGGCTCGTCCTGGGCGGCAAGTGCGCGAACTGCAAGGCGCCGATCTCGAAGCGTTATCCGCTGGTCGAGCTCGCGACCGGCATCCTGTCCGCGTTCATTGCCTGGCGATTCGGCTTCGGCGTCGCCGGCTTCGCCGCGCTGCTGTTCACCTGGTTCCTGATCGCGCTGACGATGATCGACTTCGACACGCAGTACCTGCCCGACCAGCTCACGTACCCACTGCTGTGGCTCGGGTTGCTCCTGAGCCTGTGGCATCCCGTGTGGGCCGAGGGCGCGGAACCCATCGGTCCGCGCGACAGCATCATCGGCGCGGCCGCCGGGTATCTGAGCCTGTGGAGCGTGTACTGGCTGTTCAAGCTGGTCACGGGCAAGGAAGGCATGGGCTACGGCGATTTCAAGCTCTTCGCCGCGCTCGGTGCGTGGATGGGCTGGAAGATGCTGCTGCCGATCATCGTGTTCGCGTCGGGCGTGGGCGCCGTGATCGGCGTCGTCGTCATGATCCGCCAGCGCCGCGGCAAGGACACGCAGATCGCGTTCGGCCCGTTCCTGGCCATCGCCGGGTGGCTCGCGCTCGTCATCGGCCACCAGGTCATCGAGCGGTACCTCGACCTGTTCGCGGCCGACTGAGCCATGGCGCGCGGATTCCGGGTGGGACTCACCGGCGGCATCGCCTCCGGCAAGAGCACCGTCGCGAATCTGTTCGCCGACCTCGGCGTGACCATCATCGATACCGACGTGATCGCGCGCGAGGTGGTCGCGCCCGGCTCCCCGCTTTTGCCGAAGATCGCCGGGCATTTCGGCCGCGACGTGCTGGCCGCGGACGGCAGCCTCGACCGGCGCGCGCTGCGCCAGCGCGTATTCGCCGATCCGGCCGAGCGCCAGTGGCTCGAGCAGCTCACGCACCCGGAAATCCGCCGACTGACCGATGAGCGCAGCGACGCCGCGCCGGGTCCCTATTCCATCGTTGCGATTCCGCTGCTCGTGGAAACGGGCGGAAAAGACCGATTCGATCGCGTGCTGGTCGTCGATTGCGCGCCCGAATTGCAGATCGCGCGCCTGCAGGCGCGGGACGGATCGACGCGCGCGCAGGCCGAAGCGGCGCTCGCGGCACAGGCGTCGCGCGCGGATCGTCTCGCGGTCGCGGACGACGTGATCCACAACGACGGCGACATCGCGCACCTGCGCGACCAGGTGGAGAAGCTGCATCGGGCTTATGTCGCCGCGTCCGCACGGTTTACGCGGCCCTAGAGGCTCGCGCAGAATAGCCCGATGGCAGAGGAAGCCCACCAGCAACAGCCGATCGCGGAACCCGCGCAGCTCGTTTTCGAGCAGCCGCTCAACGAGCGCATGCGCACGTTCCTGCGGCTCGACTTCCTCTACAGCCAGGCCCTCTATCACAACGAGATGCAGAGTCAGTGGGGCAGCCGCGCCGCGATGGGCAGCCTGCTCGACATCCTCGCGATCGCGGCGCGCGGCGACGTGCGCGCCGACGTGCAGAAGGAGCTCGAGCGTCACCTCGCGCAGCTCAACGTGTTCCAGAGCAAGCCCGGCGTGGACTCGGCGCGACTGCGCACCGTGATGTCCAACCTCCTGCGCCTGCGCGCCGACCTGGTCGCGTGCGGCTCCAACTACCTCGCCGGGCTCAAGGATTCGGAGTTCCTGTCGGCGATCAAGCACCGCAGCGCCATTCCGGGCGGCACCTGCGAATTCGATCTGCCGGATTTCTTCTTCTGGCTGAACCAGCCCACCGACCAGCGCGCGCGTTCGTTCAACGAATGGCTGGCCGCGCTGCGCCCGCTTTGCGACGCCATCGCCGAACTACTCTGGATCACGCGCCAGCACGGCAAGCCGCGCCAGGAGATCGCGCGCGGCGGCGTGTACCACATCACCTTCGAGCGCGACACGCCGATCCAGCTGGTGCGCATCTCGCTGCCGGCGGGATCGGGACTGTATCCGGAGACGTCGGGGTCTCACTACCGGTGTTCGGTGCGGTTGCTGGCGTGGAACGGGCTCAAGGAGCGGCCGCAGCAGACTACCGAAGACGTGCCGTTCACTCTAACTTGCTGCACTTAGTCAGGGGCTGACGCCCCACTCTTCACGGCGTCGAAGCGACGCCGTACATTGAGTGATAAGAAGAAGACGGGGCCGCGTCATGGCTCGACGGGAGGTTCACATGTTCGACCGATTCTCGCGTAGCTGGGAGCTCATCAAGGCAAGCGGCGGCGTCCTGCGGCAGGACAAGGAGCTCCTGGTATTTCCCCTCCTCTCGAGCATCGCGGCGATTCTCGTCGCGCTCAGTTTCATCCTGCCGCTGGCGGCGACCGGCGCGTTCACGCAGTTCCACGACAACGGCGAGATCCAGCCGCTGCACGTCGTGATCGGTTTCCTGTTCTATCTGAGCCAGAACTTCGTGATTTTCTACTTCAACTCCGCACTGGTCGGCGCCGCGATGATCCGGCTCGAAGGCGGCGATCCGACCGTGAAGGACGGACTGCGCATCGCGAATTCGAAGCTGGGTCCGATCCTGGGCTACGCGGCGATCGCGGCCACGGTCGGCATCATCCTGCGCATGCTCGAGGAGCGCCTGGGTGTGATCGGCCGCTGGATCACCGGATTGCTCGGCGTGGCCTTCACGCTCGCAACGTTCATGGTCGTTCCGCTGCTGGTCACGCGCAACATCGGGCCGATCGACGCGATAAAGGAAAGTGCGTCGCTGCTCAAGAAGACCTGGGGCGAGAACATCATCGGCAACGTCGGCATGGGCCTGGTCTTCGGGTTGATCTATTTTCTGTATATTTTCGCCGGCATCGCGTTGATCTTCAGCGTGATCGAGATGGGCAGCGGCGTGCTCGCGATCACGTTGGGCGCGTTGCTGATCGGCGGATTCATCCTGATCGCGCTGGTCCAGTCCGCGCTGCAGGGCGTCTATTCCGCCGCGCTGTTCAGGTATGCGACGACGGGCGATGCGGGCACGGGATTCGACAACACCTTGCTCGGCAACGCGTTCCGGCCGAAGAGTTAGTTCGACACCGCCGCCGAAAGATCGCCGCGCAACAGGTGGTCGGTCACGGCGGTCGATGACGCCACGCGGCGCGCCAGCAGCGACATCGGTGTCGTTCCGGTGAAGTACCGGAACTCGCGGATGAAATGCGACTGGTCGTAGTACCCATCGAGGTGTTCGCCGTTGCGCGGAGCGGCCGCTCCGCGCGTGAGCAGCGCGTGATAGCTGTGCTTGAAGCGCACGATGCGCGCGTATTTCTTCGGCGTCATGCCGATGCAATCGGTGAATCGCCTCTCGACCGTCCGCTCGTCCATGCCCAGCGACTCGCTGACGCGTGCGATCGACGACATGCCGCGCGCGGCCCGGATGCCGCGGACCGTCCTGTCCACCACCGGATCGCCCGCGCCCAGATCGAGATGGCACAGGAAGAACCGGTCCAGTGTCGCGGCGATGTCTTCGACGCACGATGCGCCGGCAACCGCATCCTCCAGTTCGGTCAATGGGCGATGATCGAGATCGCGCAGTTCGAGCGTGGCGTCGCGGAATTCGCCGAGCGGCACGCCGATCATGCGGCGCAGCGCCTGCGGCTCGAGCTTGACGCCCACGAGTTTCAGGCGCCGCGAGCCGCTCGTCATCACCGAATGCGAGCGGCCGCCGATCACGTAGCTGCGTCTCATCACGCTGCGGCGCTGCTCGTCGCCTACCGCCCAGCGCTCGTATCCGGCATCGAGCGCGAACACGATCTCGGCATAACCGTCGGGCAGCAGCAGTTCGTCGTGTTCGTACGAGGCGATGCCGGCATCCACCACGAAGTAGCAACGCACGTGGCCCGCGAGCCGCGCGTCGGGGCGCAGCAGCCAGTACTCGAGCCGGTCGCGGACGAGCGTGGGTTGCATCACGTCACTTCGGCATCGGCATTCCCAGCGCATCCGCCGCGAATCCGAACTGGTCCGCGTAGTCCTCGATCTGCATCCACACCGGTTTGCCGGCGCCATGACCCGCGCGCGTCTCGATCCGGATCAGCACCGGGTTCGGACACGTCTGGGCGCGCTGCAATTCGGCGGCGAACTTGTAGCTGTGCCACGGCACGACGCGGTCGTCGCGATCGGCCGTCGTCACGAGCGTCGGCGGATAACACGCGGGTTTCACGTTGTGCACCGGCGAATACGCGAGCAGCGCCTTGAACTCCGCGGGATCCTCCGCGAGGCCGTAGTCGCTGGACCACTGGCGCGCGTTCGCGCTCGCGGTGTGATAACGCAGCATGTCGAGCACGCCGACGCCGGGCAGCGCGGCGCCGAACAGGTCCGGCCGCTGCGTGAGCGCGGCGCCGACCAGCAATCCGCCGTTGCTGCGTCCGATGATCGCGAGACGCTTCGGGTTCGTGTATTTCTCGGCGATCAGGAATTCCGCGGCCGCGATGAAGTCGTCGAACACGTTCTGCTTGCGCAGCTTCGTTCCGGCCTGATGCCATTCCTCGCCGTATTCGCCACCGCCGCGCAGATTCGCGACGACGTAGATACCGCCGAGCTCTAGCCAGGACTGGATGGCGGGACTGAAGGACGGCGACAGCGTCACGTTGAAGCCGCCGTAGCCGTACAACATCACCGGCTGATTGCCGTCACGCGGCGCGTCGCGGCGGCGCGTGATGAACATCGGAATGCGCGTGCCGTCCCTGCCCGCGTAGAAGACCTGCTCGGTCACGAACGGCGTGAAGTCGGCCGGCACGTTCGGCGTGCGGAAGTCGCTCACGACGTTCGTCAGCACATTGAGGCGCAGGACGCGCGTGGGCGACAGGAAGTCCGAGTACGTGAAGAACATCTCGGGATTCGTGCCGCTGCCCTGGAACTCCTTCGCGGTGCCCAGTCCCGGCAGCGTCACTTCCCCGACCGCGGCACCGTTGGTCTCGAACAGCCGCACGACGCTGCGCGCATCGCGCATGTATTCGACCAGCACGCGGCCGCCGACGTAACCGGCGCTGTTGATCGTGATATCGCCGTGCGGCACCACGGTGCGCCAGGCGGAAGGCGCGGGATTGCGCGCATCGACCGCAATGACCCGGCCGCGCGGCGCGGCGTTCGTGGTCTGGAAGTACAGCTCGTCGCCCTTCGACCCCAGGAAGTTGTAGAGCGCGTCCCAGGCCATGAACAGCGGCCGTGGTTTCGCATCCGGCTTCGTGAGGTCCTTCACCAGCATGCCGTTGGTCTGGTAACCGTCGAACAGGCCGATGAGTAGATAGCGGCCGTCCTCGGTGACGGTCGCGGCGGGCACCCGCGTGGGATGGTCCGTGACCTTGAAAACCGGATTGTCCGCAGACTGCGGCTGGCCGAGCGTGTGGAAATAGATGTCGGGCCGGCCCGCATCGTCGCCGCGCTCCGCGGTCTGCGGGTCGTCGCCCTTCCGCACGGGATACCGGCTGTAATACACGCCCGAGCTGTCGCGTGCCCATGCGACCGGCCAGAACTTGCTGAACTTGAGCACGACCGGCAGATCGACCCCGTCATCGACGCGGCGGAAATGCCAGGTGTTCCAGTCGGTGCCGCCATCGGACAACGCGTACGCGACCCACTTGCCGTCGGGGCTCGGTTCCCACTGCGACAGCGCGATCGTCGCATCCTCGCGTTTGCCGTTCGGATCGAACAGGACACGCGGCTCCGCCTCCAGCGATTCGGCGACATAAAGCACGCTCTGATCCTGGTTGCCGTCGTTGCGCAGGTAGAAGTACCGGCCGCCCTCGCGGCGCGGCACTCCGAAGCGCTCGTACGTCCAGAGTTGTTTGAGCCGGTTGCCGAGCCAGGCCCGTTGGGGCAGGTCTTCGAGGAAGGGTTGCGCGACCGCGTTCTGCGCGGCGACCCAGTCGCGCGTCGATTGCGCGTTCGGGTCCTCGAAGCCGCGATACGGATCCGGGATGCTCACGCCGTGGTAGTCGTCGACGACATTGCCGCGCGGTGAGGCGGGATACTGAATGGCGGGTGCGGGTTCTGGTGCAGGCATCGGCTCGGGTGTGGTCGCACACGCGACCAGCAGAACCGTGAGCGCGCCCGCGAGAACGACGCACGGCTGGCGATGCATTGCGGCCATCCCTAAACTCCCGTGATGAATTTCCGCGAAAGTCTATCAAACGGTGTGTGCGCCCCGTCCCGGGATGCCGCGTTTTCGATTCGTCCGGTCGTTGCCGCGTTCCTCACGGGGATCGCCGTAGTGTTTTCGCTCTGGCCCGCGAGCGCGCGGTCGGGTGAGCTCTCGCTGGAGCGGCTGTTCTCGGCCCCGGATCTTTCCGGCCCGACGCTGCGCGGCGTGAAGATCTCGCCCGACGGCCAGCTCGTCGCCTACCTGCGCGCGCGCGACGACGACAAGGATCGCTTCGACCTGTGGGCGTTTGACGTAACGGCGGCGAAACACCGCCAGCTCGTCGATTCGCGCGTGCTCGCCGGCGCCGATCGCGCGCTGTCGGCCGAGGAAGAGGCGCGCCGCGAGCGGCAGCGCACCTCCGCGCTGTCCGGCATCGTGGAATACAGCTTCGCGCCGAACAGCCGGCTGCTGCTGATTCCGCTCAACGGCGATCTGTACGTCTACGATCTCGCCCGCAGGCCGGCAGAAGCCGTACGTCGGCTCACGGAGACCGCCGGTTACGAAACCGACGCGCGGTTCTCGCCACGCTCGCGCTACGTGAGCTTCGTGCGCGACCAGAACCTCTACGTGATCGATCTGGAGAACGGGATCGAGCGCGCGATCACGACCGAAGGCGGCGGCCTGATGAGTTACGGCATGGCCGAATTCATCGCGCAGGAGGAGATGGACCGCGACACGGGCTACTGGTGGGCGCCGGACGAGAAACGCATCGTGCTGGCGCGCGTCGACGAGTCCGCGGTCGACGAGGTGGAGCGCTTCGAGATCCAGGCAAAAGGCGCGACGATCGTTCGCCAGCGATATCCGGCGACCGGGACACCGAACGCGCGCGTCGACCTGTTCGTCGCGGAGCTCGGCGCGGAACGGCGCGTGCAGCTCGACCTGGGCCCCGAGCGCGACATCTATCTACCGCGCGTCGACTGGTTCCCGGACAGCCGCGGCATCGCCGTACAGCGGCAGAGCCGCGACCAGAAGACGCTCGACCTGATGCGCTTCGACGCGCGCACCGGCCGCGGCCGCGTGTTGCTGACCGAGCGCAGCGAGCACTGGGTGCCGCTGCACCAGGAGCTCACGTTCCTCGAGAAGTCGCCGCGCTTCATCTGGGCATCCTCGCGCGATGGGTACCAGCACCTCTATCTATACGAGAACGACGGCACGCTCGTGGGGCAGATCACGAGCGGCGAGTTCATGGTGATCGGCGAGAAAGGCGAGTCGGCGATCCGCGCCGTCGATGAGAAAGCGGGGCGCGTCTATTTCACGGCCAACCTGCCCTCGCCCATCGAACGGCAATTGTACTGGGCGCCGCTGCGCGAACCCGGCAAGAGCAAAACGAAACCGCATCGCGTGACCACCGACGCAGGCTGGCACGACATCGCGATGTCGAACGATGCGCGCGTGTTCGTGGATTCGTACTCGAACGCGGATACCCCGACGAACGTGACGCTGCGCCGCGCGAACGGCGCGAAGATCACGGCGCTCCTGGAGAACAAGCTCGACTCCGCGCACCCGTATGCGCCTTATCTCGACGCGCACGTGAGCGCGGAATTCGGAACGCTGAAGGCCGCCGACGGCCAGCTGCTGCAGTACAAGCTCATGAAACCGCGCAACCTGGCGCCGGGAACGAAGCTGCCGGTTCTCATCGAGGTATACGGCGGTCCCGGCGTGCAGCGCGTGATGAACGGCTGGGGAAAATTGTTCCACCAGTACCTGGTGCAGCACGGCTACGTCGTCTTCGCGCTCGACAATCGCGGCTCCGGCCTGCGCGGCACGAAGTTCGAGACCGCGCTCGCGCTGCGGATGGGCGGCGTCGAGGTGCAGGACCAGCTGCGCGGCGTCGAATACCTGCGCACCCTGCCGTTCGTCGATTCGTCGCGCATCGGGATCTTCGGCTGGAGCTATGGCGGTTACATGACGCTCATGTGCCTCATGCAGCAGCCGGATGCGTTCGCCGCGGGCGTCGCGGGCGCGCCGGTGACCGACTGGGCGCTGTACGACACCCATTACACCGAGCGCTATCTATCTACTCCGCAGCTGAACCCCGCCGGTTACGCCGCGAGCAACGTGCTCACGTACGCGAAGGATCTGCGCCGCCCGCTGCTGCTGGTGCACGGCATGGCGGACGACAACGTGCTGTTCGCGCACAGCACCGCCCTCATGAAGACGCTGCAGGACCTGCAGAAGCCATTCGACCTGATGACCTATCCCGGCGGCAAACACGGCTTGATCCGCCAGAACGTCACCGGCTGGCATGCGCACGCGAACATCGTGCGGTTCTTCGACCGCGAATTGGGCGCAGCCCCCGAATAATGGGGACATTCCTCGTTTCCTAGCAAAAGGGGACAGGCCTGCCCCCTTCGAAGCGCGGGACGATGGCTCGTCAGAGCTTGATGCGACCACCCCCCGGCGGCCCACCCATCGCGCCGCCCGCCTCCGGGACGACGATGCGCGACGCGGCCTCGCGGCGCATCTCGCGCGCTTCTTCGATCGCCTGCTCGATGGCGACCTTCACGGCATCGGGGAACTTGTTGCACGCATCCTCGAGCGAGGTTGCTTCGAGCTCGAACGCGAGCGGCAGCACGCCGGCCGGCGTGAGTAGTTGGGTCTGGCCGGAGTACAGCACGGGACGCGAGGAGTCGTCGCTGCCGTCACTTTTCACGGGCATCAGCCGCCGCAAGGTTCCGGCCTTGCGATCCGTGAAGATCTCTTCGCGATAAAGCTGCGTCGCGTCGAGTTTGATTTCGGGAAGTTGCTGCTCGCCGGCCATCGAATTCACCGTATCAGGTTGAGGGGGACGAGCTCGGGAGCACGTCCTGTCGGGATGATAACGCCTGCAGGGCCGGGATGAGCGGCAAGTCGGCCGGCAGGAGGCGCTCACTGCCGAGGGACTGACAATTCACCCACTTCAATTGCTGGCCATCGAGACCGCGCGGCTCGCCACTCAGGATCGAGGCGTGCAGCAGGACAAGGTCGACGATCCGGTCCGGATACTCGTGGGTCATCGTCGTGATCTGGCGGTGAACGCGGGACTCGACCCCCAACTCCTCGCGCAATTCGCGCACCAGGGCTTCTTCATCGGTTTCCCCGGCGCCGACCTTGCCGCCCGGAAACTCCCACCAGCCCGCCATGTGTTTGCCAGCGGGTCGTTCGGCTAACAGCACTCGTCTATTCGAGTCGAATACCGCGGCGGCAACGACTCGAAGCGTCGGCTTGGTCAGGCCTGTCCCCTTTTGCTAGGAAACGGAGAATGTCCCCATTTCATTCCACGCCTTCGAGGACGCCGTGGCAGTTCTTGAACTTCTTGCCGCTGCCGCACGGGCAGGGCTGGTTGCGGCCGACTTTCGGCGCCACGCGCACGGGGCGTTGCGGCTCCATCTGCGGCGGCATCTGCTGTGGCGGGCGTGCGCCGGGCGGCGGCGCCTGCTGCGCCGGGTCTTCCCCGCCGAGCTGCGAAAGCGACGCGGCTTCCGCGTGCTGCAACTGCAGCGCGCGATTGAGCCGCTCGCGGCGCGCTTCTTCCTCGCGCTCGAGCTGCTCGGGAGTCTTCACCTGCACGTCGAGCGACGCGAGGATGGTCACGGCGTCGAACTTGATGCGATCGAGCATCGCGGCGAACAGTTCGAACGCTTCGCGCTTGTACTCGAAGCGGTAGTCCTTCTGCGCGTAGCCGCGCAGGTGGATGCCCTGCCGCAGGTAGTCCATCGCGGCCAGGTGATCGCGCCATTGCTGGTCGAGCACGCGCAGCATGATGTCCTTCTCGACGTGCCGCATGATCAGCTTGCCGTTCGCGTCGCGGCCGATGCGCTCGACCTTCGCGTCGTACATCTCGTCTACGGCGGCGACGACACGCTTGCGCAGCTCCGGTTCCTCGAGGTTCGGCTCGTCCTTCAGCCACTGCACCGGATCGATCTGCGTCGCGAAATTCTTCTGGATCGCCTGCGCGAGTCCCGCGAGATCCCACTCCTCGTGGCTCACGTTCGAGGGCATGTGCTGATCGAGGATGCCGGAGATCACCTCGGCGCGAATGCCGCGCACGGCATCGGCGAGATTGTCCGCACCCATGAGCTCGGTGCGCTGCTGGTAGATGACCTTGCGCTGATCGTTCGCGACGTCGTCGAACGTGAGCAGCTGCTTGCGCACGTCGAAGTTGTGCGCCTCGACCTTGCGCTGCGCCTTCTCGATCTGGCGCGTGAGCATGCCGCTCTCGATGACCTCGCCTTCCTTCATGCCGGCCATGGCGAGCCATTTCTTCGTGCGATTCGGATCGCCGAAGATGCGCATGAGGTTGTCTTCCATCGATAGATAGAAGCGGCTCGATCCCGGGTCGCCCTGGCGCCCCGAACGACCGCGCAATTGGTTGTCGATGCGGCGCGATTCGTGGCGCTCGGTGCCGATGATGTGCAGTCCGCCGGCGGCGAGCACCTTGTTGTGCCGCTCCTGCCATTCGGCGCGGATGCGCGCCGCGGTCACCTCATCCAGGCCCGCCTCGCCCGCGGCCTTCGCCGCGGCCTCGAGCTCGGCCTCGAGATTGCCGCCGAGCTTGATGTCGGTTCCGCGGCCGGCCATGTTGGTCGCGATCGTCACCTTGGCGGGCATGCCGGCCATCTCGACGATGTGCGCCTCGCGCTCGTGCTGCTTGGCGTTCAACACGTCGTGCGCGATGCCCTGCTCCGTCAGCACGCCCGACAGCAGCTCGGAGGTTTCGATCGAGGTCGTGCCGACGAGCACCGGCTGGTCGCGCTTCACGCAATCCTGGATGTCCTCGATGATCGCCTTGAACTTGTCGCCCTGCGTGAGATACACGAAGTCCGGGTTGTCCTTGCGGATCATCGGCTTGTGCGTCGGGATCACAACCACTTCCAGGCCGTAGATCTGCATGAATTCGGGCGCTTCCGTGTCGGCCGTGCCGGTCATGCCGGACAGCTTCTTGTAGAGACGGAAGTAATTCTGGAACGTGATCGACGCGACGGTCTGGTTCTCGGCGCGCACCTTCACGCCTTCCTTCGCTTCGACCGCCTGGTGCAGGCCGTCGGACCAGCGGCGGCCCGGCATCGTGCGGCCGGTGAATTCGTCGACGATGATCACCTCGCCGTTGCGCACGATGTATTCGACGTCGCGCTTGTACAGCGCGTGCGCGCGCAGCGCCGCGTTCAGGTGATGCATCAGGCGGATGTTCGCCGGATCGTAGAGGCTGTCGCCTTCGCGCAGCAGACCGGCCTCGAGCATCAACTGCTCGACCTTTTCATGGCCGGCTTCGGTGAGGTGCGCCTGCCGCTGCTTTTCGTCCACGGTGTAGTCGCCGGGAACGAAGTCGGGGCCCTGCTGGCCGTTCTTGTCCTCTTCGCCGATCTGTTTCTTGAGGCGCGGGACGAGCTTGTTCACCTTGATGTACAGCTCGTCGTTTTCCTCGGCGGGACCGGAAATGATCAGCGGCGTGCGCGCCTCGTCGATCAGGATCGAATCGACCTCGTCGACGATCGCGAATGCGAGCTTGCGCTGCACCCTGTCCTCGAGACTGAACGCGAGGTTGTCGCGCAGGTAGTCGAAGCCGAATTCGTTGTTGGTGCCATACGTGATGTCGCAGGCATAGGCCGCGCGCTTCTCGTTCGAGTCCTGCTGGTTCCTGATCACACCGACGGTGAGTCCGAGGAAGCGGTAGATGGGACTCATCCATTCGGCGTCGCGCGCCGCGAGGTATTCGTTGACGGTGACGACGTGGACGCCTTCGCCCGCGAGCGCGTTGAGATACGCCGCGAGGGTGGACATCAGCGTCTTCCCTTCGCCGGTGCGCATCTCGGCGATGCGTCCGTCGTTCAGGGTGAGGCCGCCGATGAGCTGCACGTCGAAGTGCCGCATCTTCAGCGTGCGCTGGGAGACTTCGCGTACGACGGCGAACGCCTCCGGAGCCAGATCGTTTAGGGTCTCGCCCTCCGCGAGGCGCTTGCGGAATTCCTGGGTCCTGGCGGCCAGCGCCTCGTCACTCAACGCCTGGAGCGCCGGCTCGAATGCGTTCGCCTTGCGCACCGTCGCTTCATAGCCCTTGACGATGCGATCGTTGCGACTGCCGAAGAGTCGCGTCAGAAGATTGAGCACTGAGAAATCCTTGCGAAAAACTTCAAGGCGGACAGCCACTTAGGGCTGCGCCTTGCCGGAAGCGGCCCGGTATTCTACGGATAGACCGTGATGACGGGGAGGGGTTTTCGGGCCGCGACCCGAAAATGCAAGCTTAAGCCCGGGCAATTGGGGGCTGACCCCTTTTGCTGGGAAACGGGGGCTGCCCCCTATCGGCCGATGAAGGTCAGCGGGTCGACCTGCCGTCCGTTTTTCAGCACTTCGAAATGGACGTGAGGGCCGGTCGAGCGCCCCGTCGAACCGACAAACGCAAGCGTATCGCCGCGGGCCACGGTCTTGCCGACCGTGACTGCAATGCCCTGGTTGTGGCCGTAGCGGGTCACGAGACCGTTGCCGTGGCTGACCTCGACGAGGTTTCCATAGCCCGACTTTTCGCCCGCATAGGTGACGACGCCCGCCGCCACCGCGACGACGTCCGCGCCGCTGGTGCTCGCGAAGTCGATGCCCTTGTGGAACGCCTGGTGCCCCGTGAACGGATCCTGGCGCTCGCCGAAATAAGAAGAGATGTGGCCCGCGCGCACCGGCCGGCCATCCGGCCGGATCTGCTCGTCGAGCTTCTTCGACAGCAGCGCGTTCTCGAGCGCGGCCATCTGCGCGTCGCGCGAGGAGATCTTCTGCTCGAGGCCGTTGAGCATGGAGGTAAGGTCGGGTTCGGTGACCGCCGAGCCAGAGTCCTCGGGGCCGCCGATCGCCGGCGAGCTCTCGAAATCGAATTCGCGGTTGTCGATGTTCGCCATCTGGGTCAGGCGCTTGCCCAGCGCGTCGAGGCGGATGACGTGGGCGTTCATCTGGCCGATGCGCATGGCGACCGCGTCGACGCGGCGCTGGAGCTCGGCCTTCAGTTCCTGGATTTCCGCCTGCTGTTCGGCCAGCGTGTCCGACCAGGTGGCGCCGGTCCGCGGGCTCGACTTGCTCTCTCCGATCTTGAGACCGAGGCTGAAGGCGGTGGCGAGGATGGCCACGAGCACCGCCGCGAACGCGGTGACCGACAAGGGGTGCGCAAGATTGAAATGACGGGCTCGACCTTCGCGGCGCGAAAAGAAAATGATGTTCATCGCGCGCGCTCCGCCAGGGTTACACCGTCCGGGTCTCGAAGACCCTGTTCGTCGTGCTTCAAGCACTTGCGCCTGGCCGGCATCCTCGTTGTCATAGCTCCCTCGAGACTTTTGACCAGCAAACCATCAGGGCCGGCAGGCGCGCGAAACTATGCCCAAAAGACCCCGACGAGACAAGCAACCGATCCGAACGGGTGCCAAACCGCGCACGATTGGCGACTTAATGTCGGCCCGTTTGCCAGCTCTGGCCCAGCGTGCCCTTTCGGCGCCCGAGACGTCCGAGTGGCACGTCACAGTGATGAAGGTGCTCGGTCCGGAGCTGGGAAATAAGGTAAATAGCTGCTCCCTCGACAAGGGTCGTCTGGTCGTCGTGGCCGAATCCTCCGCCTGGGCTGCCCGGATACGCTTCCGTCTGGCCGAACACGAGGCGTTGCTGCGCGAGAAGACTCCCGACTACCGGGAATTCAACGTCCGCGTACGGCCGCGACAGGCCCGTCCCGGCGCCGCCTGATCACAACTCGCCGGAGGCCAGCCGGTCGGCGGCATGGTTCGCCGCCCGGGCGGACAGCGCCATGTACGTGAGCGAAGGGTTCACCGACCCGGTCGAGGCCATGCACGAGCCGTCCGTGACGAACAGGTTCTGCACGTCGTGCGCCTGGTTGTGGCGGTTCAGGACCGACGTCGCCGGGTCGTGACCCATGCGCGCCGTGCCCATTTCGTGGACCGCCGATCCGGGCGGCAGCGGCGAACCCATCTCACTGACGTTTTCGAAGCCCGCCTCCTTCAGCATCTGCACGGCATCCGCGCTCGCGCGCTGGGCCATCCGGCGTTCGTTGTCGCCATGTGTGCATTCGATGTTGAGGAGCGGCAGTCCCCACTTGTCCGTACGGCGCTCGTCCAGGGTCACGCGATTCTCCGCGCGCGGCAGCATCTCGCCGAAGCAAAGCAGCCCGATCTCCCATTTGCCCGGCGACCGCAGCCGTTGTTTGAGCTGCGCGCCGATGCCCGCTTCCTGCGCGCCGCGATGCCAGGTCGAGCGCGCGCTGTAACCCTGGAAACCGAAGCCACGAACGAAGCCGGTTTCCGCGCGTTCGGTGGTGTTGAGGTAGCGCGGCACGTAGAAGCCGGTGGGGCGGCGGCCGTAGTAGTAGCGGTCGAGGAATCCCGGGTGCGTGCCGCGCGCGCCGATGCCGACCACGTGGTCCATCAGATAGCGGCCGACGGCGCCCGAGCTGTTCGCCAGTCCGTTGGGAAACCGCTCGGACTGCGACGACAGGAGTATCTGCGCCGTGCCCAGCGTCGACGCGCACAGGAAGACGACGCGCGCCTGGTACGAGCGTCCCTGCTTCGTGTTCGCGTCGATGACGCGCACGCCCGAAACGCGTCGCCGGGCGTGGTCGTAATCGAGCCGCTCGACGATCGCGTCGGCGACGATCGTGAGGTTGCCCGTGCGGCGCGCGGCCGGAAGCGTCGCGGACAACGAAGAGAAATACGCGCCGTACCCGCACCCGCGTTCGCACACGCCGCGCAGCTGGCAGGGGCCGCGACCCAGCTCGCGATGTTCCGCCGATGGTTCAGTGAGGTTCGCGCAGCGGCCGACCGTCACGCGACGGGACGGACGACGCGCTTCCGTGCGTCGCTTGAATTCGAGCTCGATGCAGTTGAGCTCGAGCGGCGGAAGGAATTGCCCGTCGGGCAGGTGATCGAGTCCTTCGTTCGCTCCCGAGATTCCGGCGAAGCGTTCGACGCGGTCGTACCAGGGCGAGAGATCCGAATAACGTATCGGCCAGTCGACTCCGTGGCCATCGAGCTCGTTGGCATTGAAGTCCACGTCGCTCATGCGATAGCTCTGGCGGCTCCACGTCAGGGAACGGCCGCCGAGGTGATAGCCACGGATCCACGAGAACGGCTGGTCCGGCGGCGTGAGGTACGGGTGCTCGCTGTCCTTCACCCACCACTGCTTCGTGGCCGAGTTGAACGCATGGCACTGGCTCTGGATCGGGTAGTGCTCGGCGATCTCGTCCTGCGGCACGAGCCCGCGATGGGGCACGTCCCACGGCGTCGCGAAATCCTGGTAGTCGACTCCGTGTTCGACGTGGCGTCCGCGTTCGATGACGAGGGTCTTGAGTCCCCGCTCGCACAGCTCCTTCGCGACCCAGCCGCCGCTGATCCCGGAGCCCACGACGATGGCGTCGAAGATCATGCGCGCGCTCCGTCAGACCGCCGAAGCACGGCCGATCTCGTCCAGCGGCAGGCAGGCGCGCCACGTGCCCGGCACCATCTCGAAACGCAGCTCCTGCGTGGCGCCGATCTCCGAGTGGTAGTAGCCCGCGAGCACGAGAAACTTGAGCCGGGCATACGCCTCGTCGCCGAGTACGAAGGCGGCCGCATCGAAATCCCGCAGCAGCTCGTGACGCTGTTCGGGCAGGATCTGGGCGAACGACGCGCCGAGGCGCACCCACGCGCGTTTGTCGATCTGTTCGAGCACGCCCGCGATCTGCGCGCGCGTCTCCCCCGAGGCCCACTCCTCCAGCATCGTGCGCACGAACTGCGGCACGCCCGCGGCGAGCGCGCCGGGCGTATCGGTGTCCGGAATCATCACGTCCGAAAACGTCTCGATCAGCGCGAACTCGGCGGCCGCGAGCGCGCCGGCTCCGGCGGGCCGGTCGCCACGCGCGAAGCGCGTCAGCGCGGCGGCGCCGCCGACCAGGAACACCGCGCCGAGCAACAACGCCCTGCGGTTCATTTTCGGATCTGAAGTGGAATCGGACACGGAAACCTCTGCCCGCTTTAACGGCCGGCGCCCGAAGTTCTGCACCGGAATATCGCGGACGCGGCAAGGCATTGCCGCGGCGGCGGCATTGCGTCACAGGGCGAGAGGAACGCGGGTCAGATGGTGGAGCCGACCGGTACCGGTGGCGGTTGCACGTACGCGATGGGCGCGTCGGAAGGCTTCTCGAAAACGACCGACTCCCACGCCTGCGGAGTCGCGATGAGCTTGCGCAGCAGCAGGTTGTTGAGCTTGTGGCCCGACTTGAAGCCGCTGAACTCGCCGATCAGGCTGTGGCCGAGTAGATAGAGATCGCCGATCGCGTCGAGGATCTTGTGCTTGACGAATTCGTCCTCGTAGCGCAGGCCGTCTTCGTTGAGCACGCGGAAATCGTCGAGCACGATCGCGTTGTCGAGATTGCCGCCGAGCGCGAGATTGCGCGCGCGCATCATCTCGAGATCGCGCATGAATCCGAAGGTGCGGGCGCGCGCGACTTCCTTCAAATAGGAGGTCGTGGAGAAATCCATCGACGCCTTGTTCGCGCGCCGCTTGAACAGTGGATGGTTGAACTCGATTTCGAAGTTCACCTTGAATCCGTCGAAGGGACGAAACTCCGCCCACTTGTCCCCGTCCTCGACGCGCACGCGCTGCTTGATGCGCACGAATTTCTTCGGCGTGCGCAGGTCCTCGAAGCCGGCCGATTGCAGCAGGAACACGAACGGTCCCGCGCTGCCGTCCATGATCGGAACCTCGGGCGCGCTCACTTCGACGTGCGCGTTGTCGATGCCCAGTCCCGCGAACGCCGACATCAGGTGCTCGACGGTCGAGACACGCGCCTCGCCATTCACGAGAACGGTGCCGAGCTGCGTGTCGCCCACGTTCTCGGCGTAGGCGCGCACTTCCGAGGGAGGATCGAGATCGGTACGCCGGAAAACGATGCCCGTATCGGCGGCCGCGGGCCGGAGGGTCATCAGGACCTTCTTGCCCGTGTGCAGTCCCACGCCCTGGGCGCGGATGGAGTTTTTTAAGGTTCGTTGTCCGAGCATGTGATTCCGACTCCCGCAACCGTTTCACGCGGTACGGGTAGCGCCGCCCGTGGGGCTCGGGGGAGCGGCCGCAAAAGACTGCGGCACCGAGACTCACAAAAGGGGCGCTACCGTAACACAGTTCGAACCGACCCGTTCCTCGGAGGTCAGTCCGCCTGCCGCCGCAGGAATGCCGGAATATCCAGCACGTCCTCCGATTCCACATCCGCGCGGAGGCCATCGCCTACCGCTCGCTGGCGCTGCACGGCCGGTTTGTCCAGCGCCGCGTAGTCCGCCGCGGTCAGGGGACGACGGGGAACGACACGCATCGGGGGCTCCGCCTGCTGTTGAGCCGCCGGCGGGGCCACCTTCTGCAACGTGGGCACTTCGCGTCCGAAGGGGGAACGTCCCGTGGCGACTTCCGGCCTGCCGAGGCCGGTGGCGACCACCGTGACACGCATTTCGTCGGACAGCTCCGGATCGATGACGGTTCCCACGACGACGGTGGCATCCTCCGACGCGAACTGCTTGACGATTTCACCGACCTGCTGGAACTCGCCGATCGAGAGATCCATGCCGGCGGTCACGTTCACCAGGATGCCGTGGGCACCGGATAGATTGATGTCCTCGAGCAGCGGCGAAGAGACCGCCATCTCGGCGGCTTCCTTCGCACGGTTCTCGCCGCGCGCCAGGCCCGAGCCCATCATCGCCATGCCGGTCTCGCTCATCACGGTGCGCACGTCGGCGAAGTCCACGTTGATGAGGCCGGGCCGCGTGATCAGTTCCGCGATGCCCTGCACCGCGCCCTGCAGCACGTGGTTCGCGCTCTTGAAGGCGTCTAACAACGTCGTCTTCGCGCCGAGCACCGTGAGCAGCTTCTGGTTCGGGATCGTGATCAGCGAGTCGACGTACTTGCCGAGCTCGGCGAGGCCGTGGTTCGCAATCAGCGTGCGCTTGCCGCCTTCCATCTCGAACGGACGCGTGACCACGGCCACCGTGAGGATGCCGAGTTCCTTCGCAACCTGCGCGACCACCGGCGCGGCGCCCGTGCCCGTGCCGCCGCCCATGCCGGCGGTGATGAACAACATGTCGCATCCCTCGATCATCTCGATGATGCGATCGCGATCTTCCATCGCCGCCTGCCGGCCGACCTCGGGATCGGCGCCCGCGCCGAGACCCTTGGTGATGTTGCAGCCGATCTGCAGGGACGTCTTGACCTTCGAGTGCTTGAGGGCCTGCGCATCGGTGTTGATGCACATGAATTCCACGCCCTCGATGCCGCTCGTGACCATGTGAGCGACCGCGTTGCCGCCGCCGCCCCCAACCCCTATGACTTTGATTACAGCGTTCTGGCTGTAAGCATCCATCAGTTCAAACATTTTGATTCGCTCCTTGGTTAATCGAAGTGCTGTCAGCTTCGAATCTTCATCTCATCAACGGCTTCGTCCCGGCATGACCCGGTCAGAAGTTCCCCTGAAACCAGTTCTTCATGCGCTCGGCCAGGCTGCGCGCGTTGCCCGCGATCGAACGGCCGCGGTTGCTCGCGAGCGCGTTGTCGCGCGCGTAGAGCAACAGGCCCGCGCCGGTCGAGTAGATAGGATTGCGGACGACGTCCGAGAGCCCGCGGATGTGCTGCGGCACGCCGAGACGCACCGGCACGTGGAACACCTCTTCGGCGAGCTCGATCGCGCCTTCCATCTTGGCGCTGCCGCCCGTGAGGACGATCCCGGCCGCGATGATTTCCTCGAAACCCGAGCGGCGCAGTTCCTCGCGCGCGAGGCCGAACAACTCCTCGTAACGCGGCTCGACCACTTCGGCGAGCGTCTGGCGCGCGAGCCGGCGCGCGGGCCGGTCGCCCACGCTCGGCACCTCGATGCTCTCGTCCGGATTCGCGAGCTGCGAGAGCGCGCAGGCGTACCTGACCTTGATGTCCTCGGCGTACTGTGTCGGCGTGCGCATCGACACGGCGATGTCGTTCGTGACCTGGTCGCCGGCGATCGGGATGACCGCGGTGTGACGGATGGCGCCCTGCGAGAAGACCGCGAGGTCGGTGGTGCCGCCACCGATGTCGATGATGCAGACGCCGAGCTCTTTCTCGTCATCGGTGAGGCACGCGAAGCTCGAGGCGAGCTGCTCGAGCACGATGTCGTCGACTTCGAGGCCGCAGCGCTGGATGCACTTCTCGATGTTCTGCGCGGCGGAATCCGCGCCGGTCACGATGTGCACCTTGGCTTCGAGCCGCACGCCCGACATGCCGATCGGGTCGCGGATGCCTTCCTGCCCGTCGATGATGAATTCCTGCGGCAGCACGTGCAGGATCTTCTGGTCGGCGGGAATCGCGACGGCCTTGGCCGCATCCACCACCGCTTCCACGTCCGCCTGGCTCACCTCCCGGTCGCGGATCGCGACGACGCCGTGCGAATTCAGGCTGCGCACGTGCGATCCGGCAATACCGGCGAATACCGAGCGGATCTCGCACCCGGCCATGAGCTCGGCTTCCTCGACCGCGCGCTGGATCGACTGCACCGTCGATTCGATGTTCACGACCACGCCTTTCTTGAGGCCGCGCGAAGGCTGCGTGCCGATGCCGATCACTTCGATCGTGTTGTCGGATGCGACTTCGCCGACCAGGCAGGAGACCTTCGACGTGCCGACGTCGAGGCCGATGATGAGGTTCTTGTCGGGACGTTTACCCATGTAGTTAGCCATCTGTGTTGTCGTCCTCCGCGGCGCCGGTCGCGACGCGCTGACCGCCCGCGCGCCAGCCGATCGCGAAACCGTTCGTGTAACGCATGTCGATGTAGTTGATGTCGCTGGCGTGGCTCGATATCTGGCCGACGGCCGCCGCGACGAAGCGCGCGAACCGTTCGTCGATCTGGCGGCGGCCGAGCCGCACCGTGATGCCGTTGTCGAGATCGAATTCCCACGAGCCGCGCTCGTCGAGGCGCACCGCCGTCAGGCGCATGCCCGCCTCGATGAGCTGTCCCTGCGCGGCGAGGTAGCGGCCGGCGACCTCGCTCTCCATGCCGCGCGGCCCGGACAGGCGCGGCAGTTCCGGCGGGATGTGGCGCGCCTCGGAAATGAACAATTCGCCGCGCGTGTTGAGCAGGCCGTTCGCGCCCCAGCGCGCCGCGGCCACCTGCTCGCTCACCCGGATCTTGAGCGCGCGCGGCCACTGCCGCTCGACCGTCGCGCTATCCACCCACGGCAACTGCTCGACCGCGCGCTGCACCGCGCCGAGATCGACGCTCACGAGTCCGACGTCGCGCACGCGCGCCTTCACGGCCTGCTCGACTTCCACCGGCGACACGCGCTGGAAGCGCCCCGTCACGTTCACCTGGCTGATGTTCTGGTCGAGCGCGCCCACCAGCAGGAAACCCGCGATGCCGAGCACGGCGAGCACCGCGGCGCCGATCGCCGCGCGCGCGAGCAGCGCGCGATAGACGCGCAGCAGTCCCTCGCCGTCCTTGCGCCGGTTGACCTTCTTGTTTTGGGGCTTGCCCCAGATCACACGCTCACCGCCGTTCGCGTGAAGCTGGTCTCGAGGACCCGCCAGACGAGTTGTTCGAAATCGATCCCCACGGCGCGCGCCGCCATCGGCACGAGGCTGTGGTCCGTCATGCCCGGGACCGTGTTGATCTCGAGCAGATAGGGCTTGCCGGACTTGTCCATCATGAAGTCCGCGCGTCCCCAGCCTTCGGCGCCGACGGCCGCGAAGGTCCCGATGGCGAGGTTCGCGAGATGTTTCTCGGCCTCGGTGGACAGGCCGGACGGACAGAAGTACTTCGTGTCGTTGCGGAAGTACTTGGCCTGGTAGTCGTAGAAGGTCGCGGGCGTCTCGATGCGGATCGACGGCAGCGCCTGGCCCTGCAACACCGCGACCGTGTATTCGGCGCCGGTGATCCAGCTCTCGGCGAACACATTCGGTTCCAGCAGCGACGCCGCCTGGTAGGCGCCCGCAAGGTCCTCGCGGCGCTCGACCTTCGTCATTCCGACGGACGAACCCTGCGTCGCGGGCTTCACGATCAACGGCAGCCCGAGGCGCTCCACGCAGTTGTCGAGGTCCGCGGGCGAACGCAGCACCATGTACTCGGTGGTCGGAATGCCGACCGCCTGCGCGAGGCGCTTGGTGCGCAGCTTGTCCATGCCGATCGCCGAGCCCATCACGCCGCTGCCGGTGTAGGGCAGCCCGAGGAATTCGAGCGCGCCCTGCAACGTGCCGTCCTCGCCGCCCGGCCCGTGCAGCGCGATGAACACGCGGTCGAACTTGCGCTCGATCAGTTCGCCGAGCGGTTTGTCGCGCGGATCGAAGGCGTGCGCGTCGACGCCGCGTTTCTGCAGCGCCGCGAGGCACGCGTTGCCGGAGATCAGCGAGATCTCGCGTTCGCTGGAGGTTCCGCCGAGCAGCACCGCGACGCGCCCGAACTCGCGCGCGTCGCCTGCATGCCTGACTACCTTGGGGTCGTGACGCAGGCGCATCAGGCGAACTCCCCGGCGATGCGGAATTCCGGCGTCAGCGATACGCCGAACTTCCGTTTCACTTCCATCTGTATGTGCGCGACCAGCTTCTCGACGTCCGCCGCGCTCGCGGCGCCGACGTTGACGAGGAAGTTCGCGTGTTTCGGCGAAACCATGATGTCTCCGATCCGCATTCCCTTGAGGCCGGCAGCTTCGATCAGGCGCGCGGCGTGATCGCCGGGCGGGTTGGTGAACGTCGAGCCGCAGCTCCATTCGCCGATGGGCTGCTTCTCCTTGCGGCGCGCGATCATTTCGCGCAGCGCCTCGTCGGTGAGCCCGGGGCGGTGCTCGAACGCGAGCACCGCGTCGAGGAAGAACTCGCCCGGCACCGGCGCGACGATCCTGCGGTACGAATACGAATACTCGCGCGCGTCGCGGCGCCGCTCGCGGCCGCGCGCGTCGCAGACGTCGACCGCGCGCACGCGCGGCCAGGTTTCGCCGCCGAACGCACCGGCATTCATCGAGAGCGCGCCGCCGAGCGTTCCGGGGATGCCCGCGAAGAACTCCGCCGGCCCGAGTTCCAGGCCGATGCAGCGGCGCGCGATGCGCGCGCACGGCACGCCGGCCTCGGAATACAGCGTCGTCCGGTCTATCTCCTCGAGCTTGTCGAGGCCGGTCGTGTCGATCACCACGCCGCGGATGCCGCCGTCGCGCACCAGCAGGTTGGAGCCGAGGCCCAGCCAGAAGAGCGGCGTGCCCTTCGGCAGCGTTTCGAGGAACGCGAGCAGATCGGTGCGGTCGGCCGGCGTGAAGAACCCGTCGGCCGGACCCCCGATGTGCCACGAAGTGTGGCGCGACATCGGCTCCGCGAGTTTCACGCGCGGCGCGAACCTCGCGGCGATGGTCGGCACGGGATGTGAAACGGGCCGGCTCACCTGGGGCGCCTCGTTTTCGTACACGTTGTAATGGCGTCGGGCATGCACGTCACGCCTTCCTCCGGGCCGCGGACGCCCCTAACTTCTGCGGCAGCGCGTGCGAGACCGCGCTGATCGATCCGGCGCCGCACGTCAGCAGGACGTCGCCGGGCTTGAGAACCGCGCGCAGCGGCTCGTCCAGCGTTTCGACCTTCTCGACGAAAACCGGCTCGACCTTGCCGCGCGTGCGCACGGCCCGGCAGATCGCACGCCCGTCGGCGGCCGCGATGGGCGCCTCGCCCGCCGCGTACACCTCGGTCACGAGCAGCGAGTCGGCGGTGGATAGAACGGTCGCGAAGTCGTCGAGCAGGTCGCGCGTACGGGTGTAGCGATGCGGCTGGAACGCGAGCACGACCCGTCGGCCGGGATAACCCTGGCGGATCGCATCGAGCGTCGCCGCGATTTCCGTCGGGTGGTGGCCGTAGTCGTCGATGATGGTCACCGGGTCGCCGCCGCCCCCACCCTCGGAAGAAGGGTGGACGTCGGCGACGTGCGTCAACCGCCGGTCGATGCCCTGGAAGTTCGCGAGCGCGCCGCGGATCGCGTCGTGCGAAATGCCGATCTCGAGCGCCACGGCAATGGCCGCGAGCGAATTCAGCACGTTGTGCAGGCCCGGCAGGTTCACGGTGACGGGCAGACGCAGGCCGTCCGCGCGGCGCACGACCTCGAAGTGCGTCTGCAAGCCTTCGCGACGCAGGTTCTCGGCGCGCAGGTCCGCGCCCTCGGAGAATCCGTATCCAACCACCGGGCGATTCACCCGCGTGAGGATGCTGCGCACGTGCGCGTCGTCCACGCACAGCACCGCGAGCCCGTAGAACGGCAGGTTGTGCAGGAACTCGACGAAGCTCTGCTTGAGCCGCTCGAAGTCGCCTTCGTGCGTGCCGAGATGATCGTTGTCGATGTTGGTGACGATCGCGATCATCGGGTTCAGGTGCAGGAACGACGCATCGCTCTCGTCGGCCTCGGCAACGAGGTAGCGGCCCGCGCCGAGACGCGCGTTCGTGCCGGCGCTCTTGAGCCGCCCGCCGATCACGAAGGTCGGATCCTCGCCGCCTTCGGCGAGGATCGAGGAAGTGAGACTCGTCGTGGTGGTCTTGCCGTGTGTGCCCGCGACCGCTATCGCGTAGCGAAAACGCATGAGCTCGCCGAGCATCTCGGCGCGCGGCACCACGGGGATGCGGCGCGCGAGCGCGCTCGCCACCTCGGGGTTCTCGGTCGAAACCGCGCTCGAGATGACCACGACGTCCGCGTTGCCGACGTTCTCGGTGGCGTGGCCGATCATCACGCGCGCGCCGAGCTTCGCGAGCCGGTCCGTGACCGGGTTCGGACGCAGGTCGCTGCCCTGCACTTCGTAGCCCAGATTGACCAGCACCTCGGCAATGCCGCTCATGCCACTGCCGCCGATGCCGACGAAGTGGATGCGATGGATGCGGCGCATGCGATCGCTCATGCCGCCTCCCCCCGCTGTTCGAGACCCATTTCCTCCAGGCACAGGGCCGCGAGGTCCTCGGCCGCGCGCGGCTTCGCCACCAGACGCGCGCGCTCGGCCATCGCGAGTAGTTTGCCGCGGCCCGCGCACAGCGTTTTCAGCTCGGCCGCGAGACGCGCGGGCGTGAGCTCGCGGTCGGGAATCAGCACGGCGGCGCCTTCGCGCGTCAGGAACCGCGCGTTGAAGGTCTGGTGGTCGTCGACCGCCGCCGGGAACGGCACGAGCACGGCGGCGACGCCGACCGCGGCCAGCTCCGAGATCGTGAGCGCGCCGGCGCGGCAGATCACGAGGTCCGCGTCGGCGTAGGCGCTCGCCATGTCGTCGATGAACGGCGAGACATCCGCCGCGACCTTCGCCTCGGCATACGCGGCTCGCGCCGCGTCGATGCCGCGTTCGCCCGCCTGGTGGCGGACACGCAGCGTGAGGCCCGACTCGCGGATCGCGAACGGCACCACGGTGTTGAAACGGGCGGCGCCCAAACTACCGCCGACCACCAGCACGCGCACCGCTCCCTCGCGGCGCGCGAAGCGGTCGGCCGGCGCCGGCTGCGCGACGATGTCCGCGCGCACCGGGTTGCCGACGACGCGCACGTCGACGCCGCGCGGAAACGCGTCCGGGAACGCCGCCAGCACGTGCCGCGCCAGGTGCGCGAGACAGCGGTTGGAGTAACCCGCGATCGCATTCTGTTCGTGGATCACGAGCGGGCGGCGCGTGATCCAGGCCGCGACGCCGCCGGGCCCCGTGACGAAACCGCCGAACCCGACGACGAGTCCGGGCTTGCGGCGGCGCATGACGCCGAGCGCCTGCCAGATCGATTGCGCGAGCTTGAACGGCGCGGCGAGCAACGTCGCGACGCCCTTGCCGCGCAGTCCGCTCATCGACAGCCACTCGATCGGAAACTTTTCCGCCGGCACGACGCGCGCTTCGAGTCCGCGCGCGGTGCCCAGCCACACGACCTCGACCGACGCCGCGCGCAGCAGCCGGGCGAGCGCCAGCGCCGGGAAGACGTGGCCGCCGGTGCCGCCGGCCATGATGAGAACGGGTGCGCGGTTCACGGTGGCGCTCATGCGGCCGACTCCGCGAGTCGCGAACGGGATTCTTCCCGGCGCGTGCTCGCCATGCCGCGCGAGGCGTGCATGGCCTCGTGGTACACGCGCAGCAGCAGGCCGACCCACGCGAGCGTGACGATCAGGCTCGAGCGTCCGTAACTCATGAGCGGCAGCGTGAGTCCCTTGGTCGGCAACACGCCCATGTTCACGCCGATGTTGATCAGCGCCTGCGCGCCGAGCCACAGGCCGAAACCGGCCGCGAGATAGGACTGGAATTTGAGCCCGGCGCGCGAGGCGAGCTGCGCGATCCAGAAGCTGCGCCACACGAGCGCGATGAACAGCGTGAGTGTCGCCGCGACGCCGACCAGGCCCAGCTCCTCGGCGAGGACGGCGAACAGGAAGTCGGTGTGCGCCTCGGGTAGATAGAACAGCTTCTGCACGCTCTCGCCGAGACCCACGCCGAACCACTCCCCGCGCCCGATGGCGATGAGCGACTGCGTGAGCTGGAAACCGCTGTTGAACGGGTCCGCCCACGGATCGAGGAACGACGTGACGCGCGCCATGCGGTACGGCACGAGCATGACGAGCAACGCCATCGCGGCGGCTCCGGCCGCCGCCATCAACAAGACCCAGCGCAGCCGCGCGCCGGCGATGAACAGGATGCCGAAGCCGGTGAGGAACAACACCGAGGCCGCGCCGAAATCCGGCTCCGCCAGCAGCAGCAGCGCCATGAACACGAGGAGTCCCACGGGCTTGACGAGACCCATCGCCGTCGTGCGCAGCTCGGCGTCGCGCCGAACCGCGTAGCTCGCGATGAAGATCAGCGTCAACACTCGCGCGAGCTCCGACGCCTGGAAGTTGAATCCAAGCAGGCGGATCCAGCGACGGCTGCCGTTGACCACGTGACCGACACCGGGAACCAGCACGAGGAACAGCAGCACGACCGCGACGATCAGCAGCGGCCAGGCCATCTTCTCCAGCAAATCGGTGCGTATGCAGAACACGATCGCCGCGAGGACGAAGCCCGCGACGCACAGGATGAGCTGACGCTCGAGGTACGAAAACGCGTTGCCGGATTCCTTGCTCGCGATCGAGATCGAGGCAGACGTGACCATGACGAGGCCGAGCAGCACGATCGCGGCGACCAGCGACAGCGCGATGGGGTCGATGTGGAGCGCGCGCCTGGAACTCACGATACGAGCTCCTTCACCGCCGCGGCGAACACGTTGCCGCGCTCGGCATAGTCGCGAAACATGTCGAGGCTCGAGCAGGCCGGCGACAGCAACACGGTGTCGCCCGGTTGCGCGAAACGCGCGGCCGCGCGCACTGCTTCTTCCATCGTGCCGACGCGCACGGTGTGGCAGATGCCCGCGAGCGCGGTCTCGATGAGCGCCGCATCGCGGCCGAGCAGCACGGCCGTGCGCACCTTGCCGCGGAACGCGGCGGCGAGCGGCGCGAAATCCTGGCCCTTGCCGTCACCGCCCGCGATCACGACCAGCGGCCCGGTCAATCCACCGACGGCGGCGAGCGTCGCGCCGACGTTCGTGCCCTTGGAATCGTTGATGTACCTGACGTTGCCGATCTCGGCGACCCACTGCGCGCGGTGCGGCAGTCCCGGAAAGTCGCGCAGCTCTTCGAGCATCGGCGCGATGGGCAGGCGCAGCGCGTCACCGAGCGCGAGGGTCGCGAGCGCGTTCGCGGCATTGTGCCGGCCGGATATCTTCAATGCCGACAGCGGCAGCAGCGCCGAGCCGCGCCGCGTGAGCCACGCGCCACCGCCCACGGTGGGCGTCGACAGCGTGAAATCGGCGGCGGTGTTCTCCAGGCTGAAGCTGAGGACGCGCTGTCCGGCGCGCGGCATGCGGGCGACTTCCGGATCGTCGGCGTTCACGACGGCGTTTTCGCTGTTGGCGTAAATGCGCGCCTTCGACGCGGCGTACGCGGAGAGCGTCGCGTAGCGGTCCATGTGGTCCGCGCTCACGTTGAGCACCACGCTGGCCTTGAGCTTGAGCGAGTGAGTCGTGTCCAGCTGGAACGAGGACAACTCGAGCACGTAGAGGTCGGTGGGGCCGCGGTCGAGCAGGTCGAGCGCGGGGTGACCGAGATTGCCGCCCACGCGCACGCGCACGCCGGCGCGTTCCGCCATCCGGCCCAGCAGGGTCGTCACCGTGCTCTTGCCGTTCGTGCCGGTGATGCCGACCACCGGCGCGTCGGCCGCGCGCGCGAACAGTTCGATGTCGCCGACGATGTCGAGGCCGCGCGAACGCGCCTGCGTGAAGAACGGATCGTCGAGCGGCACGCCGGGTGAAGTAACGACGATATCGGCCTGCTCGAGCAACCGCGCGTCGAAGCCGCCGGTGCGCGTCACGACCGAGGCGCCCAGCGCCTTCACGCCCTCGAGCTCCGGCGGTTGCTCGCGGCTGTCGGTCACCGCGATGCGAAAACCGCTGCGTTGCAGGTGGCGCGCGACCGATAGCCCCGTGCGGCCCATGCCCACGATGACGGCGTTCGGTGCGGTGTCGGTGACGGTTCTCATCGCAGCTTCAGCGTCGCGAGTCCCGCGAGCACGAGAATGAAGGAAATGATCCAGAAGCGCACGATCACCTTGGGTTCGGCCCAGCCCTTGAGCTCGTAGTGATGGTGGATAGGCGCCATGCGGAACACGCGCTTGCCGGTCATCTTGAAGGAGGCCACCTGGATGATCACCGAGGCGGTCTCGACCACGAAGATGCCGCCCATGATGAGCGCGACCAGTTCCTGACGGACGATCACGGCAATGGTGCCGAGTGCGGCGCCGAGCGCCAACGCGCCGATGTCGCCCATGAAGACCTGCGCGGGATACGTGTTGAACCACAGGAATCCGAGACCGGCGCCCGCGAGCGCCGCGCAGAAGATCAGCAGTTCACCCGAGCCCGGCACCGCCGGGATGACGAGGTACTCCACGAAGTTCGCATTGCCGCTGGCATACGCGAACACGCCGAGCGCGGAGCCCACCAGCACCGACGGCATGATCGCGAGCCCGTCGAGGCCGTCGGTGAGGTTCACCGCGTTGCTCATGCCGACGATCATGAAATACGCGAGCGCGATGAACGCGAACGCGCCGAGCGGCAGCGCGAAGTTCTTGAAGAACGGCAGGAACAGCGTCGTCTCGGCCGGCGTCTTCGCGGTGTAGAACAGGAAGATCGCGGCCGCGAGTCCGACCAGCGACTGCCAGGAATATTTCCAGCGCGGGATCAGACCCTTCGGATTCTTCTTCGCGAGCTTGAGGTAGTCGTCCCAGAAGCCGATCACGCCGAAGCCGAACGTCACGATCAGCACGACCCACACGTAGCGGTTCGACAGGTCCGCCCACAGCAGCGTGCTCACGAAGATCGCGATGAGGATCAGCATGCCGCCCATGGTCGGCGTGCCCGCCTTGGAGAAATGCGTCTTCGGTCCGTCGTCGCGCACCACCTGCCCGACGCGTCCGAACCGGAGCTTCTCGATCATCCACGGCCCCATGAGCAGCGCGAGCGCGAGCGCCGAGATCACCGCGAAAATCGCGCGCACGGTGAGGTACGAGAAGACGTTGAATCCCGAGTAGTGAGGCGTCAGGAGTTTTGCGAGCCAGTAGAGCATCTGGTTAGTGAACCTTCCCGACCAGCGTATCGACCACGCGCTCGAGCCGGGCCGAGCGCGAACCCTTGACCAGCACGCACACCTCGCGCGTGAGCTCCGCGTTCACCGCGCGCGCCAGCGCCTCGGTGTCCGCGAACCACTCCCCGCCCGCGCCAAACGCCTCGACCGCGAGCGCCGAAAACTTGCCGGTCGCGAACAGCCGGTCTATGCGGTGCGCGCGCGCGAACCGGCCGATCTCGCCATGACTTTCGACCGCGTGATCGCCGAGTTCGCCCATGTCGCCCATGACGAGCCAGCGGCGCGCGTCGACGGCCTCGAGCACCTCGATCCCGGCCTTCATCGAGCTCGGGTTCGCGTTGTAAGAGTCGTCGACGATCCAGGCGCCACTCGGCGCGGTTTTGAGCTGCAATCGGCCGGGAACCGGGCGCATTGTGGCGAGACCGGCGCGCACGTCGGCGAGCGAGGCCCCGGCCGCGATCGCGGCGGCCGCGGCACACAGCGCGTTCTGCACGTTGTGCGTGCCCGCGAGCTGCAGCTCGATCGGCGTATCGCCCTGCGGCGAGCGCAGCTCGAAACGCGTGACGAAGCCGTCGGCGCCGATCGCGGTGCGCACGTCGTGCGCGGAGTAGTCGGCCGGGTTGCGCTGACCGAAGGTCACGACCCGCGCGCGCGTCATGCCGCGCCACATCGGCAGGAACTCGTCGTCGGCGTTGAGCACGGCCGCGTGACCAGGCTCGAGGTCGGCGACCATCTCGCCCTCGGCGCGCGCGGCGCCTTCGACGCTGCCGAAGCCCTCGAGGTGTTCGGCGCCGGCATTGGTGATGAGCCCAACGGTCGGGCGCGCGAGCTTGCAGAGATCGGCGACCTCGCCCGGGTGGTTGGTGCCGATCTCGATCACGGCGAAGCGATGGGTCGGCTCGAGCCGGTGCAGCGTGAGCGGCACGCCGATGTGATTGTTCAAACTACCGCGCGTCGCCAGCGTCGGACCGGCCTGCGCGAGGATGGCCGCGGTCATTTCCTTCACCGTGGTCTTGCCGTTGCTGCCGGCGACACCGATGACGGGCAGCGAGAACTGCGCGCGCCACGCGACGGACGACTGCTGCAAGGCCTCGAGAGTGTCCTTGACGACGATCTGCGCCATTTTCCCGATGGGGGAGCGATCGCTCACGGCGTCCACCACCGCACCCGCGGCGCCCGCGTTCGCCGCGGCATCGATGAACTCGTTCGCGTTGAAACGCGGGCCACGCAGCGCGACGAACAACTCGCCGGCCTTGATCGTGCGCGTATCCGACGACACGCCCGTATACGCGCGGTCGGCGCCCCGCAGGGCGCCGCCACACGTCTGCGCGAATTCGGCGAGCGTGCGCTTCATGACGCGCTCCCGGCGCGGGCCACGAGCGCGGCCGCGACGACTTTCGCGTCGCTGAACGCGCGGCGTTCGCCGCCCACGATCTGATAATCCTCGTGACCCTTGCCCGCGATCACGACGACGTCGCGCTCGCCTGCTTCGCCCAGCGCTTCGCGGATCGCGCGCTCGCGGTCGTGTTCGATGCGATAAGCCTTGCCGGCGGGAATCCCCGCGGCGATGCCGGACACGATGGCCTGCGGCGATTCGGTGCGCGGGTTGTCGTCGGTGAGCACGATGTCGTCCGCGAGCTCCGCGGCGATGCCGCCCATGTCCGCGCGTTTGCCTGGATCGCGGTCGCCGCCGCAGCCGAACACCACCGCGAGCCGGCCCGGGCAATGCGCGCGCGCCGCCTGCAGCGCCTTCCGGAGCGCGTCCGGTGTATGGGCGTAGTCGACGATCGCGAGCGGCGCGTTGCTTCCGCCGAAGGTTTCCATGCGGCCCGGCGCGGCGTGCGCGCGCGCGAGCGCGCGCGTGGCGTCCTCGGTAGTGAGGCCCCAGTCGAGCAGGACGGCGACGACGGTCAGCAGGTTGTCGACGTTGAAGTCGCCCACCAGCCCACAGGAAATCGCGCCGGGTCCCCAGCTCGAATCGAATTCCGCCTGGATTCCGCGCGACGTAAGTTCAACGTGCATGGCGCGGACGAAGCCGTCGGCGCTGCGTATGCGTGTCTGGTGTCCGCGGCTGGTCACGATCAGCCGTCCGCGGCCGCGCGGATCCATCGCGAGCTGCCGGCCGAACGCGTCGTCGACGTTGATGATGCGCGACTGCAGGTCGGGCAGCGCGAACAGGCGCGCCTTCGTCGCGCCGTAGTGTTCCATCGTGCCGTGGTAATCGAGGTGGTCGCGCGTGAGATTGGTGAAGGCCGCGGTCCGGAAGCGCACCGCGCCGACGCGCGCCTGGTCGATCGCGTGCGAGGACACTTCCATCGCGACGTTCGCCGCGCCGCCCGCGCGCAGGCCGGCCAGCGTGCGCTGCACCGTCACAGCGTCCCCGGTGGTCAGCGCGCTCGACGCGAGCGCGTGCGGCCGGCCCGTACCGATGGTGCCCATGTAGGCAGCGGCGCGGCCCGTGAGCTCGAGCGCCTGCGCGAGTAGATAGGCACAGGTAGTCTTGCCGTTGGTGCCGGTGACGCCCGCCACCGACAGGTGGCGCGACGGCGAGTCGAAGAAGCGGTCGGCGATCAGGCTCGCGCGTTCGCGCAGCCGCGGAACGGGCGCCACGACGATTTCGGACGGCAGATCCGGCACCACCGCCACCGGCGCCGGCTCGAACAGCACCGCGCGCGCGCCGTTGGCGACCGCCTGGGGCGCGTATTTCAATCCGTGCTCGGCCGAGCCGTGCACCGCCAGGAAGGCGCTGCCCGGGCGCGCGGCCCGTCCATCCTGCGTGAGGTCGGTCACCGGAATGTCGCGCGGTAGTTCGGCGAGGCCTTCGACGAGGCTGGCGAGACTGCGGGAAATGGCGGACGGCGCGGTCATCGGATCGCCACCCTCCGCTCGGGCAGTGTCGAGTCGCCGATCGGTGCGTCGGGCGGCACCGCGAGCAGGCGCAACGCGCCGCCCACGACGCCCGAGAACACGGGCGCCGCGACTTCGCCGCCGTAGTATTTGCCCGCGCCGGGCTCGTCGATGACCACGACCGCGGCGAGGCGCGGCGCGCTCGCGGGAGCGATGCCGCCGAACACCGCGAGATAACGATCCGTCGCGTAGCCACCCGCGGTGGCCTTCCACGCGGTGCCCGTCTTGCCGGCGACCGTGTAGCCCGGAATCGCGGCGCGCTTGCCGCCGCCGTCGGGCGCGACGACGGCCTCGAGCATGTGGATGAGCATGCGCGACGTGTTCGCGTGGAGCACCTGCGTGCCTTCGGGCGCCGAATCGACGCGCAGGAAGGATACCGGGCGCGACATGCCGTTCGACGCCACCGTCGCGTAGGCGTGCGCGAGCTGCAGCGGCGTGACCGACAGTCCGTAGCCGCGCGACATCGACGAGATGCCGACCGGGCGCCAGTGCGAGTAGTGAGGCAGCAGTCCCGCGGACTCGCCGGGATAACCCGAGGTCGTCACCTGGCCGAAGCCGAGCCCGCTGAGCGTGTCGTACATCTGCGCGGGCTCCAGCGCGAGAGCGACCTTGGTCAGGCAGATGTTGGAGCTCTCGGCCAGGCAGGTCGCCAGATTGATCGCGCCCAGGTTGCGGCGGTCCTCGAGTAGTTTGGCGCCGACCTTGATGTAGCCCGGGTTGGTGTCGATGACCGAATGGTCGTTGAACTTGCCCGACGCCAGGCCCGCCGCGACGACGAACGGCTTCATCGACGAGCCGGGCTCGACGATGTCGGTCACGGCGCGGTTGCGGTACGTCCGCGCCTTGAGCTGGTCGCGGTCGTTCGGGTTGTAGGTAGGCTGGTTGACCATGGCGAGCACTTCGCCGGTCGACACGTCGAGCACGATCACGCTGCCGGACTTGGCGCGCTGGTCGCGGATGGCCGCCTTGAGCTCGCGGTACGCGAGGTACTGGATGCGCAGGTCGATCGACAACACCAGATTGCGGCCCGGCCGCATCGCGCGGATTTCCTCGACGTTCTGCACGATCTTGCCGTAGCGATCCTGGATCACCCGCTTCGCGCCGTCTTCGCCGGCGAGCCAATGATCGAACGCGAGCTCGAGGCCTTCCTGGCCCTGGTCGTCGATGTTCGTGAAGCCGAGGATGTGGCCCGCAACTTCGCCCGCCGGGTAGTAGCGGCGGTATTCGCGCATCAGGTAGACGCCCGGAATTTCGAGGGCGCGGATCTTCTGCGCCTCGGCAGGCTGCATGTGCCGCACGAGATACAGGAACTCGCGGTCGAGGTTCGAGGTGAGACGGCGCGCGATCTCGTTCTTGTCGCGCTTCAGCGCCTTCGCGAGCCGCGGCAGCTGGTCGCTCGCGAGCGCGAGTTCCTTCGGATTCACCCACACCGAGTCGACAGGCGTCGACACCGCGAGCGGCTCGCCATAACGGTCGGTGATCGTGCCGCGGGTCGCGCTGATCTCCGCGACACGCGAGAAGCGCGCGTCGCCCTGGCCCGCGAGGAACTCGTGCTCCTTGAGCTGCAGCTCGATCGCGCGCCATGCGAGGCCGAGCGCGCCGCACACGAGCAGCCCGAGCACGAAATTCGCGCGCCAGCGAAAGCTGCCGGCGTCGTCGCGCGCCGAGGTCGCGGACCCGCTCTCGCCCCGTCCGCGGGAATCGCGGCGTTTGCCAGAAAAGATCTTCACGGCGACACCAGCTCGATTTCCTTCGGTGGCGGCATCGCCATCCGCAGCTTGGTGCCGGCCACATTCTCGACGAACGCATGCGTCGACCAGGCGCTCTGCTCGAGCTGCAGCTGACCCCATTCGATCTCGAGATTGTCGCGCCGGACATTGAGCCGTTCCAACTCGACGAACAGCTCGCGGGCGCGATGCTTACTGTAGATAGCGCCCGCGGCCGACGCGAGCGCGGCCACCCACAGCACCGGGATCGCGACGACGAGAAGTTTGTTGGTGGGCGCCGACATCTATCGCACCTTCTCCGCGACGCGCAGCACGCTCGAGCGCGCACGCGGATTCGCGGCGAGTTCCTCTTGCGTCGCGCGGATCTTCGAGCCGATCCGCTTCAGGCGCGGCTGCGCCGATTCCGGGATCAGGGGCAGCCCCGCGAACACCGGGTTCACCGTGGAGTGCGCCTGGATGAACTGCTTGACCGCGCGATCCTCGAGCGAGTGGAAGCTGATGGCCGCGAGGCGTCCGCCGACCGCGAGCAGCGCGAGCGCGCCCTCGAGCGCGCGGCGCAGCTGCCCGAGCTCGTCGTTGACGTGCATGCGCAGCGCCTGGAACGTGCGGGTCGCGGGATGTTTGCCGGGCTCGCGCGTGCGCACGGCGCGGGCGACGAGCTCGGCGAGCTGCAGCGTGGTGGTGAGGGGTTGGGTCTTTCGTGCCGCGACGATGTCTGCGGCAATCCGCCGCGCGAAGCGCTCCTCCCCGAGCGTCGCGATCACCTCGCGAATCTCAGGCTCGCCCGCTCGCGCGAGCCATGCGGAAACCGGTTCGCCGCTCGTCGGATCCATGCGCATGTCGAGCGGGCCGTCCGCCCTGAAGCTGAAACCACGTGTGGGGTCGTCGAGCTGCGGTGAGGAGACGCCGAGGTCGAACAAGATGCCGCGCACGGGCCGGCCCGGAACGAGCTCCGGCACGCGCGCGGCGATATCGGCAAACGGCGCGCCGACGAGCGTAAGCCGCACTTCGTCGGGAAAACGGCGGTGGCCGGCCGCGATGGCCGCCGGGTCGCGGTCGAACGCGAGCACGCGCCCTTCGGGACCGAGTGCCCCGAGGATGAGTGCCGTGTGTCCGCCGCGCCCGAACGTCGCATCGATATATAGGCCGTCCGCCTGTACCGCGAGTGCCTCGAACGCTTCCCGGGCAAGCACCGGTATGTGGGCGTTCGATTCACTCACTGCTTCAAGCGGCTGTCAGTCCGCCCCCGTTTTCTTGCGCCTTGCCACTGGACGGAATCCGCACCGCGGCATTCCATCCCACCCCTAACAACTTCGAATCCGAATCGACTACCTAACTACAGCGTGAGCGATTCGAGCTCCGCGGAGAGACCCGTTTCCGTGGCCTCGTTCGCGAGCCACAGGGACCGGCGCTCGTTCCAGCGCGCCTCGTCCCACAATTCGCACCGATTGCCCTGGCCGATCAGCATTCCGCGCTTCTCGAGCATCGCGAACTCGCGCAGCTCGGGCGTCAGCGACAATCGGCCGTGCCCGTCGAGATCCAGCTCGGTGGCATGACCCACCATCAATCGCTGCAGCCGGCGCGCCTGCGCGTGCAGCGACGGCAGGCTCATCAACTTGCGTTCGATCTGTTCCCAGTCGGGCATGGGATAGATGAGGAGGCACTGATCCCGGTCCACGGTGACGACCAGCTTTCCCTGGCTTCTTTCGAGCGCGTGCTCGCGGTACCGGGTGGGAAGAACCATCCGGCCCTTGTCGTCCAGGGTCACTTTTGCTGCACCGCGAAACATGGATGGACAGGCGTGTCAGGCCCATTTCTCCCCACTTTTTCCCACTTGCCGCCACTATAGAAACGGCCCGGGGCGCGGTCAAGAAATAAGTCACAAAATTTTCTATCGGCGACAGCGACTTACGTAGGTTTTGCCCTACCGCAGCGCGCAATTGGAACGAGCACGCACTTACCGATCAGTAGCTTGTCATCGCTACTTCATACAGTGGGTCAGAAGCGGAGGGGCTGTATGCCCCTGGATGCGGGCACTGAGACTCGAAGTCACCGCGAAATTCGAGCGGGGCGAAGAAAAAGCCCGAGCAAAGAGACACAAGCTCGATCGAAGCGGTCTCGACCAAGCGTGAGCGAAGTGATCCAAGGCCAGAACGAAGCGAAACATTAACGGATGGGGTAGGTGGCTCATTGAGCCATTAATGGC
>JAFAGC010000025.1 GCA_023423065.1 Pseudomonadota bacterium
GTGCAGGCGGTTTCGCCGGCGCGGATGCCGCCGGTTTCGCGGGTGCAGGCGCCGCGGCCTTCGCCGGCGCCGCGGCGGGAGCAACGCCCTCGATGCGCGCGACGACTCCGCCCGCGCCGATCTTGCCGCCCTTCTTGGCCAACACCTCGGTCACCGTGCCGGCGGCCGTGGACGGCACGTCCATCGTCGCCTTGTCGGTTTCGAGCGTGACGAGCGGCGTGTCCACTTCGATCTTGTCGCCGACCTTGATGAGCACGTCGACGATGGCGACCTCGTCGAAATTGCCGAGATCCGGAACTACGAGATCGATCTTGCTCACGACATCGCCTCGACCAGTTCCTTCGGCCGCGCCAGCGTGTCGGCGATGAACTTCGTGATGCGCGCGCCGAGCGCGCCGTCGATCACACGATGGTCGTACGAGAACGACAGCGGGAGCATCAGGCGCGGCTGGAACGCCTCGCCGTTCCACACCGGCTTCATCGAAGCCTTCGACACGCCGAGGATCGCGACCTCGGGTGCGTTGATGATGGGCGTGAAGGCGGTACCGCCGATGCCGCCCAGGCTCGAGATCGTGAACCCCGCGCCCTGCATGTCGGCGCCGGGTAGTTTGCCCGCGCGCGCCTTCTCGGACAGCGTCGCGAGCGAGCCTGCGATCTCGAACACGTTCTTGCGGTCGGCTTCCTTGATCACGGGCACCAGCAGGCCGTTCGGCGTGTCGGCCGCGAAGCCGACGTTGAAGAACTGCTTGAAGACGAGGTTCTGGCCGGACTCGTCGAGCGAGCTGTTGAGCACCGGGAACTCGCGCATGGCGCGCAACGCCGCCTGCACGATGAACGCGAGCGGCGTGACCTTCACGCCCTGCGCCGCGGCCTTCTCCTTGAGCGAGCCGCGCAGCGCGTCGAGATCGGTGATGTCGCTGTCGTCGTACTGCGTGACGTGCGGGATGTTGATCCAGGCAGCCTGCAGGCGCGGCCCCGAGATCTTCTGCACGCGCGACAGCGGCTTGACCTCGACGGGACCGAACGCGGAGTAATCGACCACCGGCACCTTCGGCAGCGAAGGACCCGCCGCGACGGCGCCGCCGCCGGACATGACCAGCTTGACGAACGCCTTCACGTCGTCGAGCAGGATGCGGCCCTTCTCGCCGCTGCCGCGCACGCTGCCGAGATTCACCCCGAGCTCGCGCGCGAACTTGCGCACCGACGGCGACGCATGCGCCGCGCTGAAACTGGTTTCATCGATCGCGGGCAGACCCGCGCGTTGCGGCCGCGACTGCGCGACGCCCTGCGGAGCGGCGGGACGTGGCGCGGCGGCCGGCGCCGCCGGTCTGGACGGAGCGGGAGCCGCGGGAGCGGCCGGTGCCGCGGCGCTCGCGGCGATTCCCTTCACGGTCACGACGAGCGCGCCAGGTCCCACCTTGCCACCCTTGGCGACGTGGACCTTCTCGACGACGCCCTTGGCGGTGGACGGCACGTCCATCGTCGCCTTGTCGGTCTCGAGCGTCGCGAGCGGCGTGTCGAAGTCGACGGTGTCGCCGGACTTCACCATGACGTCGATGACGGAGACGGAATCGAAACTTCCCATGTCGGGGACGCGTACTTCGACCGGGCCTTCCTTCGCAGGCGCGGGTGCTGGCGCGGCGGGTGCGGCTTTCGCCGCCGCGGGCTGCGCGGGAGCCGCGCTCGCGGCCTTGGTCGGCGCGGCTGCCGGCGCATCACTCTTCACTGTGACGACCACCGAGCCCGCCGAGACCGAGCCGCCCTTGGCGATGTGCACCTTCTCGACCACACCCTTGGCGGTCGACGGAATGTCCATCGTCGCCTTGTCGGTCTCGAGCGTGGCGAGCGGCGTGTCGATGTCGATCGAATCGCCAACCTTCACCAACACGTCGATGACGGTCACCGATTCGAAATTCCCCATGTCGGGGACGCGTACTTCCACCGTGCTCATGCTTTCTGCGGATCCAGCTTGTTGGGGTCGAGGCCCAGCTTGTTGAGCGCCGCCTTGAGCGTTCCCTTGTCGAGCGCCCCCTCATCGGCGAGCCCCTGCAGCGAGGCGTACACGATGTTCTTCGCGTCCACCTCGAAGTGCTGGCGCAGCGCGCTGCGGCCGTCGGAGCGGCCGAAGCCGTCCGTGCCGAGCGTGACGAAACGGCCGGGAACCCACTGGCGGATCATGTCCGGCCAGGCGCGCATGTAATCGGTGGCCGCGATGAACGGGCCCGTCGCCTTCGACAGCGCCTGCGTGACATACGGCACCCTGGCAGTCTCGCCCGGGTGCAGGCGGTTCCAGCGTTCGATCGCGAGCGCCTCGCGGCGCAGCTCGGAGAAGCTGGGCGCGGAGTAGATGTCCGACGGGATCCCGAATTCCTTCGAGAGAATGTCGGCCGCGGCGATCACTTCGCGCAGGATCGTGCCCGATCCCATCAGCGTGACGCGCACCTTGCCGGCGCCGCCCGTCTGCAGCAGGTACATGCCCTTGAGGATGCCTTCCTCGACGCCCTTCGGCATCGGCGGCTGAACGTAGTTCTCGTTCATGACCGCGATGTAATAGAAGACACTCTCGTCGTTCGCGAACATGCGCTTCATGCCGTCGTGGATGATCACGGCGAGCTCGTACGCGTAGGTCGGATCGTAGGCGACGCAGTTCGGCACGGTGGCCGCGTGCAGCAGGCTGTGTCCGTCCTGGTGCTGCAATCCCTCGCCCGCGAGAGTCGTTCGGCCGGCCGTCGCGCCCATCAGGAAGCCGCGCGTGCGCAGGTCGCCCGCGGCCCAGTAGAAGTCGCCGACACGCTGGAAGCCGAACATCGAGTAGTAGATGTAGAACGGCACCATGTGGATGCCGTGATTCGCGTAGGCCGTGCCGGCCGCGATCCACGAGCAGGTCGAACCCGCCTCGTTGATGCCCTCTTCGAGCATCTGGCCTTTCTTGTCCTCGCGATAGGACATGAGCTGCTCGGAGTCGACCGGCGTGTAGAGCTGGCCCGCCGAGCTGTAGATGCCGATCTGGCGGAACAGGCCTTCCATGCCGAACGTGCGCGCCTCGTCGGGCACGATCGGCACGACGTTCTTGCCGATGTTCTTGTCCTTGAGGAGCTGCGTGAGGATGCGCACGAAGGCCATCGTCGTCGAGATCTCGCGGTCGCCCGTCCCCTCGAGCAGCGCGCTGAACGCGGAGAGTTCGGGGATGACCAGCGGGTGCGCGACGATCTTGCGCTCGGGTAGATAGCCGCCGAGGGCCTTGCGGCGCTCGTGCAGGTATTTCATTTCCGGCGCGTCCTCGGCGGGCTTCACCAGCGAAAGCTTGGACACCTGCTCGTCGGTGAGCGGGATGTTGAAGCGGTCGCGCACCGCGCGCAGCGACTCCTCGTCGAGCTTCTTCTGCTGGTGCGCGACCATCTGGCCCTCGGCCGCCTTGCCGAGGCCGAAACCCTTCACGGTCTTCGCGAGGATGACGGTGGGTTGACCCTTGTGGTTCATCGCGGCCGCGTAGGCCGCGAACACCTTCAGCGCGTCGTGGCCGCCGCGGTTCAGGCGCCAGATGTCGTCGTCCGACATGTTGGCGACCATTTCCTTGAGCTCGGGATACTTGCCGAAGAAATGCTCGCGCGTGTACGCGCCGCCCTTCGCCTTGAAGTTCTGGTACTCGCCGTCGACGCACTCTTCCATGACGCGCTTGAGCAGGCCCTGCGTGTCGCGCGCCAGCAGCGGATCCCAGCGCGAGCCCCAAACTACCTTGATGACGTTCCAGCCCGCGCCCATGAAGGCGGCCTCGAGCTCCTGGATGATCTTGCCGTTGCCGCGCACCGGGCCGTCGAGCCGCTGCAGGTTGCAGTTGACCACGAACACCAGGTTGTCGAGTTTCTCGCGCACCGGCAGCGTGAGCGCGCCCATGCTCTCGGGTTCGTCCATCTCGCCGTCGCCGAGGAACGCCCAGACCTTGCGATCCGACTCCGGCACCATGCCGCGGTTTTCCATGTAGCGCTGGAAGCGCGCCTGGTAGATGGCCATCATCGGCCCGAGGCCCATCGAAACGGTCGGGAACTGCCAGAAGTTAGGCATCAGCCAGGGATGCGGATAGGACGAGATCCCGTGGCCGCCGACTTCCTGGCGGAAATGCTTGAGTTGATCCTCGGAGAGTCTTCCTTCGAGGAACGCGCGCGCGTAGATGCCGGGGGACGCGTGGCCCTGCACGAACACCATGTCGCCGGGATGCTCGGCCGAGGCCGCGCGCCAGAAATGATTGAATCCGACTTCGTACAGCGTCGCCGAGGACGCGTACGTCGACAGGTGTCCGCCGTATTCGCTCGACACCTTGTTCGCGTTGAGCACCATGGCCAGCGCGTTCCAGCGGATGCAGGCCTCGATGCGTTTCTCCATCTCGCGGTTGCCCGGATACGAAGGCTCCTGCCCCGGCGTGATGGTGTTGAGGTACGCGGTGTTCGGGCGGAACGGCAGGTACGCGCCGGAGCGGCGCGTGTAGTCGATCAGCTGCTCGAGAAGGTAGTGCGCGCGCGCCGCGCCCTGCGTCTTCAACACCGAGTCGATCGATTCGATCCACTCACGTGTTTCGATCGGATCGACGTCTTCGAGCTTCATGATTTCCGTCATACAGGTCCAATTCCGATGGCCGCCAAAGCAAAGGATGCAGCGCGCGCTGTGTTAGCATGCGCCGCGTTGTCAGCGAGGTAGAGGGGCTGGGAAAACAAGGGGCGCTATGATCGTTTCTTGAGCCGCCCGGGTCAAGCAAACCTCAATCCGCACAGCAGCTTACGGCGTGTTTTGCGCGCCCACACCAGGACATTTCCGAGTCATTTTCAGGTAGCGGCGAAACGCGATGGAAATCAGGATACGCCGCCCGGACGACTGGCACCTGCACCTGCGCGATGGTGCGGCGCTCGCGGCCGTACTGCCGTTCACGGCGGCGCGTTTCGCACGTGCGATCGTGATGCCGAATCTCAAGCCGCCGGTCACCACGACGGCCGCGGCGCTCGCTTATCGCGAACGGATCGTCGCGGCCCTGCCCGCCGGCGCGCGATTTACGCCCCTGATGACGCTTTATCTGACAGATCGCACGGAGGTCGCGGAGATCGATCGCGCGAAAGCCAGCGGCGCGGTGCATGGCGTCAAGCTGTACCCGGCCGGCGCGACCACGAATTCCGACTCCGGCGTCACTGACATGAAACACGCCGATGCCGTGCTCGCGCGCATGAGCGAAGTCGGCATGCCCCTTTTGGTGCACGGCGAGGTCACGGCGCACCAGGTCGACGTGTTCGATCGCGAATCGCGGTTCATCGACGAGGTGCTCGCGCCCGCGCTCGAAAGGCATCCGAAACTGCGGGTCGTCTTCGAACACATCACGACGAAGCGCGCCGCGGAGTTCGTGAAGTCCGCGCGCGCCGGCGTGGGCGCGACGATCACGCCTCAACATCTGCTCCACAACCGCAACGCGATCTTCGAGGGCGGCATCCGGCCTCACTACTACTGTCTGCCCATCCTCAAGACCGAATCGGATCGCGAGGCGTTGATCGAGGCCGCGACCAGTGGCAATCCACGCTTCTTCCTCGGCACCGACAGCGCGCCGCATGCGCAGCACACCAAGGAGAACGCCTGCGGATGCGCGGGCATGTTTACCGCGCACGCAGGCATCGAGTTGTATGCCGAGGCGTTCGCGGCGGTGGGCAAGCTCGACAAGCTCGAAGGGTTCGCCTCCGAGTTCGGGCCGGACTTCTACGGCCTGCCGCGCAATTCCGAATACATCACCCTGGTCCAGCGGGAGTGGCGCCCGCCGGCCACCTATCCGATGGGTGGAGACAATAAACTCGTGCCGATGCGTGCCAATGAATTCGTGCGATTCGAGCTGGCGGGATGATGGATCAGTTCCCGCCTCCCGTCGAAGAAGGCAGCTTCAGCGGTCCGCCGCTCATGAGCCGGCGCTTCCGCTCGTTCCTGCCCGTGGTCATCGACGTGGAGACCGGCGGATTCAATTGCGCCACCGACGCGCTGCTCGAGATCGCGGCGGTGATGATCCAATTCGGGCCGGACGGACGACTGCAACGCGGCGAGACGCACTCGTATCACGTGAAGCCGTTCGAAGGCTCGAACATCGAGGCGGCCTCGCTGGCCGTCAACGGCATCGATCCGTATCACCCGCTGCGCCCCGCGCTGCCGGAGAAGGACGCGCTGGGGCGGATATTCACCGAGGTGCGCGCCGCGATGAGGGCGGTGGATTGCCGGCGCGCCGTGCTGGTCGGACACAACGCCGCGTTCGATCTCGGGTTCCTCAACGCCGCCGTCGCGCGCGCCGACATCAAGCGCAATCCGTTCCACCCGTTCTCGTGCTTCGACACCGCCACGCTCGCGGGCGCGGCGTTCGGACAGACGGTGCTCGCGAAGGCCGCGCAGGTCTGCGGCCTGGACTGGGATTCGAGCGAAGCGCACTCGGCGAAATACGACGCCGAGCGGACCGCCGACATCTTCTGCGAGGTCTGCAATGCGCTCGACAGCGTGTGGCGCCGCGCCGAAGCCCGCGCCCAGTCGATCCGCGACCTGGATCAACCCGTCGCCCCACCCTCTTCGTCAGGCCGTCGCGCCGGCTTCGGCCAGGAGCTTCTTGAGCTCGCCGCTGCGATGCATGTCCAGCACGATGTCACAGCCTCCGACCAGTTCGCCGTTCACGTACAGCTGTGGGTAGGTAGGCCAATTCGAGAATTTCTTGAGCGCTTCGCGCAGCTCGGGATCCTCGAAGATGTTCACCGCATGAAACGAATTGGCGCCGTTGGCGCGCAGCGCCGCGACCGCCTGGGCCGAGAACCCGCACTGCGGAAAATCCGGTGTGCCCTTCATGAAAAGCACCGCCGGGCTGGTGCCGATGTGTGTCTTGATCCGGCTGACGACGTCTTCTGCCACCTTGATTCTCCTTTGCTCGAGCACCCTCATGAGTGCCCACTGTGCTTCCGCGCTCATCGAAGGCCAGGCCGCGATTTCCCCGAGAGTCCGCAAACAACCCGAGCAACGACCGTCTTCGGTCAGGGCGCAGACCTTGATGCAGGGCGAATCCGGATGTTGCAGTTGCGGGCGTTCAATCATGGCCGGCCCCGCGCGGAGCGCGTTGAATTATGAGGGTTCGTCCCCTATCCTTCAAACCGCTCACCGGGGAGATCAAGTCAATGAAAATATTCACGAATCACCGATATGCACTCATTACCGGCATCGTCCTGGCCGTGGTGCTTTCTTACATCCTGCACCGCGCCCTCGTACCGGACGCAGAGTTCAATCACCTCGCCCTCGCGCGCTGGGTGCACATCGTCGCCGGTGTGTTCTGGATCGGCCTCCTGTACTACTTCAACGCCGTGCAAGTTCCCGCGCAGGCAACCGCCACCGAAGACAAGGGCGGCCCCGGACCGGCGGCTATCGGCAAATACGTCGCGCCGCGGGCGTTGTTCTGGTTCCGCTGGTCCGCGCTCGCCACTTGGCTGGCGGGTGCCTGGCTGCTGAGCGAAAGATTTCTCCCGGCGTTCACCTTCGGGTTTTCGAACGGTTCGCACGACTACTCGACCATCGTGATCGGCATCGGCGCCTGGCTGGGCACCATCATGCTGTTCAACGTGTGGGCGTTGATCTGGCCTAACCAGAAGAAGATTCTCGGCATCGTCGCCGCGTCGGATGAAGAAAAGGCGAAAGCTCGCAAGACCGCGCTTTATGCCTCGCGCACCAACTTCATCCTCTCGATTCCGATGCTGCTGTGCATGGCTGCCACCTCGCACGGCCTGCCCTTCTGATCGGGAAAGTTCCACCCGAAATCGTCGCGCGGCAGGTCTCGGCCGCGCTTTCTGAAGATGTGGGCGGCGGTGACGCCACCGCCGCCCTGGTTCCCGCCTCACAACAAGTGCGCGCTTCGGTCGTCGCGCGCGAGCCCGCGATCCTTTGCGGCACCGACTGGTTCGACGCCACGTTTCGCGCGCTCGATCCGAACATCCGAATCGAATGGCTGACCCGCGACGCCGGCCGCATCCTCCCCGACATGACCGTCGTGCGCGTGCTCGGATTCGCGCGGCCCATCCTGACGGGCGAACGCACGGCGCTGAATTTCCTGCAGACCTTGTCGGGCACGGCCACCGCCGCGAGCCGCTACGTCGAGGCCGTGGCTGGCACGCAGTGCCAGATCCTCGACACGCGCAAGACGCTGCCGGGCCTGAGGCTCGCGCAGAAATACGCGGTGCGCTGCGGCGGCGCGCGCAACCACCGCATGGGCCTGCACGACATGGTGCTGCTCAAGGAGAACCACATCATCGCGGCTGGTTCGATCGCGACCGCCGTCACGGCGGCGCGCGAGCACTCGCCGGACGTGCCGGTCGAAGTCGAGGCGGAATCGCTGGGCGAATTCGACCAGGCGCTGGAGGCCGGCGCCGACATCATCATGCTCGACGAGCTGACACTCGACGACATGCGCATCGCCGTGCAGCGCAACCGCGACCGCGGCAGCAAGGCTAAACTGGAAGCCTCGGGCAACGTATCGCTCAATACCGTACGCGACATCGCCATGACGGGCGTCGACTACATTTCCATCGGCGGCATCACCAAACACGTTCAGGCCGTGGATCTGTCGATGCGCTTCGAATTCGTTGCGTGAAGTCGCGGCCGACAATCCGGGTCGTATTCGCGTCGGCCATCCTGGGGTTGTCAGTAGCCTGCGCACGCCACGATAAGGACGCCCTCCCCGGCACGGTCGAGCGCGACCGCATCGAACTCGCCGCGGAAGCCAACGAAACCATCGTCGAACTACCGTTCGCCGAGGGCGCGACGGTGAAGCCCGGCGACGTCATCGCCGTGCAGGATCGCGTGCTGACCCGCGCCGAGGTCGACGCGGCGCGCGCCCAGCTCGCCGAGGCCGAGGAGCGTTACGCCGAGCTCAAGAGCGGCCCGCTGCAGACCACGATCCGCGCCGCCGCGGCGCGCCGCGCCCGCGCGCGCGCCACGCGCGACGAAGCGGTGCGCGAACGCGACCGGCTGCTCGGCCTCGTCGACCGCAGTCTCGTGAGCAAGTCGGAAGCCGACCGACAGGTCGCGGTGGCGCTCGCGGCCGAGGCCAGCCTGCTCGAAGCCGAGGCGGACCTGCGCGAACTGCAGCAGGGCACGCGTGCGGAGCAGCTCGCGCAGGCGCAGCGCGCGGTGGACGCCGCGCGCGCCCACCTCGTGGCGCTCGAAACCACGGCATCGCGCCTCGAGATTCGCGCACCGGTGGCGGCCACGATCGACTCGCTGCCATATCGCGTCGGGGAAAAACCCGCGCGCGGTGCGACGATCGCCGTCCTGCTCGCCACGACCGCGCCGTTCGCGCGCATCCACGTGCCCGCGCCGATCCGTGCGCGCGTCAAGATCGGTACGGCCGCGACCCTGCGCGTCGACGGCGTCGACCGGACCTTCCGCGGCCAGGTGCGATTCGTCGCGAGCGACGCGGAGTTCACGCCTTACTACTCGCTCACCGCCGCGGACCGCTCGCGCCTGTCGTTCCTCGCCGAGGTCGTGTTCGAAAACGACGAAGCCGCGACGATTCCGTCGGGCATCCCCGTCGACGTGTCGCTCGAGCTCGAATCGCCGTGAACGACACCGCCATCTCGGCGCGGCAGCTGACCCGGAAGTTCGGCGACAAGACCGCGGTCGATCACGTCGACCTCGACATCCCCGCGGGCCGCATCTACGGATTCCTCGGGCCCAACGGATCGGGCAAGTCCACCACGCTGCGCATGTTGTGCGGCATGTTGCTGCCGAGCGAGGGCCACGCCGAGGTGCTGGGGCTCTCGATCGTCGACGACGCCGAGGCGATCCGCCGGCGACTGGGTTACATGCCGCAGCGGTTCTCGCTGTGGGAAGACCTGACTACCGACGAGAACCTGCGCTTCATCGCGGACCTGTACGGTCTCGAGGGCGACGTGGCCGCGCGCATCGCGGCCGCCCGCGCCACGTACAACCTCGACGCGCTGCGCAACCAGCGCGCGGGCACGATGAGCGGCGGACAGAAGCAGCGCCTGGCGCTCGCGGCGGCGACCCTGCACGAGCCGGAGCTGTTGCTGCTCGACGAGCCGACCAGCGCGGTCGATCCGCAGAGCCGGCGCGATTTCTGGGAGCGGCTGTTCATGCTCGCCGAAGACGGCGCGACCATCCTGGTCTCGACTCACTACATGGAAGAGGCGGAGCGCTGTCACGGTCTCGCGATCCTGGCCGAGGGCCGCCTGGTCGCCGAAGGCTCGCCCCGCGACCTGCTGAACGCGGTCGATGCCGATGTATACGAGATCGAAGGCGCCGATGACAGCGCGGCGCCCAAACTACTGCGTGTCCTGCCCTGGGTGCACGGCGTCACGCAACTCGGCGTGCGGCTGCGGGTGCTCGTGGACCGCGGCGCCCCGGATGCGGAATCGCTCATGCGCGCGGAACTCGCCAACCACGGGATCCGGGCGCAGGTGGCCCGCACGCACGCGAGCCTCGAGGACGTGTTCGTCGTCGCGACGCGCGGAGAAACCCGTGGCGACTGAACCGGGCAGACAAGGCCGGCTGCGCGCCTCGCTGCGGCGCCTCGGCGCGGTGGCCCGCAAGGAAGTGCGCCAGCTTGCGCGCGACCGCGTGACCTTCGGGATGATCGTGGGCGTGCCGCTCATGCAGATCCTGCTGTTCGGTTACGCGATCAACTTCGACGTGCGCCACCTCGCCACCGTCGTTCACGACCAGGCCAACTCCTCGATGTCGCGCGAGTTCATCGCGCAGCTCTCCGCCACGCAGGTGCTGCGCGTCGACTACACGACCGGCTCGGGCGCCGAAGTGGACCGGCTCATGCGCGAGGGCCGCGCGAGCATGGCCGTGATCATCCCGCCGGACTTCGAACGGCGGCTGCAGTCGGATACGCGGCCCGTTGCGCAGATCCTGGTGGATGGGTCGCAACCGAGCCTCGCGGGCGTCGCGAGCGGTTTGTCGGCGATCCCACTCATCGCGCGCCACGGCGCGGGCCCCTACTCGGGCGGCAAACGCATGACCCCGCGGCGCGTGGAAATCCGCACGCTCTACAACCCCGAGAAACGCACCGCGGTGCAGATCGTGCCCGCGCTGATCGGCGTGATCCTCACGATGACGATGGTGGTGTTCACGGCCGGTGCGATCGTGCGCGAACGCGAACGCGGCAATCTCGAACTGCTGATCGCGACGCCATTGGGTCGGCTCGAACTCATGGTGGGCAAACTACTGCCGTTCGTCGCGATCGGCCTGATCCAGACGACGATCATCCTCCTCGTCGGCTCGGCGCTGTTCAACGTTCCCGTGGTGGGAAACGTCCTGCACCTCTACGTGGCCGCGCTGCTGTTCATCGCCGCCACGCTGGGCCTGGGCCTCTTCGTCTCGACACTCGCGAAGACGCAGTTCCAGGCCTTCCAGCTCGCGTTCCTGACCCTGCTGCCGTCGATCCTGCTGTCGGGTTTCATGTTCCCGTTCGAGGGCATGCCGGTCGCGGCGCAATGGATCGCGGAGCTGCTGCCGCTCACGCATTTCAACGTCATCCTGCGCGGCATCGTGCTGCGCGGCGCGGACCTGCCCGAACTGTGGCCGCAACTCGCGAAGCTCGCGGTATTCCTCGTACTCATGCTCTCGGTCGCCGTCGCCCGCTTCAAGAAGCGCCTCGATTGAGACGGTGCCAGCGGAAAAATGGGGACATTCCTCGTTTCCTTGCAAAAGGGGTCAGTCCTCCCGAGGGCTGACCCCATTTGCCCGCAAAGCGGGGAAACGAGGAATGTCCCCATTTTTCCGCTGGCACCGTTCCGCACCGTCGCACGCTAGACTCGCCTCCCGAACACGAGGTGAATCACATGGAAGAAAACTCACAGGAGAAGCGTGCCGCCCGCTTTCGCGCGCTGCATGAGAGCGGCACGTTCCTGATCGGCAACTGCTGGGATGGCGGGACCGCGCGCATCCTCGGCTCCCTGGGATTTCCCGCACTGGCGACCTCCAGCGGCGCCTGCGCCGGCACGTATGGCCGTCTCGATCACGGCGTTTCGCTCGACGAGGCGCTCGCCCACGCCAAGCTCATCTGCGACGCCTCGTCCCTACCCGTCTCGGGCGATCTCGAAAAGGGCTTCGGCGACTCTCCCGAGGCCGCCGCGAAAGCCATCCGCCTCGCCGCGGGCATCGGCCTGGTCGGCGGCTCGATCGAAGACTCGACCGGCCGCAAGGACGATCCGATCTTCGACATCGCGCTCGCGACCGAGCGTGTCGCCGCCGCCGCCGAAGCCGCGCGCGCGCTTTCCTTTCCATTCACGCTGACCGCGCGCTCGGAAAACTTCCTGCTCGGCCGCAACGATCTCGACGACACGATCCGTCGCCTGCAGGCCTTCGAGAAGGCCGGCGCCGACGTGTTGTTCGCTCCGCTGCTTCCCACGATGGACGCCGTGCGCACGGTGTGCGCGTCGGTGCGCAAGCCGGTCAACTTCATGGTCGCCGTCCCGGGCAAATCGTTCAGCGTGCGCGAACTCGCCGAGGCCGGCGTGCGGCGCATCAGCTTCGCGACGTCGCTGTATCGCGCCGCGATGCAAGGGCTCGCGGATGCCGCCAGGGAAATCCAGTCGAGCGGCACGTTCAGCTATCTCGACCGCGCGATGCCGGGCGGCGAGTTTGCCAGGCACCTGGAGAATCCCTGAGCATGTGGAATCGACGTGAACTGATCGCCGCGGGCCTCGGCGCCGCGGCCACCCCCGCCTGGCCCAAGAGTGTGAAAACCGGCTCGCTCGACGAACTCGCGCGCAGGAAAGGCCTGCGCTTCGGCACCTCCCTCTCGGGCCGCGGCCTGAACGATGCCGCCTATCTACAACTGGTGCGCGAGCAATGCGGCGGCATCGTCCCCGAGAACGAGCTCAAGATGGCGTGGATGCGCCCGGCACCCGACAAGTTCGTGTTCGATCGCGCGCAGAAGCTCATCGACTTCGCACAGGCCGAAGGCATGTTCGTGCGTGGGCACACGCTGCTCTGGCACCACCCGAAATGGATGCCACGCTGGCTCGACTCCCACGACTTCGGCGCGGAACCCGCGAAGGCGGCGCGCGAATTCCTCGAGGACCACGTGACGCGCACCGCGACGCACTTCGGCACGAGCATCTGCTCCTGGGACGTCGTCAACGAGGCCGTGCACAACATCACGGGCGAAATGCGCGAGACCGCGCTGTCGAAGGCCATCGGCTCGCCGGACGCGGTGCTCGAGATCGCGTTCCGCAAGGCCCGCGAAGCCCTGCCCACGACCGAACTCGTCTACAACGACTACATGGGCTGGGAAAGCGACAACGGCCCGCATCGCGACGGCGTGTTGCGGCTGCTCGAACGTTTCCGCAAGCACGATGTCCCGGTCGACGCGCTCGGCATCCAGGCGCACATCGGCGCGGGCAATCAGGACAGCAACGCGAATCGCGCCTTCGACGCCAGCGATGAAAAGGCCTGGCGCAGGTTCCTGACCGAAGTCACGGGCATGGGCTACAAACTGCTGATCACCGAGCTCGACGTGCACGACACGCCGCTGCCCGCGGATTTCGCGGCGCGCGACGCGCAGGTGGCCGCGCTCGGCCGCGCGTTCCTCGACCTCACGTTGTCCTTCGAGGAGGTCAACGTGGTCATGTGCTGGGGTCTCGCCGACAACCACACCTGGCTGCAGGGCCGCACGCCGCGCGAGGACAAACTACCCAAGCGCCCCACTCCGTACGACAATCGTTACGCCGCCAAGCCGCTGCGCGAGGCGATCGCCGCGGCATTCCGCGCGGCGCCGAAACGCCCTCCGGGCCCCGCATTCGGAAAGAAATGAAACTCGTCGATTGCACTCCGCAGCGCCACTGCGCGGCGATCCTCGCGATCTTCAACGACGCGATCGTCAACTCGACCGCGTTGTACGACTACGAGCCGCGCACGCCCGAATCCATGGTGAAGTGGTTCGAAGCGAAGGCGCGCGGCAATTTTCCTGTCATCGGCGTCGAGAACGATGCCGGCGAGCTGCTGGGTTTCGGCAGCTACGGCACGTTCCGCGCCTGGCCCGCGTACAAGTACACGATCGAACATTCGTTATACGTCGATAACCGCTTTCGCGGCCGGGGCGTGGGGAAGGCTTTGCTCACGGCCATCGTGCAGACCGCGGAAAGGCAGGGCTACCACGTGCTCGTCGGCGGTATCGACGCGTCGAACACCGCCAGCATCCGCCTGCACGAAAAGCTCGGCTTTACACATTGCGGGACGGTGAAACAATCGGGCTTCAAGTTCGGTCGATGGCTGGACCTGGCCTTCTACCAGCGCATACTCGCGACGCCGGCCACGCCGGTCGATGGATGACATTCGACTCGAGGGGGGATCTTGAGATTGATCGTTCTGGCCGCGTTCGCCGCGGCGACCGCACACGCGCAGCCGGTCGTGTTCGACTGGTTCGAGTACTCCGGCAATGACGCGCTCTACTCCGCCCCGCTTCCGGCCGGGAGTTTCCACAACCCGATCCTCGCGGGTTACTACCCCGACCCCAGCGTCACGCGAGCCGGAGACAAGTACTACCTGGTCAACTCCACGTTCGCGCACTTTCCCGGCATCCCGATCCACGAGAGCGACGATCTCGTGCACTGGCGGCTCATCGGCCACGCGCTGTCCGATCCCGCCAAGATCAGCTTCGACGGCCTCGGCATCTCGCGCGGCGTGTTCGCGCCGTCGATCCATTTCCACGACGGGACTTACTACATCATCAACACGCTGGTGGACGCGGGCGGCAATTTCTTCGTGACGGCGAAGAATCCGGCCGGCCCCTGGTCCGATCCGGTGTGGCTCAAGGGTCTCGATGGCATCGATCCGTCGTTTTTCTTCGACGACGACGGAAAGGCGTACGTGCTCAACAACGGCGGGCCCGAGGGCAAGCCGCTTTACGACGGGCATCGTGCGATCTGGATCCAGGAGTTCGATCTCGCCACCGACAAACTCGTCGGCCCGCGCAAGGTGATCGTGAACGGCGGTGTCGACATCTCGAAGAAGCCGATCTGGATAGAAGGTCCGCATCTGTATCGCGTCGGCGAGTGGTACTACCTCAGTTGCGCCGAGGGCGGCACGGGCCCCGGCCATTCGCAGGTGGTGCTGCGCGCGCGTTCTCCGTGGGGTCCGTACGAGGCGTACGCGGGCAACCCGATTCTCACGCAGCGCGATCTGCCGGCCGATCGCCCGAATCCGATTACGAATGCCGGACACGCGGACCTGGTGCAGATGCAGGACGAAAGCTGGTGGGCCGTGTTCCTCGCCTCGCGCCCGTATGCCGGCGATCGTTACAACACGGGCCGCGAGACCTTCCTGCTGCCCGTGACGTGGAAGGACGGCTGGCCCGTGATCCTCGAAGCCGGCAAGCCCATTCCAACTACCGTCGCGGGGCCGAAGAACATGACGGGCACGGGCGACCCGCTGTCCGGCAACTTCACGAAACGCGACGAGTTCGACGGAGCGAAGCTCGGACCGGAGTGGCTCCAGGTGCACGTTCCCAAGCTGACGTGGATGACGCTGCGCAACGGAACGCTCGAGATCCATCCGCAGCTCACACGTCTCGACGAAAAGAGCAATCCTTCGTTCCTCGCCCGGCGCCAGCAACACCTCACGTTCGATGCGTCGACGCGGCTCGTACTGCCCGCGTCCCGCCAGGTATCGGCGGGACTGGCGGCGTATCAGAACGAGACTCACTGGTACTTCCTGAACGTCCGCCGCATGCACGACGGAGTGCGCGTGTCGCTCGAACGCCGCTCGGGCAAGGACCTCGAAACCGTCGTATCCAGCCTGCTGCCGCCGGCGCCGTGGATCGACCTGCGCATCAGCGGCGCGCGCGACCGTTACTCCTTCTACTACGACATCGGACAGGGCTGGCAGCCGGTGCGCGAAAACGACGATGGCTCCCTGCTGAGCACGGAAGTCGCCGGAGGATTCGTCGGCACCGTGCTCGGTCCTTACGCACGACAGGAATGAAGATGAAGAATGCACTCCTCGCAATCGCCCTGCTGTTCACTGCCGCATTCGCCGGCACGCAGACGGGCAACGCACAGACACCCGCGGCCGCGGACGCCGAAGAATGGATCACGCTGTTCAACGGCAAGGACCTGACCGGCTGGACGCCCAAGATCGCGAAGCACGCGCTGGGCGAGAACCACGCGAACACGTTCCGCGTCGAGGACGGCCTGCTCAAGGTGCGCTACGACAAGTACAAGAGCTTCGACGGGCAGTTCGGCCATCTCTTCTGGAAGACGCCCTACTCCTATTACAAGCTCCGGGTCGAGTACCGCTTCGTCGGCGACCAGGCGCCGGGCCATCCGGGCGCGTGGGCGTTCCGCAACTCGGGCGCGATGCTGCATTCGCCCGATCCGCGCACGATGCCGCGCGACCAGACGTTCCCGATCTCCATCGAGGCGCAGTTCCTCGGCGGCAAGGGCGACGGTACGTCGCGTCCCACCGCGAACATGTGCAGCCCCGGCACCGAAGTCGTGTACGAGGGGACTATCTACCCAGAGCACTGCCTCAATTCGAAGTCGAAGACCTTCGACGGCGACCAGTGGGTGCGGGCGGAATTGGTCGTACACGGCGCGGGCACGATCACGCACTACGTCAACGGCGAGAAGGTGCTCGAATACTCGATGCCGCAGTTCGGCGGCGGCGTGGTCGACAACTACGACACCACGACCAAGCCCGACGGCAAGCTCATCGAGAGCGGTTACATCTCGCTGCAGAGCGAATCGCACCCGATCGACTTCCGCAGGGTCGAGCTGCTCGATCTCGCGGGCTGCACCGATCGCAATGCGACCAACTACAAGAGCTACTACGTCAAACACGTGCCGGAGGACTGCAAGTTCGCCGAGGGCGCGAAGCCTGCGATGCGCCGGCCGGGCGAATACCCGTTCATGCCGGATTCGCTGCCGCAGCCGGGCGTGCCGAAGGGACGGCTCGAGGGTCCGTTCGAATTCCACAGCCAGGTGATTCCGGGCACCGTGCGCCAGTACTGGATCTACGTGCCGGCGCAGTACGACGAGAAGAAGCCCGTGCCCGCTAACCTGCTCGTGTTCCAGGACGGCCAGCGCGCGACGAATCCGCAAGGTAGTTTGCGCATCCCCCAGGCCATGGAGAACCTGATCGCCAAGGGCGAGATGCCCGTGACGATCGGCGTGTTCGTCACGCCCGGGAATCTCAGCGAGACCTACCCGACCAATCTCGGGATGAGCAATCCCGACAACCGTCGCAACGAATACGACGCGCTGGACGATCGTTACGCGCGCATGCTCATCGACGAACTGCTGCCCGAGGTGGGCAAGAAGTACCGCCTCACGAACGATCCCGAGAAACGCGTGATCGGCGGCACGTCGAGCGGCGCGATCGCGGCCTTCACGGCGGCCTGGCAGCGGCCCGACTACTTCCGCCGCGTCATCAGCATGATCGGCAGCTACACGTCGATCGGTTATTCCCCGGCGGCGGACGGCAAACCGATGATCCCGGGCGGCGATCTCTACCCAACCCTGATCCGCAAGAATCCGATCAAGCCCATCCGGATCTATCTGCAGGACGGCGACAAGGACCTCTCGAACGAACACGGCAACTGGTTCCTCGCGAACCAGCAGATGCTGTCGGCGTTCGAGTACGCGAACGCCAGGGCGGACCGCGCGGGCACTCTCGGCACGCGGTACGAGGTCAGGCACAACTGGGGCGACGGCGCGCATTCGGATCAGCACGGTGGCGCGCTGCTGCCGGAGATCCTGCGCTGGATCTGGTTGAACGACTGAGGCGGCCATCCACCCGGGGACAGATTCTCAGATCTGTCCCCCTTGGCCAGGGGACAGGCTCAAGTCTGCCCCGTTTCCCGGCGGCGCGGCGCCGGCCGCGCCGGCACCGCCCCGCGCCCCAATACGTGGCGCAACA
>JAFAGC010000037.1 GCA_023423065.1 Pseudomonadota bacterium
CCATGAACGAGCCGCCGTTCGTCTCCGCCATCACCTTCGTCAACGCCGCCGTCAACGTGGTCTTGCCATGGTCGACGTGACCGATCGTGCCGACGTTCACGTGCGGCTTGGTGCGTTCAAACTTTTCCTTCGACATGACAAGGGCTCCTGAATTTATGACTCTCTAACTAGCGTGGCGCTGGCCACTAGCGGTTGATGATTCCATCAGCAATGTGTGATGGGACTTCCATGTACCTGGAGAATTCCATCGTGAAGGTCGCGCGGCCCTGGCTCATCGAGCGCACGTTGGTCGCGTAACCGAACATTTCCGAAAGCGGCACTTCCGCCGTGACCGTCTTGCCGGCCGGCGTGTCTTCCATGCCCTGGATCTGGCCACGGCGGCGATTCAGATCGCCGATCACGTCGCCCATGTATTCCTCGGGAGTCACGACCTCGACCTTCATGATCGGCTCGAGGATCACCGGCTTCGCCTTACGGAAGCCGTCCTTGAAGCCGAAGATCGCGGCCATGCGGAACGAAATCTCGTCCGAGTCGACGTCGTGGTACGAACCGTCGAACAGCGTGACCTTGGTGTCGACGACGGGATAACCGGCCATGACACCCGTGTCCGCGGCTTCCTTGATGCCTTTTTCCACGGCCGGAATGAATTCCTTCGGGACCGAGCCACCGACGATGCCGTTGATGAACTCGTTGCCCTTGCCCGGCTCGTTCGGCTCGATCTTGAGCCACACGTGTCCGTACTGGCCGCGGCCGCCGGACTGCTTGACGTGTTTGCCTTCGCTTTCGACCGTGCCGCGGATGGTTTCGCGATACGCGACCTGCGGCTTGCCGACGTTGGCCTCGACCTTGAACTCGCGCCGCATGCGGTCGACGATGATTTCGAGGTGCAGCTCGCCCATGCCGGAGATGATCGTCTGCGCGGATTCTTCGTCCGTATGCACGCGGAACGACGGGTCTTCCTTCGCGAGGCGCTGCAGCGCGAGGCTCATCTTTTCCTGGTCGGCCTGCGTCTTCGGCTCGACGGCGACCGAGATCACCGGAACCGGAATGTTCATCTTCTCGAGCGTGATGACCTTCTCGAGATCGCTCAACGTGTCGCCCGTGTAGACGTCCTTGAGACCGACCGCGGCCGCGATGTCGCCCGCGCGCACTTCCTTGATCTCGCTGCGCTCGTTGGCGTGCATCTGTAACAAACGTCCGATGCGTTCCTTCTTCGACTTGGAAGGCACGAACACCGTGTCGCCGGAATTCAGCGTGCCCGAGTAGACGCGGAAGAAGGTCAGGTTGCCGACGAACGGATCGTTGAGGATCTTGAACGCCAGCGCGGAGAACGGTGCATCGTCGGACGCCTTGCGCGTGATGGTTTCGCCGCGCTCCGAAAGACCATGGGTCGGCGGCATCTCGACCGGCGACGGCATGAATTCGATGACGGCGTCGAGCAGCGCCTGCACGCCCTTGTTCTTGAACGCCGTGCCGCACATGCACAGCACGATCTCGTTCTTGATCGAACGCGCCTTGAGGCCGCGCTTGATGTCGTCGTCGGTGAGCGATGCGGCGTCGTTGAGGTACTTGTCGGTGAGCGCGTCGTCGCCCTCCGCAGCCGCCTCGATCATCTTCGCGCGGTATTCCTCGGAAAGGCTCTTCAACTCGGCCGGGATCTCGCGGTACTCGAACTTCATCCCCTGGGTTTCCATGTCCCAGTAGATAGCCTTCATCTTGATGAGGTCGACGACCCCTTCGAACGCGTCCTCGGCGCCGATCGGCAGCTGGATCGGCACGGGATTCGCGCGCAGGCGCGAGCGGATCATCTCCACCACGCGCAGGAAGTTGGCGCCGGCGCGGTCCATCTTGTTGACGAACGCGATGCGCGGCACGTTGTAGCGGTTCATCTGCCGCCACACGGTCTCCGACTGCGGCTGCACGCCGGCGACGGAATCGAACAGCGCGACCGCGCTGTCCAGCACGCGCAAGGAGCGCTCGACCTCGATCGTGAAGTCGACGTGCCCGGGCGTATCGATGATGTTGATGCGGTGCTCGGGGAACTGCTTGTCCATCCCCTTCCAGAAACAGGTGGTCGCCGCGGACGTGATCGTGATGCCGCGTTCCTGTTCCTGTTCCATGTAGTCCATGACGGCCGCGCCGTCATGGACTTCACCGATCTTGTGGGAGACGCCCGTGTAGAAAAGGATGCGCTCGGTCGTCGTGGTCTTTCCGGCGTCGATGTGCGCGGAAATCCCGATGTTCCGGTAGCGTTCTATGGGCGTACTTCGAGGCATGAACTATCTACCGGGGCAAACTGCTTACCAGCGGTAGTGAGCGAACGCCTTGTTGGCCTCGGCCATGCGATGCGTGTCTTCGCGCTTGCGCACGGCGGCGCCGCGGTTCTCGGCCGCATCCATGAGCTCGTGCGCGAGGCGGAACGCCATCGACTTCTCGCTGCGATCGCGCGCGGCTTCGATGAGCCAGCGCATCGCGAGCGTCTGGCGACGCTGCGCGCGGACTTCGACGGGAACCTGGTAGGTGGCGCCACCGACGCGGCGCGACTTCACTTCGACGACCGGCTTCACGTTGTCGAGCGCGGTCGTGAGCATTGCCACGGCGTCCGGGCCCTGCTTGCCGGTCTTCTCGACGATGCGGTCGATCGCACCGTAGATGATGCGTTCGGCGGCCGACTTCTTGCCGCTCTGCATCACCACGTTCATGAACTTGGCGAGCATCTCGTTGTTGAACTTCGGGTCCGGCAGGATGTGGCGGACGGGGGCTGCTGTACGACGTGACATTTGTTAGGCCCTTACTTCTTCGCGCGCTTGGCGCCGTACTTCGAACGGCCCTGCTTGCGGTTGTTGACGCCGGCACAGTCGAGCGTGCCGCGCACCGTGTGATAACGCACGCCGGGAAGATCCTTGACGCGGCCGCCGCGAATGAGCACCACCGAGTGCTCCTGGAGGTTGTGGCCTTCGCCGCCGATGTACGAAGAAACTTCGTAACCATTGACGAGGCGCACGCGCGCGACCTTGCGCATTGCCGAGTTCGGCTTCTTCGGGGTCGTCGCGTACACGCGCGTGCAAACGCCGCGCTTCTGCGGTGACGCGCCGAGCGCGGGAACCTTCGTCTTCTCTTTGTTGACGCGACGCGGGTTCGCGATCAACTGGCTCGTTGTGGCCATGCTTGCTCCAGTTAGATATCCGTGCGGACGAAGAAAACCGGGCCGTTTGATGGGACGGCCCGGTATTTTTGAGTCCGCGATTTCCGCCCTTCCCGGTTGGGGGCTGGGCGATAAAGGCCGGCGATTCTAGGTATGTGACTGGGGGGTGTCAACGCATGTTGCGCCGCCGCAAATCCGGATCTCCCAGCGCGGCCCCAATGGGGGTGAGACCATGGACCGGATGGCGACAGAAGTCATCAAAGGAGTGCCGAAAATGAACAGAAAAAGGCGCGATCCCCTAGGCCTGCCAGGGTGGACCTTGGCCATATGTGCCGCAGTCATGGCCCCCCTCTACTGCGACACCCCTGCGCTGGCGCAGGGAGCGGCCCAGACCTTCAAGAAGCAGACCACCGAATTCAAGGAGCTCAAAAGCGCCATATCGAAGGTGCCCGTCGCGGAGGTCCCGACGAACCGGGCCGCGGGCATCCCCGCGGACGCGGTGCGTACCGAGGTGACGGACGTGGCAGACCGGGTGACTTCACCTGCCGGAACCGTGGGCGAGCGGGGGGAAGCTCCCGCCGCGCCCGCGCCTTCCATGAAGCCTGGAAGGCTTTACTACGCAGCCGTTACACCGCAGCTCGAATCCCAGATCAAGACTCTGGTCGAGCCGACGGTCAGACAGCTCGCCGGCGATCAGCCGATCGCGACGGTTCCGGGAGTCGTACGTGTCCTCTCCCGCGAGGGCGAAGAGGTGCAATTCAAGCCGTACGTATTCTTCGGCGATCGGCTGAAGTACTCGACCACCGAGAAGAAATTCCTCGGTTCGATTTTCGTGGGCGTCGCGCCGATCGGCGAAAACCGCGATCCCACGGAGCTTTCCGCACCCGTGATCTTCCAGGTGCTCGAATCGTATGTCTCTCCGCAGGAGCTGAGGGTCACGAACACGAGCCCGCCGTACCTGAAGCTGCAGGTGTCGCTCGATTCGTTCGATGAAGTCGCCAATGCCGCGAACGTGCGCATCCTGACTACCTACTCCCAGGATGTCATGTCGCTCGCGATACCCGTGGCTCCGACGATCATCGTGCACACGACGAACGATGTGATCCAGGGATACGGGCTCGGCACGACGCCGGTGGCCGTCACGGTTATCGGCGTGCCGGATCCCGAGGGACGCAAGGTCACGCTGACCGGGACACCGCGCGCAACCTTCGAACCCGCCGAACTCGTGCTCGACGCATCCGGCACCGCCAGCTCCATCCTCCGCTCCGACGGTCTCGGCCCCGTGACCATCAGCGCGAGCCTGATGAACGCCAACGCGATCCCTCGGGTGGTGACGTTCGAACCGCCCACCGAAACACTGGGCGCGGGAATCATCGGCGGCATCGGCGGCGCACTCATCCGCCTGCTGCCGCGCGCCGGGAAGATGCGAAGGCGCAATCTGCTGCTCGGCATCCTCGTGGCGGTCCTGATCGGCTTGCTCGTTTTCGGCCTGTACGCGATCGGCGTGTCGCTGCTGCCGATCGAACCGACGGTCCGCGTAGGCGCCATCGTCGTGCTGGTGATTTCCGCCGTCGGCGCCTACCTGGGCACCACCGCGCTGCGCGGGCTGCAGCCGGCGAGCTGACCTCCGAACGTGCGAGAGCCGGCATCGTCCCCGGCTCTCGTCCGGCTCAGGCCCGTGCCTTGACCTTCACTCTCGCGGAAACGTCGTTCGATCGACGCACCCACGGAATGATCATCGGCACGCGCTCGCGGTATCTGCGGTAGTCGTCCCCGAGCGTCGCGATCAGGTCGCGCTCCTCGAACCGGATCGCCAGCAGGATGTACCCGGTCGTCGCGATCGCGAACACGAGATGCGTGACGGTCATCGTCGGCGTCGCCCAGAACGCGAACAGCCAGCCGAGATACAGCGGATGGCGCACCATCTTGTAGAGACCCGGCGTGCCGAACTTCAGGTGCGTATACGGTTTGCCGACGAGCTGCAGCCACACCTGGCGCAGTCCGAACAGGTCGAAATGGTTGATCAGGAATGTCGCCACGAGCACCAGCAGCCAGCCCGTGAAGAACGCGCCGTAGAGCAGCGCCTGCCCCAGAGTGCTCTCGACCGACCAGACGACGCCGCCCAGAGGCTGCCACCCGTAGAACAAGGCGATCAGCGCGAGGCTCGAAAACAGCACGTAGGTGCTGCGCTCCGCGGCTTCGGGAATGAAACGCGTGAGCCAGCGCTTGAAGAACGGCCGCGCCATGACGCTGTGCTGCACGGCGAACGCGCCCAGCAACCCGAGGTTGATCGCGAGCGCGGGCGCGAAGTCCACCTGCGGCGCGCCGTCGATGGTGCGCGGCACGACGAAATTGCCGACGAAACACAGCGCGTAGAGGAAGGTGGCGAAGAAGACCGCGTAACAGCCGATGCCGTACGCGAAGACGAGAATACGTTTGAACATGAATGGCTCCCGGTTTATCGACAGGGGGCGCATTCTGTTGATGGGCCTGGTCGATCGCCTGAGGCAATCGCCTCAATTTCGATCCGCGGGACCCGGGACAAAAGTCCCGGAGCTAGTGAGGCCGGGAGGCGAGACCCCGGTCCCGCGCGTAGACGATGGCCTGGGAACGCGAGCTCACGCCGAGCTTGTCGAAGATCGCGGTCAGATGATTGCGGACGGTCTTCTCGCTGATGAAGAGCTTCGCCGCGATGTCGGAATTGTTGGCGCCGCCGGCCACCAGATCGAGGATCTCGCGCTCGCGGGTAGTAAGGGATGCGAATTCGCCGTCACCCGCAAGCGCCGCCGAGGCGTCCGCGGCGCGGCGGCGCGGATGTTCGCGCGGCCAGCCGAGGAATTCGCCGACCACCGCCTTGAAGCGGTCCCAGGCCGGCTCGGATTCGACCAGCACGTGGTTCGCGCTGTCGAGCTCGACGAAACGCGCGCCGGGAATGCCGGCCGCGAGGCGGCGGCCTTCATCGAACGGCACCATCGCATCGTGCCGCGGATGCAGCACCAGCGTCGGTGCGGTCACCTGCGCGAGCCGCTCCGTGACATCGATGTCGCCGGATGCCTCCATGATCCGCGCGGCGATCTCGGGAGTGGTCGTGCGCCGCTGCAGTTCGCAGACCCAATCGACCTGCTCTTCCCGGGCATTCGGGACGAGTAGTTCGGCGAACATGCGCCGGTATGCCACGGTGCCAGTGCCCCATCCAAGGCGGACGATCTCGGCC
>JAFAGC010000039.1 GCA_023423065.1 Pseudomonadota bacterium
GAGATCTACACCGACCGCGTCAAGGCCAAACACGGCGCGACCACCGGCAAGCTCGACGAGCAGATGCTGTTCTACCTGCTGTCGCGCGGCATCGAGCGCACCACCGCGCAGTCTCTCCTGCAGTGGGCTTTCATCGAAGACGCCGTGTCGAAGATCGAGCCCGCGGAATTGCGCCGCGAAGTCGAGCAGCTCGTCTCGCAGCAGCTGCTCGAAGTCTCCGCGCTCGGCCTCGTGGGAGAGCGGTCATGAGCGTTGCCGCGAGCCAGGCCGCCCCGGCGACTTACGACGTGCAGCGCATCTGGCGCGACTTCCCGATCCTCGCGCGCGAGGTGAACGGCAAGCCGCTCGTGTTCCTCGACAGCGCGGCGTCGTCGCAGCGCCCGCGCGCCGTGATCGAAGCGGTGGACGAGTACGAAAAGATGCACCACGCGAACGTGCATCGCGGCGTCCACCGGCTGAGCCAGGAAGCCACGCAGATGTTCGAGCACGCGCGCGAGCGCGTGCGCGGCTTCGTGAACGCGGCTTCCATCCGCGAGGTCATCTTCACGCGCGGCACGACCGAGGCGATCAACCTGGTCGCGCAGTCCTTTGCACGTCCTCGCCTGCAGCCCGGCGACGAGATCCTGCTCACCGCGCTCGAGCACCATGCGAACATCGTGCCCTGGCAGCTCGTCGCGGAGCAGACCGGCGCGGTCGTGAAGGCCGTGCCGATGGACAAACGCGGCGTGGTTTCGCTCGACGACGTCGCCGCAAGCATGAGTCCGCGCACGCGCATCGTCGCTTGCGCGCACGTTTCGAATGCGCTCGGCACGGTGCTGCCGGTGCGCGAGATCACGCGCCTTGCGCACGCGCGCGGCGCCGTGGTGCTGGTCGATGGCGCGCAGGCCGTGCCGCACCAGCGAGTGGATCTCAAGGCGCTCGATTGCGATTTCTATGCGTTCTCCGCGCACAAGATGTACGGACCGACGGGCATCGGCGCGTTGATCGGCCGCGAGTCGCTGCTCGAAGCCATGCCGCCGTGGCAGGGCGGCGGCGACATGATCCTCACGGTGAGTTTCGAGAAGACCACGTACAACGCGTTGCCGTTCAAGTTCGAAGCCGGCACGCCCAACATCTCGGGCGCGATCGGCATGGCGGCGGCGATCGACTACATCGAATCGATCGGCATCGAGCGCATCCATGCGCACGAACAGCGTCTGCTCACGCTCGCGACGGAAAAGTTGCAACGCGTGCCGGGCCTCACCATCATCGGCACGGCGCCCGACAAGGCCGCGGTGATCTCGTTCGTCGTCGACGGAATTCATCCCCACGACCTCGGCACGATTCTCGACGCTGAAGGCGTCGCTGTACGCACCGGCCATCACTGCGCCATGCCGGTGATGGAATTTTTCGACGTCCCCGCCACCGCGCGCGCGTCGTTCGCGTGTTACTCGCGCGAGTCCGACATCGACGCGCTGGTCGCGGCGCTGGGCAAGGCTCACGAGGTATTTCTCTGATGGAGCGGGGCTGATGGACCTCAAGGATCTGTATCGCGAGGTCATCCTCGATCACAACAAGAGCCCGCGGCTGTTCGGTCGTCTCGACCCCGCGGACTCGTCCGCCGACGGGCACAACCCGCTGTGCGGCGACCGACTGCACGTCACGCTGCGGCTCGACGGCGACCGCGTCAGCGACCTGCGCTTCGACGGCAAGGGTTGCGCGATCTCCGTCGCGTCCGCGTCGCTGATGTGCGAGGCCGTCAAGGGCAAACGACGCTCCGAGATCGCACACCTCTTCAACGAGATCCACGAAGTGCTCACGAGACACGACGCACCGGTGCCCGAGGACCTCGGCAAACTCGCCGCGTTGTCCGGCGTGCGCGAGTTTCCCGTGCGCGTGAAGTGCGCGAGCCTCGCCTGGCACACGCTCAACGCCGCGCTCGAACGCAGCCCGGCTACGGTGCAGACCGAATAGATAGGTCGAATTCCCACATGCGCACCTACGACAACGAACCGTTCGTCCTGCAACGCGACGTCAAGGCCGTGATGGTCCCGGCGGGCATCGAGATCGAGCTCAAGTCCGGCCAGTCGGGCTTCATCACGCAGGCGCTCGGCGGCAGCTTCACGCTGTACATGGAAGGCAACCTGTTCCGGCTCGCGGGCGCGGATGCCGACGCGATCGGCAAGGACGTGGTCAAACCACCCGAACTGCCGCCCAACGCCACCGAGGACGACGTGCTCGCCATCGCGTGGGACCAGTTGCGGACCTGCTACGACCCTGAGATTCCGATCAACATCGTCGACCTCGGGTTGATCTACGAATGCACGGTGAGCGTCCAGCCGGATGGCGCCCGTGCGATCGACGTGCGCCTCACGCTCACGGCACCCGGCTGCGGCATGGGTGACGTGCTGGTCCAGGACATCAAGCAGAAACTCGAGATCATCCCCACGGTGGCGACGGCCAACGTGGAGCTGGTGTTCGATCCGCCCTGGAACCAGTCGATGATGTCCGAGGCGGCGCGCCTGCAGACCGGAATGTTCTGACGACCCGGTAAACTCCTAACATCATGTCCGACTGGGTCGATATCGGTAGCGCGGAGGAACTCGTCGCCACGCAGCGCCTGGAGGGCGAAGTCGACGGCTACCGCGTGCGCGTCGCACGGGTTAATGGCAACCTCTACGCCTTCGAGGACCGCTGTACCCACGACGACGCGCCGTTCGACGATGCCCCGATCGAGGATTCGGAAATCACCTGTCCACGCCACGGCGCGCGCTTCTGCCTGCGCACCGGCGATGCGCTGTCCCCTCCCGCCTACGAGCCTCTGCGGATCTTCGAGGTGCGCGAGTCCGCCGGTCGCATCGAGATACGGCCTTGACCACTGACAAGCCGCAGCGGCTGACGCTGGTCCGCCACGCCAACGCGGAGCAGGACGCGAGCATTCGCGACTTCGAGCGGCCGCTCAGCCGCAAGGGACACAGCGAGGCCAGCGAGATGGCGCGGCGATTCCAGGAACGCGCTCTCGTGCCGGAGCTGATCCTCGTGAGCGCGGCCGTACGCACGCGCGAAACCGCCGCGACGTTCGCCAAGGTGCTCGGCGTCGCCGCGCGCCGGCTGCAGGCCGAGGATTCCCTCTACCTGGCCGACGGCGAATACATCATCGAGACCATACGCGCGACCGGACCGCGTATCGGTCATCTCATGGTCATCGGCCACAATCCGGGAATATCGGCCGCCGCGATCTCGCTCGCGCCCGAGGCCGTGACCAACGACCTGCCGACCTGCGGCACGCTCACCATGACCGTGGACTGCGCGAGCTGGAAACTTATCGACCGGCGCTGCGTGCGCGACACCGAACGCGACTCGCCGCGCCGTTTCTTCGATTTCGGGAGCTGAGATGCGACGCATCGTACTGACTACCATTGCCCTGCTGCCCCTCCTCGCCGCCGCCGCCGAAGGACCCGCGTTCGACTGCCGCAAGGCGCAGGGCGACGTCCAGGCGCTGATCTGCAAGGACGCCGATCTCGCCGCGCTCGACCGCAAGTTGGACGAGGTTTATCGCGGCGCGTTCTCGAAGGCGAAAAAGGAAAGGAAGGCATTGCGCGCCGAACAGGACGCCTGGACCCGGACCCGCGACGCGTGCTCGAAGGATGGCGAGGCGATGCAGGCCTGCGTCGGGCGGGCCTATCAATCGCGCATCGGAGAGCTGCAGGCCCTTTACGAGCTCGTGCCCTCGCGCGGACCCTACACGTTCGACTGCGCGAACCGCGCGGACCCCATCGTCGCGAAGTATTTTCACACCGAGCCCGCGAGCGCGCGTCTGCAGCGCGGTAGTGAGACCGTGATCGCGTGGTCCGAGCCCGGCGCCAAGGGCACGAAGTTCGTCGCGCCGGACGTGAGCTTCCTCGTCAAGGGCACGTCGGCACAGGTCGAATGGCGCACCGACAAGTTCACCTGCGAAGTCCGCCCCCCCACCGGTGGGGATTAGGTGCCGGTGTAAAAAGTGGGGAAAAACCCCCACTGACGATCAGCCGCTGCGCGCCACCTGCGCGATGTCCACGACCGCGCCCTGGTCGCGCTCGCGCCGCAGCGCGGACGGGCCTACGAGCAGCGGATCCGCTACCGTGCAGCAATCGCGGCCCGCCTGCTTCGAACGATACAGCGCCTCGTCGGCGAGCCGGATCAACGCCTCCCGGTCGCGCGCCATCGTCGAATCGGCGATGCCGAAGCTGGCGGTGAAGATCGGCGTCCCCGAAACGAGATGCGCCTGCGCCAGCGCGGCGCGCAATCTTCCCACCACCTCGAGCGCGCGCTCCGCGCTCGCGCCCGGCAACAGCAGCGCGAACTCCTCGCCGCCCCAGCGCACCACGTGATCGCGGTCGCGCACCACGCCGCGCGCGGTGTCCGAGAACAGCTTGAGCGCGCGATCGCCCGCATCGTGCCCCATCGTGTCGTTGAGTCGCTTGAAGAAGTCGAGATCCGCCATGACGACGGCGAACGCCGAATCGACCGCGAGCAGATTCGCGAGCACTTCCTCCGCCACGCGCCGGTTGGTGAGACCCGTCAGGCTGTCGGTGCTCGCCTGGAGCTGCGAGCGCTCGAACGCCCGCAACGTGCCGATGCGATTGCCGGCGTGCACGCCGAGCGCCGTGAGCTGCGCGATCTGTTCCGCGTTCGGTGGTTTGCCCTTCGCGCCCGCGACGTGCAACACGCCGAGCGCGCGACCCATGAAGTTGACGGGCACGCAGGCCGCCGACAACGCCCCACCCATGCGGCCCAGCAGCTTCGGGCAGGCGTTGAGCGCCTCGGCGTCGGGGAATATCTGCGGATGCCCGCGGCGCACCGCGATGCAGCTGTACGGCGAATCGACCGAGCAGTTGGGCGAGCCGGTCTTGGGATGCACGCAGGCGCGTTCGAGATGCGCCCGCGACGAATCCGCGAGCAGCAATTCCATCGGGTGCACTTCCGAGATCGCGCCCATCGCGCGCGCGATGACGCGATCGGCCTCCGCCTCCGAGTCGGCCATTTCGAGCGCTTCGACCAGCTGGTTGCTGAACGCGCTGCGCCCCGCCTCGCTGCGCAGGCGCGTCAACATGCCCTGCATGGTGTCCGCGAGCAGATTGACCATGCGCGCCAGGCCACTCACCTCGTCGTCGCCCGACACGTCGCAGCGGTTGTCCATGTCGCCCGCGGCCAGCGCCTGCGCGACTTCCGCGACCGAGTGGATGGACTTCTGCAGCGAATTCGCGATGAACAGGAACACGGCGATGACGATGCCCGCCGCCAGCAATCCGCCACCGATCACCCACGCCGTAACGACACCGGAACGGTTGGCCTCGGCGATGACCCGCGTTTCCATGCGATGCAGGACACCGCGCATGCGCTCCATCGCCTCGGCCAACGCGGTCTCGAGCGCCGCGCGGCGCGGCTCGATGTTCGCGAACGCCCAGTCCGCGCCGCCGCCCGCGCCGGTGAGAGCCCGAGTTTCGATGGCCTCGAGATACTGGATCGCCGGCTGACGCAGCGTGTCGGTGATCGATCTGACTTCGGGAGACGCGGGCAATGCCCAGATCGCGTCGAATTGCGCACGCAGCGCGCGCGGAAATTCGGCGGCGCCGGGCGTCCCGGGCGCCTGCGGCAGTGCCGCGCCCTGCGACTGCAGGGTCTGCGCGCGATCGAGCGCGCGCTGCACGGACGCGACCTGCGCCAGATCCATGCCGGCCTCGGTGTGCTGATCCATCGCCCGCAGGCAGCCACCGACGATGACCGCCTCCGACAGCAGAAGGATCACGAGCATTATGTGAAAGCGCCCGGTCACCGGAATCGCGTTGTACCAGCGGCGCGTTTGACGACCCTGCATTGCCCTACCAACCCCGAAGCGAAATGCGTCAATCCGCTATCGGCGCGTACGGGGCAAAACGTAGGGGAATCCAGTCTTCCCGGCGCGCGCGCCCCGCGACGCAGTGCTCAATTTGGGCCGCGCGCATCTGCTGGCGCCGTGCTACGGGCAGCACCGGCGCCGCAGGGGTCAGCGTGCCGCGAGCGACAGCAGGCCGGCGTTGCCGCCGATCGCCGCCGTATTGGTCGTGATGGTCTGCTCGGTGGCCATGCGGTGCAGGTAGTGCGGCCCGCCCGCTTTCGGCCCGGTGCCCGAAAGCCCCATTCCACCGAAGGGCTGCACGCCGACGACCGCGCCGATCATGTTGCGGTTGATGTAGACGTTGCCGACGCGCAGCGAACGCGCGATGCGTTGCGCGAGACCGTCGATGCGCGTGTGGATGCCGAGCGTCAGTCCGTACCCGAGCGAATTGACCGCGGCCACGACGGCGTCGAGATCGCGCGCGCGATATCGCATCACGTGGACGATCGGCCCGAAGACCTCGCGCATGTTCGCGAGCGACTCGATCTCGACCGCGAGCGGCGCGAAGAAGCGGCCGTCCTTCGGTCCGTGCGGCGCGCGGTGGCTCCAGCGAGCGCCCTTTACGATGAACGCGGCGTGTTTCTCCAGCATCGCGAGCGCATCGTCGTCAATGACGGGCCCGACGTCGGTAGATAGACGCGCCGGGTCGTCCACGCGGACCTCGTCCATGCACCCGGCGAGCAGCGACAACACCCGCGGCGCGATCTCCTCCTGCAGCAGCAGGATGCGCAGCGCCGAGCAACGCTGCCCGGCGCTGTTGAAGCCCGACTGCACCACGTCGAGCACCAGTTGTTCGGCCAGCGCGGAGCTGTCGGCCAGCATCACGTTGAGCCCGCCTGTTTCGGCGATCAGCGTGCCGATGCCGCCCGGCCGCGCGGCGAGCGAGCGCTCGATCGCCCGCGCCGTCTCGTTCGATCCCGTGAACACGACGCCCGCCAGACGCGGATCGGCCGTCAGCGCGGCGCCGATGGCGCCATCGCCCGGCACGAACTGCAGCGTCTCCGGCGGTATGCCAGCCTGCAGCAGCAGACCGGTGGCGTACGCCGCGGTCAGCGGCGTCTGCTCCGCCGGTTTCGCCACGACCGTGTTGCCGGCCGCGAGCGCGGCGGCGACCTGGCCCGTGTAGATAGCCAGCGGGAAGTTCCACGGACTGATGCAGGCGAACGCGCCCTTGCCGCGCAGCCGCAGCAGGTTGCGTTCGCCGGTGGGTCCCGGCAGCGTCGTCTCGTGCGAGAAATCCCGCCGTGCGCGGTGGGCGTAGTAGCGCAGGAAATCCACCGCCTCGCGCACCTCGCCGATCGCATCCGGCAGCGTCTTGCCCGCCTCGCGCACGCAGCGCGCGACCAATGCCGCCGTGTGGTCCTCGAACAGCGTGGCCGCGCGCTCCAGTATCGACGCGCGTTTTTCACCGCCCAGCGCATCCCAATCGTCCTGCGCCCGCGCGGCGGTCCCGATCGCCGCCGCGACGGCCTCCGCGTCCGCGTCCACGACGCGGCCGATCTCCTCGGTGACACGCGCCGGGTTAGTGACGGCGCTCGCCGCGCCCGTTCTCGTCTGCCCGTCGATGACCGGCGCCGCGCTCCACGCGTGGCCGGACGCACGCTCGCATTCGCGCAGCAATCCGTCGACGGCCTGCCCGTCCGCGAAATTGAAGCCGCGCGAGTTCTGGCGTTCGTTGCCGAACAACCCCGACGGCAGCGGAATCCGCGGATGAGACACGCGCTCGAGCGCATCGACTTCGGCCACCGGATCCGCGACGACTTCCTCGGCCGGCAGACTCGCATCGACGATGCGATTCACGAAGGAGGTATTCGCGCCGTTCTCGAGCAGGCGCCGCACGAGATACGGCAGCAGGTCTTCGTGCGCGCCGACCGGAGCGTAGACGCGGCAGGCGTACTTGCCCCACGGACCCCGCACCACGCTGTCATAGAGTTCGGCGCCCATGCCGTGCAGTCGCTGGAATTCGAAGCGATCCGGATCGCCGCCGAAAACTTCGGCGACGTGCGCGATCGTGTGCGCGTTGTGCGTCGCGAACTGCGGATAGATCCGCTCGCCCGCGCTTTCGAGCAGCCGCGCGCACGCGAGATACGACACGTCGGTGTTCTCCTTGCGCGTGAACACCGGGTAGCCGGCGAGCCCGCGCTCCTGAGCGCGCTTGATCTCGCTGTCCCAGTACGCGCCCTTCACGAGCCGCAGCGTGATGCGCCGATCCGTCGCCTTGAGCCGGCCGATGAGCCATTCGAGCGTCGGCCGGGCGCGCTTCTGGTAGGCCTGTACGGCCAGCCCGAATCCCGCGTAACCGCGCGTGACCTCTCCCGCGAGTAGTTTGTCGACCAGCATCAGGGAGATTTCGAGCCGGTCGGCTTCCTCCGCGTCGAGCGTGACCCCGATACCGGCCTCGCGCGCTTCGCGCACCAGCTGCTCCACCACCGGGTAGAGCTCCTGCATCACGCGATCCACCTGCGCGAACTCGTAGCGTGGGTGCAGCGCGGATAGTTTGATCGAGATGCCGTGCCGCGCCGTGATCGACTCGCGCTTCTCCACCGCGCGCCCGACCGCGGCGATGGCCGCGGAATATTTCTCGCGATAACGCTCGGCGTCCGCGCGCGTCAGCGCGGCTTCGCCCAGCATGTCGAACGAATAGCGATAGTCGCGTTCTTCCTTGCCGGCCGCACGCTCGAGCGCGCCTTCGATGTCGCGACCCATCACGAACTGGTGACCCAGGATGCGCATCGCCTGCTTGAGCGCGGCGCGCGCGACCGGCTCACCGAGCCTGCCGACGAGCCGCGAATACCACGAGCGCGCTTCACCGACTTCGTTGCGATCGAGCGCCACGACGCGCCCGGTGAGCATCAATCCCCAGGTCGACGCGTTGACCAGCAGCGATTCGCTGTCGCCCAGGTGATCGTCCCACGCGCCGCTCGGGATCTTGTCCGCGATGAGGCGGTCCGCGGTCTCGCCATCGGGAATGCGCAGCAGCGCCTCGGCCAGGCACATCAGGATCACGCCCTCGCGCGACGCCAGGCTGTATTCGCGCAGGAAGGCATCGAGCGCACTGCCCGTGCCACGCGCGCCGCGCACGGCCTGCACCAGCGCGAGCGCCCGGGCGCTGACGTTTCTCGCGGCGCTGTCCGGCAGACGCGCGTGGTCCGCCAGTTCGCGGACCAGGGTTTGTTCGTCGGCCAGATACTGCTTGTTGATCGCCGCGGCGACGGAATTCGGGCGATCCAGCGGGGGAAAGTGTTGCATGACGTGAAATTCTACTGGTATAGCGAGAAGGCAGGACGCGGCCCCGTTGAATAACCCGGGCCCAGCACCCATAGGCGAGGCCATGAGCTCATCAGTCACCGCCGTCACGACGGCATCGTTTCCCCAGGAAGTCCTCGACGCCTCGGCGTCGCAACCCGTTCTCGTCGATTTCTGGGCGCCGTGGTGCGGACCCTGCCGCATGCTCGGGCCCGTGCTCGACCAGGTCGCCACGGAGCAGCAGGGCAGGATCAAGGTCGTCAAGGTGAACACCGACGAGAACCAGGATCTGGCGCAGCAGTTCCAGATCCGCAGCATCCCCGCAGTCAAACTGTTCCGCGGCGGGCGCGTGGTCGGAGAGTTCGTGGGTGCCCTGCCCCTCGCGCAGGTCCGCAGTTTCCTCGAGCCCCATCTGCCGCGCGCGTCGGAAGCACAGGTCGCCGCGGCGAGGCAGCTCGCCGAAAAGAGCGACTACGCCGCCGCGGTCGCGCGATTACGTGAGGTCGCGGAAACCGATCCCGCAAACCTCGACGCGCGGCGCGACCTCGCTCGTTATCTCGCATTGTCCGGCGACGTGGTCGGCGCATCGAAAGTGCTCGGACAACTTCCGCCGGTGGCGCAAAGCGATCCGGCCTCGAACGCCGTGCGTTCGGTGATCCACTTCGCCTCGCTCGCGACCGAAGAGGCCGCGCGCAGCGATGCCGAGCGAGCAAGCGCGGCGCGCTCGATGCTCGGCGGCAGTGTCGACTCCGCGATCGAAACGCTGCTTGCGCGCATGCAGGGCGATCGCACGTTCGCGACCCGCGCGGGCCGCGAGGATCTGCTGCAGGCGTTCGCGCTGCTGCCGGCGAACGATGAGCGCGTGGGCGGATGGCGTCGCCGCTTGGCGGCGCTGTTGAATTGACCCGCCTGGCCGCGCTGATGAATTAGCCCGCCAGGTGGCGCCGGGCGGCCCGCTAACTACCGGAGCGACGCGATGGACAATCTCGGAACCGGTCTCGTCGCCGCGTCGCTGGTCCTGACCACGATCCTGCTGGGTTGGGGTCTTGCCGTACTGATCCGTCGTTCGAAACGTCCCGGAAAGAGACTCCAGGCCGTCGGCGCCATGCTCATGTTATTCGGCTGGGGAAACCTGCGCGATCCGGGCAGCAATCCGGTGGCGGAAGCGAAGGACGGCCGCATCCGCAAGGGCGAGACCAGCGGCGATCCTCTCGATTGAATCGTCGCATTTCCCGCGCTGTCGTATTACTGTCGTATCGCTGTCGTACGCGATTCGTAACCGCGTGCGACGCATACCTTCAGACTGCTCCGGCGAGTGCTCGAACGCGCAGCGAGGACGTCATGCAAGTCAATGCCGAACGAGTCGTCGAATTCCGCAAGAAGAGTTCCTGGTCGCAGGACGAACTGGCGACCGCCGCCGGGCTCAACCTGCGCACGATTCAACGCGTGGAAAACCTGGGAACGGCATCGTTGCAGACCATGAAAGCCATCGCCGCCGCGCTCGAAGCCGAACTCGATGACTTCAAGATGAAACCGGAGACACAGATGGCCAAGTTCGAATACAAGACGGTGGTCATGCCCTTCAAGATGGGCCTGGTGAGTCCGGGATTGCCCGATATCGCGGCATCGCTCAACTCCGAGGCACGAAGCGGCTGGAGATTGCGTGAAATCCTGCCGCAGACAAACGCCAGCGGTCAGACCTATGGCGCGGTGGCGATCATGGAGCGTCCGCTGACCTAGGCGGCCGCTGCCTCGCGGCGGAGGCGTTCCGCCTCGCCGTGTCCCAGGTAGGACCGGATCGCGCCGCGCGAGATGTACAGCAGCGGAATGAGCGCGATCGCCGCGGCCATCTTGTACACGTAGTTGACCGTGCCCACCGCGAGGAACTGCGAGATCGACCACTTCTGCGGGCCGATCACGAACGCGATGTACAACACGATGAAACTGTCGAGAAGCTGCGAGACCGCGGTCGACGCCGTCGCGCGCAGCCACACGAACCGCTCGCCGGTGATGCGCCGGATGCGATGGAAGATCGCGACGTCGATGAGCTGGCCGATCAGGAACGCCGTGATCGAACCCGTGATGGTCCACAGTCCCTGGCCGAAGATCAGCGCGTAGGACTTCTGGATGTCGGGCACGCCGAGATCCTTGTTCACGTCCACCCAGAATGTCGCCGGCGCGAGCGAGATCGCGGCGTAAGCCGCGAAAAACGCGTACGCGATGAAGAACACGGCCATCCACGAGATCAGCCGCACGCCGCGTACGCCGAAGTATTCGTTGATGACGTCCGTCATGATGAACACGAACGGCCATAGCAGCACACCGGCGGTGAAGTTCAGCGTGCCCTGGATGCCGAACAGCGACCAATGGAACGGCTCGGCGCCGACCGTATCTTCGAACGAGAAGATCTTCACGCCCACGAACTCGGCCAGCAGCGCGTTGGTCAGGAAGAATCCCGCGAGAAAGATGAAGAGCCGGTTGGCGCGGTGGACGGTCGTGCTCATCGACTGGTCAGTCCCGGCCGCGCAGGCGGCGCAGCTCGCGGCGTCCGTGTTTGTCAGGCTTCTCCAGCGAACGTGGAGCGAAGGCGGACGCGAGGCGCGACTGCTCGGCGTATTTCTCGCGCGCGACGCGGGCCGCGTCCGTCTCGGCGTAACAGGCCTGGGCGATCGGCGCCGCTCCACGCCGCTCCGGGAGTTTGAGCACCTCGCATTCGAATTCGAACCCCGGCCGCGTGATGGCGAGCCTGTCGCCGACCCGCACCGGCTGCGCGGGCTTCACCCGGCGGCCGTTGAGATGCACCTTGCCACCCGCGACGGCCTCCGCTGCCAGCGAACGCGACTTGAACAGGCGCGTGCACCACAACCAGCGGTCGATGCGCAGCGAATCCCCGCCGCCCTCGAAGTGTTCGTTTTCGTCTGAATGCCCCATGGCGGCGGCCAGTATAATTCCGGTCAATCCCATTTACCCGACGGTGCCGCGTGGATACCGCCTTCTACCAACGTTTCGATGCCCAGCTCGAGGAACTGCGCCAGCAGGGCCTGTTCAAGACCGAACGCGTGATCGCGAGCCCGCAGGCCGGCTCGATCCGCGCCAACGACACGGAAGTCATCAACCTCTGTGCTAACAACTATCTGGGCCTCGCCAACCATCCGTACATCCGCGAAGCCGCGCACCGCGCCATCGACCGTTACGGCTACGGCATGGCGTCGGTGCGCTTCATCTGCGGCACGCAGACGGCGCACAAGCAGCTCGAGGCGGCGCTGTCGAAGTTCCTCGGCACCGAGGACACCATCCTCTATTCCTCCTGCTGGGACGCGAACGGTGGTTTGTTCGAGACCGTGCTCGGCGAACAGGACGCCATCATTTCGGACGCGCTGAACCACGCCAGCATCATCGACGGCATCCGGCTCTGCAAGGCGCGAAGGCTGCGTTACGCGAACCGCAATCTCGCGGAGCTCGAGCAGCACCTGAAGGACACGCAGGACTGCCGCACGCGACTCATCGCCACCGACGGCGTGTTCTCGATGGACGGCAGCATCGCGCCCCTGCGCGAGATCTGCGATCTCGCGGACGAATACAACGCGCTGGTGATGGTCGACGACTCGCACGCAACGGGATTCCTGGGCGCGAACGGCCGCGGCTCGATCGAACATTGCGGGGTCATGGGTCGCGTCGATTTCCTCACCGGCACGTTCGGCAAGGCGCTCGGCGGCGGCAGCGGTGGTTACACGAGCGGCCGCGCCGGCGCGATCGCGTGGCTGAGACAGCGTTCGCGCCCCTATCTGTTCTCGAACAGCATCCCACCGGTGGTCGCGGCGGTCACGCTGCGCGCGCTCGACATGGTGGAGAACGTGCCGGAGCTGCGCGCGACCTTGTTCCGGCATGCGAAGAAATTCCGCGAGGGAATGGAGCACGCGGGATTCAAACTGCTGCCCGGCGATCACCCCATCATCCCGGTCATGATCGGCGACGCGGCACTCGCCGCGCGGTTCGCCGACCTGCTGCTGGCCGAAGGCGTCTACGTGATCGGATTCTCCTTCCCCGTCGTTCCGCGCGGCGAGGCGCGCATCCGCACGCAGATGTCCGCCGGCCTCACGGATGCGCAGCTCGACCGCGCGCTCGCCGCCTTCATCAAGGTCGGCCGCGCGCTGGAGTTGATCAAATGAAAGCACTGGTCAAGAGCGAAGCGCGCCCTGGCATCTGGATGAAGGACATCCCGGAGCCCAAGGTCGGACCCAACGACGTGCTCATCAAGATCGGCAAGACCGCGATCTGCGGCACCGACATGCACATCTACAACTGGGACGCGTGGGCGCAGAAGACGATTCCGGTGCCGATGGCCGTGGGCCACGAGTACTACGGCCGCATCGTCGACATGGGCAGCGAAGTGCGCGGCTTCGCGCTCGGCGACCGCGTATCGGGCGAAGGGCACATCACCTGCGGCTTCTGCCGCAACTGCCGCGCGGGCCGGCGACACCTGTGCCGCAACACCGTGGGAGTCGGCGTCGACCGGCAGGGATGCTTCGCGGAGTACCTGTCCATCCCCGCGAGCAACGCGTTCAAACTACCCGACGCGGTCACCGACGACATCGCGAGCATCCTCGATCCGTTCGGCAACGCGACCCACACCGCCCTCGCCTTCAACATGGTCGGCGAGGACGTGCTGATCACGGGCGCGGGGCCCATCGGCATCATGGCGGTGGCGATCTCGAAGAAGATAGGCGCGCGCAACGTCGTGATCACCGACGTCAACGACTACCGACTCGACCTCGCCAGGAAGATGGGCGCGACGCGCGCCGTGAACGTCACGCGCGAAAAGATCGACGACGTGATGACGGAACTGAAGATGCAGGAAGGCTTCGACGTGGGTCTCGAGATGTCGGGCAACCCTTCGGCCTTTCGCGACATGCTGCGCACGATGCATCACGGCGGCAGCGTCGCGCTGCTCGGCATTCCGCCGGGCGACACCGCGATCGACTGGAACCAGGTCATCTTCAAGGGCCTCAACATGCGCGGCATCTACGGCCGCGAGATGTTCGAGACCTGGTACAAGATGGCCGCGCTGCTGCAGGCCGGTCTCGACATCACCCCGGTGATCACCCACCACTTCCCGGTGCAGGAATTCCAGCGCGGCTTCGAAACCATGGGGTCCGGACAGTCAGGCAAGGTCATTCTCGACTGGTCGACGGCCGGCTAGCAGATCGACGCGCGATGGCCACGCTACCCGCGCGTCCGAATCTCGAATGGCTCAAGAAGACCGCCAGGCAGCGGCTGGCCGAGCTGCGCACGCTTGATCCCGGTTCCAGGCTCGCGGACGCCCAGTTCGCCGTCGCGCGGGACTACGGCTTCGCGAGCTGGCGCGAGCTGAAGCTGCACTGCAGCCAATTGCGTTCCTCCGCCGTGCCCGACGATGCGGCCGCCGCGCAATTCCTGCGCGACGTGCGCGCCGGCAACGTCGCCGCGGCAAAGGCCGCGCTCGCCGCCTTCCCCGCCATCGTCAACGTAACGGCGCCGCATCCGCACTGGGGCGGTAAACCGCAGGCTCTGCACATGGCGATCGAGGGCAAGCAGCGCGAACTGTTCGACCTGCTGCTCGAGGCCGGCGCCGACCCGCGCGGCGACAACCGCGGTTACTCGGACTGGTCGCCGTTGATGCTCGCGGCGTCGAACGGCGACGCGTACATGTGCGATGAATTGATCCGGCGCGGCGCGCGAGTCGGGCTCGTCGAGGCGCTGATGCTGGGCGACGACGCGCGCACTGAGGAGATGCTGAAGCGCGGCCGCAAGGCCCTGCCCAGGCGGATTCCGGGCGACGCCTCGCTCCTTGCGTTCGCCAGGACGACCCGGGCGATAGACCTGCTGCTCGCGCGCGGAGCGCCGATCGACCAGCCGGACGCGTGGAAGATCACGCCGATCGAGACCTTCGCGCAGCTTGGCGAGCGCGGACGGGAACTCGTGCGCCACCTGCAAGAACGCGGCGCCCGCGTGCGACCGCGCGACTTCGCGCGGCTCGGCGATCGCGAAACGGTCATCGCCCTCGCGGCCGCGGATGCTCGGATCGTGCACGACGACGAAGTGCTCATGGGCGCCGTCGACGCCGGCGACGCGGAGCTCGTGTCGTGGCTGCTCGACAAGGGCGCGAACCCCAACGCGCGGACGTCCTTCGGCTCGCAGGCGATGGCGCTGCACGGCGCCGCCTGGAGCGGCAACCTGCGCATGGCCAAACTACTGGTCGCGGCGGGCGCCGACGTCCGAGGCCGCGACGTCGAGCACCGGAACACCCCGGCCGGCTATGCGCGGGTATCGCGGCGAATCACCGGCAATCCCGCTTGCGACGCCGTGGCCGAGTACCTGGAGACCCTGGAGCGCGAATCTAGTTAGCTCGTCGGCGCGCGCGCCAGGCGCGTTCGAGCCGGTCGACTCCATTGGCCACGGCCATTCCGACCACCCACGCCACCAGCACCGTGGCGAGACAGGTCAGCATCGAAAGGCGCGGACCGCCGACGCCGATCACCATCGCGATCGCGGTCAGCGGCAGGTGATACCCGCCCGCGATGCCCGCGGCCGCTCCGGCCGCGCCGGCCAGGTCGTTGCCGATGCCGAGAATCGGCGCGAACACCCTTCCGCCGATGTCCCCGGTCGCGAGAAACGGAACGAACACTCCGCCGCAGCCACCCGCCGCGGTCGCGGCGGTCGTGATGGCCGCGCGTAACAGCGCGACGGCGAGCAACGTGAGCGGCAACGCATCGGCGCTTTCGGCCCAGACGATCGCGCCACCGCCCGGACCGATCGCGGCCGAGGCTCCGGCGACGTGTACCAGCAGCATGGCCGCGGCGACCGACGCAAGCCCACCGACCGCGACGCGTACGGCCGGGTGCGCACGCCAGTCCTTCGCGCGGTAGATAGCCGCTGCCGCGAGCGCGGTGATCGCTCCCGCGAGCACGCCGATGCAGATCGACGTGACCACGCCTTCCTTCACGGAATACGGCGGCACCTTGGGCACGACCAGCCGGATGAGATCGAGATTCAGCACATCGTTGATCTTCCAGCCGATATAGCCACCGATCAGCGCCGCGATGACGCGCTCGAGACTGAACGGCGCGCCGTTGCGCCGGCCGATTTCGAGCACGTATGCGGCGCCGACCAGCGGAATCGCCATCAACGCGGCCACGCCTGCCGCGCCGCCGCCGAGCGCAGCGGGACGCAGCAGTCGGCGCCATTTCTCACCGCGATCGCAGACGGCGGCTCCCGCCGCGGAGGCCAGGTACGCGGCCGGAGCCTCGGTACCCATCGCCGCGCCCGAACCCACCGTCGCGAAGATCGCGCCGAGTCGCAGCGGCGCGAGCCGCCACGGCATCCGCTCTTCCCGGCCGGCGCTCGACTGCACGTCGCCCGTGATGTCGGCCGGGATGGCGCCGGGCGGCCACGAGCGCCACGACCGGCGCGGACGATTTCCGCCGGAGGTTGAAGGCTCGCGACGGCCGAAGCCGTTCAACAGCAATGAGGCAAGTGCGAGCCCGATAACGGGCATGACGATGAGCACCCACGTGTCCTGCGCGGACACGATTTCGAGCATCGCCTTGAGGGCGGACACCACGACGACGACGAGCAGACCGCCCACGACCCCGCCGACGAGCCCGCCGGCCACGTAAGTTGCGACACGCGGCCAGCTCGCCCGCTCTTCCGTGAGTTCGGTCGCCATCGACCGATACTGCCGGATGGCAGGGGTCGGAATGGATACGCCTTTAGGTCAACTGACGATGGGCGTCGCCAGGGACCGGCGAACTAATGCACGTCGCAGAAGCAGTAGGCGTAACGGTTGTCGCGCGAGCTCATGCGCGACCAGCGCTCCAGCTCCCGCTGCACGGGTTCGATCTGCCGCGACACGCCCGCCAGCGGATTCTGGCGCGCGACATCGCCGAGGAAACCGGCCGCGAACCACACGCGCACGCGCATCGCGAGGCGCTCGGCGAGCGTCAGTTGCGGCTCGATGCGCTCGACGTCGTAGTCCTTGATCCCGGCGCGCTCCGCCGCGGATTTGACGGCTTCATCGAACAGGCCGAGCTTGTCGACGAGTCCATTGCCCAACGCATCGGTGCCGATCCACACGCGCCCCTGCGCGATCTCGTGGACCTGGTCGCGGGTCTTGTTGCGGCCCTCCGCGACGTGTCCGAGAAATTCCTCGTATCCGTGCTCGACCATCGACTGCAACAGGACCTTCGCTTCGTTGCCGAGCGGCCGGTCGACGCGCAGCTGGCCGGAAAGATTCGTGGTTCCGACGCCGTCGACGTTGACGCCGATCTTGTCGAGCGTGCCGTCGAAGGTCGGTACCGCTCCGAAGATGCCGATCGAGCCCGTGATCGTCGCCGGGTGCGCCCAGATCTCGTCGGCCGACGTCGCGATGTAGTAACCGCCCGAGGCCGCCAGGTCGCCCATCGACACGACCACCGGCAATCCCGATTTTTGCGCCGCGCGCACTTCGCGGTAGATCTGCTCCGACGCGAGCACGCTGCCGCCGGGGCTATCTACCCGCAGCACGATGGCCTTCACGTCGTCGTCGCGGCGCGCTTCGCGCACCAGCCCGGAGGTGCTCTCACCGCCGATCGTGCCCGGCGGCTGCGAGCCGTCGACGATTTCGCCCGAGGCCACGATGACGGCGATCTTGTTCTTGCCGCCGCCCCGCGCCACCTTCTCGGCTTCGACGATGCGCAGGTAGTCCTCGAAATAGGTCGCGTTGTAATCGTCGCCGGGGTCGGCGGCTTCGACGGCGCCCTTGTCGCGCCTGCGATCCGGATCCGCGCTGCCGACGAGCTCGACCATGCGGCGATCCACGTCGAGCGAGGACTTGAGTCCCGTGACCAGCTTCGCGTCGAGCGCGACCTGCGCGGCGTTGCCCTTCGCGGCCAGCATCGCCGGCACCGCGTTTTCGACATACGCGCCGATGTCCTCGGGCTTGAGGCCGCGCGCGTTCGCGACCGCGGTGCGGTAGTTGAGCCACAACGCGTTGAGGTACGCGAGGCTCGCCTCGCGGTCTTCCGGCGACATGTCCGAACGCACGTAGACCTCGGCCGCGCTCTTGTACGCTCCAACCTTGAACAGGTTGACGGTCACGCCGAGCTTCTCGAGCAGTTCCTTGTAGTAGATGCGGTAGCGGTCGTAGCCATCGATGACGATGAGGCCCAGCGGATCGATGTAGACCTCGTCCGCGTGCGCCGCGACGTAGTACTGGTCCTGGAGCATGGCGTCCGCGTGCGCGACGACTTTCTTGCCGCTCGAGCGGAAGTCGTCGATCGCGGCGGCGAATTCGGCGAGCGTGGGCTGACCGCCGCCGCTCATCGAATTCAGGTCGAGGACCACCGCCTTGATGCGCGCGTCCTTCTTCGCGGCGCGCAGCGCATCGACCAGGTTCCAGAGCAGCGTTTCGCCCTGTCCTTCGCCCTGAGCGCGCGCGATGGCCTGGTCGACGGGACTGCCCGAGAGCTGCTCGACGATCTCGCCCTGCGGCTGGATGACGAGCGCGGAGTTGTCCGCGATGTGGGGAATGGACGTCCGCAGTGCTCCGACGATGAAGCCGAAGATCACCAGCAACAGCAGCAGGTGCAGGAACTTGCGCAGCCCATCCAGGCCGCGCCACAGTCCCAGTGCGATACGGCCGATCATGGCTGCCAGACGTCCAATTTGAAGTTAGACCTTCTCTTCGATGCGCGCGGCCTTGCCCGACAGATCACGCAGGTAGTAGAGCTTCGCGCGACGGACGCTGCCGCGGCGCTTGATCTCGATCTCGCTGATCGCGGGGCTGTAGGTCTGGAACACGCGCTCCACGCCCTCGCCGTGCGAAATCTTGCGCACCGTGAACGAGGAGTTGAGTCCGCGGTTGCTCTTCGCGATGACCACGCCCTCGTAGGCCTGCGCGCGCTCGCGGTCGCCTTCCTTCACCTTCACCTGCACGACGACGGTGTCGCCAGGGTTGAAATCGGGGACTTTGCGCGTCATGCGCGCGGATTCGAGCTGTTGAATGATGTTAGCCATGTTCTTCACCTTCGCGTTCAGCGAGAAATTCATCGAGCAGCTTTGCCGCATCGGCCGGCAGGCCACCCTTCGCAATCAGATCCGGCCGCCGCACCCAGGTGCGAGCCACCGCCTGCTTCAATCGCCAGCGCTGGATATCAGCGTGGTGCCCGCCCTGCAGGACTTCGGGCACCGTCCGGCCTTCGAACTCCACCGGCCGCGTGTAATGCGGCCAGTCGAGCAAACCCGCATCGAACGACTCCTCGACGTTTGAGCGTAAATCACCCAACACTCCGGGCAGCAATCTCGCCACCGCGTCGATCACCACGAGCGCCGGCAGTTCACCGCCCGACAGCACGTAGTCGCCAATCGATACTTCTCTATCTATCCGCGATTCGATGACCCGTTCGTCGAGTCCCTCGTATCGCCCCGCCACCAGCACCAGGCCCGGCAGCGTCGCAAATTCCTTCGCCAGCGCCTGCGTGAAAGGCACGCCCTGCGCCGACATGTACACCCGCGGCGATCCCGCCGGCAGCCTCGCCGTCGCGGCATCGATCGCCTTCGCCATCGGCTCGGGCTTCAGGACCATTCCGGGTCCGCCGCCATACGGCCGATCGTCCACCGTGCGGTGCACGTCGCTCGTGTGTGAGCGCGGGTCTTCGCAACCCACCTTCACGATGCCACGCGTCACGGCGCGGCCGACGACACCCACCTCGAGCGCGGAGCGGATCAGCTCCGGGAACAGTGTCACGACTTCTATCTGCATGAGTCGTGTCACCGCTCCCGCTCAAAAATCCTCGTTCAAAAATCTTCTGGCCAATCCACCGTCAACAAACGCTCGCCCTGGTTGACGACGAGAAGGTGCTGCGTCGTCACCGGAACCAGGTGCTCGCGCTCGCCCTTCACCACCATCACCGCATTGCCGGGCGTGTCGATGAAATGATCGACCTTGCCCAACACCGCGCCGTCCAGGTTCATCACGGCGAATCCGACGAGGTCCGCGCGGTAATGTTCGCGCCCCTCGGTCGGCGGCAACTCTTCCCGATCGACCAGCACCAGCAGCCCGGTCAACCTGCTCGCGGCCTCGCGTTCTTCGATGCCTTCGAGCCGCGCGATCCAGCCGTTGCCCTGCTGCCGCGCTTCCAACAATTTCACTTCGCTCGTCGCGCCCGCTTCCGTTTGCAGGAGCCAGCGCTTCCACTCGAACAATCGCTGCGGTGGATCGGTGAACGATTGCACCCGCAGCCAGCCGCGCACTCCGTGCGCCGCTCCCAATCTACCTACTTCGACACGGCGGGGGCCGCCCATGGCTGCCTCGCCCGTGATCGGTCGATCAGGCGTTCGCCTTGCGGAACTTCGACACGAGGTGCTTCACGCGCTCGGACTGCTGCGCGCCCTTGGACACCCAGTAGTCGATGCGCGCGATGTCGAGCTTGAGGCCGACCTCGTTCTTCACCGGCTTCGGATTGAAGAAACCGACCTGCTCCAGGCTCTTGCCACCCTGGCGCTTGCGGCTGTCAGTCACGACGACGTGATAGAACGGCGTGTTCGTGGCACCGCGGCGGGTCAGACGGATTGTCACCATGTCATTAAACCTTCAGATGTTCACGGCCCCAGGTCGGAAACGCCCAACCCGGCCGGCCAAAAAAGAGCGCGGATTCTACGCAAATCAGTGACTTGGTGGAAGGGTATTTGGGGCTACCCCCCGAGGGGCCCGTTTCCCACCGCAAGCGCTTGTTCGAGCGGCCATTTCACGGACGGCGCCGCTTCGGCGACGTTTCCTTCGTGGCGCTAGCGCCTGGAAACACCCCTATTTCATGCCGGGGAACCCTGGCGGCACCTGGCCCTTGAACGCATTCATCATGCGCTTGAGCTTTCCACCCGAGAAGCTCTTCATCATCTTCTGCATGTCCATGAATTGCTTCATGAGACGGTTGACGTCCTGGACCTGCACCCCCGCCCCGGCCGCGATGCGGCGCCGGCGGGAGCCGTCCAGGATGCCCGGGTTGCGCCGCTCCTTCTTCGTCATCGAATTGATGATCGCGATCTGGCGGCGCACGTCCTTGTCGCCCTGATCCGCCTGGGTCGCATTGGCTTTCGCCGCGCCCGGCAGCTTGTCCATGAGCGACGCGACGCCGCCCATTTTCTGCACCTGTTCGAGCTGCATCTTGAGATCGGCGAGATCGAAGCCCTTGCCCTTGGCGACCTTCTTCGCGAGCTTCTGCGCCTCGTCGATGTCGACCTGCTTCTGCACCTGCTCGACGAGCGCGACGACGTCGCCCATGCCGAGGATGCGTCCCGCCATGCGCTCGGCATCGAAGGGCTCGAGCGCATCGAGCTTCTCGCCGACGCCCACGAGCACAATCGGTTTGCCCGTGACTTCGCGCACCGACAACGCCGCGCCACCGCGCGCATCGCCGTCGGCTTTCGTGAGGATCACGCCGGTGAGATCGAGCGCGGAGCCGAACGCTCGCGCGGCATTCACCGCGTCCTGGCCCGCCATCGCGTCGATGACGAACAATCGCTCGTGCGTCTCCACCGCGCGGTCTATCTGCTGCACCTCGTCCATGAGCTCGGCATCGATGTGCAGACGGCCCGCGGTGTCGACGATGAGCACGTCGTACACGCCCTTGCGCGCCGCCTCGAGCGCGTCGGCCGCGATGCGCGCGGGCGAAAGATTGTCGTCGGTCGGATAGAGGCCCGCGCCCACCTGCTCGGCGAGACGCTGCAGCTGCAGGATGGCCGCGGGACGGCGGATGTCCGTGCTCACCAGCATCACGCGCTTCTTCTGATCTTCCATCAGCCAGCGCGCGAGCTTGCCCGCGGTGGTCGTCTTGCCCGCGCCCTGCAGACCGGCTAACAACACGACGACGGGCGGCTGCGCGCGCAGCTCGAACCGCCCACGCTCGCCCTGCATCAGGGCAATGAGCTCCTTGTGCAGGATGCCGACGAACGCCTGGCCCGGCGAGAGGCTCGCCGTGACCTCGGCCCCGAGCGCCTTTTGTTTGACGCGCTCGATGAACGCCTTGACGACGGGCAGCGCAACATCCGCCTCGAGCAGCGCCATGCGCACTTCGCGCAGGGACTCGGAGACGTTTTCCTCGGTGATGCGGCCGCGGCCGCGCAGCGAATCGACGGTGCGCGACAGGCGCGACGTCAGGTTCTCGAAAAGTGCCATGCGGGGATTATAGCCCCTATGCTATCGGCCCTATGCAAAACGCACCCTCGTCTGTCCTGGTCGCCGCGCTCGTAGTTCTGCTCCTACTGATCGCGTTTTCCTCCGGCACCGAAGTCGCGATGCTTTCGGCGAATCGCCACAAGATCCGCGCGGCGGCGAAGGCGGGCAAGCGCACCGCCAAGGCGCTGGACGCGCTGCTCAGCAGACCCGAGAGCTGGCTGGGCGCGAACCTCGTGATCCTCGCGCTGGCGAGCGTCGCCGCATCGTCCATCGTGACCTTGTTAGCCCAGCGCACCGGTTACGAACATGCGATTCCCATCGCCGGCGGCGTGCTCGCGGTCTTCATGATCGTGTTCTGCGAGCTCGCGCCGAAGATCTATGCGGCCCTCAAGCCGAATCCCGTGGCCCTGTCATCCACCTACATCTACAAGGTGCTGGTGTTCCTGATGACGCCCTTCAGCTGGTTCGCCAACAAGGCCGCCTATGCGTTCCTGCGGTTGTTCGGCGTGAAGCCCGTGAGCGAAAGCGGACAGGCCATGTCGCCGGATGAATTGCGGTCCGTCGTCGCCGAGGCCGGCCCGATGATCCCGACGCGCCACCGGCAGATGCTGCTGTCGATCCTCGATCTCGAGCACGTCACCGTGAACGACATCATGATCCCGCGCCAGGAGATCAACTCGATCAACGTCGAGGACAACTGGGAGGACATTCTCGACCAGCTCCGTCAGACGCCGCACACGCGTTTGCCGCTGCACGAGGGTGAGCTCGACAACCTCATCGGCATCATCCACATGAAACGCGTCGCGCAGGAACTGGCGCGCGACACCTTGACGCGCGAACGACTGATCGAGCTGGCCCGCGCGCGCGAGCCCTACTTCGTGCCCGAAGGCACCTCCCTCACCGTCCAGCTCAACCACTTCCAGCGCAACCGCCGTCGCATGGCTTTCGTCGTCGACGAATACGGCGATATCCAGGGCTTCGTCACGCTCGAGGACATCCTCGAGGAGATCGTCGGCGAGTTCACGACGGATCCCGCGACCGTGACGCACAAACACGTGCATCGCGAGGCGGCCGGCGCCTTCATCATCAACGCGAGCGCGACGGTGCGCGCGATCAACCGCTCGCTCGGCTGGCAACTACCTACCGACGGACCGAAGACGCTGAACGGCCTGCTGGTGGAGAAACTCGAAACGCTGCCGGAAACCGGCGCACTCGTGAACATCGGCGAGTACGCGTTCGAAGTGCTGCAGATCGGAGAGAACACCATCCGCACCGTGCGCGCGCGGCGGGTCTCATCGGCTGCCGGCGCGTAGCCGCTCGTCAGGATCCGGACGCGCGCGGCGCCGGCGCCGAAAGACGCACGATTTCATCGAGCGCTTCGGGAGCGACTTGCGAGATGCGCGCCAGCAACCGTTCGCTGATCTCGAAGCCGATCGGAACCAACAACGCGCCATTGCGCGTCCTGATTTCCTGCCGGAGCCGCATGCCGGGCTTCGCGGCCCGCAACGGCACGGTGACCTCCGCGTCCGGTTCGGGCGAGTCGGCGATGCTGGCGATGCATGCGCCGAGGATTCTTGCGCCGTATCGAGACTCGCGAGACCGCAATTTCCTGAGGATTTCGTCGCGAGGTGTGTTCTGCACCCTCATCGAGTCGATATCCAGCGCCGCGGAGAGCAGGCGCGCACCGGTTGCGGTCATCCCCTCACCGAGTCTCGCCAGCGACTCATCACTCCAATTCAGCGCCGCGAGAATCTGGATGACCGGCTCCAGGCGCGGGATGTGCTCCAGCAACCGCATGGCCGACGGATGGACTTCCGCGGCGCGTTGCTGCTCTTCCCTGCTCAGGGTCCGGTTGTAGTACACCTTTTCCGCCAGGTCCTGAGAGACGGCGAAATAACCGATCTGCGAAAGCAACGCCGCGGCTTCGAGTTGCCAGAACTGCCGGCTGCCGAGACGCTGCGCGAGATCGGCCGAGATCCGCTTGATGCGCTCCGCCCGCCCGAACGCGACGGGATTCGTCACGGCCAGTACTTCCATGAGCGCCGCGACGCATTCGAGCAGAGTTTCCTGGAGGACCATGCGTTCCGCGACCGCCAACCGATGCCGGGCGACGCCGGCTTCGAGAGCCGCCTTGAGCTGGTCCACCGGGCAGGGCTTGGTCAGGAAGCGATATATCTGACCCTTGTTTACCGCATCTTTCGCTCCGTCCACGCCGGCTTCGCCGGTGAGGAGGATGCGCGTGGCCAGAGGCGCGCGCTGCATGACTTCATGGAGGAATTGAGCCCCGTCCATCAGGGGCATGCGGAAATCCGAGACGACCACGGCGACATCCGGGAGATCCGCGAGCCTGCGGATGGCCTCCGGCCCACTCGTTGCCAGCTCGACCGTGTATTCCTTGCGCAGCAGGAGCGCCATGCTCTCGAGCAGGCGCTGCTCGTCATCGACGAACAGGACGCGAGGCTTTTCGATTGCGGGCGCGTTCATCGACATCCCTATCCACCGCCGACTTGTGTCTATCTACACGAACCGCGGCCGACACACAAACGTGTCTATTCGATCGCGGCCCTGAGAGCCTGGTCGACGCGCTCGAGAGACAGGATCCGCAGCCCCTCGATTGGGGAACGCGGCGCGTTGTCCTTTGGAATCAGCGCCGTCGTGAATCCCTGCTTCGCCGCTTCGCGCAGCCGCTCCTCGCCATACGCAACCGGCCGCAGCTCGCCCGCGAGTCCGATCTCGCCGAACGCGACGATGGATTGAGCGATCGGCTTGTCCGCGAGACTCGAGGCGAGCGTCAGCGCGATCGGCAGATCACAGGCCGTCTCCGTGACTTCGAGGCCGCCCACCAGGTTCACGAACACATCGTGGTCCTGCAGGTTCACACCCGCGTGCCGGTTCATGACGGCCAGCAGCATCGCGACGCGTTGCGCATCGAGACCCTGCGCCACGCGGCGTGGCGAGCCGAAACGCGAAGCGTCGACGAGCGCCTGCAGCTCCACGAGCAACGGCCGCCGGCCATCGCGCGTGACGGTGACGATGCTCCCGGGCGCGGGCTCCGACGAACGCGCCAGGAATATCGCCGAAGGATTGCGCACCTCGCGCAGCCCCTGCTCGCTCATGTGGAAGAACGCGAGCTCGCCGACCGCGCCGAAGCGGTTCTTGGTCGCACGCACGTTGCGGAAGCGGCTCGACGCATCGCTCTCGAAATACAGCACGGTGTCGACCAGGTGTTCGAGCACGCGCGGCCCCGCGATCGCGCCGTCCTTCGTCACGTGCCCCACGATGATGACGCTCGTGCCCGTGCTCTTCGCGAAACGCACGAGCTGCGCCGTGCACTCCTTCAACTGCGTGACCGCGCCGGCCGGCGTTCCCACCGACGCGAGCTGCACGGTTTGAATGGAATCGACCACGAGCAGGCGCACGTTCTCCTCACGCGCGCGGGTGAGCATCGACTCGAGATCCGTATCCGCAACCACGCGCAGCCCAGAACCCAGGGCGCCCAACCTGCGCGCACGCACGCCGATCTGCGCGGCGGACTCCTCCGCGGATAGATAGAGCGTCGGCGCGTGACCCGCGACCTGGTGGGCCACCTGCAGCAGCAGCGTGGACTTGCCGATTCCGGGTTCACCGCCCAGCAAGGTCACCGACCCCGGGATGAGTCCACCGCCAAGCACGCGATCGAGCTCCGACATGCCCGTCGGCTGCCGGCCCACTTCATCGGCTACCAGCTCGGCAACCGGGGATGCGGTGGCGGCCGCCGCGGGCGCACTACCCGCGCGGCGCGCGACCGAGCGCTGTTCGAGGGTGTTCCACTGCGAGCATTGGGGGCACTGCCCCTGCCATTTGAGGGTTTCGGCGCCGCAATCCGCGCACACGAAAACGAGGGCAGGCTTGGCCATCAGTGGATATCCAGGGGTGTCAAAAGCGTGACGAGGGTCATGTCGTGGGAGGCCTCCCGGGCCGTCTATTCACCTAGTGTGCTGTAGTGCGGTGCAGCCAGCCTGCGGTCCCATTAGCATTGCAACCCTAGGTCGTTGATTCTGGGTCATTGGTTTTATCGGTTCGCCCGGGGAAGTGTGACTTATTGCTCCGGCCCGCCGATGCACTGCTGGTAGGTTATGGCATTGCGCGGGGAAGCGTGCGGGCGCATTGCGGCCGTAAGGGTCTCTTTTTGAGCATTGAGCACAGGTGTGATCGAAGCATTCGCTGAATATTGCTGGCGGCTCGGCGGGGAGTGCCGATGAGCCTCAAGGGCAAGCTCACGTTCGTCGGGCAGACCGATACCGGTCGCGTTCGCGAACACAATGAAGACACCATCGCCTCCGACGTGGACGTCGGGTTGCTGGTGCTTGCCGACGGCATGGGCGGTTACAACGCCGGCGAGGTCGCGAGCGGCATCGCGGTCAAGACGATCACCAATCTCGTGCGCGAAGGGCTATCCCGCGAAGACCTCGGAACCATCGATCGCACCACGGGCCTCGCCCGGCCCTCGATCGTGTTGCGCGACGCCATCACCCGGGCCAACAAGATCATCTACCAGACCGCGCGCTCGCAGGCCGAATGCGAGGGCATGGGCACCACCGTCGTGGCCGCCCTCTTCTACGACAATCGCATTTCCATCGCGCACGTCGGGGATTCGCGGTTGTATCGCCAGCGCAATGGCCAGATCGCCCAGGTGACGATGGACCATTCGCTGTTGCAGGAATTGGTCGATCGCGGCTTCTACTCGCCCGAAGAGGCCCAGCGGGCGGCAAACAAGAACTACGTGACCCGCGCGCTCGGCGTCGAACCTCAGGTCGAGGTCGAAGTGCAGGAGCACCCGGTCGACAAGGGCGACATCTACATCCTCTGTTCGGACGGTCTCTCCGACATGGTTGAAGATGAAGACATCCGTTTAACTATAAGCACCTTTGGTGCTAATCTAGATACGGTTGCTAAGCAGTTGATTCAGCTAGCCAACGAGAACGGAGGCCGCGACAACGTCTCAGTGGTGCTGGCGCAGGCGAACGAAGCGTTCCCTGCGAGTCGCGGCGTGATGGACAAACTTCTGGGCTGGTTCAGTTAAGGGAAGGCGAAAAGAATGGCACGTCTCGTATTGAGCCTGGATAACCAGGTCCTCGCCGAATACAACATGAACAAGGAGCGGTACACGATTGGCCGCCTCCCTGACAACGATATTCGCATCGACAATTCGGCTGTATCGGGCCATCACTCGCTGATCATCAACATCCTCAACGACTCGTTCCTCGAGGATCTGAACAGCACCAACGGCACGTACGTCAACGGCAAGCTCATCAAGAAGCATGCGCTGCAACACGGCGACGTGGTCACCGTCGGACATCACCAGCTGCGCTTCGTCGAGGACGACGAGGCCCAGGACGAATTCGAAAAGACGATGGTCATCCAGCCCTCGTCGCGCCCGGCCGCCGAGAAGATGCAGGCGGTCAAGGATCGTGCCGACAAGGTTTCCGCCGACGTGTCCGCCAGCGGCCTGCGCCGCGGTATCGACGGCAAGACGCCGGTCAAGAAGGCCAAGCTGCAGGTGCTCTCCGGTTCGTTCGCGGGCCGCGAGCTCGAGCTGAACAAGGCGCTCACGACGCTCGGACGCCCCGGCATCCAGGTCGCCGCGATCACGCGCCGCCAGGACGGTTACTTCATCGTGCACGTGGATGCGGACAAGCCCGAGAACACTCCGCTCGTGAACGGCACCGCCATCGGCAGCCAGGCGCGCAAGCTCACCGACAACGATGTGATCCAGCTTGCGGGCGTGAAGATGGGGTTCTTCGAGGCGTAGGGACATTCTGCGTTTGCCCGCCGAAGGCGGGAAAAAAGGGACGGGCCTCTTCGGCCCGTCCCTTTTTTATTGCAAACGCTGAATGTCCCTATTCCGTGCGCCGACCTATTTCGGTTTCACCTCGTACAGCGTCACGGTCCCGCTGATTTCATTGGCAACCGCCACGAGCGGATGACCGGTCGGACTTTCCTGCGCGGCGATGAATTTCAGGCCCTCGGGCCCGAGATCGCCCGTGCCCGCGGCGAAGTCGCGGTTGTTGAGATAATCGACGAAGAACGGCGCGAACGGATCCGTCACGTCGTACAACATCACGCCACCGATGCGCTCGAGCCCGATGAATGCATACGTGCGGCCATCGATGACGCCCAGCGTGACGCCTTCCGGTTCCGGTCCCTTGTTGTCGGAGCGGTCATCGAGTGTGCTGTTGTTGTTGCTCGCATTGAAATTCACGGGGTACTTCGCCGCCGTGATGCGCTCGAACTCGCTGCCGCTGTCGTAGGCCAGTTGCCCAGTCGTCGACCAGATCGAGAACGAACGGCCACCCAACGTGAACAGCCGGTCGTAGTCACCGTCGCCGTCATCATCGCCTTGCGAGGTGGTGACCGTGTGGCGGCCGAGGTTGGCGTTCTGGCGCAGAGTCGCCGCGTTGGGGAAGGCTGTAGGATCGAGCGTGAGCGTGCCGACGCGCGCCTCTTCCACGAGACCCGGCCATTCACGAGCATCGCCTTCGTTGGCCGTGACCAGCCAGGTGGTGCCCTTCGCCTGGTATGCCGCGACCGAGTCCGGCAGGTAGATTCCGAGCAGCGGCCAGTCGCGGATGTTGATCTTCGAGTCGCGATCCGAAGCATCGAGGCCGGGAACGTCGATGAGCCCTAGTGTGACGTTCTCCGGAACGTAACCCGGCGCCGTCTGGAACCGCCCGGTGGCATTGTCGACGATGATCTGGGCGACGCCGAAATCGTTGTCGTTGATCACCGCGAGCTGGCCGTTGTCGAGCAATGTCAGGCCTTCCACCTTCTGCACCGAGGCGTAGCCCGCCGCGGCGAGATCGACGTGCAGCGTCTTGGCGAGTCCGCGCACGTTTACGGCCGCGAGCTCCGCTGACGTCATCTGGTCCAGCGAGAGATTGACGAGCGAACCGCCGCGCGCGACCGGATACAGCGTGTCCACCGCGGTGATGTCCGTGGCCGTTCCGAGCGTGAACGAGTAGACCTTCTTCGTGATCACCGCGATGTCCGACGCCGGCACGGCGTCGTCGTCGCGCTCGACCACGAGGAACTCACCCGTGCCGGACGCGACGGCATCGCCGATCTTGTCGGCGCGCGTGTCGGCCGTGTCGAGCGGTACCGGATTGTCCATCTCGTAGAGGAACTGGCGCGTGGCGTGTGTGACCGGATCGAACTCGACCACGCGCACGTTGCGCATCGCGTTCAGCGCGCCGTTCGCGAGGCTGACAGGATTGCGGATCGGGCTTTGCACGAACGCATAGAACTTGCCGTTCTGGTACGCCAGCGCTTCGACACCGCGATTCTGGCGGCGCTGCGCGATGGCGGCCGGCAGAGCCTCGATGCCGAGTTCGCCCGCGACGCCCGCCGGCGGCACCGACTTGCCCGCGGCCGCGTGCGTGCCGATCGGGATGAATCGCTCCAGTAGTTTGCCCACCGGATCGAAGTGGTAGATGGCCGGGCGGTATTCGTCGCCGAGCCAGAAGCTGCCGTCGCTCGCGACCACGATGGCCTCGAAGTCGCCGCCGAGCGGATCGAGCGGCAACACGTTGCCGAACAGGTCCACCGGCACTTCATCGTTGTACGCCTGGCTGGCGTTGTCCGAGAGCGTCGTGTTCGGCAGCCCCGTGAGCGGCGAGCCATCCGGGCGCTCGAGCTCGATCTGCTGGGTGAGCGAGAACTCGCCGCTTTTCGGATCCAGCGTGAAGCGCACGATGCGCGGCGAGAACTGCGGGAGCACGAACGGTCGCCGGATACCCGTGGGCTCGGCATTCGGACCGCGGTCCGTGTGCGTGACGAATTTCAGCTTGCCGTCGCGCGTCCGGCCTTCGAACGCGAGACCAGAGAATCCGCCGAGCAGCATCTTCTGGCCGGCCGCGGTGAAACCGATCGTCGGCAGTCGCGTCCACTCATAGCTGGCCGCGACTTTCGCGGTTGCCTTGTGATCCTTGTAACCCAGGCCCGACAGGCGTGTGACCTTCGCCTTCGCGATGTCGATCGTCGCGATCGCATTGTTCTCCTGCAGAGTCACGAAGGCCGTGCGCGAATCCGGCGAGGACGCGATGTATTCGGGTTCCAGATCCTGCGCGACGCTCGCGCCCGGGCCGAAGAAGCGCACACCCTTGCCGCGCAGCACGTCTTCTTGGCCGTTGAACGCCCTGAAGTCCGCGGTCCGCACATTCGCCTGGCCGAAGCTTTTCCACTCGCCGGGGTTCTGCGGCATTCGCACGATGCTGACGGATCCCTCCGGATCGACGTTTGCGCCACCGTAGCCGCTCGGCTCGCCCTCGTTGGCGACCAGCACGTACCGGCCGTCGGGCGTGAAGGTGACCATGTCGGGCAACGCGCCCACTGTCGCCGAGGCGACGGGCTCGCCATCGGTCGTGAAGAATCCGAGGGTGCCAGGGTCGGTCTTGGCCGACGCCTGGATGGCGACCGCGACGATGCCGTCCCGCACGTCGACACTATTGGGCGAGCCCTGCGCCGACAGATCCAGCCGTCGCACGAGCGTGGGAGCAAGCGGATTCGCGATGTCGATGATCTCGACGCTCGATGCCTGCGCGTTGATCAGGAAGAGCCGGCGCGACGCCTTGTCGTAAGCGACGATTTCCGCCGCTCCCTCGCCGAGACCGGTCGAGTACGTGGAGATGATGCTCAGGCCGAGCGGCCCCGGGTCCGGAGCCTGGGGTTGTCCCGCCGCGGCGCCCGCGGTGAAAAGAACGGAAGCAATGGCAGCCGCGACGAGGCGGCCGGAAAATCTCGGCGTCATGGGATCTCCGTGTTGTTGTCGCACGATTAGACGCAAGCAGCGATTGCATGCGTGTGACAACCGCGCCCGATCCGGCGCACGAAGATTCGTCAGGAAAGCTCGAGCGGCACTCGTTGGCTGACGCCGCACAGCAGCTCATAGGGAATCGTATCCGCATGGGCGGCGACTTCTTCGACCGGCAGTCCCTCGCCCCAGATCACCGCCTTGCTGCCCGTGGAAATTTTCTGTGCGCCGGTCACGTCCACGGCGATCATGTCCATGGATACTCGGCCGACGAGCGGAAACTTCGCTCCGCCGATCGACACCGGCGTCCCGCTGGCGAGATGGCGCGATAGGCCGTCTCCGTACCCCGCCGCGAGGATCGCGATCGCGCTGTCGCGCTCCGCCCGCCACGAGCCCGCGTATCCCACGGTTTCGCCACGCTTGACCTCGCGTACCGTGAGCACGGTCGTCTCGAGCGTCATCACCGGTTTCAGGCCGTACTTGCCCGCGATTTCTCCACCGAAAGGAGAAACGCCGTACAAGGCAAGTCCCGGGCGCACCCAGTCGCCATGCGCCTGCGGCCATCCGAGCGTGCCCGCGGAGTTGCCGATGCTGGTGGGCAGGCGCCTCGGTCCGACCAGATCCGCGGCCGCAAGCGTTCGTTCGAACACGTCGACCTGCACCGCGGTCATCCGTTCGGTCCGTTCGTCCGCGCGCGCCAAGTGCGTCATCGCGCGCAGCTCGAGCGCGGGAACCGTGAGCGCCCGCAGGCGCGCGAGCGCGGGCGCAAAGGCTTCCGGCCGGAACCCGAGGCGGTTCATGCCCGTGTCCATCTTGATCCACACGACGAACCGGCGCGCGTCGCGATGACCCTCGAGTAGTTTGATCTGCAGCGGATCGTGCACCACGAGCTCGAATCGGTGATGCGCGGCCTCGGCCATCTGCTCGGCGCTGAAGACGCCCTCGAGCAGCACGATCGGCGCGCGCACGCCGGCGCTGCGCAGCGCGATGCCCTCCTCGAGCCGCGCCACCGCGAAGCTGTCCGCATCCGCGAGTGCGAGCGCCGTCGAAACGAGCCCGTGTCCGTAGGCATTGGCCTTGATGACGGCCATCACCTTCGCGCCCGGTGCGTAGGCGCGGATGGTGCCGAGGTTGTGCCGCAGCGCGGCGGTGTCGATCAGCGCGCGCAGCAGCCGGATCAACGCATGATCCCTTCGCCGTACGCCGGGTCGACGTAGTTCTCGAAGCGGCTGTTCGCGCCCTTGAACGTGAGCCTGATCTCGCCGATCTCGCCGTTACGATGTTTGGCGAGATCGATTTCGGCGACGCCTTTCTTCGGCGTCTCGCGGTTGTAGACCTCGTCGCGGTAGATGAGCAGGATCATGTCTGCGTCTTGCTCTATGGCACCTGAATTGTGCGTCGCAACACCGTCGGCTAACCAATTGTGGTAGTTAGGAACCGATAGATCGAAGGTCTCTTCTTGTCCTGCTGGATCAACTGAAATTACGCGATCCCAGAACACGTTACTGCGAGCCCACGCTGCCAGCGCGTCGTCTTCCAGGATTTCCGCATACTCGGAAATGAGCTTCCGTGAGGGCGAAAACTGATAAGCGGTTACACCTCCAAAGGGAACGCCTCTCTTTTCCGCCATTGCACGCGGAGAGATTCCGCGTAGTTTCATGCTTTCCAAGACCGTTTCGAACACAGACTCCGGCAATGTGTCGACATTCGAATGCGATTTGGCCTTGTCGAGACGGGCTTTAAGCTTTTCGATCGGTAGCGCTCGCGGCCCGAACCCGCCCACCTTTTCAATAAAGGTCAACATGTTCTCGCGTCCTGAAACGTCGACGTTATGAAGCAGACGTCCTGCTCCGTGTTGAACAGTGCGGCGCCGAGCCACGATCCCGAGACGCAAGAGTAGCGCACTGACGTCTAATGCGAGCCCTTCACTGCAGGTACTAAAGAAGACGCGCGACGACCCTTTTTCGCCTTCGGGCCTAACAAATACGCATCCGTCGGTTGCCCAAAGGTGCTTGAGAAGTGTGGCGATCTGCCCGTTTGCCAGTCTGAACACCTCGGCTGGCAACCTTTTCTCGTGAGACCGCTGATTGAAAAGTCCCAGATCTTTGAGCCATTTGCTGACACCTTCTGCATGCCAGCGATTCCCATTGCCGGAGATTACGAGTTGATGCCAGTTCCCTCTACCCGCGTGCCGCGTCGCCTTGCATCCAAACAACCTCGCACAATTCGCAACTGCATCGCTGTTTTCCTCAGAGGCAGTTGTGTATTTCAACGGTCGATGAGTCAGGTAACTCCCGTCACCAACCAAATGGCCAAGCAGAACTAGCCAATGTTCGGGCCATGAAATCGTCTTCGCGGGCTCCGGCAGGATTCTAGAGATCGCAATGCGGTCTGAAGGTACACAGTCACCTAACGCCTTCCAGCCCGTTCCGCTCCAGACGCGATGATCATGCGTGGCGCGAAGCCTCCTCCCGCTTGCCAAATTCAGATTAAAAACGGGCTTCGTGCCGGTGGACCAGACAATCTCTGCCTTCGCCGCGACCGGATTCTGCTCATCATCCAGCGCCCAGACTTCCGGCTGCTGCCCGACCAGATCCTTGATCGGCACGCGCCGACCATCCGTGAGGCACACCAGCGTATCGCCCGCCACACACTCGCGAAGATCCGACATCACCGGCTTCTTGTTCTCGCGCTGCTCCACGCCGCGATTCAGCTGCGACAGCGCGATCACGGGACAACTCAATTCCTTCGCCAGGGCCTTGAGACCACGCGAGATCTCCGAGATCTCCGTCGCGCGATTCTCTTTCGTCCCCGGCACCGTCATGAGCTGTAGATAGTCCACGACGATCAAGTCGAGCCCATGCTCGCGCTTGATGCGGCGCGAACGCGCGCGCAGCTCGGTCGGCGTCAATGCCGGCGTATCGTCAATGAAGATCTTCGCGTCCTGGAGCTGCTTCGTCGCGCCGGTGATGCGCGGCCAGTCGTCCTCGGAAAGTTTGCCGCTGCGGATGTTGCCGAGATGCACGCTGCCGACGGACGACAACATGCGCGTGAGGATCTGCTCGGCGGGCATTTCGAGCGAGTAGATGGCCACCGAGGCGCGCACGCCTTCCTTGAGCGCGGCGTGCTCGGCCATGTTGATGGCCAGGGTCGACTTACCCATCGACGGGCGTCCCGCGATGATCAGCAGGTCGCCCGGACGCAGTCCGCCGGTCTTGGCGTCGAAGTCGATGAAGCCCGTCGGCAAGCCGCGCGGCTTGTTCGGGTTGTTGTACAGGTCGTCGATCTGGTCGATCAGCGCCGGCAGTGCCTGCTTGGCGCTCACGTATCCCTTGCCGCGCGACGACCCTTCGGCGATCGCGAAGATCTTGCGCTCGGCCTGCTCGACGAGCTCGCGCGCGGTCTCGCCCTCCTCGCTCCACACCGAGCTCGCGATCTCGCCGCCGGTGGTGACCAGCGCGCGCAGCAGCGCGCGTTCCTTGACGATCTCCGCGTAGGCGCGCGCATTGGCGGCGCCCGGCGTGTCGCGGGTCAGCGTGCCCAGGTAGGCCAGACCGCCGACGTCGCCCAGCTTACCGAGCCGCTGCAGATGCTCGGACACCGTCACCGGATCGCAGGGCTGCGCCTCGCTGCACAGGGCCGCGATGCTCTCGAAAATCAGCTTGTGGTCGGGCTGGTAGAAATCATCCGCGGTGATGACGTCGCCGACGTTGTCCCAGGCGGAGCGGTCGAGCATCAATCCGCCCAGGACCGACTGCTCGGCTTCCCGCGAATGCGGTGGCTCGCGCAGCTCGTTGGAAATGGATTTTTCGCGCCGGAACTTGGGCGTGCTGGACATGAACCTCTCCCCGCAAGTCGTCGATTATTCTCCACACGGCTGACGCGAGCGGAAAGATTTTTTGTCGACGGAAGTCCGTCGAAATGGATCCAAAAAACGAAAACGGCGGCCGAAGCCGCCGTTTCCAATCATCACGTTGGACGTGATTATTCTTCGGCCGTGATAACAACCGGCAGCTGCACGTCGATGTCCGTGTGCAGGTGCAGGACCACCACGTGCTCGCCGACCGTGCGCAGCGGGCCGTTCGGCAGGCGCACTTCCGCGCGCGCCAGCTTATGACCTTGCGCCGTGCAGGCCTCGGCGATGTCCGCCGTGCCGATCGAGCCGAACAGCTTGCCTTCGGTGCCGGCCTTCGCCGTGATCTGGAGCTTGAACTCCTTGAGCGCGGCGGCGCGGCTTTCCGCGTCCTGGAACTGCTCGCGCGCGATCTTCTCGAGCTCGGCGCGGCGGGCTTCGAACTTCTTGACGTTGTCCGGCGTCGCGAGCGTCGCCTTGCCTTTCGGCAGGAGGAAGTTGCGGCCGTAGCCGGACTTCACTTTCACGCGGTCGCCGATGTTTCCAAGGTTCGCCACCTTGGTGAGCAGAATGACGTCCATGGTTATCTCAATGCTGGTCGGTGTATGGCAGCAGCGCGAGGAAACGCGCGCGCTTGATCGCGGCCGCGAGCTGGCGTTGGTAGAACGCCTTGGTGCCCGTGATGCGGCTCGGCACGATCTTGCCGGTTTCGGTGATGTACTGCTTGAGCGTGGCCAGATCCTTGTAATCGATCTGCTTCACACCCTCGGCCGTGAAACGGCAGAACTTGCGACGGCGCGAGAAGGAGCGGTTGCCACCGCCACCCGGGCCACTGCGACGCGGTTTCTCGTCTCTCATTACGCGTTCACTCCCATGTCATCGTCATCGCTGGCGAACGGGGAATCGTCGCGGCTGCGACGCGGTCCGCCTTCCTTTTCTTCCTGCGCGGCCTTCGCCATCGGCGAGGGCTCGGTCACGGCTTCGTCCATGTTCACCACCAGGTGACGCAGGACGGCGTCCGAGAAACGGAACGCGCCGGTGAGCTCGGCCAGGGTCTTCTGGTCGGTCTCGACGTTCAGCAGGACGTAGTGGGCCTTGTGGACCTTGGCGATCGGGAACGTGAGCTGGCGGCGGCCCCAGTCTTCGAGACGGTGCACCGTGCCACCACCGGCGGTGATCATTCCGCGGTAGCGCTCGATCATGGCGGGGACTTGTTCGCTCTGGTCCGGATGGACCAGGAACACGATTTCGTAATGCCTCATGGTTACTCCTTGTGGATTTAGCCGCCCGGCTGAGGTTGACGGTGCGGCAAGGGGTCGAAAACGGGCGCGAAGAATACTCAAGGCGCGTCCCGTACGCAAGCTACGGAAACGCGCCTTGGATATCAAATTCAAAGACTTACGCGCACCCGATCAATTGCTGCTGGCTTGCGGCATCTCCATCTTGCGTTGCGCCTGCTCGAGCGCCGTCTTGAGGCTCAGCGTATCCGCCCCCTGCGAGGGCGGGAACTCGATGAGAGACTTGAGATGCGCGGCGATGATGGGCCCCGCGGCGGTCGGCGCCCAGAGCTTCGAAGCGAAGAACTTGCGGCCGATGTAGCCCCACTCCTCGGACTCCGGATCCATCTTCTCCATCGGGTCCATGCGCAGGTTGAACACGTACGGCACCGAGGGGTACGCCTTCTCGTTCCACCAGCTGCCGTGCTTCTTCACGCCGATGTGCATTTTCCAGTTGTCGACCCGAATCGCCATGAGGTCGGTCTCGTCGTAGTAGAACACCTCGCGGCGCGCCGACTTCTCGCTCTTGCCCGACCAGTGATCGAGATTGTTGTAGCCGTCGAGGTGGACCTTGTAGGTGGTCTCACCCATCTTGTATCCCTTGAGCAGATCCTGCTTGAGATTGGGCAACCCGGCCGCGGCGGCCAGGGTCACGTAAAGATCTTCGTGGCACTGGTTTCCGTTCGAGACGCTGTGCGGCTTGATGACGCCCGGCCAGCGGACGAGCAGCGGCACACGCAGTCCGCCTTCCCAGGTCGTGCCTTTCTCGCCGCGAAACGGCGCGTAACCGCCGTCCGGCCACATGATGAGCTCGTTGCCGTTGTCCGTCGTGTAGATGACGATGGTGTTGTCGGCGACGCCGAGGTCGTCGAGTTTCTTGAGCAACGCGCCGATGTGATCGTCGTGTTCGAGCATCTTGGCGCGCACCACGTCCTCTTCGGCGCGCCCTTCGTCCACCGCCTTTTGCACGTACTTCTTCTGCGGATGCGACCAGATGTGGATCGCCGTGGTGTTGAACCAGCAGAAGAACGGCTTGTCGCCCTTGCCGTTCTTGTCCAGCCACTCGAGCGTGTGTTCGAGCACTTCGCCGTCGAAGGTCTCCATGCGCTTGCGCGTCAGCGGACCGGTGTCTTCGATCTTCTGCTTGCCGACGCGGCCGAATTTGACGTCCTCGGTGGAATCGTCCTTGTCCGAGGCCCAGGCGTGGAGCACACCGCGCGGACCGAAGGTCTTCTTGTATTCAGGGTTCTTCTGCCCCGGATAGTCGAGCTCTTCGGGTTCTTCCTCCGCGTTGAGGTGGTACAGGTTGCCGAACCACTCGTCGAAGCCGTGCATGGTCGGCAAGTGTTCGTTGCGATCTCCGAGATGATTCTTGCCGAACTGGCTGGTCGCGTAGCCGACGGACTTCAACACTTCGGCGAGCGTGGGATTCTGCGGTTGAATGCCGCGCTTGGATCCCGGGATGCCGATGGTGGTCATCCCCGTGCGAATCGGGAACTGTCCCATGATGAACGCGGCGCGCCCGGCCGTGCAGCTCGGCTGGGCGTAGTGATCGGTGAACAACATGCCTTCCTCGGCGATGCGGTCGATGTTGGGCGTCCGTCCCATCATTCCATGTGTGTACGCGCCCACGTTCCACGTACCGATGTCGTCACCGAAGATGACGAGAATGTTGGGTTTCTCCTTTGCCGCCATGCTTCTCTCCTTGAAAGCGGAACGTCCTGTTCGAACGCGCATGCTGAAATCCGCCGGCGCGACCGGCAATCGGCCCTAGGTCCGACGCCGCAGGCGCGTCACGCGATTGCGAACTGCCGCACGGCAGCATGTGAAGCGGAGCTGCACTATCGTCGCAGCATCATCCCGGACGCCTCGCATGAACAACGACAACGTCATTCCGTTTCGCAAGCGGCCGCCATCAGAAGGCGAAATGGATGCCTACCGCCAGATGACCCGGCGCTGGAGCGACGCATCGAAGCAGCTCCTGCTGCCCGATCACTTCCAGGCGGAAATCAAGGAACGCGCGGAGACTACGGGGACCGACTGAAGATCAGGGCTGGAGTCGCGGTCCGCGTTGCGCCGCGATTCGCTGTCGCACGGTCTCGTACATGAGCATCCCCGCGGCGACCGAGACGTTCAGGCTTTCGACCGCCCCCGCCTGAGGCAGCCGCACGAGCAGGTCGCAGGTCTCGCGCGTGAGCTGACGCAATCCGGATCCTTCCGCGCCCATGACGAGCGCGATCGGTCCGGCGAGATCCGTTTCGTGTGCGAGCTTCGGTGCTTCGGCATCGGCGCCGACGATCCACAACCCCGCCTCTTTCAGCAGCCGCAGCGTTCGCGCGAGATTCGTGACCACCGCGAGCGGCGTGGTCTCCGCCGCGCCGGCCGCCACCTTGCGCACCGTCGCGTTCATCTGCACGGCGCGATCCTTGGGAATGACTACGGCGAGCGCGCCGCAGGCATCCGCGGTGCGCAGGCACGCGCCGAGGTTGTGAGGGTCCTGCACCCCGTCGAGCACCAGCACGAACGGTGGCTGCTTATCCTCGAGCCTGCGCGCGATCGCCGCGACCAGTTCTTCCTCGCGCCAGGGCGGCAGCGGCTGCACGTCGACGTACACACCCTGGTGCACGGCGTCGCCGAACAACTGCTTGAAGTTCGCGGGCGACGCGCGGGCCACTTTCTTGCCAGCCTTCTGCGCGAGCGCCTGCAGCTCGGCGACGCGCGGCTCGGCGCGTCCCTCTGCGATGGTCAGCGCGGTGACGCGCTCGGCGTGCCGCGTGAGCAGCGCGCGCACGGCGTGCAGCCCGTACACCTTCTCCGTCAAACTACCTCTCCCGCTTGCCGCGCCGCGGCCCGCGGCGCAGGTGCGACGTGCGGCGCGGCGACTTCTGCAGCTTGGGCGTGGTTTCCTCGACCTCGACCAGCGCGAGATCCACGAGTCCTTCGATGGGGTTCACGCTGGTCACGATCACGTGTACGCGCGCGCCGATGCCGAGCCGGCGCTTGCGCACTCGGCCAACCCAGGCACGACCGCCCGGCTCCATGACGTATTCGTCGCCGCGCAGGTTATCGATGTGCAGCAGGCCGTCGACACCCACCGCGGTGAGCTGCACGAAGGCGCCGAACTCCACCACCGTCGTGATCAGCCCTTCGAAGGTCTGCCCGATACGGTCGCGCAGATAGACGCACTTGAGCCAGGAGGAGACGTAGCGATCCGACTCGTCGGCGCGTTTCTCGAGCTGCGTGAGCTCGGCGCCGGCGGCGGCGAGCTGGCCGCCGTCGTAGCGCTGGCCGTACGGATCCGCATCCGACAGCAGCGCGCGCAACGTCCGGTGCACGACGAGATCCGGATAACGGCGGATCGGCGACGTGAAGTGCGCGTAGTGTTTCAGCGCGAGCCCGAAGTGCCCGATGTTCTGCGGTTGATAGACCGCCTGCTGCATCGAGCGCACGACCAGCGACTCGAGGAAGGGACGTTGCTCGTCGTTCGGGAACCGATCCGTGATCGCGCGGAAATCCTTCGGCTGCACGTCCTCGGGCAACTCTGCGGCAACGCCCAGCGCGTTCAGCGTCTCGAGAAGAACGTCTATCTTCTTGTCCTCGGGCTTGCCGTGCACGCGGTACAACGTGCCGACGCCCTTCTGCTCGAGTTCGCGCGCCACGGCCACGTTCGCGAGGATCATGCACTCCTCGATGAGCTTGTGGGCCTCGTTGCGCTCATACATATATATGCGCTGGATCCGGCCCACGGAGTCGATGTCGAATTCCGCTTCGGCCGCGTCGAACTCGAGCGCGCCGCGCTTGTGTCGCGCCTTGAGCAGCGCGCGGTACACGTCGACCAGAGGTAGTAGTTTGTCCGTGAGATGTCCGAGCTCGGCGCGCGCCTCGGGCCGGCCCTCGAACAGCGCCGCGTAGGCCTTGGTGTAGGTGAGCCGGTGCGCGGAGCGCATGACGGCCGGATAGAAATGCGCTTCCGACAACACGCCCGAACGCGTCACGATCATGTCGGCCACGAAACACAGGCGATCGACCTTCGGCTGCAGCGAGCACAACACGTTCGACAGCGCGAACGGCAGCATCGGTATGACGCGCGTGGGGAAATACACGCTGGTGCCGCGCTCGCGCGCGCTCGCGTCGAGCGCGGTGCCGCGTCGCACGTAGAAGCTCACGTCCGCGATCGCGACGATCAGCCGGAAACCTCGCGGATGCGGCTCGGCGTAAACCGCGTCGTCGAAATCCTTCGCGTCCTCGCCGTCGATGGTGACCAGCGGGAGATCGCGGATGTCGATGCGTTGCGCCGCGACGGCGGGATCGACCGCGTTGCCGTAAGCCTCCGCCTCGCGCACGGCCTCCGGCGAAAACTCGCCCGGGAGGTCGAAGCGTGCGATGGCCGCCTCGCAGGCAAGCTCGACCGGTTTCTCGGGATCGAGTCGCTTCGTGACGCGGGCCTGGGGGGTCGAGCCTTGAGCTGCGTATCGCGTGACCGCCGCGATCACCCAGTCGCCATGCCGGGCACCGTTCAGTTCGCCGTGCGGCACCAGGCAGCGCATTCCGATGCGTCGGTCGGCGGCGGTGACGAAGGCCGTGCGGCCATGCACCTCCATCGTTCCGACAAACGCCTTCGTCGCGTGCTCGATGACCTTTTCGAGTTTTCCGGAGTACCGGCCGTCGCGGCCACGCTCGACCGACACCCGCACCCGATCGCCGTGCATCACGCCGACCATCTGGTGCGGCGGCAGGAAGACCGCCTCCTCGTGACCCTCCACGCGCACGAACCCGAAGCCGGCGCGATTCGCGCTGACGACGCCCTCGGCGGTGTGTCCGAACGAAGCTTTCTTCGCCGAGTGCTGGGACGATTCGTGCGGTCGATCGCGGCGAGGTGGGCGCTGACGCCCGTTGCGTTTGTTACGGTGCAAGGATTAGGCCTTTTCTGCTTTCGCGCGATTCTACGCAGATTCAGTCTGCGGCTCGCGACTATGGCGCCGCCGCCGGAGCACGCCGATACTGGGCACCAGGACCATGACGACATTCGAAGCAGGACTTTCGATCGCGCTCGGCCTTGCGCTCGCCGCGGCCACGGGCTTCCGCGTGTTCCTGCCGCTGCTGATCGCCAGCATCGCGGCGCATACCGGACACCTGCCGCTGGGCGACCATTTCACCTGGCTGGGTTCGTTGCCCGCGATGATCATGCTCGCGGTGGCCGCGACGGCCGAGGTGGCGGCCTATTACGTCCCGGTGGTCGACAATGTCCTCGATGCCCTCGCCACTCCGGCCGCGCTCGTGGCGGGCGCGCTGGTGTCGGCCGCGGTCATGGTCGACCTGCCGCCGCTCGTGAAATGGTCGGCGGCCATCATTGGCGGCGCCGGGGCCGCCGGCACCATGCAGATGCTGACCACGGCGGTGCGTGCCAAGTCGACCGCGCTCACCGGGGGCATCGGCAATCCCGTGTTGTCCACGGCGGAAGCCGGTGGCGCCGTCTTCATCTCGGTGCTCGCCCTGCTGGCGCCGCTCGTCGCGATCGCCGTGCTCGCGATCGGGATCTGGTGGATAGTGAGGCTGGTGCGTCGTCTCGCGTCGCGCTCGCGCTCCGCCGCCTATCAGCGTTCGAACACCACGTGATCGTAGCGCCATAGCGATTCGAACAGCTCCCTTACGCGACCCGCATCGTTCGCATCCGCGTCCGCGGCGATCTGCGCGATGCTCCGGCGACCGTCGATTCGTTCGAACATCTTGCGGTCGATGCGACGCAGCACGAGGAACAGATCCTCGAAGGCGTGGGACTGGTTTATGAGCACGGCGGCGGCTCCGGCCGGGATCCGCTCGGTCACGACCTTCGTCCACGGCAGCCGGTGCGGCACGAAATTCTTCCAGACCGGTTCGTCGAAATGGATTCCCGCGTTCTGCCGGCGCGCGTCGCGCCGATGCGCGACGACGCTGTGGCAGGTCATCACGCCACGCCACAGCTCCATCGCGGCGTATTGTTCGCGGTCGGGCAATTCCGCGAGCCGCGTGGCATGCGGAGTGGTCGCGACGGAGCCGCATCGCGACAGGTACGGCGCCTGCGCATACCAGCGCGCGAATGCGAGATCGCAGCGCTCGAGCAGATCGAACACCTGCGGAACCGTGTACGCGCGATCGCGCGGATTCAGCAACGCGTCCGCGAGCGCGTCGGCGTTCGCGGCATCGCGCGCCGCCCGCAACGTCGCCGCCAGTGGATGCTGCCGCGGCAGGCAGCTCAGCGTTTCGACCAGGTCGTCGATCTCGCGATCCGACGTGCCGATTCCGAGCCGCCGGCAGAACTCCTGAAGTAGATAGACACCCGCGCGGCCGTGCGGCGCGTAGACCATGAGATTCACGGCACCGGCCGGCTTCAACACCTGCGCGAGCGCGCCCAGCCCCGCCGCGGGATCGGCGAGGTGATGCAGCACGCCGGTGCAGACGACGAGGTCGAAGCGGCGCCCGAGCTCACCGACCCGCTCGAGCGGCACCTGTTCGATCTCGAGATTCGCGAGCGCGTATTTCCTGGCGAGCTTCGCCGTGTGTTCGATGCTGGTCGCGCTCACGTCGATACCGACAACCCGCGCGGCGGGCCGGCACAACGCGTATTTCGCCGCCTGCCAGGTGCCGCAGCCCGCGACCAGGATGTCGAGGTCCTGCCGGAAACGCTCGGCGGGCCAGTAGAGGTGGAACTCCGCGCGCTCGCGCGTACCGTCGCGCCACTCGTCGCGCGCGCGGTCGAGGTTTTCCACCGGCGGTGGGTAGGGATGCCGGGTATAGAAGTCGGCGACTGGATCGGTTTCCAGGTACGACCCCACACCCGGCGCTTCCCGGATTGCAGGCTGCGGTGTCACGCGGCGTGGGCTTTCGACAGGGTGTCCTGTTGCTGGCGCGCTTTCTCGAGCGCCTGGTCGATGCTGAAACTCGCGGGCTTCTGCCGTGGCGGGAACTCCGCGAACGTCTTCAGGAATTCGCCGACGATGGCCTGCGCGGGCACCAGCAGGAAGGCGCGATCCGCCATCCACTTGCCGTAGAACAGCTGCCCGTCCTCCTTGCCACGCTCGAACGGATCGCTGCGCAGGTTGTAGAGATCCGGCGTTCGCAGGGCGACCAAAGGCTCCTTCCAGACGTCCAATCCCTTCGCGCGCTGTTCCATGAACATGCATTTCCAGTTGCCCACCCGCAGCGCCATGAGATCGCCGTCGTCACTCCAGTAGAGGAATGCCTCGCGAGGATTCTTCTTCGCTTCGCCCTTGAGGAATGGCAGCAGGTTGTAACCGTCGAGATGCACCTTGAACGTCTTGCCGCCGGACTTGTATCCCTTCTTCATCTTTTCGACGATGTTGGGCTCTCCGCCCGCCGCCGCGAGTGTCGGCAGCATGTCCTGGTGCGAGAAGAGCTCGTTGGACACCGTTCCGGCCTTGATGACGCCCGGCCAGCGGATCGCGCAGGGAACGCGCCAGCCTCCTTCGTAATTGGTGTCCTTTTCGCCGCGGAAGGGGGTCGAACCGCCGTCCGGCCAGCTCATGACTTCGGCGCCGTTGTCGGTCGAGTACATGACGATGGTGTTGTCCGCGATGCCGAGCTCGTCCAGCTTGTCGAGTAGTTTGCCCACGTGGCCGTCGTGCTCGACCATGCCGTCTGGATAGACACCAAGCCCGGTGACACCCTGCGATTCCTTCTTCAGATGCGTGAAGATGTGCATGCGCGTGGAGTTGAACCAGCAGAAGAACGGCTTGTCGCCCTTGGCGCTCTTCTCGATGAACTGCAGGCTCGCGTCGAGAATCTCCTCGTCGATGGTTTCCATGCGTTTCTTGGTGAGCGGCCCGGTGTCCTCTATCTTCTGCTTGCCGTCCGCGTTCGCGAAGGTGCGCAACACGCCGCGCGGGCCGAATCTCTTCTTGAACTCCGGATCCTTCGGATAGTCGGGGCACTCCGGCTCCTGCTCGGCGTTGAGGTGATAGAGATTGCCGAAGAACTCGTCGAACCCGTGCGCCGTCGGCAGGAATTCGTCGCGATCGCCCAGGTGGTTCTTGCCGAACTGGCCGCAGACGTAGCCGAGTGGTTTGAGCGCGTCGGCGATGGTCGGGTCTTCCGGTTGCAGGCCGAGATCGGCGCCGGGCAATCCCACCTTGGTGAGCCCGGTGCGGATCGGAGACTGTCCCGTGATGAACGCCGCGCGTCCCGCGGTGCAGCTCTGCTGGCCGTACCAGTCGGTGAACATCGCGCCTTCCTTCGCGATCCGGTCGATGTTCGGCGTCCGGTAACCCATGATGCCGTGGTTGTAGGCGCTGACGTTGAACCAGCCGATGTCGTCGCCCCAGATGATGAGAATGTTCGGCTTCTGTGCGGCCATGGAGGATCTCCTCGGGAAGAGTCGCGGCATTGAACGCGTGGCGCAGTGAAGAGCCAATCGGATGAAGTGCCTATTCCCGCTCCACGGCTTTCATTTCTCCGGATACAACAACGTCACGACGAAGCGTGCGCCCCACTCCGGCCCCCCTTCAGGGGTGTCCGCGTACCACCGCGCCCCTCCGGCGAAGCTGATCATCTGTCCGCCGATCTTCGTGACCTTGGAGTACATGACGTTGATGGGCACGGTCCACTGCTCGTTCTCCCAGTCGTACGTCGACTCGCTGTTGAACGTAAGCGTGCGCCCACCCTTGAATTGCTTCGCGAGGAAGGGTTGCAGGAACGTGTTGCTGACGTCCGCGCGGTCGTCCGATCCCGCGAACGATTCGATGTGATTGACGAGCGCGCCGATTGTCCAGCCGGTCTCGGTCTGTTTGAGCACGAGCGCGCTCGGACCCGCACCCCACTTCTCCGTGCCTAACAAGTCGTCCGTTGCCGTGGGCAGCAGGAACACCGGGCCGATGCCCCAGATGAGGCCGCCGGGCGCCGACTTCGGCGAGAAGAAGAACGTCGGCGTCGTGTCGCCGAGGCCGGATTGGCTCGAGCTCCCGATCACGTCATCCTGGTAGATCACCGGCATGATGACGCGCGTGATGAGATTCCAGCTCTCGCCGAGCGACGTTGGAATGACGGGCTGGACGTTGAGCGTGAAGCGGTAACCGTCGAGCTCGCCGTAGCTTTCATCGTAGTTCAATTGCAGCGGCACGCTGATCAGCGACGCGACGGGATTCGAGAGCTGCTTCGCGAGCGTGTCCGCGTTGTCCTGGGCGAATGCCGCGCCCGCCACGAAGGCAGGAACCAGCGCTGCGACCGCTGCAACCGATTTCACCGCCGTACCCGGCCGCTCACTGCCGCGCCAGGTACATGCGCATCTTCGCCGCCTTGTCCTCCACTGCTTCGCCCGATACGTCGAGCAATGCCTTCTTCACGGTGCCCGCGAAGGCGAATGGCGCGCTGTAATCCTCGTCTTCCATCACGGGCGACCCGGCATCGGCGCCGATACATATGCCCGCGGCGAGCCCCAGCGACATCGGTATCGTGACGGGAAGGTCTCCCGATCCGACCGGTTCGCCGTCCACGAGTAGTTTGATGTTCGCGGGCGTGCCCTTGCCGTGGGCGATGTCCGGCTTTCCCGTGGGCGTGAACTCGAACGAGAAGATGTGATCGCCTTCCGGGATCTTCTGCTGGGACTGCACGCGGAACCGCTGGTCGGCGCAGTAGTTGTACCCGTAGGTCAGGCGTCCATCCTTCACGTAGAACACGAAGCCACCGTCGACACCGCCCGCGGACATCAGCACGCCGTCGGCGCCGCCCTTCGGGACGGTCGCATGCACGGACAAGGAGTGCGGCACGTTGACGAGAATCGGCGCCGCGGCCTGCGACACGACCTGCGTTCCGGGGTAGTAGACGTATTTCTGGCGCTTCTCGGCGATCTGCGGCCGCGGATCTCCGAACCTCAGCGTGCCGCGGCTGTCGATGGGCAGCACGTCGTACTTGCCGGCCTCGACATACCAGAGCGAGATCATGGAAATGAGTCGCGCCCGCTCCTGTTCCGCGAGGTTCTTCGTTTCGGCGAAATCCTCCTCCACGTCGTAGAGCTCCCAGCCTTTCGCGTCGAGCTCGACGAGTTTGTCCTTGTCGAGCGGCGCGCCGAACCCGAGTCCGGACTCGGTGAACGAGGTTCCCGGCCACGGACACACGGCACGCCAGCCATCGTGGTAGATGGACCGATGACCGAACATTTCGAAGTATTGCGTCTGGTGCAGCGACGCCGCCTTCGCATCGTCGAACGACGACTTGAGGCTGTGTCCCTGGATGGGTGACTGTGTGACGCCGCGGATGTGGGTCGGCGGATCGATGCCGAGCGCGTCCAGCACCGTCGGCACCATGTCGATCGCATGAGCGTACTGCGCGCGGATCTCGCCGCGTGCCCTGATGCCCTTCGGCCAGCACACGATGAACGGGTCGGACGTCCCGCCGCGATACGTCTCGCGCTTCCAGCGCCGGAACGGCGTGTTGCCGGCGTGCGTCCAGCCCCAGGGGTAGTGGTTGAAATACTTCGGCCCGCCGATGTCGTCGATGGCCGCGAGATTCTGCTCGAGGTTCTCGGGCACGTTGTTGAAAAACTTTCCCTCGTTCACCGAACCGTTCGGGCCGCCCTCCGCGCTCGCGCCGTTGTCCGAGATCAGCATGATCAGCGTGTTCTCGTACTCGCCCAGCTCCTTGAGGAACGCGATGAGCTGACCGATGTGATGATCTGTGTGTTCGAGAAAACCGGCGAATACTTCCATCATGCGCGCGTACAGCCTGCGCTCGTCGGCTGGTAGTTTGTCCCAGTCCTGCACGTCGGGATCGTGTCGCGACAGCACGGTGTTCCCGGGAATGATTCCGAGCTCTTTCTGCCTCGCGAAGACCTGTTCGCGGTACGCGTCCCATCCCTTGTCGAACTTGCCCTTGTACTTGTCTGCCCACTCCTTCGGAACGTGGTGAGGTGCGTGTTGCGCGCCCGTGCAGAAGTACATGAAGAACGGCTTGTCGGGCGCGACCTGCTTGGCGTCGGCGATCATCGCCTTCGCCTTCTCGACGAGGTCGGGGGTCAGGTGGTAGCCCTCCGCCGGTGTCTTGTCTGGCTCGACCTGCGAGTTGTCGCGCACGAGCTCGGGGTAATACTGGTGCGTATCGCCGCCCAGGAATCCGAAGAATCGTTCGAAGCCCCGGCCGAGCGGCCAGCGATCGTAGGGACCCGCCGCCGAGTTGGCTTCTGCGGGTGTCAGGTGCCACTTGCCGAGCGCATATGTGTTGTAGCCGTGTTTGAGCAGCATCTCCGAGAGGAAACCGTTCTCGAATGGAATCTGTCCGTTCGAGCCCGGAAATCCTTCCGAGCCCTCGGTGATGCACGCCATCGCGTTCGAGTGATGGTTGCGCCCCGTGAGAATGCAGGAGCGCGACGGCGAACACAGCGCCGTGGTGTGCATGTTGTTGTACAGCAGGCCGTCCTTCGCCAGCGCATCGATGTTGGGCGTCGCGATAGGACTGCCGTAACAGCCGAGGTGGCCGAAGCCGGTGTCGTCGAGCACGATGAACAACACGTTGGGCGCGCCCTTCCTGGCCCGGTTGGGCGCGGGCCAGGCGGGCTTCGATTCTTCGAAAGTGCGCCCGATCACGCCCGAGAAGGCCTGCCCGGGCGCGTACTCATTCAGCGTCGTGCCATTGCCGGCGTGGCCGACTGATTTGTTCGTCGTCATGTTCTGCTCCTCGAGCTCAGTCCATCCGTGTCGCCATTTTCAGCCGCTCCATACCGCCCGGCTCGTTGTGATCTCCGAACAGGAACGAGACGGATTCGAGTTTCCCGGTGAACGGGAACAGACCTTTTTCCTCGTAATCCGCGCAGACGGGGGACACGCAATCCATGCCCACGTCCAGCGTTTCCGTGCCACACCGCTGCGGCACCTGCTCGTCGATGCGACCGTCGGCGACCTGCTTGCCGTCGATGGACAGCGACACGGTCGCCGGCCCGCCAGGTTTGGGTGAGTCCGGTGTGAACGTGAGCTCGATCTGGTGTTTGCCCGGCGAGAGTTTGTCCGGCGACACCACGTCGTAACGCCGGATGCCGAAGAAGTTGTAGTGGTAGCGCACCTTGCCTTCCCACAGGAACAGCGACCATCCGGCCGCATCGCCGCCCAATGCGAACATCACGCCTTCGGCGCCTTCCTTTGGGATCTCGACGGGCACCGTCATCGTGAACGGCACGCCGACGAGCTTCGGACCACTGCCCTCGGGCATGCGGACCATGCCCGGGTAGAACGTGATCTCCTTGCGATTGGCGAAGAAGCTCGGCCGTAGCGTGGTGTCGAGTCTCTCGGAGAATCGATCGTCGAGCGGCAGCACGTTGTACTTGGCCGCATCCGCCATGAAGAGGTCCTGAAGTTGCCTCAACCTGGCAGGTTCCTGCTCGGCGAGATCCACCGCCTGGCTGAAATCCTCGGCAAGGTTGTAGAGCTCCCATTTGTCCTCGTCGAAGCCGAACGATCCGGATGTCTCCCACGGTAGCCGCCCGTGTCGGCACGAGGCGATCCATCCATCGGCATACATGGCGCGATTGCCGAGCATCTCGAAGTACTGCTGAGTGCGCGTACTCGGCGCATCGGCGTTCGCGGCGTCGAAGGTGTACGCGAAGCTCACCCCCTCGATGGGTCGCTGGATGTAGCCGTTCACTTCGCGCGGCTCGTTGATGCCGACGACTTCCATGAGTGTCGGCATCACGTCGATGCAGTGATGGAACTGCGTGCGCACCTTGCCGGTGTCCTTGATGACCTTGGGCCACGAGACGATCATCGAATTGCGCGTTCCGCCGAAATGCGACGCCACCTGCTTGGTCCACTGGAAAGGCGCATCCCCGGCCCAGGCCCAGCCGACGGCGTAGTGCGGCGACGTACCCGGCATTCCCCACCTGTCCATGAAGCCGATGGACTCTTCCATGGTCGGCTGCCGGCCATTGAGGCTCATGATCTCGTTCGGCGTGCCGACGAGGGAGCCTTCGCCGCTCGAACCGTTGTCGCCGAGGATGTAGATGACGAGCGTGTTGTCGAGCTCGCCTAGATTCTCGATGGCGTCGACGATGTTGCCGACCTCGAAGTCCGCGTGCTCGAGGAAGTCCGCGTAGTTTTCCGCCTGGCGGGCGAATAGTTTCTGGTGCTCCGCGGGCTGGCTGTCCCACGAAGGAATCTGCTCGGGCCGAGGCGTGAGCTTCGTACCTTTCGGAACGGTGCCCCTATTGAGCTGGTTGGCGAGCACCTGCTCGCGGTACTTGTCCCATCCCATGTCGAAGCGCCCCACGTTCCTGCCGCGCCAGTCGAGCGGCGGCTGGTGCGGCGCATGAGCGGCGCCGGTGGAGAAGTACGCCATGAACGGACGATCGGGCGCGATGGCCTTCTGCGTCCGGATCCAGCCGATGCATTGTTCGGCGAGATCGCGCGTGAGCTGGTAGCCGTTCTCGGGCCGTTCCGGTGGCTCGATGGGATCGGTGTTGCGCAACAGTGACGGATAGAACTGATCTGTCTCGCCGCTGATGAACCCATAAAAATGGTCGAAGCCCTGGTTCGTCGGCCAGTTGTCGAAAGGACCGGCGGGACTGGTCTGATTGTCCGGCACGTTGTGGTTCTTGCCGAACCAGGCGCACGTATAACCGGACTGCTTGAGCAACTCGGCGAAGGTCGCGCAGCTCTTGGGAATGATCCCGCTGTAGCCGGGGTAGCCGGTCGCCATTTCCTGGATCACACCCGTCGCCACCGAATGATGATTGCGCCCGGTGAGCAGCGCCGCGCGCGTCGGCGAGCAGAGCGCGGTCGTGTGGAATTGGTTGTAGAAGAGCCCGCGCTTCGCAAGCTTCTCGGCCACCGGCGTGCGCACCAGGCCGCCGTTCACACTCGGCCAGCCATAACCCACGTCGTCGAGCAGGATCAGCAGGATGTTAGGGGCATCCTTCGGCGCGGCCTTCGTCGGCGGGAAATCCGGCCTCGACTCGGTCGCGTACATCCCGATCCTCGCGTTCGGGTATCCCCAATCCGGTTCCGGAAGGTGATTGCGATCGATGTTGACCGGAAACTTCGTTCCATCTCCGCCACGTTTCTTTTTTGCCATTTCTTGCCTCCTTGGCCTGGCCCCAAGTTCAGTCGCGCGCGAACGCCCCCTCCGCTTCTTTCTCCAGGTCCATGTAGACCTCGGGGCTCACACCCACCGCGACACCCAGGATCGTCCCGTCCTTGAGCGTTCCGCGCAAAAGAACCTGATTCTAGGAGTGAGATCCGGACCCGCCATTGGACAAAGTACTCACCAGCTCTGCCCGTGCGGAAAATCGCTCATTGCAAAGGTTGCGCAATGGGAAAAGTCCATCTCCCCCGCAGGATTTCCGGGCGCGGGCGATACAGTCGCACCATGTAGCTCCATCCCTTCACTATCGGCAGACAGTTGGGCGTGGCTCCGTCGTAGCCGCCGAACTGCACCGTGGTCGCGCCGTCCGCATCCTTGACCGCGGTCAGGTTGTTCACCGTGTATGCGTCGTGTTCGTTCTTCTCGAAGTAGCCCTGCGCGTTGTAGACGCTGATGGACCAGAATCCATCGATTGGAACCTCACCGACCCGCAGCCGGTAGATAGTCTCGCCGTCGTTGCGCGGCGGCGTCACGTTGAGATAGGTCGCGTCGCGCTCCGGATTTCCGCCCCAGGCCATCGCGGCGCCGATCAGTCGCCGGATGGGCGACACCTCTTCCTTCGCGCCGAACATGCCGCTCGTATCCGGCAACGTGGCGCCGAGCTTGAGCAGCGCCTCGCGCACGGTCTTCTGACTCGCGGGATCCCAGGCCAGGTGCTCGAACTTGCCGATGCGCAGGTAGTCCTGGTGGACGTGCACCGCATCCTGCAGCGCGTGCACCTTTTTCAGGTCCGCCGGATCGCGGGGATCGACGAGTATGCGCAGTGCGCACAACACGTACCGCGTGTCGAAGTTCGGCCGCGAAAGCACGTGCCGCCCTCCGCCGTACACGACCATCTCCGTGTACTGGTCCTCGTCGATCACCTGCATCGACAGGAACCGCTTGCCGGGATCCGGCAACGTGATGACGACGTTGCCCGCGTCGAGATCGAATACCGCGCCGCCATACAAGGTGTCGCGGTTCATGCGAATGACGTACTGCTGTTCGATCGGCGTGAGCTCGCGGTTGAAATCGAACCGCCCGAAGCCGTTCCGCTTCACGACTGAGTCGAAATACAGGTCGCTTTCCGCCCGCACGAAGTTGTCGATGTCGACGGGCACCGGAACCGGAGCGTGAGTTGCCATGGCCAGCCTCGCGAATGAAATCCCTGTGTATAGGCTGATCTAAATGCGTGCCGCACCGCCCTCCATCGGACCTTGGCCGTATAGCCCTTGGCCCCCGCGCGACGCGGCGGCCGTTCGCTGCTACATTCCCCGGCTGATTCGCAATCCTCGCGCCCATGAAACTGACTATCGGATTTCGCAAGGTATTCGTGCTCGCGGCCATCGCCGCATTGGTGATCGGGCTGTACGCGATCATCGGGTTCTTCGTCGTACCCCGCGCGGTGAAGTCGCAGATCCACGAGTTCGCGCGCGAGAACTACCAGCGCGAGGCCACCGTCGGAAAAGTCCGATTCAATCCGTTCACGCTCGCGCTCGAGATCGAAGGCTTCTCCTTTCCCGACGAGGACGCGCAGCCGTTGTTCGGCTTCGAGCGGCTCGTCGTCAATTCGTCCCTGTCGAGCATCTGGCGCCGCGGTCCGAGCCTCGAGCTCATCGAGCTCGACCAGCCCTTCGGCCGCGCGGTGATCCGTCCCGATGGCACGCTCAACTTCGCCGATCTCGCGAAGCCCTTCGAGAAGGAGCAGCCCGAGCCGCAATCCGAACCGACGCGCGTGTTCATCGACCTGCTGCGCGTGATTCGCGGCCGGGTCGACTTCGAGGACCGCACGAAGCCGACGCCATTCCACGCGCAGCTGCAACCGGTGACGTTCGCGCTGCGGGAGTTCAGCACGGTCGGCACCGGCGCCAATTCCTACGCGCTCGATGCGGAATCCACCGAGGGCGGAAAATTCACCTGGAACGGCACGTTCGACCTCGAGCCGGTCGCGGCGAAGGGCCAGTTCGCGCTGATCGACGTGCCGACGAAGACGTTGTGGTCCTACCTGCGCGACTCGCTTGCGTTCAAGATCACCGACGGGGCGATCACGCTCGATGGCGATTACGACTTCTCGGCGCCCGAGAGCGGAGTGAATCTCGTCGTCGGGCTCAAGAATGTCGACGTGCGCGAACTCGGTGTCGCGCCGCGTGGCGAATCCGACGACGAATACGTTCACCTGACGCACATGAACCTGCGCGACTCGCGCTTCGATCTCGCGAACTCGCGCGTCGAGTTCGGCGCGATCAAGCTCGCCGGCGGTGAAGTGCGCGCGTGGCGAGACCCGGAGGGGCGCATCAATCTCCTGCAGCTCACGGAAGCCCCGCCCGCGCCCGATGCACCGCAGCCGACCTCGGAAGCGTCTTCCGCGCCGGCCGAATCCGCCGCCCCCGGGGCCAAACCGGAATGGCTGGTGAGCGCGCCCGACATCACGGTGGAGCAACTCAAGGTCGCGCTCGAAGACCGCTTCGTGAAACCCACCGCGACCTTCGAGCTGAATCCCGTCGTTCTCCACGTGAAGGGATTCACGACCCAGCCCGACCAACTGTTCGAGGTTGACGGCAACATCGCGCTCGCGAGCGGCGGCAACATCGAGCTCGATGGACAGGCGCTGCCCGAACGCGGCACCTTCCGCGGCAAGCTGATGGTCGCGAACATCGACCTGAAGCAATTCCAACCCTACGTCGCCACCTACTCGCAGCTCACGCTGCTCGACGGCGCCGTGAGCGCGGACCTCGACATCGAGCGAGGCGAGGACGCATCGCTCGAGATCACCGGCGACACGCGCGTCAACAAGTTCCACTCGGTCGATACCGCGATGCGCGAGGACTTCGCGAAGTGGGACCGTCTCGAGCTCAACCGCATCGACTACAAGTCGTCGCCCGCGCCGGGCAGCCTGAGCATCGCGACCATCAATGCCCAGGGCCCGTACATCCGCTTCATCATCGCGCCCGACCAGACGACGAACGTCGGCAAGATCATGACCGCGCCCGCGAGCGCGCCGGGCCCGGTGCAGACGGTGAAGACCACGGCGAACGAGCCCGCACCGGAAAACCCTGAGCCCATTAAAATGCGCATCGGCCGGGTGAACATCCGCAACGGCTCGGGCAACTTCGCCGACTTCTGGATCCAGCCTAACTACGCCGTGAGCATCCAGCAGCTCGACGGTTCGATATCCGGGCTCTCCTCCGATCCTGCCTCGCGCGCGAAACTCGAACTCGACGGCAAGATAGACCGCTACGCGCCCGCGAACATCGAGGGCGAGGTCAATCTGCTTTCGGCCAGCCTGTTCACGGATCTCAAGGTCAACTTCAAGGGCGTGGAACTGTCGTCCGTCACGCCCTATTCCGGCCGCTTCGCGGGTTATCGGATCGAGAAGGGAAAACTCTCGGTCGATCTCGAATACCACGTCGAGAATCGCAAACTCGACGCGAAGCAGCAGTTCGTCATCGACCAGCTGCAGCTCGGCGAAAGAGTCGAGAGTCCCGACGCCGTGAAGCTGCCGCTCAAGCTCGCGGTCGCGCTGCTCAAGGACAGCAATGGCGTCATCGACCTCGGACTTCCGGTCTCGGGCAGCCTCGACGATCCGCAATTCAAGCTCGGACCGATCATCTGGAAGGCCTTCGTGGGCCTGCTGACCAAGGCGGCCACCGCGCCTTTCAAGATGCTCGGCGCCTTGTTCGGCGGCGGCGACGAGGAAATGAACCTCATCGTATTCGAGCCCGGCTCCGCGACTCTGGACGACGCCGGCAAGCAACGGCTCGCCGGCGTGGCGAAGGCGCTGAAGGAGCGCCCGGGACTGCAGCTCGACGTGCCGGCCGTGTATTCGGAGGTCGACGGGATGGCCATCGCGAACGCGGCGATGGCAGAGAAGAAGCCCGACACGGATGGAGATGCCGAACGGGGCGCCGAACCCAACGACCGATTCGAGCAACTGGTAGAGCAATATCGCGCGGAGTTCGGAGCGAAGGCGACGCTGCCCGGCAGTGTGCCGACCGTGCTCGACACGCGGGCGAAGAAACGCGACCCGCAAATGCTCGCGACCGCGACCGGCGAACTCGATCAGGCGCTGCGCCAGAAGTACGCGGCGACCCCGGAGCAGCTCGAAGCGTTGGGCCAGGCGCGCGCACGCGCGATCCAGGACGCGTTGCTGAGCAGCGGCGAAATCGATCCGCAGCGCGTGTTCCTGATCGCCGCGGAGGCCAAGCCTCCGGTCGATGGGAAGGTGCGCGTCGAGCTCGCGCTCAAGTAGTCAATCCATCGACTCCCGCAATTCGACCAGCAACCGGTCCATCGAGTCGACGCGGATCAATCCGAGCCGCGGGAATTCCAGGTCCACGATCACGTACAGCACGATCGCGAGCACCACGGCGAAGGCCAGCGAATGCACGGTGCTGCGCACGCCGCTGCCCGCGGAGCCGTGACCGACGAACACCGAGCTCACGATCGCGAGCATTGCGATCATGACGTACACCACGACGGGCGGATGAATCCGCGTCACGGCCACGCGCGTCGTCGCGATGTCGAACATCTGGTTGAGCGCGGGCAGCAGCAGCATCGCAGCCACCGTCTTGTCGCTCGCATCCGCGCCCCGCACGCTCTCGTTCCAGATCTCCTGCTGCAGGGAAACGTAGCGCCGACGGGACGCTTCGTAAGGCTCGCCGGCGGAGACGAGCCGGTAGGTTTCGAGGCGTGCGTCGAGATACTCACGGAACAACCCGCGGATCGCGGGCTGGGACCTCGCCGGCAGAAGATCGATGCGCAGCCACGCCGTGCCGATCGCATTGGTCTCCTCGATGACGAGATGGCGCCGGTCATCGAAACGGCCGCCCGCTCCGGAAAAGACAAACGCAAGAAAAAGACCGAGCAGCGCGAAAACGGCCCCTTCGGTCGCACCGTAGGGACTCTTGTCGATCGTCCCGGTGAGCAGCCGGCTGCGCTCGCCCTGCCTGCGACCCCAGGCCTGTGCCCCGAGCATCGCCGCCAGCAGCACGACGATGACCCCCAGGCTTTCCAAGATGAAGCGCATGGCGGGATGTTTCTGCGCACCCAAACCGCCGGATATCGGTACAAGGGCCCATTGGAGTTTCGCCGACCGCAACGTTCAATACGCCCCGCATGAACTCCGCTCGCGGTTTGCTGACGGTCACCTGCGCGACCTTGGTTGTCGCGTTGGCATCCAGTGCGACTGCCCGCCAGCGCGGGGGATACATGAGCTGGCTGGCCGAAACCCCCATCAGCAAGTACAACGACGAAGACAAGAAGCTGCTGCACGAGGCCGCCGAAGCGGTCGTGAACGGCGAAGCCGGCAATTCGCAATCGTGGGAAAACCCCAAGACCGGAAATCACGGCAAGCTGACATTGCTCGTATCGTTCAATGGGTCCGACGGCCGGCCCTGCCACCAGGTGCGCGTCCAGAACCACGCCAAGGGCCTTTCGGGCGACCAGAAGGTGACGATCTGCAAGGATCCGGAGCGCGGCTGGCTGCTCGACACCCAGGAACCGCCCCAGAATTGACAGTCCCGGTGCCGGTCCGTACATTGCGCCGCTCTTCGCGACCCTGCCCGGGTGGCGGAATTGGTAGACGCACTAGTTTCAGGTACTAGCGGGTAACACCGTGGAGGTTCGAGTCCTCTCCCGGGCACCAGTCGAGGTCAATGCGCCCCTGCCCATTGCGAAACAGTTCAATGAGCTGTAGGGCGCCCATCCTCGACGCTCGCCTTCCACGCATCCCACCGCTCCGCGATGCTCTTGATGCGCGCGAGGTCCTCGCGCAGTTCCGAGTGCGCGTCCGCGCTGAACGCCTTCGCGATCGCATGACCCACGGCGCCGGCCGGCGGCGAGTAACTCATGCTCACGTCGACGCGCGTGCCTCGTCCCTCGAGCGGCTCGAAGCGGATCACGCCCGAATGCTCCACGCGCGATCCCGGAATGGTTCGCCAGCCGAGCATCTCGTTCGGCTTGTGAACGGTCGTCGTCGAATCGAATTCCATCCTGGAACCGGCCGGCCCGTTCATGACCCAGTGCGTGCGGCCGCCCGGCTCGCGGCGTACCTCGCGCACGTTGCGCATGAAGTTCGGATAGTTCTCCTGCGCCTCGAACAAGCCGAACACGCGCTCCACCGGCGCATCGATGTCGATCGTCTCGTGCACGTCGATCAAGCTGCCGCCGACGTTGCGCATGATGGGCTTGTTCGTCGCGGTGCGGTACAGCAACGCGCTGCCCAGCAAACCTCCGAGCACGCCGAGCGCGGAACCACGCCTTACGCCGCGGATCAGCACGGCGCCCATGACGCCCGTCAGCAGCCGCGTCGCGGGCGACCAGTGCTCCTGCCGCAGATCGATCTTTTTCCAGTCGCCGGCGCGTGAGAGATGCGACGTCGCGCGCAGCGACGGATCGTCGTCGTTCCGCTCGACCAGCATGTCCGATACATCGTGCACACCCGGCGTGGACTGGACCGCGCGCACCAGCGACTCGTGTTTCTCGTGCGGAACGTGTCCGTGCAGCAGCGCCTTGCCCTCGTTCACCGTGATCCCGACGCCGGGCGTCTTGCCGAGCGTGCGTTGCACGGTCTCGCGCACCTGGCGGATCAGGACCTTGTCCTGTTCGATTTCGCCGCGCAGCACGTCCATCACCTTGTCGGCGTATTTCCGGAGGGTGGAAGTCAATTCGCTTCGCGGCTCCCGCGTTTCCTCGACCACCTGCTCCGCCAGCGACGCGCTCTCGCGTGGAGCGTTGACGGTCGGAATGTGGGCGGCACGTTTCCGCCGCTTGCTCAGTAGATAGCCCCCTCCGGCGACGACCGCGGTTGCCGCGACCGCGAGAAGCGCCACTCCGGCGGTCTTGTCGGAGGCTTTCCCCGAGGCGATTCGCTGTGACCTTTTGACCAGGCTCGCGGCACCGTCGGCCAGTGCCGAGATCACGGCCTGCGACGGCGATCGGTGAAGTGGGTTCATCGGGAGACCTCCTGTTTACGATGCGCAATTCCAGATGGGCCAATTCCAGATGAACCATTCTGGCCGGCGGGTCGCCTCTGCGCTGTCAGTAGTCCACCGCATCGCGGATCAGCGGACAGGTCATGCAGTGACCGCCGCCCCGGCCCCGGCCCAGCTCCGAGCCCGAAATCGTCACGACCTCGATGCCTTCCTTGCGCACCAGCGAGTTCGTGAACGTATTGCGGTCGTAGGCATAGACGACGCCCGGCGAGGCGCACACGAGGTTTGCGCCGCTGTCCCATTGCGTTCTTTCGCGCATGTAGGCGTTGCCGCCGGTCTCGACCACGCGCAGCTTCTTGAGCCCGAGCGCCGCGGCGATCACGTCGACCAGCGGCTTCTTTTCCTCGGTCACTTCGTAACCGCGTCCCTTGTCGGCCGGACGCAGCGTGAACGGGTGTATCTGGTTGACGATGTCGGGATGCAGCAGCACGCAGTCGCGGTCCGCGAACGTGAACACGGTGTCGAGATGCATCGCGGCGCGCAGCTTGGGCATGGCGGCGACGATGACCTGTGTCACCGCCTTCTTCTCGAACAGCTTCAGCGCAAGCTGCGTGATGCCCTGGCGGGACGTACGCTCGCTCATGCCGATGAGCATCGTGCCCTTGCCGATCGGCATGACGTCGCCGCCCTCGATCGTCGACATGCCCCACTGCTGCGTCGGATCGCCCCACCACACATTGACCTTGCCCGCGAAGTCGGGATGGAACTTGTAGATGGACGTGGTGAGGATGGTTTCCTCGTGGCGCGCCGGCCAGAACAACGGATTCAGCGTGACGCCGCCGTAGATCCAGCAGGTCGTGTCGCGCGTGTACAGCGTGTTCGGCAGCGGCGGCAGAAGGTATTCGGTGATGCCGAGCGAATCTCGTACCAGCGCCATCGTCCCGCTCGCGCCGGAGAATTCGTGAGTGGACAGTCCGCCGATCAGCGTCTCGGCGAGATCGCGCGGCTGCATCTTGTCGAGGAAATCGCGCACTTCGTTCACCAGTCCGCCGCCCACTTCGTTGACGGTGATCTGGTTGTCGAGGATCCATTTGCGCGCTTCGGGAATGGCGACTGTCTCGGCGAGCAGGTTGTGCATCTCGACCACCTCGATACCGCGGTCGCGCATCTTCTGGATGAAATCGAAATGGTCGCGCTTGGCGGTCTCGACCCACATCACGTCGTCGAACAGCAATGCATCGCAGTTCGTCGGCGTGAGCCGCTGGTGCGCGCGTCCCGGCGCGCAGACCATGACCTTGCGCAACTGCCCCACCTCGGAATGGACGCCGTACGCGGTTGCTGACTTTTCAGCCATGATGACCTCCGGAATCAGATGACGAGGCTGCCGTTCGCGAAGCCATAGATGGCGCCGGCGAATCCGGCCACGATGAGCAGGAAGACCACGAGTTCCACCGGCCGGAAAAGTGTCCGCCCCTGTTCGCGCCGCGCCCAGAAGTAGAGCAAGGTGCCGGGCGCATACAGCAGGCAGGACAGCAGCACGAACTTCATGCCCCCGGCGAAGATCATGAACGTGGTGTAGGCGGACGCGATGAAAGTGAAGATGAAGTCGCGCGTGCGTTGTTCGGGCGCGATGTCGTAAGTCTCGCCGCGACGCGCCAGCTGCAGGCCGTACAGCGCCACCAGAAGATAGGGAATGAGCGACATCGAGCTGGTGAGATTCAGCATCAGCGCGAACGCGTCCTGCGACCAGTAGGTGCTGATGACGATGAGCTGCACGATGATGTTCGTCAGCCACAAGGCGGCGGCAGGCACCGCGTTGGCGTTCTCGGTGGCGAAGAGCTTCGGCATGTCGCGGGTTCTCGCGGCGGAGAACAGCACCTCCGCGCAGATCAGCGACCACGCGAGGTACGCTCCCAGCACCGAGATCAGCAGGCCGATGCTGATGAACACGCCGCCCCAGGGCCCGACGACGGCTTCGAGCACGCCCGCCATCGACGGCTGGCGCATTCCGGCGATGTCCGGGCCGGAGAGCACGGCATACGGCAGCAGGGTCACCAGCACCAGCAGGGCCGTGACCCCGAGGAACCCGAGGATGGTCGCCGCGCCGACATCCGAGCGCTGCTTCGCGTATCGCGAGTACACGCTCGCGCCCTCGATGCCGATGAACACGAAGACGGTCACGAGCATCGTGTCGCGCACCTGGTCGAACAGGCGCTTGCCGGACAGTTCCTCTCCGCCCCAGAAATTCTCGCGGAACAGGCCGGCCTTGAAGCTGAAGATGAGCAGCAGGATGAAGATGAGGATCGGAACGATCTTCGCGATCGTGACGATTGTATTGAGAGCCGCCGCCTGCTTGATGCCGCGCAGGATCATGAAGTGGAACAGCCAGATTCCCACCGACGCGACCAGGATCGCCGTGACGGTATTGCCGTCGCCGAACACCGGGAAGAACGCGCCGAGCGTCGACTTGATCAGCACCCAGTACGAAACGTTGCCGATGCAGCTGCTTATCCAGTAGCCGAACGCCGACAGGAAGCCGGGGTAATCGCCGAAGCCCGCTTTCGCATAGGCATACACGCCCGCGTCCAGGTCCGGCTTGCGCTCGGCTAACAACTGGAACACGCGCGCCAGCATGTACATGCCGCCGCCCGCGATGATCCACGCGATGATGGCGCCGAACGGGCCGGTTGCCTGTCCGAAGGTGCGGGGCAGCGAGAATATCCCCGCGCCGACCATGGATCCCACGACCATGCCGGTCAAGGCGAGCCGTGAAAGCTTTTGCGTGTTGTCCGCGCTCAAAGAGCACCTCTACCGAACAGCTCGGGATCGAAATGCGTTCCGGCGCGACGTTCCGAACGCGATACGGGACTATGTCCGCGTCGGAATCGATGCCCATTGGGTCTACGTCCCATTGACCGTCGGTCGCGTCATGCCGCGTTCTACAGTCCCGTGATCCAACAGGAGCCAGCCCATGGCGGAAACACCGGACGAGACGACGCGCGGCGTCAGGGAGCCTAGCTATCTCGATGCGTTGATCCCGCTGGTCACGCTGATCGCGCTGATCTCGGGCGCGGTGTACCTGTTCGGACTCGACGCGGTCGACGGCCCGATCCCGGTCGCGCTGGTCACGTGCACGATGATCGTCGCGATCATCGCGCTCAAGAACGGCCACAGGTGGGAGGACGTCTCGCGCACCGGCAAGATGGCGTTCGAGTCGATCGTGACGCCGGTATTCATATTGCTCGCGGTCGGCGCGCTGATCGGCACGTGGAACATGTCGGGCACGATCCCGACGCTGGTCTTCTACGGGATCAAGCTGCTCGAGCCGGGCTACTTCTACGCGGCGTCGCTGGTCGTGTGCGCGGTGATCGCACTGTCGATCGGCAGCTCGTGGACGACGGCGGGAACGATTGGTGTAGGGCTGGTTGGGCTCGCAAGCCTCGTCGGTGTTTCCCCCGCCGTCACGGCCGGCGCCGTGATTTCGGGCGCCTACGTCGGCGACAAACTATCGCCGCTGTCGGAAACCACGGTGCTCACCTCGCAGCTCGCCGAGGCGGATCTCTATACGCACTTGAAGGCCCAGGCGTGGACCTCGGTGCCCTCATTCCTGGTCGCGCTCGTGGTGTTCGGGGTGATGGGACTGTTCACCGAAGTCCCCGCCGGGACCGTGGATACCGGCAGCGAATTGCTGATGCTCGACCAGCTGTTCCGGATCTCCATATGGACGCTGATCCCCCTGGTCCTGCTCGTCGTGATGTCGGTGCGCAAGGTGCCCGCCTCCCTCGCGATCATGATCTCGGCGCTGGCTGCGGGCTTCCTGGCGCCGTTGCTGCAGCCCGAAGCCGTCGAACGGTTCATCAACGACGAAACGGTCCGGCCGCCCGCGACCTACATCAAGGCCATCTGGCTCGCGCTCGGCAGTGGCTTCCAGGCGAACTCGGGCATCCCGGTGCTCGACCAGCTGCTGTCGCGCGGCGGCATGGACAGCATGCTGAAGACACTGTGGATCATCATCGGCGCGGTCACGTTCGGCACGCTGCTCGACGAGTTCAAACTACTGAAGAAACTCATGGACCCGATCGTGGCGCGCGCGAAGAGCACCGGAAGGCTCATGGCCTCGCTCATAGCGACCGCGTTCTCTCTCAACATCATCGCGGGAGACCAGTACATCGCGCTCGTGCTGCCGTCGCGCATGTACCGCGCGGAATTCAGGAAACGCGGGCTCGCGCCGCAGAACCTGTCGCGCGCCTGCGCCGACGGCGGCACCGTGACCTCGCCGCTCGTCCCCTGGAACTCCTGCGGCGCGTACATGGCGGCCGTGCTCGGCGTGCCGACGCTCGCCTATCTGCCCTTCGCGATCTTCAACTACGTGAGCCCGCTGTTCTCGATCCTGTGGGGCATCACCGGCTTCAAGATCCAGCGGATGGACCAAGGCCCGATGGAAACGCGCGAACGCGCGGCGTAAAGCGGGACCGTGAGATCCCTTCGCGCGTTCGTCTCCGACGCGATCATCAGCGGACTGCTCGTCGTCGTCCCGCTCTACCTGACCGGCCTGCTGTTGCTCAAGGTCGTGCAGTCGCTCCAGCGACTGCTGGAGCCCGTCGAAGCGCTGCTCCCCGACCTGCCCTACGGGGAGTACGTGCTCGCCTTCGTCATCCTCCTGCTGCTCGCCTTCCTGGTCGGAGTCGCGATGCAGACGAAGTCCGGCCAGGAGCTCAGCAACCGGTTCCAGGACAAGGTGCTGTCGCGCATTCCTGGCTATTCGCTGTTCCGCGGTCTCACACGCCAGTTCACCGGCAGCAAGGAAGAGAAAACGTGGAAGCCGGTCCTGGCGGAGATCGAAGAAGCACTCGTGCCCGCGTTCATCATCGAGGAACTCGCTGACGGGCGGTTCACGGTCTTCGTGCCTTCCGTGCCCACACCGCTCGCCGGCACGGTGTACATCCTCACGCCCGAGCGCGTGCACAAGGTCGACATTCCGTTCTCGCAGGCCGCGCTCGTCGTCGCGCGGTGGGGTGCGGGCGCGAATGCCCTGGTCGAAGCGTTGAACCGCAAACAGGGTTAGCGCCCTCCCTGCCCCTTGAGGCAGTGGCGTCCGCATGGGCGGTGAGTAAGGTCGCGGTCAGGAGGCTCAGTCATGGAAACGCACAACGAGGACTGGTCGAAACCCGCCGCGCTCGCGCTCCCTAAGGGCGGGATATTCGAAGACAAGAAGGAGCAGGGACGCTACGGGCCGATCTTTCCGAAGACGCCGGCGTGTTACGGCTTCTCGGTGATCGCAAAGGTGAAACCGGGACGCGAGCAGGCGATCCGCGACTACGGCAAGACCATCGAAGAGGCGGTGAAGAATTCCCCGGACGTGTTGAAGCCGCTGCGGCTGCACTATCTGCGCTGGATCCTGTTCGATGTCGGCTCGGGATTGCACTTCCAGTACCAGGGAATCTTCGACACCGATTTCGACAAATACATCGAAGATGCCGTCGCGCTCTTCAACTCGACCGGCATCACGACGGTGTTCACCAATCTCGAGGGCTGGCCGGACGACTGGCGCACCAACGTGCCCGCGACGATCCAGTTCTTCCGCGACCACCAGTGCCCGAGTTTCCTGGAATACGGCGAGTATCCCTACGTGAGCGCCGAGGAAGTGAAGAAGGCGCTGCAGATCAAGGAAGACTTCGCGCGCATGCTCGATCACATGCAGTAGTTCGCCGCGCGGTGCGCCGTGCTCGAGTTCGACGACATCCAGCACATCCTGTTGACCCGCGCGCCTGCGATCACGGGTCGCTACGAGTTCCTGACCTTCAAGGAGCCCGCGGGAGCGCGCAAGTGGCTGTCCGGGATTCTCCGCAAGGTGCATTCCGCGGCGGACGCACGCGCTTCGGTCGACAGCGATCGACGCTGGGTGACGGTCGCATTCACCTGGAACGGACTGCGCGCGCTCGGGGTGGATGAAAATTCGCTCGCGACCTTTCCCGAGGAATTCAAGCAAGGCATGGTCGAGCGCGCGACGATGCTCGGCGACACCGGTCTCAACGCACCGGAGCACTGGGCAGGCGGGCTCGCGAGTCCGGAGCTGCACGCCATCGTCATGTTGTTCGCACGCGATTCCGGCGAACGGACGCGCTGCGTCTCCGAACACGCGAGACTCCTGGCGCAATGTGGTGGCGTGGAAATCCTCTCGACACTGGACCTGGAGGCCACCCCACCTTTCGACTACGCGCACGATCACTTCGGCTATCGCGACCGCCTCTCGCAACCGGTGATGGAAGGCAGCGGCGACGTGCCGACACCCGGTTCCGGCGCACCGCTCAAACCCGGCGAGTTCATCCTCGGCTATCCGGATGAAGGCGGACTCACTCCCACATTGCCTCAGCCGGACATCCTCTCGCGCAACGGCAGCTACATGGCCTATCGCCGGCTCGAAGAGCACGTCGGCGAATTTCGCGAATTCCTGCGCGAGCACGGCGGCGAGACACGCGAGGGGCAGGAACTCATCGCCGCGAAACTCATGGGCCGCTGGCGCAGCGGCGCGCCGCTGGTGCTCGCGCCCGAGAAGGACGACCCGGTCCTGGGCGCCGACAACCAGCGCAACAACGACTTCAACTACGCGAAGGAAGACAAGTTCGGATACGCCGTACCACTCGGCTCTCACATGCGCCGCATGAATCCGCGCGACACCGCGGCGAACATGAATCGCCACCGCATGATCCGGCGCGGCGCGACCTACGGTCCGCATCTTCCCGAAGGCGCGCCCGACGACGGCGCGGAGCGCGGCATCGCCGCGTTCATCATCTGCGCCAGCCTGATCCGGCAGTACGAATTCGCGCAGAACGTCTGGGTGAACGACCGGAACTTCCACGAGCTCGAGAACGAACGCGATCCCTTCGGAGGCAATCACGACGGCACGCTCGAGTTCAAGATTCCGAAGCGTCCGATCCGCAGGAAGATCACCGGGCTGCCGGCATTCACCACGGTGCGCGGCGGCGCCTATTTCTTCCTGCCGGGACTGAAAGCGCTGCGCTACCTCGCGGCGTTGCAATGATCCGTGTATTCGTCGTACTGCTCGTGATGAGTGGGCTGGCTCATTCCCAGGTTCGCGGTGTCTACCCCGCCGGCATGAACGCGACGAATGCCGGCGTCCTGGCCGATCCGGGTTTCGGCTACTCGAATCTCTTCCTGCTCTACGCGCGCGACCGCCTGACCGGAACGAACGGGGAAGTCGTGCAGCGCGGACACAACTCCGTGCTCATCGACATGAACACGTTCGTGTGGGCCAGCGAAAATGCCGTTCTCGGCGCGCGTTTTTCGGCCGCGGCCAGTCTGCCGCTCGCGAACAACTCGCTGTCGTCGGAAACCGTGGGATCGATCAGCGGCGGCGGCGGATTCGCGGACTCCTACTACCAGCCGGCGATTCTGGGCTGGCGATTCGAGCACCTCGACGTGAAAGTGGCCTATGGCTTCCTCGCGCCCACCGGGCGGTTCGATGCCGGCGCGAACGACAACGTCGGCTCCGGGTACTGGACCCATACGCTGGCGTCGGGTCAGACGTTCCACCTTGGGCAGGACAGGCGTACCGCGCTGTCGCTCTTCGGCATGTACGAGTGGCATGGAACCCAGGACGGCACGGGAATCCGTCCCGGAGACACGTTCAACGTCGACTACTCCCTGACGCACGCATTCGCGCTGCGCAACGAGGCGCGCCTTCAGCTCGGGCTCATCGGCTACCGGCAGAAGCAGACTTCGAACAAGCGTGGACCGGGCATCACGCCCGAACAGGCCGCCGCTCGCTACAAGGTCGATGCGCTCGGCCTCAGCGCAAACGTGACGCTGCCGGAGCAACGCGTGAGCCTGGGCTTCAAGTATTTCGAAGAGTTCTCGAGCCGTTCGACGTTCGAGGGTTACTCCGTGCAGATCTCCGCGGCCGTGAAATTCTGAAAGGGACGAGCTCATGAAAGCGCGCACTTACAACCAGGAACATGTCTCGCGCGGATACACCCTGGGCAGACGGCGACTCAGCATCTACTGGACGTGGAGCTACCCCTGGGAATCGCAGCGTGCGACGTCGTGCATGGAGAACCGTTTCTCCACGATCACCGAAGTCCGCACGGTCCTGTGGCCTGCCTACGAAACTCCGGAATACTCCGATGCGCGGTTCCTGCAGGGTATCGCCGGCACGCTCGAGCTGTTTCATCGCTCCGCGCTCAGTTTCCAGCGGATCGCCGGCGAAGCCACGGGCCATCCGGTGGCCGTGTTCCAGCGCGTCGATCAGGCCGGCTATCCACTGCCCATCGACGAACGGATTCTCGCGGACACCGACACGTTGCTGGTATTCGGTCTCGACCACCTGCCGTCGGAGCAGGAGGCGACGACCGCGGAAATCGGCGCGATTCGCGCCTGGCTCGAGCGCGAGCGAACCTGTCTGCTGCTCGCGCCGCACCATGACGTGGGCTTCACGGATGACTTCGATCAACGCCAGATGGAGTATCGCCATCACGGCGATCGTCTCGTTCCGAGACAGCAGCGATTCGGACGATACACACGTTCGCTGATGAAGGCGCTCGACGTGCCGGTGCACAACACGTGGGGATTGCGGCCGGCCGTGGTCAAGGGTACGAAACAGATCGCGCCGATAACCGCATACCCCGACCTGGATCAGCTCGGATTGCTGAAGGACGTCACGACCTTCAATTTTCACCCGCACCTGCCTCACTATGAGCTCACGACCAACGACCCGGGTGCGATCCGCGTGCTGGCACGCCAGCCCATCGACCTCGATCGCCCGCACCCTTTCACGGCGGCCGGCAATACGGAGCTCAACCTGTTGTTATGGATGCCACCCGCCGGCAAGCGCGCCGGAGACATCCTGCTCGTCGATTCGACCCATTTCACGACGCTGTTCGGCGGCACGGACAGCCTGGCGAACCTGTGGCGAAATCTCGCGACGATGAGATGAGGCCTCACGGACCTTTGTAGATCTTCCCGTCCTTCATGATGACGAGCAGCTTCGCCGGGTCGGCGAGCAGCTCGAGGTTCGCGAGCGGGTCGCCATCGACCAGCAATAGATCGGCGAGCGCCCCCGCTTCCACTACGCCTAACTTCCCTGGGTACGGGTCGCGCGGCCCCGACAACTTGAGCAACTCGGCGTTCGTGGACGTGGCCATCGTCAGCACCTCCGAGGGCGAGAACCACTTGCGCATCTTCGTGAGCTCGTCGATCTGGCGCGGCGCATTCTCGGCGGAGAACAGCAGGTCGGTGCCCCATGCCATCCTGAGCTTGTGCTTCTTCGCGAGGGCAATGGTGCTCTCGGTACCTGCGAACACCTGCAGCTGACGTGCGCGGCTGGTCGGCGCCACGGGCGATGCGGCTTCGTCGTCGAGGAATGGCTGGAAGCTCAGCCAGATGCCGCGCTTCGCCATGAGCTGCGCGGTTGCATCGTCCATGAGGTGACCGTGCTCGATCACCTTGACGCCCGCGTTGATCGCGCGCTGGATCGCGGCGGGCGTGTACGCGTGTACGCAGATGTAGGTGCCCCAGTTCTCGGCGGCCTGCACCGCCGCGCGCAGTTCCTCCTCGGTGAAAGTGGACACGTCGAGCGGACTGTGCGGTGAGGCCACACCGCCGCCGGCGGTCAGCTTGACCTGCGAGGCGCCGAGCAGCAATTGCTCGCGCACGCGCAAGCGCACTTCGTCGGCCGAGTCCGCCAGCATGCTGCCGCCCAATATCTCCATGCGCGACAGCTCACCCGCGCGCCGCGGCAGTTCGGGAGGACTGCGGAAATCTCCGTGCCCACCGGTAATGGTGATCATCGCGCCCGATGGATAGATGCGCGGCCCGCGCGCGATCCCCCTGTCGATGGCGCGCTTCAATCCGAACGAGGGTCCCCCCAGATCGCGCACCGTGGTGAAGCCACGCATGAGCGCGGCCTCCGCCTGCGCGGCGGCGACGAGATTGGCGAATCCGATGTCGCCGTTGAGCAGCGCCTCGGGTGTCATGCCCACGAGCATCGTGTGCCAGTGGTTGTCGATGAGGCCGGGCATCAGCGTGCGTCCGTCGCCCTGGATGCGCCGCACCTTGTCCGTCGTCATCGTGGCAATGGGCGCCGCGGAAATCTCCTTGATGAGATTGCCGACCACGAGCACGTTGGTCGGCACGGAGAGCCTGCCGCCGCTTCCGTCGAAGATCCGCACGTTCTCGAAAACCACGCTGGTCGCCGGCGCAGTCTGGGAAACCGCGGGTGTCAGCGAGCAGACCGTGAGCAGGAGCGCGGTGAGCAGATCCGATCGTGTGAGGCGCATGCACTCAGAGCATAGTCATGGCCGGATCGCGGACCATGAGACTAAGGGTCATCGCGCGCGGCCCCGATCACTGCCGCGCCATCGCGATGCGCAACGCATCCTCGGCCTTGACCCGGTGTCCCATGTTCTCGGCCCCATCTTCCGAGACGTCGAGCAGCACGCCGACGATCCTGCCGTTGAACGCGTTGCCGCGCGGACCATAGTCTTCCGACACTGGCGCGCCGCTGTCTTCACCGACGTCGAATCCATCGTCCGCCGAGAACACCATCGGGAGCGTCGCGGGAACTTCGCCTTCTCCGACCTTCTTGCCATCCGTATACAGCCGGATCTTCCCGCCTTTCCCCAGGCCTCCGCCCGCGTACGTGAATTCCATGCGCACCTGGTGACCTCCCGCGGGGATCGCGGACGCCCCTTCGACGTAAAACCGTTCGACTCCTCCGAGGTTGTAGCAGTACTTCAGCCTGCCTTCCTTCGCATACAGACTCCAGCCTCCGATGTTCGCCCCTTGCGCGACGATCACACCTTCCGCGCCCTTCTCCGGCGCGACGATGTCCGCCGTCACCGAGTGCGACTTGTTCTTCACATTGACGACGCAGTTCTCGGACAGTCGTCCCATGCCCGAGAACAGGACCTGACTACTTCTCGTGATGAGAACGGGGCGACCCGCCGTATCGGCATTGAAGCGATGCGCCGGATCGTCATCCATCGGCAGCACGTTGCGGCGCGCGGCTTCGAGCAGCCACAGGCGCTGCAACTCACGGAGCTTTTCGGGCTTCTCGGCCGAAAGATCGTTCGCCTGGCTCCAGTCCTTCGAAGTGTCGTAGAGCTCCCAGACGTCCTCGTCGAACGGAATCAGTTTCCTGCCCACGAGGATCCAGGGCGTCGCGTGCTTGGTCACCGCGGTCCATCCCTTGTGGTAGATGCCGCGGTTGCCGAACATCTCGAAGTATTGCGTCTCGTGCCGTTCCGCCGCCTGCGCGTCGTCGAAGGAATACAGCATGCTGACTCCCTCCATGGGTACCTGCTGCACCCCATCCACCGAGATCGGCTCCGGGATGCCCGCGGCCTCCAGGACGGTCGGCGCGACGTCGATGAGATGCGTGAACTGCGAGCGGATCTCCCCGCGCGCCTTGATGCCGCGGGGCCAGTGAACGATCGTGCCGTTGCGCGTGCCGCCCCAATGCGAGGCGACCTGCTTGGTCCACTGATAAGGCGTGCTCAGCGAATGGGCCCAGCCAACAGCGTAGTGGTTGTAAGACTGCGGACCTCCGAGTTGATCCAGCCGCGAGGCGAGGAACTCCGGCGTTTCGATGCTCGCGAGGCCGTTGAAATTGAGCATCTCGTTGAACGTGCCGTTGATGGTTCCCTCCGCGGAAGGCCCGTTGTCGCCGAGGATGTAGTAGATCAGCGTGTCCTCGAGCACGTTCAGCTTCTTCAGCGCCTCGAACAGCCGGCCGACGTGATGATCGGTGTATTCGAGAAAGCCCGCGTAGACCTCCATCTGCCGGCGCAGCACGGGCTTGAGCGCCTCCGGCATGGCGTCCCACGCGGGAATCTCCTCGTGGCGCGCCGTGAGCTTCGCGTCCTGTGGCACGACTCCCAGCTTCTTCTGCCTGACGAGGATCTCCTCGCGCAACTTGTCCCATCCCTGGTCGAACTGCCCCTTGTATTTGTCCGCCCACTCCTTCGGAACGTGGTGCGGCGCGTGTGTCGCGCCGGGAGCGAAATAGACGAAGAATGGCTTGTCGGGCACGAGCGCCTTCTGTTGCCCTATCCACCCGATCGCCTTGTCCGTCATGTCCTCCATGAAGTGATAACCCTCCTCGGGCGTGCGCTCGATCTCGACAGGCGTCGTGCCTTCGTAGAGCGACGGGTACCACTGGTTCGCTTCACCGCCGATGAAGCCGTAGAAGTATTCGAATCCCCCGCCGCCGGTGGGCCATTGATCGAACGGACCCACGGGACTCGCCTGCCACACGGGCACTTCGTGGCATTTGCCGAATTGCGCCGTCGAGTAGCCGTTGAGCTTCAGCGTCTTCGCGAGCGGCGCGATCGTGTTAGGCAGCACCGAGCTGTAGCCCGGATAGCCGGAAGCGATCTCGGTGATCCCGCCCATGCCGCAGGTGTGATGGTTGCGCCCGGTGAGCAAGGCCTGCCTGGAAGGCGAGCACAGCGCCGTGGTGTGAAAGCGGTTGTACTTGAGGCCGGCCGCCGCGAGCGCTTCGGCATTCGGCGTCCGGCACGGTCCGCCGAAGGCGCTCGTCGCGGAGAACCCCACGTCGTCGAGCAGCACGATGAGGACGTTCGGCGCGCCCGCGGGGGGACGCAACTGCTCGATCTTCGCGCATCTGGCATCCGGATCCTTGGCATCGTAGAAAATCGCGCCGGTGGGAACCGGCGTTGGCATGGGAAGGTGTGAACGTGGTTTGTTAGACACTGGCTTCTCCTTTGGCTGGGTCCGCGAATACGCAGCAGGATTCGCGCGCCAGTAGTAAGGGTTCGGTTCGCGGCGTCGACCGCGCCCGGCGAATCGGGCGCCGGATTTTCCGGAATCGACCGCGCGCCCAGCCATTGGACCTTGGTCGACTCGTTGCCCGGGGACCTAGGTGCAATTGCCAGCGTCGCCCGCGTCGGTCGAAATCGGCACGAGAGCGAGTCGCGCAATGGAGGTTGGTATGCGAACCAGATTCACGTTGCTCGTCGGCATAGCGGTCCCGTTCGCGCTGGGTTCCACCCATTCCGCGTTTGCACAGCGAGCCGGACAGAGCGTGTCCATCCAGTACGGCACGGTCACCGGCTCACAGCCGGTCGATCTCAGCTCCGGAGCGGTCCCCGGCGGAGCCGTGGTCGGCGGCACACTGGGACTCATTTCGGGCTCCGGCAGAAGCGCCTCGAGGCAAGCCCGCAATGCCGTGCTCGGCGCGGCGGCCGGCGCCGCCGTCGCGCACGGCGCGCAAGGCAGCACGCAAGGAGTGCTCTACGACATCAACCTGCAATCGCAAGGCACGATGCAGATCGTGTCCGATCAACGGGAAATCCGGAAAGGCGATTGCGTGGCGGTGGAGAAGGCCGGCCAGACCGCAAACATCCGCCGCGTGAGTGTCGAGTATTGCGACACGGCCAACCAGGCCGCGGTCAAGGCGGTGGCCGAGAATGCCGCGGGCGACGCGCAGGAATGTCACGACGCGAAGCAGCAACTGGTCGACGCGCAGACCGCGCAGGCCGCGGATCTCGCGGGCAAGAAAGTTTCGCTGCTCTGCAACGATTGAATTCGTCGCGAACCCTTGCCCGCTGCGCGGGAATGGTGGCCGTCTGCGCGCTCGCCCCGGCGCGGGCGGAGCCGCCGGGGCTCGCGGAATGCGAGGTCGGAGTCTCGTTAGGTGTCTTCGACAATCGGCCCAGGGCCAACCTTCGCGCGGATGGAGAATTCGGCGAAGGCACGCCGGTCGACTGGGGAAACACGTTCGGAGACGCGCAGGCGCGCCGTTTCCTGCTCGACGGAATCTGGAGATTCAAGCCGAGCCATCACGCCCGCCTGATGTACACGAACTATTCGCGGTCGAGCGACGCCGTGCTTCGCGAGGACATCGAATGGAACGGGCATCGACTCGCGCAGGGCTCCGGCGTCGAGGGCACGCTGCGCTTCGAAGTCGTGGAGGCCGCGTACGAATACGATTTCGCGCGCGCGGCGAATCGCGACCTCGCCGTGAGCATCGGCATTCATGCGATGGCATTCGAGGCGGAAATCGCCGGCGCCGCCGTGGGCGCCACGGAAGACAGGGCCGTCGACAGCACCGCGTCGCTGGACGCGCCCCTGCCCGCGCTGGGAGTTCGCGGCATGTGGCACCTCGGCGCCGACTTCTACCTGAATGCGCAGGCTCAATATTTCTCGCTGACGAGAGGTCGCTACGACGGGCGCCTGATCAATTTCCGCGCCATGCTCATCTGGCAACCAACCTGGATCGGGATGGGCATTGGATACGATCACTTCGACCTGCGGGTGGACGTGGATGAGGGTTCCTACCGGGGTCAATTGGATTGGCGCTACCGCGGCCCGCAGATTTTCGTGAGCCTGGCGTTCTGACCGCTCGCCCATGGGACTAAGGGACACTGTGCGCGAGTCGGGGGTGGATTCATCCTGATCCGGTCATGCAACGGCTGCGTGCGCCTCGCCGGTCACCGGCATTCGTCATCGCGATCGCCATCGCGATCTCGATCGCGATAGGTGCGCCCGTCGATGTGACTGCGCAGGCGCCCGCACAGCAGTCGCGACCGCGCATCGGCCTCGTGCTCGCGGGCGGCGGCGCCAAGGGCGGCGCGCACGTGGGTGTACTGAAAGTGCTCGAGGAGCTCCACGTCCCCATCGACTGCATCGCCGGCACGAGCATGGGTGCGCTGGTGGGTGGGGGTTACGCTTCCGGCATCCCTGCCGCGGATCTCCAAAGGTTCGTCACCACCATCGACTGGAAGAAGGTGGTCGGCAGCCAGGGGCGCCGCGAGCTCGAGCCCATCGAACAGAAACGCGCGGGCACGACGTACAGCAACGAGTTCGAATTCGGACTCGGCCGGGGCTCGCTGCACGTCCCCGGCGGTCTCGTGAACACGAGCAACGTCGAGGACCTGCTGCGCAGCTATGTCGCGAGCGCGCGCCTCGAGACGAACTTCGATCGCCTGCCGATACCCTATCGCGCCGTCGCGACCGACATGGTGACCGGCCGCATGGTCGTGCTGCGCGACGGCGATCTCGCGACGGCCATGCGCGCCAGCATGGCGATCCCGGGCGCGTTCGCACCCGTGATCATGGACGACATGATCCTTTCCGACGGCGGCCTCGTGCGCAACATCCCGATCGACGTCGCGCGCGGGTTGTGCGCCGACGTCGTGATCGTGGTGAACCTCGTCGAACCCGCCGTCGATCCGCAACGCCTGCAAAGCGCGCTGCAGCTCCTCGGCCGCACCATGGACGTGATGATCGAGGCCAACGAGCAGCTGCAGCTGCAGACCCTCGGTCCGGCAGATGTGCGCATCGACGTCGAGATGGGCACGATCACCACCGCGGACTTCGAGCGTGTTCCCGAGACGATCCCGCTCGGCGAATCGGCCGCGCGCTCGCAGGCGCAGGCGCTGGCGCGATATTCCATGCCCGCGGCGCAATACGAGGCCTGGCGCAGGGCCGTGACCACCTCGCAGGACATCCAGGCACACCTCGCGGGCGTACGCTTCGAGGGACTGCAACACGTCAACCCCGAGTACCTCGCCTCGCTCGACCGTGTGAAGGCAGGCGACATCGTCGACAGCGCGGCCATCAGCCGCGAAGCGCAGCGCATGTCGGTATTGCAGGATCTCGACTCGGTCGGATACCGGCTCGACGGCGACCGCGCCACGCCCACGCTCACCTGGCTGCCACGCGAGAAGGTCTACGGGCCCAACTACCTCAAGTTCGACCTCGGCCTGTACGCGTCCGTCGAAGGCGATCTCACGTTCGGCCTTTACGGCCGGCACGTGCGGACCTGGGTGAATCCGCTCGGCGCGCAGTGGCGCAACGAACTCCAGTTCGGCGGCCAGCAACTGGTTGCCACGAGTTTCTACCAGCCGCTCGACGTCGCGCAGCGCTGGTTCATCGAGGCGCGCGCCGCATATTCGCGCTCCATCGAGGACGTCTTTCTCGATGACGAGCGGATCTCGCGCTACTCGTTCCGTGACGCCGGCGCGCAGCTCGACGTCGGCGCCAATGTCGGCCGTCACGCGCAGCTGCGGCTCGGCTATCTCTACGACCAGCGCGACATCGAAGTCGACATCGGCTCGACGTTGATGCCGGAGCATTCACCCGTCGATGCCGGCCTGATCCTGGGCGCGCAATACGACAGCCGCGACTCGGGCTTCAGTCCGACCGAAGGCATGACCGCGGCGCTCGAGTACGTGTACGCCGACGATGCGCTCGGCGGCGACCGCGGCTGGGAGCGCGCCGAGCTCGGCGTCGGTCTCGCCGTGCCGCTGCGTCGCGACGTGTTGTGGGTGACCGCCGCGGGCGGCACGGACTTGCGCAACGATCTGCCCCCCGACCGCGCGTTCGCGCTCGGCGGTCCAGGCAGTTTTCCGGGGCTCGAGCTCGGCGAGCTGCGCGTCGGCAGCTACTGGACCGTCGGCACGAGTTATCTCTGGAACGTCAAGGAGATCATGCCGATCAAGAATTTCGCGCTGTACTTCGGGGGACGCATCGTCGGCGGCGCCGTCTACGATCGCATCGACACGGGCCGCACCGGCGAGCTGTACGGCGGCTCGGTGTTCCTGACGGGACGCACGATGTTCGGGCCGCTGACGCTCGGTGTCGGCGCGACCTCCACGGAATCCTGGAGCGCCTGGCTCAGCATCGGCCGGCCGCTCGGCCACGGCACGATCCTCGAGCGCGGCATCTTTCAGTAGGTGGCCGGTGTAAATGGGGATAGGGGTGCCGGTGTAAAAAGTGGGGATTGCATTCGTCAGGCCAGCGGCCCGATCCTGAACATGATGCTCGCGACCACGGCCAGTCCGAGCACGAGCAGCACCAGCGCCGTGAGCAGCGTGAGCGAAATCGGATAACCGCTCTGCGCGTGGATCAGTCCCGAGTCGCGCATCGTGCTGCGCGTCTGGCGCAGCTCGCGCATGAAGGCCAGGTGGTAGAAGATCCCGCCCGTCAGCAGGATGACGCCGAGCGCCACGAGCGCGGTGCCGAAGTGCCGCGTTGCGCCGAGGTCCGTGATGAGCCCCGACTCGACCAGCTTCTTGAGTACCTGGTAGATCGTGAACCCGAAGCCGATCATCGACAACGACGTGCGGATGAAGGACATCAGCGTGCGCTCGGCGCTCAGGCGCGTGCGCTGGAACGACATGCCCGTCCGCCGCATCGACATCTCGGTGCGGTTCACGGACAAGTTGGTGCGCAGCTTCGACAGGTCGGTGCGGTATTCGGAGAGCTGCGTACGGTGCTCGGAGAGGCCGGTCCGGTGGTTAGACAACCCCGTCCGGTAGTGCGAATAGGCCACGGAGGCCGCGTCGGCGTTCGATTCGTCGACGTCCGGAAGTGGCGGCACCGGTTCTTCGGGCACGTGCGGCGGGCGCACCGGTTCCTCGTCCGCCGCGGATGCGATGGTTGCGCTCATCGCGAAACCTTCACCTCGTGACCGGGACGTCGACAATCGGTCGTAAGTCCTATCGTTCAGAACCTCACGGACGACGCCGAGCGCGGCGTACTCCCGCCCAGTACGTCGCGCAGGTTGGTGAGCATGGCGCGGCGCGCGGAAACCGACACGCCCGCGATGCAGTCGATCGGCACGACGAGACGGAATCCCTGCGTGTGCGCGTCGCAGGCCGTGATCCACACGCAGCTCTCCGCGGAGACGCCGGCGAGTACCAGCCTGTCCACGCGCAGATCGTCGAGCAGCGCGGCGAGCGGCGTGCCGAAGAACGCCGAATGTCGCGGCTTGAGGACGACGTAGTCGGTTTCGACAGGAGCGAGCGAGCGCACCAGCGCCCCACCCGGCCGACGGGGATCGGTGCACCGCGCAATCAGCGCCGGAGCGTCACTTCGCCAGGGCCCCACCGTGTCGTTGGCATAGATGACGGGTACGCCGGCGCGCCGCGCCTTCGCGAGCAGCGCCCGTATCGCGGTCGCCTGCCGCGTGAGCGCGCGCCGCACCCTCGGCCCATCGGGATACGCGAAGTCCGTAATGACGTCGAGCAGGAGCAATGCGGCCCGGCCGCGGGCCCTCGCTCGGGGCGCGAGACCGCGCTGCATGTATCGGTCCCTACTTCTTCTTCGCGCTCGTGCGTTTGCGCGTGCTCGTCGAACGACGGCGTCCGCCGCTCGATCGTGACGGCACCTTGCCGCCGGCGCGGCGCGCCTCGGACAGTCCGATCGCGATCGCCTGCTTGCGGCTCGTCACCTTCTTGCCCGAGCGTCCGCTGCGCAGGGTGCCGCGCTTTTTCTCGCGCATGACCTTCTCGACTTTCTGCTGCGCCTTCTTCCCGTACCTCGCCATGGTGCTCACCTCCTGGCGACACGATGCGCCGCGACTGGCTAGCCGGATGTAGGCTCACGCCGCCGTGTCGCGTCGGCGTTGCACGAACGGACCGAATGTCGACTTACAATCGCAGGTGCTCGCGCACCTCGCGCGCGACCCCAGGATGGACGCACATGCAGGAACGCATCGCACGGCAACGCGCCTCGGTCTTCTCCTTCTTCCTGTTCGCACTGCTATCCGCCGCGTGCCTCGCGCGCCCTCCCGCTCCGCCCGATCCCCGCGACGCCGCGTTGCTCGCGAAGATGACGCTCGCGGAGAAGATCAACCAGCTCATGCTGCTCAGCAAGGGCACGATGACCGGACCCGACTCGGCCGGCCGGCCTAACAAACCCGCGGAGGAGCTCGCACGCGAGGGCATCGGGTTCCAGATGTCCGCGTTCGAATGGTCGGCCGCGGACATCAACCGGATCCAGCGCATCGCGCTGAACGAGTCGCGGCTCGGCATCCCGGTCGTGTTCGCGACCGACATCATCCACGGCTACTGGACCGTGTTTCCGGTGCCGCTCGGAATGGCGGCCACGTTCGATCCCGAGGATGCACGCGTCATGGCGCGGATCTCGGGACTCGAAGGTTATTCCCACGGGCAGCGCTGGACCTTCGCGCCGATGGTCGACCACCCCGTGGATCCGCGCTGGGGGCGCGTCGTCGAGACATTCGGCGAATCGCCGTTGGTTTCGAGCGAGTATGCCGTCGCCGCGATAGATGGTTTTCACCGCGCGCTCGCGAAATTGCCCGGCGCACCCGCGCCCGCCGACTTCGGAATCGCGAGCTGCCTCAAACACTACGTGGGCTACGGCGCGTCGCAGGGCGGCAAGGACTACGCGTACGTGGACTTGAGCGAACGCGCGATCCGGCAATTCCACCTGCCGCCGTTCGTCGCGGGCGTCGCGGCGGGCGCTCCGTCCGTGATGCCTGCCTTCACGACCGGCACCGGCGGCGTGCCGATGACCTCGAACAGACATCTCCTGCAGGACGTCCTGCGGGGCGAACTCGGTTTCGACGGCGTACTCGTGTCCGACTACGCCGCGATGACCGAGCTGCGTTATCACGGCACCGCGGCCGACGATCTCGACGCAGCCGTGCTGTCGCTGCGCGACGGCACCATGACCGTCGACATGGAGGACGGCGTCTACTACGCGCAGCTCGCGCGCGCCGTGGAAACGGGCCGCGTGCCGGTCGAGGACATCGACCGCGAGGTGCTGCGCGCGCTCGCATTCAAGCGCAGGCTCGACCTGTTCGCGCGTCCGTTCGTGCCCGAAGACCTCGAGCAGCGCGTACGCGTTTCCGCCGAGCATCGCGCCGCCGCGCGCGAGATCGCGCGCAAGTCCATCGTGTTGCTGCGGAACGAGTCCGGCCTTCTGCCCCTCGACGCGTCGAAGCGCCGCATTCTCGTGACGGGACCGCTGGCCGATGCGCCCGCCGACATGCTCGGTCCCTGGCACGCGCGTGGCCGGCCCGAGGATACGATCAGCGTGCTCGCGGGCCTGCGCGCGCGCGTGGGCAAGGCGGTGACGTTCGCGGAAGGCGTCGGGCTCGATCCGAAAGGAAATCCCGTCACCGGCGACGAGACACGCATCGCCGGGGCCGTGGCCGCGGCGCGCGACAGCGATCTCGTCATCGCGGTGGTGGGCGAACGCGAAACGCAGAGCGGCGAGGCGAAGAACCGCGCGCATCTCGACCTGCCCGGGCGACAGTCCGAACTACTCGATGCGCTGCGCGCCACGGGAAAACCCGTCGTCGTCGTATTGATCACGGGCCGCGCGCTCGCGGTGCCGGGTCTGCTCGAGGAATCGGGCGCGCTCGTACACGCGTTCTTTCCCGGCACGGAAGCCGGCAATGCCATCGCCGACGTATTGTTCGGCGATTACAACCCGGGCGGCAAGATGCCGGTGACCTGGCCGCGCAGCGTCGGCCAGATCCCGATCCATCACTACGATCCGCCGAACGGCCGGCCCAACATTCCGGAACGCGGCGATTACAAGGCGCACTGGCTGGATGAATCCGACGCGCCGCTCGTGCCGTTCGGTCACGGATTGTCGTACACGCGCTTCGCGCTGGAGGCGCTCGAAGTGCCGGCGCGCGTGGGCGCCGGGGATCTCCTCGTCCGGCTGCGCGTGCGCAATCTCGGCGCGCGCGACGGTGACGAGGTGCCCCAGGTCTACCTGCGTCCCAGGGTCGCGAGCACGGTCACCGGAAAGAAGCTGGCCGGGTACCGCCGCGTGCGCGTGCCCGCCGGCAAGTCCGTGCCGGTCGAATTCAGGATTCCCGCGAATCAGCTCACCGTGCTCGATCGCGAGAATCGCTGGGTACGTTCACCTGGAGTCTGGGAGATCGTCGTCGGTACGGATTCCGCGAACGGTCTCACGGGCACGTTCATCGTTGACTAGGATGGACTGTTCGCCGTTGGCCAATTTACGCAAACCGGGAACATCACCCGCGTGCCCCGCGCGCTGCGCAAGACGTTTGGCATACGGTTCCGAGGTGCGACAATCGAACGCGTGAACGCAGCAAGTCCGACCGAGACCCTGATCGGCGAGGGCCCCGCGCCCGCCGGGCTTCGGGACGCATGACGCACCGATCGCGCATCACGCGCCGGAGCGCGCTGGCCGGCGGCTGCGCGCTCATGGCGCTCGCC
>JAFAGC010000041.1 GCA_023423065.1 Pseudomonadota bacterium
CGGCACCTCCGCCACCCGCCCGCGGGGCGGGGGCCCCCGCGCCAGGATCCGGCGCAAGCTCGCATCCGCGCTCCAGGACGAAACCCTCTATTCGAGAAACGACCTGACCCTGCGCGCGCTTTGCGAGTCTCTCGACGAAAGTCCGCACTACGTGTCGCAGGTCATCAGTCAGGACCTGGAGACCACGTTCTACGATCTCCTGAACCAGCGACGTATCGAGGCCGCCATGCGGCGGCTGCGCGAATCGCCGGGGAAGGGTGTCCTCGAGATCGCGATGGCGGTGGGATTCAACTCCAAGTCGGCGTTCAACGCGGCATTCCGTCGTGTCGCGGGGACGACGCCGAGCGAATACCGGAAAGTCCCCGAAAAAAGTCCGGATCCCGAAGTCCTCGCCGATCAGGAAGGACGCCAGGTCGCCGACTGAGCGGGATTCTCGGGTCTCCCAACCCCAAGGAGGCCCGATGATTCCGCGACTGATGCTTGGACTTGCGTTGATGCTTGCGCCGCCATTCCTGGCGGCAGCCTCGCCCAGCGCCATCGAGACCCGCAGCTACGACTCCGTCATCCTGCGCGACAACCTCGTCGGCCTGAATCCGCAGCGGCGCCTGAAGGTCTACCTGCCTCCCGGGTACACCGAGGGCCGGCGGCGATATCCCGTCATCTACCTGCTGCACTCGATCAACTGGGACAACGAGCGCATGTTCGCGCCCGGAACCCTCGCGCAAGCCACGTTCGATCGCGCGATCGCAAGCGGCGTGATATCGCCGTTCATTCTCGTGGCGCCCGACTACACGACGCCCGGGCCTGGAAGCTTCTTCGCGAATTCGACGACGTCCGGTCGTTTCGAGGATCACACCCTCCAGGAGATCATCCCGTACATCGACGCCAACTACCGCACGCTGGCGCGCGCCGAGAGCCGCGGGATCACCGGCGACTTCATGGGCGCTTACGGAGCGCTGCGTTATGCCTTCAGGCATCCGGACGCATTCGGGGTCGTGTACGGCATGCACCCGGTGGGCGCCGGGTCGGGCGTCGAACCGCTGTACGGGAGGCCCGACTGGGCGCTGATGCATCGCGCGCGTACGGCGGAGGAACTGCACGCGGATCAGTTCGCGCCGGTGTTCATGGCGATGATGCAGGCTTTCCTGCCGAACCCGCGGCGACCGCCCTTCTTCTGCGATTTCGCGGTCGACGTGCACGGCGCGGAGCGGAAGGTCAATGCCGCGAACGTGCAACTCGTGGAGGAGCGCTTCTTCCTCGAAAACATCGCGCGGCAGGAGCGTGAGAATCTTGCGCGCCTGCGCGCGATCAAGTTCGACTGGGGTCGTTACGATCCGACATTCGCCCACGTGCACTCCAACCGCGAGCTCACGCGCGACCTCGACGAGCTGGGCATCGAACACGAAGCGGAGGAATTTCGCGGATTGCCGTGGGACAAGTACTGGGCGCCCGAAGGAGGGCGCGTGTACGACGAAGTGCTGCCGTTCTTCGGCCGGCACCTGAAGTTCGCCGATTGAACGCGGACCGGTCCGGTTTGGCGCCGCGGGGTGTGTTCGCGTTACGATCCGCCCCCCCTGAACCGGACCGCGCTCCCATGCCCAACCATGCCCTGTTGAACAACGCCCAGCACCGCGACCTGCGGATCATCACGCGCAGCGGCGCCGACCTCGGCGACAACGTGATGTGCGCGCTGACCTTTCCGGCGGAGTTCCGCAACATCCAGAGTCATTACCCGATCCTGTTCCTCGAATCGCGCGACAAGGTGCTCGCGCCGGTCGCGCTGTTCGGCCTGCGCGAGGGACAGAACCTGTTCCTCACGAAGGACGGATGGGACGCGCGCTACATTCCGCTCATGATCGAACGACAGCCCTTCCTGATCGGCCAGTCGGACAAGGGACAGGTCATTCACGTGGATCTCGACAGTCCTCGCGTGAGCAAGACCGAGGGCGTGCGGGTGTTCAACGATGACGGCGCCAACACCGACTACCTGAACCGCGTCTCGAACGCGCTCGCCGCGATCAACGACGGATTCGCGGGGACGCCCAAGTTCGTCAACGCGCTCATCGAGCACCGGCTGCTCGAGGCTTTCACGCTCGACATCCAGTACCACGACGGAAACAAGGCCAAGTTCGGCGGCTTTCATACCATCCACGAAGAGCGGCTCAGGAAGCTGGACGGCGCCGCGCTCGGCAAACTGCACGAACAGGGCTATCTCGAGCCGCTGTTCATGATCGTCGCGTCGCTGCCGAAGATCCGGGACCTGGTCGACCGGGCCAGCAAGCTCGACCCGGCCACCCGCTGAGCGGTTGGTTGCCAGGTAGTTATAGGGGCTTCTTGACGGAATAAGGTCCCCCTTGGGGGAAACTGTGGCCCAGTCGCCCGCGCGCCGGTCGCGGGCCGGGCAATACTGCGCCGCCGCCGATGGGAGCGGCGCGGTAGTTGGATTCCATGGCGAACATCTACGAAGTCGCGGAGCTTGCGGGAGTCTCGCTCGCGACCGTTTCCCGGGTCATAAATCCGGGCGCCGGCGCCAACGTCAGTGAAAAGACCCGGGAGAAAGTGCTCGCCGCGATGCGGCAGCTGGGCTACCAGCCGAATTCCATCGCCCAGTCCCTGGCCACCCGCAGCTCCAACTGCGTCGGCGTGCTGGTTTCCGAGCTGGATGGCCCGTTCTTCGGCGCCATGCTCTCGGCCATCGAGAAGACGCTCAAGGCGGCGGGCAAGTTCATGCTGGTGGCGGCGGGGCACAGCAACGAGGAGCAGGAGCGCGATGCGATCCGCTTCCTCGTGAGCCGCAATTGCGACGCGCTCATCGTTCACGTCGAGCGGCTGTCCGACAGGTTCCTGGTCGACCACGATCACAACACGACGCCGCTCGTGGTGATGAACCGCAAGGTGCGCGGGCTCGGCGATCACTGCTTCAGCCTGAACAACGAGCTCGGCGGCTATCTCGCAACGCGATCGCTGCTGCGGAAGAAGCATCGGCGCATCGCCTACATCTCGGGGCCGCTCGATTTCGGGGATGCGAAGCAGCGGCTCGCCGGCCACAGGCGCGCGCTCGAAGAGGCCGGCATCAAGTTCGATCCGCGCCTGTTTCACGAGGGCGACTACCACGAAACGGGCGGACAGGACGCCTTGAACACGCTGCTCGCGAAGAAGAACGCGTTCACCGCGGTAGTTTGCGCGAACGACGACATGGCTGCCGGCGCGATGGCCGCCGCGCACGAGCGCGGCATGGCGCTGCCGGACGAGCTGTCCGTCGTCGGCTTCGACGATGCGCCGATCTCGCGCTACGTCTATCCCAGGCTCACGACGGTGCACTATCCCATCGCGGACATGTCTCGCATGGCCGCGCGCTGGGTGTTGAAACACGTGTACGACCAGCAGCACGACGTTCAGCAGGTGTTCGAGCCCAGGCTCGTGGAGCGGGACTCGGTCGGCAAACCTTCATGAGCGCTCCGCCCGATCGCTACGTGCCGCGCACGGTGTCGATCGTGGCGCTGGGCGGATTCCTCATGGGCTTCGACGTATCGGTGATCTCCGGCGTCGTGAGCTTCGTCGAGGCGGAGTTCGCGCTCGACAAGATCGAGGTAGGTTGGGCGGCCGCGTCGCTCACGCTGAGCGCGACCCTGTCGATCCTGTGCGCGGGACCGCTCGCGGACCGTTTCGGGCGCCGCGCGATCCTGCGGGCCGCCGCGCTGATCTTCACCGCCTCGGCCCTGCTGTCCGCCGCGGCGACCACCTTCTCCATGCTTGTCGCGGGGCGGCTGTTGTCGGGGCTCGGCGTGGGTGCGGCGCTCGTGGTGGCGTCCATGTACATCGCGGAGCTGTCTCCTGCGTCGGTGCGCGGGCGCATGGTGAGCGTCAACCAGCTCTTCATCGTGCTCGGCATCTCGGCGGCTTTCCTCAGCAACTGGTTCATCCTCGGCATCGCCGAGGCGCAGTGGAACTGGCGCTGGATGCTCGGCATCGGCGCGTTGCCGTCGACTATCTACTTCGCGCTGTTGTGGACGGTGCCGGAAAGCCCGCGCTGGCTCGCGCTGCACGGCCGGCTCGATGCCGCCCGCCGGGTGTTGTCGCGCGCGCGCGGCGCGCAGATCGCCGAGGCGGAACTGGTCGAGGTAAGGGCGTCGCTCGCGCGCGAAGCGAATACCCCGAAGGCGCCATGGCGCGAGTTGTGGTCGCCGGGCCTGCGCGGCGTGATGATCATCGGGTTGACGGTCGGCGTGTTGCAGCAGATCACCGGCATGAACGCGGTGCTCTCCTATGCGCCGGTCATCTTCCAGAACGCCGGCGCGAATGCCGGCGCCGCATTCATGCAGGCGGCGTACGTGGGCATCGTGAATCTCGTGTTCACCGTGCTCGCGATGTTGCTGATCGACAGGATCGGCCGCCGGCCGCTGCTCATGTGGGGTACCGCCGGCATCGCGCTCAGCCTGGGCGTCATCGCGTTCGTCCCGTCGCTCGTGCTCGTCGGCGTGCTCGCGTTCGTGGCCAGTTTCGCGATCTCGCTCGGCCCGGTCATGTGGGTGTTGTTGTCGGAGATCTTTCCGAATCGTGTGCGCGGCGTGGCGATCTCGTTCGTGGGCCTCGTGAATTCGGGTGTGAGCTTCCTCGTGCAGCTGCTGTTCCCGTGGGAGTTGGCGAATTTGGGGAACTCGCGCACCTGGATGATCTATGGCGCGTTCGCGCTAACGGGTTTCGCCGTCATCTGGCGCATCGTGCCGGAGACCCGCGGTCGCAGCCTCGAGGAACTCGAAGCCTCGCTGGTGCGGCCACCGGTGCCGGGTGAGAAGACGCCGAGTTAGCGAGGTCGGCGCCTTCCGATAACATCGCTGTCGATTTCGCCGGTTCCCGTTCGACCAAGGTTCAGTCAGTCTGAACGAGGAGCAACACATGAATTTCAGCTCGAAAATCGCCCCCTGTCTGTGGTTCGCGGGCGAGGCCGAAGAGGCCGCGCGTTTCTACGCGGGCATTTTTCCGAACTCGCGCATCGGCAAGATCGCGCGCTACGGCAAGGTCGGGGTCGAGATCCACGGCCAGAAGGAGGGCACGGTACTCACCGTGCAATTCGAGCTCGCCGGCCAGGAATTCACCGCACTCAACGGCGGCCCGCTGTTCAAGTTCAACGAGGCCGTGTCGTTGCAGATCTATGTCGAGGACCAGAAGGAGTTCGACTATTACTGGGATCGATTGACGGAGGGCGGCGATCCGAAGGCGCAGGTGTGCGGATGGCTCAAGGACCGATACGGACTTTCGTGGCAGGTGGTGCCGCGCGAAATGGTCGAGTGGTTTGGAGATCCCGACGAGAAGTCCGAGCGTGTCATGGCCGCGCTGCTCAAGATGGGCAAGCTCGACATCGCGGCGTTGCGCCGCGCCTACGCTGGGTGACGCAGTGGACTGGCTGGATGCGCTTCAATGGCCGGCCATGGCGGTGACGCTGCTCGCCGCCTGGCTGGTCGCATCGAGATCGAAGCAGCGTCGCGAAGCGGGGTTCTGGGTCTTCATCGCGAGCAATGCCCTCTGGGTGGCATGGGCGTGGAATGCGCGCGCGTGGGCCTTGATAGGCCTGCAGATAGGACTTTTCGTGATGAACGTGCGCGGCGCCGTCAAGAACGAATAAAATCCCCCGGCGACAATTCGAGGGGGGACCATGACGAGTCGACGTACTTTCCTGCGCGGATCGTCCGTGCTGATGGCGCATGCCGCGCTGGGTGGAGTGGTGGAGGCTTTCGCCGCCGCGCCGTCCCACGAGGCCACTTTCTTCACCGAGTCCGAGATGCGCACGCTGCGCGCGCTCGTCGACGCGATACTGCCGGAGACCGATTCGCCGGCGGCGTCGGCCGCGAACACTCACTACTTCATCGATCTGGCGATCCCCGCCTGCGCCACGCCTGTCGCGCGCGACACGCTGCGCAAGGGACTCGCCGAGTTCGCCGGTTACGAAAAGCTGTCTCCGGCCGGGCAGAACGCGCGGCTCGCGGAACGCGCTGCGAAGGACATCGAGCTCGCCTATGAGCAGTCGTTCTTCAAGATCCTGAAGGATTACACGATGACCGGTTACTTCCTCTCGGAGACCGGTGCGACGCAGGCGCTGGCGTATCTCAGGATTCCCGGCGGCTTCCAGGGCGACATTCCGCTCGCCCCCAACCAGAAGGCGTGGGCGATCTGATGGCTGCCTCGAACAACTTCGACGCCATCGTCGTCGGATCGGGCATGTCGGGCGGCTGGGCCGCGAAGGAATTGACGGAGCGCGGCCTCAAGACGCTGGTGCTCGAGCGCGGGCGCGACATCCGCCACGTCGTGGATTACCCGACGGCGCTCAAGGATCCGTGGCAGCTGCCGCACAACAACCGTCCGACCACGGTGGACAGGGCGGCACAGCCCATCCAGTCGACGCTCTATCTATACGACCAGTCGACGAAACATCACTTCGTCGACGACATCGAGAATCCGTACGAACAGGCGAGGCCGTTCAACTGGTATCGCGGCTATCACGTGGGCGGGCGATCGCTCATGTGGGCGCGTCACGTGTTCCGCTTCAGCGATCTCGACTTCGAGGCCAACCTGCGTGAGGGCGTGGGCATAGACTGGCCGATCCGTTATGCGGACATCGCGCCCTGGTACGAGCACGTCGAGAAGTTCATCGGCGCGAGCGGCGAGAACTCGGGACTGCCCCAACTACCCGCGCAGGTGCTGCAGCCGCCGTTCGAGATGAACGCGCTGGAGAAGAAGATCCGCGCGGGCATGGACGACGCGTTCAAGGGCGAACGCAAGCTGATCTGCAGTGCGACCGCCGTGCTCTCGCGCGAGCACAATGGCCGCGGGCCCTGCCAGGGCCGCAACCAGTGCGCGCGCGGCTGTCCGTTCAGCGCGTACTTCTCGTCGAACGGCGTGACGCTGCCGGCCGCGGCCGCCACCGGCAATCTCACGCTACAGCCCGATTCGATCGTGCACTCGTTGATCTACGACGAGGCGAAGAACCGCGTGACGGGCGTGCGGGTGATCGACGCGAACACGAAGAAGACGACCGAGTATTTCGCGAAGGTCGTGTTCCTGTGCGCGTCGGCGCTGAACTCGACGGCGATCCTGCTCAACACGCGCATGGCGCGTTTTCCGAACGGTCTGGGCAACGACTCGGGCGAGCTCGGCCACAATCTCATGGATCACCACAATGGCGCGGGCGCGACGGCCAGCTTCTCGGGGCTGCTCGATCGTTATTACCGCGGCCGGCGGTCGACCAGCATGTACATCCCGCGCTTCCGCAACGTTTCGAAGCGCGAGGAGAAGTTCAAGCGCGGCTACGGCTACGAGGTGTACACCAATCGCGGCACTTGGACGCGCGGTATCGGCACCGCCGCGTTCGGCGCGGATTTCAAGAACGAGATCACGCGGCCGGGCGAGTGGAGCCTGTTCATGGAAGGTTATGGCGAGACGCTGCCGTACCACGACAACCGCATCTGGCTGTCGCACGACAAGCCGGATTCGTTCGGCATGCCGCGCATCAACATGTCGATGGAGTACCGCGACAACGAACGCGCGATGGCGCAGCAGATGATGGACGACGCGGTCGAGATGATGACCGCCGCGGGCCTCGAGAACGTCAAGGGTTTCAACAACCCCGTGACGCCCGGCAGCGTGATTCACGAGATGGGCACCGCGCGCATGGGCCGCGATCCGAAGACCTCCGTGCTGAACGGCCACAACCAGGTCCATGCCGTTCCAAACGTCTTCGTGACCGACGGCAGCTTCATGGTGTCCTCGCCCACGCAGAATCCCTCGCTGACCTACATGGCGCTGACCGCCCGCGCGGCGAACTACGCCGTAGAGCAACTGAAGCGCGGCGAGCTGTAGGTGGGAGTGGGGATAGTGGTGCCGGTGTAAAAAGTGGGGATTAGCGCCAGCGCGTCGCACGCGCGGAGACGTCTCCGCTAATC
>JAFAGC010000055.1 GCA_023423065.1 Pseudomonadota bacterium
CGCGAGCGACTCGAGTTCACGCGCGACACGGTCGAACAGATCGCGAACTCGGTGGGTTATGAAGACACCGGCACCTTCCGGCGCGTATTCAAGCGCGTGCTCGGGATGTCGCCGGCCGAATACCGGCGGAGGTTCCACCACGCCCCGGACAACGGCGTGCGCGGGCGTTCCGGCCGGAACGTCGACGATCGGTTGCTGGGTGAGAGGAGATTGGCGCCGTGGGGCTGAAAATCGCGATCTGCCTTGCTCACGCCACCGCGTCACACCGGACACATGTGAGCGTCAGCGATGGCAATTCGCTACCCAGCGCTGATCGCTCAGCTCGCGCAGTCGCTGGCGGAAGTATTCTCCTTCATGACTCGTGTAGCCTTGGCGCATGCGCGCGTTGATGTCATTGATGCGTGCGTCGATTGATTCGCAGCGGGCTTCATTGCGACTCGTGCCCTGTTCGATCGGAGCTCGAGCCGCGCGGGTGCGGGTCGAGCCGCTTGGCGTGGCCGGTCGCGACGAATTGGAATTCGGTTGCGCCCGCATGAGGTTTGGCATCTCGATGTGACGAACCTGGGCGTCATCGCCGCATGGTTGGTCGCTCAGGTGGCCATGAAGGCGGCAAGCGTGAACGGAATCGCACAAACACCGCGCACTAACTAGTTTCCCAGGGCGCATTCGTCGAGAAAGGCGCCACATTCTCGATGCAACCCTGTCGAGCCGCATGTATACTGTACACAAACACAGTAGCTAGTTTGGCCACACGGAGGTGTCCATGCGTCCCATCGACGAGCTCGCCGCGGAGATCTGCGGCTTCACCGGTCACATGAATGCCGCGCATCATCGCTGGCTCATGCTCATTGCCGAGTTCGATCGGCGGAATGGCTGGGCTGATGCTTCCACACAATCCTGCGCGCATTGGCTGAACTGGAAGTGTGGCATCGCGATGGGTGCGGCCCGCGAGAAGGTGCGCGTCGGGCGAGCGCTCGAGAATCTGCCGAAACTCTCCGCGGCGATGGAGAGCGGACGGATCAGTTACTCGAAGGTGCGTGAGATCACGCGTGTGGCGATTCCCGAGACAGAGGACTACTTCCTCATGATCGCCGAGCACGGTACGGCGAACCATGTCGAGAAACTCGTGCGCGCCTTCCGTCGTTGCAAGGAAGCCGAGGAGCTGTCCCGCGAGGCCATCCAGCAGCAGAACCGCAGCCTGATGTACCGATACGACGACGATGGATCTCTCATCATCAATGCGCGCCTGACCGCCGAGGTAGGTGCGCTGGTGCTCAAGGCACTCGACCTCGCGGTGGAAAACGTTCCAGCTGGAACGTCCAGGGAGCGGGTGCGGTTCAGTGCTCGCCGCGCGGACGCACTTGCGCTGGTGGCCGAAAGCTTCGTCGCGCATGAGGCCATCGAAGCGCCCGGAACGGATCGTCACCAGATCGTGGTACACGTGGCGGCGGAAACGCTGCGCGATCGCACCGCGGGCTGCTGCGAATTCGAACACGGCCCTTCGATGGCCGCCGAGACCGCGCGCCGACTCTCGTGCGACGCGAGCATTGTTGCCCTGGTCGAAAACGAAGATGGCGAACCGCTCAACATGGGCCGCAAGACCCGCACGATCTCCGCCCCACTCCGTCGTCTTCTGGCCGCTCGAGACAAGGGCTGCCGCTTCCCGGGCTGCTCGAATTCGCGCTACATCGATGCGCATCACATCGAGCATTGGGTCAATGGCGGCGAGACCAAGCCTTCGAACCTCGTCTCGCTCTGTCGCTTCCACCATCACGCCGTTCATGAGGGCGGTATCCGTATCGAGCGACAGGACGACGGCGCATTTCGATTCGTGAAGGCGAACGGCGACGCGATCGACAGCGTCGCTCCCGGGTTCACTCAGCCTCTCGGAGACTGGCGGCGCATCCCGTCTGCGACTCAGCCAATCTCGGTCTGGAGGGGGGACCGCATGAATCTCGACCTCGCGGTCGACGTCGCCCTGCAGCAGTCAAACAAAGCAAGCCGCGCGGGCCGTGTTTTCCACGCACATGGCGTTCCAGCTGGAACGTCCTAAAGTATGGTCGACCTGCCGCGCCGAGAATCCGATTCCGACGCCTTGAGCTTCGCGCGCAACTGCACCTGCTTCCCTTCGCGCCAGACGTCGACGGTCACCTCACCACCGACCTTGTAGTCGTCCAGGATCGCCGCGAGTTGCGCGGCGGTGGTCACCTTCTTGCCCTCCACGGCGAGGATGACGTCGCCGGGCACGACCAGGTTGCGCGCACCGAGTCGCGCACCGCGGAATGGCGCGGCGCCGCGCAGCACGGCGACGCCTTCGACGCCGAGCTGTCGCTTGACCGCGCGGCTCAGCGTGTCGTCGGCCTCGACGTCGAGACTGGGCGGCGAGTAATGGCCGTGAGTGATGATCTGCGGCACGACGCGATTCACCGTGTCCACCGGCACCGCGAAGCCCACGCCCGCGTTCGCGCCGGAAGGGCTGTAGATAGCCGTGTTCACGCCGATGAGTCGGCCGGCGCTGTCGAGCAGCGGACCGCCGGAATTTCCCGGGTTGATCGCCGCATCGGTCTGGATCAGGTGGCGGATCACGCCGCGCTCGTTGTCGAGCGAGCGGCCCAGCGCGGACACGATGCCGGTGGTCAGCGTCCAGTCGAGTCCGAATGGATTGCCGATCGCGAAGACCTGCTGCCCGACTCGCAGGTCATCGCTGGTGCCGATCGCCACCGGCACCAGGCGTTTGCCGGGCGCCTCGATCTTCAGCACCGCGATGTCGTGGGTCGGGCTCACGCCGACCAGCGAAGCGGGATAGTCGCTGCCGTCGTCCAGCTTCACGGTCGCCGTCGCCGCGCCCGCGATGACGTGCATGTTCGTGACGATGTGCCCCTGTTCGTCCCACACGAATCCCGAGCCCGTGCCGCGAGGCACGTTGAGCACGTCGCGCGTCCAGAAATCCACGATGCGTTCGCTCGTGGTGATGAACACCACCGAGCCCTTCCACGTCTCGAACACGTCGATGTTCGACTTTTCCTCGTCGGTCAGTTGCCCGCGGGGCGTAACCGGACGGGGGGCGGCCTCGACGCGCTGCATGCACCCCGTTGCGAAGAAGTCGGTGCAGATCAGCGCCGCGGCAAGCAGCAGCGATACGATTCGATTGCGCGGGTTCATCCTGGGTTGCCCGTTCGGCCGGGAAGACCCGCAAGATAGAAATCCCGCCGAAAAATTCAACCCACGCGAGGCTTCGTGCTCAGGCGGCCTGCGGCTCGACCGCCCACGGCGTGGTGCGGAGGTTTTGCGACAAGACACCGATGGTCTTGATCCAGGCGGACTTGAGCGCAGGCGTCAGGTCCTTGCGCAGGCACTTCTCCAGGGTCCACATCAGCGCCGCGGCCACGGTCCCGTGGTGCTCGTCGCTGTCGCCGAACAGGGGATGGCGGATGCCGAGTTCGCGGACCGCGGGCATGAGCACGTCGGCGCGCTCCAGTCCGTTGATCGTCGCGTCCATGAGCTGCATGAATTTCTGTTCGCGCAGTTTCAGGTCGTCGCTGAACAGCAGTTTCAGCGTCGGATCGAGCTCGAACAGTTTCACATAGAAGAGTTCGGCTGCGACGCGCTTCACAGGGTCTATCGTGTGCCAGCTCCGCTGGATCAGCGTGATGTCTTCCTTCGTCATGTATCCACTCCGGTGTCGAGTGGATGGGAGCAATCCGCGTGCCAGCGAAAAGTGGGCTAAAGGCCCCTCTTCTGACGTAATCGCGCACGCGACGGGTGCAATCCGACCCGCCGCTGTCGATACAGGAGCATCAGCCCTAACAAGATCGTGACGGGCCACTCGATCCGGCCGCCGCCGCCGCTCTTGCTGCCGCTGCCACCACCTCCGCCGGAAGTCGGGGGCGGATTCACCGGCGGAGCCGTCTGCGCGGGATTCACGGTGACGGCGATACCGCCTTCATCGTTCGCATTCGTGAAATCGTTCACGGCCGAAACGCGCGCGGTGACGGCGAAGCTGCCGGCCACGGTGGGATTCACCCGCAAGTTCACCTGGAGGGACTGGTTCTCGGGCCACCACGCCGGCAGCTCGCACTCGAGCGTGGTCGTGCCCGAGCAGATCATGTAAGACCCGGACAAGGATATGAACGTCAATCCGGCCGGCAAGGTGACCGTGAGCCTGGCGTCGGCGACCTCACCCACGCGTCGGATCCTGATGGCCGGCAGATCGAACTGGGTTCCCGCCGTCGCCTGGACCGCGGTGGTGTCGATCTCGAGCAGCGCATCGCCCACCGGCGCCAGGAGCATGCTGCGGGATGCGTAATTGGGGTTCAGCCCATTTTCGCCCGGCGCGGAGACGTCTGCGTTGATGCTCGTCGAACCCGAGGTCCCGGTGGCCCTGACTACCGTCGAGGCCGTCACCGTGGCATTCGCGGCGAGAGTTCCCAGTTCGCACTCGAAGCGCCGCGCGTCGATGCGCGCGCAGCTCCCGCTGCTCACCGACATCGAGACGAGATCGGAACCCGAGTTCGTGTACACGTTGAACGCGACGTTCGCGACGGAATTGGGACCGGCGAACACTTCCAGCGGAACCGTCACCTCGCGATCGACGACCAGGTATTCGGGCAGCTCCTCCGTGATACGCACCCCGACGTCGATTGCGCTCGCCACGTTCACCGGGAACTCGACCCGATCGTTGTTGGGATTTTCGTCTCCCGACAACGTGACCGTGGCGCTCGCCTGGTAGGCACCCGGCACGTCGCTGATCACGGAGTAGCCCACGCTCTGGAACGAAGTGTGTGGCGGAATGTCGAGCGTGCAGCGCAGGTGCTGGGGATCGACGAGCTCGCAGCTCGTCGTCGGCGCATTGTAGAGGTCGAACCGCGTGAATCGTACCTGCGGCGGCATCTCGACGATCATCACGGCGTCGTTCGCGACCTGGGTTCCATTCGACCAAACGGCAATCTGGGAATGCTCCTCCCGTCCCTGGACGAGGGGCATCTGGCTGGCGTAGTTGATCGAGACGTCGAGTCCGTAGCGCACGATCCAGCCACGGTCGGTCTGGTCATTGGAGGTATTGTCGTTGACGTTCGCGTATGCCCGCACACCGACGCGCACTTCGCCGAGGCGCGTGGCGACACCCCGTATCGAAAGCGGCAGGCTCTCCCCCGCCGCCATCGTGCCGACGAGGCACTCGTAGTGCCAGTTCGCGAGGCGGGTGCAGGCATTTCCACCGACCGTCACCGAGCTGACGTCCTCGAGCGCGGCCGTATCCTGCATGAACAGGTTGATGTCGAGGCGCACACCGTCCACGGGCTGCGAACCGAAGGAAACCACGTTCGCGCGGTATTCGTACGGCATGTTGAATTGCACGGGATCCGATGACGAGAGGTCCACGAGCCCGACGTCGTGCACCGCGGCCACGGTCATCGGGAAATAGTCGGTGTTGTTCGAATACTCCGCGTCGTTGTCCACGCTCAAGTACGCGTTACCCTGCAAGGCATTGCCGACCTGTGACGCTCTCGAATGCACGACGATCGTGCGGGTCTCACCGCCGGGGATGTCGCCCACGATGCAGAACGTCTGCCCGGCATTCACGGCATCGAACTCGCATGTGACTCCCGCCGGCACCGTGGCCGATTCGCCGCGCAGGCCGCCACCGTAAACACCCACGCGTGCATTGCGTACCGTGCCCGACCGCAAAGAACTTACCGTCAGCGTGACGTCCACCATGTCGCCGAACATCGCCGTCGGGACGGAAGTCGTGACCGATACCGACGCATCGATGTTGTTCAGGATGCTTATTGAACCGCTCTGCTGATTGTTGCGCGTGTTGTGATTGTTGGACGCGGAGACCGTTCCCTCGATCGTGAATCCGCCGGACTGGCCGGGCAGGAACGTGAGTTCGACGAGTTTCGTCGCGCCGGCGGCGATCGGGCCAACGTCGCAGCTCAGGCCGGGAGTGGCCGGCGCGCAGGTCACGTCCGGGGTCGTCGCCGTCAGCGTGAAACTGTCGTGCATGCGCACGTCCAGCCTCACGTCGTTCACCGCGCGCGAGCCGGTGGAATGCAGTTCGAAGGGCACGATCAGCGGCACCTCGAGCTCGCCGAACAACGCGATCTGCGTCTGCGGCAGCTCGACCTGCGAGTAGATAGCCGGCGTGACACACGACGCCTGCGCGAGGAACGAGCTGATCGCATTGATGCTGCACTGGGAGAACTGCTGGCTGCCGTTGAGGGTCGGCGACATGAGGTAGTCGTCCGAAACCCCCGCGCAGGCGCCGGACCCATCGTGATCGGCGCTGAAGTTGTGGCCGAGCTCATGCGCCATCACGAGCGCGCTGGACAAGGTGCCCAGCCATCCTTCCGTCAGCGACACCGCGTCGCTGTCGGTGCACGCGCCGTTCAGGCGCGCGATGCCGGCCACGTCGTCGTCGAGATTCTTGCCGGTGAACAGGTGCGAGACTCCGGTCTCGGCCACGCCGGGGGTGTTCTGCCGGTAGGTAGAGAGCTGTCCAAGCAGCGTCGTCGGAACGGTCGACGTGAACGGATCACCGGCCGCGGGTACCGTACTGACCACCGACGGAACGATCACCAGCCCCAGCTGCTCGGCGTAGATTCCGTCGACGATGTTGTAGCTCGCGAGCATCTGGGCGATCGGGTCGCCGAAACTGCTCGCGAACGCGCTGTCGCCGATCATCGAGATTTCGATCTGCATCGTGGACACGGCGATCGCCTGCGTCCGCACCTGCAGTTCCGCGACCATGTTGCGGTACTGCGCGAGCGCGTTGTTCGGCGCGAGGCCGTCAGGCGATGGCGCGTTGCCGCAGTAGGCCTCGGGCAGGAGATTGGTGGCGTCCGACAACCGGAAGATCACCGTCTCGTCCGGCCGGGCCGCGAGCGGCACGCCCAGCGAGCCGGCCACGTTCCGATACCGGGTGACGACGTACAAGTCGCGGCCATCCCAGATCACGCCTTCGCTCGCACCCTCGCGCTCGGTCAGGCGCACCCACGAGCCCGCCTGTCCGTCGAGCGCGCCGCGCCACAGACGGGTTCCGGAAATCGAGATGCCTTGCTTGAGTCTCAGCCGCGCGAGCGCGCGGTCATTGCTGCGCAGGTTCAGTACGAACCGGCGTCCGTAGGCATCGAACTGCGCCTGCGTGGTTCCGGGATTCACCGTGATCTTTTCGGCGAATCGGATGTGTGGCGGCTCGGCCGCCGGGACTATCGCCGAAAGCGCGAGCGCGAGCAGCGCCGCGACGAACCCTCTCCCTGTACCCACCCTCGGCTCCTCCGCCTCTCTGGGCGGTTCGGTAGTTGGGATGCATCATACGGGCGCGAGCAAGGCGCGGCTATAACGGTATGCATATGACGGTTCGGGATGTTCGCATCATGAGCCGCGCCGCCACCCCCTAAACTCCCCGAGGTTGACGGGGGTGAACTTCATGCGACTTTTATCGATCGTGAGTCTCGCGCTGCTGGCGTGCTCGCTGGCCGCGCGCGCGCAGACCTGGACGCCGGACAACGGCAACGGAACCTTCACCAATCCACTGTTCTACGAGGAGTTCTCCGACCCGGACTTGATCCGTGTGGGCGAGGACTTCTATCTCACCGGCACGACGATGCACTCGATGCCGGGTCTGCCCGTGCTGCGGTCGAAGGATCTCGTGAACTGGGAATTCCTCGGCTACGCGATGCAGCGGCTCGATCTCGGCCCGGCGTTCCGGCTCGAGGAAGGCAAGAACATCTACGGCCAGGGGATCTGGGCGCCCTCGTTCCGGTACCACGACGGCACGTTCTACATATTCAGCAACGTCAACGGGCAGACCACGCAGATCTTCAGCGCGACGGATCCACGCGGGCCGTGGCAGCACCGTTCGATGAAGCGTGCGCTGCACGATGTGTCGGTGCTGTTCGACGACGACGGCAAGGCCTACGCAATCTGGGGTTATCGCGGCATCAAGTTCGCCCAGCTCAACGACACGCTCGACGACATCATCCCCGAGACGGAGCGCGAGATCATTCCCGAGGCCGCCGGCATGGGCGAAGGCGTGCACTTCTACAAGATAGACGGCAAGTACTTCATCGTGAGTGCGTGGTACGCCGGGCGGATGCGCATGCCCGCGGCGCGTGCCGACAAGCCGGAAGGACCGTACGAGGTCAACCAGGCGATCAGCATCGACGAGGATTTCGGGCTGCCGCAGGGCAATCGCCTCGCGGACGCGTGGGCGCGCAGCAAGCCTTACGTGATCCGGCCGGGAAATCCGAAGCTCACCGGAACGCTTTCGTTGCACCAGGGTGGAATCGTCCAGACACCGCTCGGCGAGTGGTGGGGTTTCTCGATGATCGATTACAACTCGGTGGGTCGTCTCACCGCGCTGTCGCCGATCACTTGGAAGGACGGCTGGCCGTATTTCGGATTGCCCGGAAATCTGCAGCGCACGCCGCGCACGTGGGTGAAGCCGAAGACGGCGCAACCGCAGCCGATCACCGTGCCCTACGTGCGCAACGACGATTTCGCCGGACCGCGCCTGGCCAACGTGTGGCAGTGGAATCACGTGCCGGCAGATAGCTCGTGGACGTTGAAGGACGGTTCGTTGCGGCTCACCGCGTTGCCTGCCACGAATCTCATGGATGCGCGCAACACGCTCACGCAACGTTCGATCGGGCCGCGTTCCTCGCCCATCGCGGTGCTCGATACGTCCGCGCTGCGGGATGGCGACGTGGCCGGGCTGGCGTTGTTCAATCGACCCTATGCGTGGATCGGGGTCGAACGCGTGGACGGCAAGACCCGCATCGCCCAGTTCGATGACCTCACCGAGCGCACGCAACGGCGCGAGTTCGACGCCACGAAGATCTGGCTGCGCGCGGACTGCGACTTCATCACCGAGCGCGCCACGTTTTCGTATTCGGTCGACGGCAAGAACTACCTGCCGCTCGGCGAGCCCTTCACGATGGTGTTCCAGCTCGGCACGTTCCAGGGCATTCGTTATTCGCTGTTCGCGTACAACACCGCGGGCGGCGATGGCGGCACGGCGGCGTTCGATTCGTTCACGGTAGTGCAGCCGCATCCGCGAGGATTGATGCGGCCAATTCCTTTCGGCCAGACAGTTCGATTCTCGTCGGTCGGCGCGACGCAGGGTCTGGCGGTCGAAGGCGACGCACTCAACGCCGGCGCACCCACCGGCTTCCGCGTGCGCGACATGAAACTCGGCCGCGTGGCGCTCGAACACAAGAAGAAATTCGTGAGCATCGCGGCCGACGGCAACGCGACGCTGACCCGCAGAACACCCGGCGACGCGGAATCCTTCCAGTGGATAGAGACGCCGAATGGCGACCTCGTGCTGATGTCGCTCGCGACGCACCGCTTCCTGCGCATCGATCCGGCGACGCGCCGCATCATGGCGGACAGCCCCGGTCCGCTGCCGGACGGCAGCGATGGAGTGAGGTTCGCGATCAGGGATCGGTGACCGATGCGACCTGCAGCTGCTGTCCGCGCGCCTTGCGGATCGCTTCGGCCAGCTCGAGCACCGCGGACGCGTAGAACGTGGAGCGGTTGTAACGCGTGACGACTTCGAAGTTGTTGAAGCCCGCGTAGTACTTCGAGGGCTTGCCCGGCGTCGGCAGCTCGAAAATGGAAATCGGCCCGGCCGGCGGCTCGCGGCCCGAGAACACTACGCCCTTGAGCTGCGCTTCGAGCACGTCGTGCACGCGGTCGAGCCCGCTGATCAGGTCGCTTTCGCTGCCCGGGAGCAGGCGCACGGGCGCCTTCGGCGGCTCACCCGGGATCCAGCCGAATTCGCGGATGTAGTTCGCGACGCTGCCGATGGCATCGGGTGCGCTCGAACGCAGGTCGATCTCGCCGTTGCCGTCGAAATCGATGGCGTAGCGGCGATAACTCGACGGCATGAACTGCGGCAGTCCCACGGCCCCGGCGTACGAGCCCTTGATGCCCAGCGGATCGACTTGTTTCTCGCGCGCGAGCAGCAGCAATTCCTTCAGTTCGCTGCGGAAGAAATCCTGGCGGCGCGCGCCGTCGAAGGCGATCGTCGCGAGCGCGTCGATGGCGCGGTACGAGCCCGTGTTCTGCCCGTAACGGGTTTCGACGCCGATGATGCCGAGGATCAGTTCCGGCGGAACGCCGTATTCCTGCTCGGCGCGGTCCAGGTATTCCGCGTGTTCGGTCCAGAACCTCGTGCCGGCGGCGATGAGGTCCGGCGTGAGGAACTTGGAGCGGTAGTTCGCATAGGAGCGCGCCGGTGAAGGCGCCGAGCTCGGCACGGGCGTCGTGAGCCGGATGACCGTCGGCTGGTAACGCACCGCGCGCAACGCGCGCTCGAGGTACGCGGTCTCGATGCCGTGTTCCTCGCGCATCGATTCGATGAACTCGCGCACGTCGGGCCGCGCGAGATATTCCGGGCTCGCCGCATTCGCCCGCGACGCGACGAAGATCGTGGCGACCAGGAGAAGGGAGATCATCTTCGCTGCTAAGGGTTTCACTTGGCGCGACCGCGAGAAGTACCGGAATGGGTTGAAAGCTAATCCTATGACCCGACAAGCACAGTGATGGTTTTCACAGGCTCGCTTCTTCAGCGTGCGTTCATCGCTCTTTCGGGATAGTGGTAACCGTACAGTTCGAGGTGGCGCGAGTCGAACCATCGAGTGTCGAAACGAGACTCACGAACACGGATGATGAAGATCGCCAATTGCTGGAGGCCCATATGAAACGCAAGCAAGCAACATTCCCGGTGCATGACTACAGCCCCGCCCTGCAGGGCGCACTGTCGTGGCTCGGTGACCGCCATCTGCTCGCTGAACCGGCGACGCGTCTGAGGACCCAGGAAAACCCGTATTTCGCCGAGCCGCGCCGCTGGCATCCGGCCATCGTGGCGGGGGCGCTCGCCAAGAACGGGCGTCAGGACTGATCAGTTTCCCTTAACCATTCTGCACAGTTTCGAAACACAACCGACATCCCAGTAAGTCATCCTTTGAACCATGAAGACCCTGGCAACACGGAAGCGATCGATCCCGCAGCACGACTACCGCGCGGCTTTGCAGAGCGCGGTATCGTGGCTGGGGGAGCGGTACGTGCTGGCGGAACCCGTGCGCCGTCGGGATGACGGACGCCGGTCCTGGTTCAGCACGCCGCCGCGCGGTTGGCATCCGCGACCCAACCCTTGAACGTGAAGGCTGCGTAAAACAGCTTTTCAGCTATCCATCGAAATGCCGATCACTTCGCCGTCGCGATCGAACTCGACCGCGAGGATGTAGTCGGTCGCTTCCTCATCGATGGTGTAGTCGAACACGGCGGTCAGATCGTCAGAGCCGGGATAGAGACCGATCCGCTTGAGCTGCAACGCATCGACCAGGTGATCGATGGTCAGATCGTCCGGATCGTCGACGCCGAAGATCTTCGCAAGCTCCTTCTCGCTCAGCTCTTCGGCGTGATGGCTCAGGTACGTGGCCACCGTGCCCTCCGGTTTTTCGTTGTGTTCCCGCTCGAGCGCCTCGCGGGAGATCTCATCGAAGCGGGCCGCGTCCGCGATGAAGACCTTGATCTCCTCGAGCATCGGCTTGGTGAACGCGTCGCCGTCGACGTTGACGTCCACCGGGACCTCACTACCGCGCATCGGCAGATCGAACTGCCAGTAGCCACCCGTTCCACCGGGGAAGTCGACCGGACCGGCGGCGGGGACATCGAAAGTTGGCATGACGCGCACCCTGGGTTGTGAAGGCTCCCAGAATACACACTGACGGTACACGCTGACGGAACGTTCCTGCTGGAACGTCTTAGCTGAGGAGCTTGGCCTTGGCGGCCTTGAACTCCTGGTCGTTCAGGTCTCCGGAATTGTGTAGCGCGGTGAGCATTTGCAGCGAACCGATCAGATCGTCGTGACTGGGCGCGCTCGCGGTGGGCACTGCCTGCTGCGACATGGCCGCCGGAGCCGCCGACTGTCGCGCGAATTTTTCCTGCTGCCTGCGCGCCACGCGTCCCGCCGTGGCGGTGGCGACACCCGAGATGACGGCGGTTCGCCCGGCCGTGCGCAATAGACCTCTGGTTCTTCGAGGCATGGGACTCACCTGCCGTTGCCAAAAGAGTTTCGACCGTGACGCAGCGGCATGGCGGACACAATTGACCACAGGTCGTATTCTTGCGGCCGCGACATCCAGGTTTCAGTAAGGGGGGCGACTTGAAACGATTCCTGTCGATGGTGCTGGCCGCTGGTTTCATGGCCGGCGCCATTGCCGCCGAGCGCGGCAACGAACTCACCGCCTATCGCAATATTCCGCTGTGGGAATCCGGCCAGGTGCCCGGCGCAAAGGGCGATGGTCCGCTGGATGCCCCGTTCCTCACCGTGTTCGCGCCGCGCGCCGGCACGGCGAATGGCAGCGCCGTCGTCATCGCGCCCGGCGGCGGCAACATCATGCTGATGTACGGCAGTGAAGGCGGCGAAGTCGCCGAGGTCATGAACGACTGGGGCGTCACGGCGTTTGTGCTCAGCTACCGCCTCACCCCGTACGATGACGCGGCCCGCACGAACGATGGCGAACGCGCGCTGAGGCTCGTGCGCGCGAATGCGGCGCGCTGGAAGCTGGACCCCGCGAAGATCGGGTTCATCGGGTTTTCCGCCGGCGGCAGCCTGGTGCGGAACGTCGTTGCCGCGTCGGACAGCGGCGACGTGAAGTCCACCGATCCCATCGAACGAGTGAGCTCGCGCCCCGACTACGCCGGGCTCGTCTACGGCGCGGGGCGCTCGAGCCCCGGTGAATCGCTCGGGGACTACCCGCCCACATTCCTGTTGTCCGCGGCCGGTGACCAGGGACCGTCACTCGCGAATGCGCAGCTCTTCGCGGATCTGACCAAGGCCGGCGCGATTGCCGAGCTGCACGTGTACCAGCGCGGACGTCACGGCTTCGGAAGCGGTGTAGGTAGTTCGGAGTTCGGCGACTGGATGTCGCGGTTTCAGGGCTTCTTGCGGGTGAGCGGCTTCCTGCCCTCCTCCAGCGAGGGAGGCACAGCGCCGGCGCCAGCGGTGAAGGCGCCGATCTCCACCGTCAACGACGGCCACGGCGACTACGTTCTCGTTCCCGCCGGCCCCTTCACGATGGGCGACGCTTCGAACGAAGGCCTGGCGCGCGAGCGGCCCGCGCACGCAGTCGAGCTCGACGCGTTTTACATCTCGAAGCACGAGATCACGAACCGCGAATGGAGAAAGTTTCGCGACGACCCGGGCTACGACGATCCGAAGTACTGGCCCAATGGCCACGTCGTGCCGCGCGACCAGATTCCCTACTGGACCATGCCCAACAATCACGGCGGCGGCACGCCGGACAGCGACGACCATCCGGTGATCGGTGTCAGTTGGGACGCCGCGACGGCCTACTGCGCGTGGCTCGGCGCCAAGACCGGCAAGAAGTATCGACTACCTACCGAGGCGGAATGGGAAAAGGCCGCGCGCGGGACCGATGGTCGCCGCTATCCCTTCGGCGCGACCATCGATCGCCGGCAGGCTAACTACGTCGGCGCACAGTCTTACGACACCGTGCAGCCCGTCGGCTCCCACCCCGACGGCGCATCGCCTTACGGCGCGCTCGACATGGCGGGCAACGTTCTCGAGTGGGTCCAGGACTGGTACGACCGCGATTACTATGCCGTCTCGCCGCGCAAGAACCCGAAAGGACCCGCCACCGGCGCGTACCGCGTCCTGCGTGGCGGGAGTTTTTTCGTGGAGCCCTTCGATCTGCGCACGACGGCCCGCTTCGCGGCGTGGCCGTCGTTCAGGGCGTATCGCATGATCGGATTCAGGCCAGTTCGCGAGCCGTGAGCGCGCTCAGAACGGGTGTCCCGCGCTGCGCACCGAGCGGATGAACATCTCTCCCACGTCCACGTCGTCCGGCTGCGAGATCGCGTAGAGCACCGCATTCGCAATGGCGTTCGCGGAGAGTGCGATGGTCCGCAGCTGACCCACCGCCGCGGCCGTTCCGGCTTCGGTGATGTCGTGACCCAGCTCGGACTCCGTGACGCCCGGAGTGATCAGCGTCACGCGAATCTGGTTGGTCTCCTGGCGCAGTCCCTCGGTGATGGCGCGCACGGCGTGTTTGGTCGCGGCATACACACCGAACGCCGGTCCCACCGCGGTGAGTGCGTGATCACTCGACGTGCAGCGTATACGTGACCGCCTGCGCCATTCCCGGAAGAATGCCGCCGAAGTTGATCGTGTGCGTTCCGCGGCTCAACGGCCGCAGCATGATGTAGTAGCCGTCCGCGGCGGCGGGCGCGAGACCACCGCCCGCGGGCGCGGCCAGATCGAAACAATCGCGCGTAGCCTGGCGATGCACGCGGAGATGCTCGTAAAGCGTACCGTCGATCTCGAGCACGAGCGCAGAGGGGTCGTCAGTCAGATCCCCGGATCGTTTTCTGGCTTGATCGCAGGTGAGCGGATATCCCTCCCGCGGATAGATCACGTAGTTGATCAGGGGGAAGAACACATATTTCCCGGCCGGCACCGTGCAGGTCCGGATCGTCCGTTTGGTTCCGTATGTGCCCGCCAGAAACCAGACCGCACCTTCCTGTTTGAGATGGCAGCGGCTGCCCTGTTTGTCGGCGACCGGGCTTTCGGCGCGGTCGAATGAATGCGCCCATTGCCACCAGGCGTGCGACCAATCCAGTTGCGAGCGGCCGGCCACTGCTTCCGTGGCCGGCACGATGACAGGCGAGCCCGCGTCGGCCACGAGCGGCAACAACGCCGATGACAACAACAGCAGGCGGATGACGAGGTGTTTCATCGTCAGGAGCTTGAAGGATGTGCCCTCGAGAAAATGAGAGTGAAGTCTTGATTCTTTCGACGTTCCAGCCGGAACGTGCGCATACGCGCAAACACGGATGCGCATAGCGCATCTCACGATGGCAAGCCGCCGCGAATCGGCGTGAGATGTGCGCATCATCGATGGAGACGACGGACATGAAGCTGCTCAATACTCGCTCGCACTTCGGCCTCGTCAGCCTGGCGCTGCACTGGATCGTGGTGCTGGGCATCATCGCGCAATGGGCACTGGCGGAAGCTTCCGACGACGACATGGCGCTGCACCAGTCCATCGGGATGGCCCTGCTCGCGCTTGCCGCCATCCGCCTGACGTGGCGGCTCTTCAACCCCACTCCCGATTGGCCCGCTGACATCAAGCCTTACGAAGTCGCACTGGCGCGAATCGTTCACGTTTCGTTCTACGTGCTCCTGTTCGCGATTCCGCTTTCCGGCTGGGCGCTCTCATCCGCGGAAGGCGAACCATTGCGATTCTTCAACTGGTTCGAGATTCCGCGACTCGGCTTCGGCAGCGAGGACACGCTGGAAGAAGTGCACGAGGTGTTGTTCAACGTGCTCGTGGGTCTCGCGGTGCTCCACGTAGTCGGCGCCGCCAAGCACTGGTTGGCGCGCCGGACGCGAGGCGTGCCCTCCAGGACTTGACCTGACTATCAGTCGTCCACGGCGTCGGGTGTCGGCGGAGCGACCGGCTGCGTCCCCTCGCGGATTCGCGCGAGATACTTGTCCGTGAAGTCGATCTTGAGCTCGACGAACAGCGGTAGATGGTCGGACATCTGCCAGGTGCGCCATTCTTTCTCGAAGTAAGTCTTGCGCCTGGCCGGAGTATCCGGCCATTTGCCGTTGCGCTTTCCGAGCGGAAAGTACGTCTCGGCCTCGCCTTCCGTGTACACGGCCTTGTAGTAGTTGAGCACGCCCGCGTTGTTCTCGCTCGTGCCGAGCTCGAGCTCGCCCTTGCGCACCAGGAAGGCGATCTGGTCGTAATGCTTGTCGCCTCCCATGTTGCTCACCCAACGCAAGTCGTTGTTGTCGAGAGTCAGGTCGGCGGGCATGACGAACTTGTGTTTCCTCAGGGCCTTCATCGTCTCGTCCTGCGGACTGACCACGTTCATGTCGCCCAGCAGGATGTAGTTCTGACCGTCGGCGTCGGCGCGCTTCTTCAGGAACTTCGCGATCGCGCCGAGCTCCGCGACGCGGCGCTCGTATTCTTCACCCGTGGCCGCGCCGAAAAAGGCATGCACGGTGCACAGGTAGAACTTGAACCAGCCGGACTGGAAGCGGACGAGAAACGGGCTGCGCGCGAACTGATGTTCGCCGTTCACGAGCGCCGACTTCGGCAGGACGATTTCGCCCGCGATGTGCTTGAACTGCACCTTGCTCGAGTCGAACAGGAACACCATGCGCTCGCCGTTGCCCGACGGCCCTTCGGTGATGTCCGTCGCGATGTACCGCCAGGACGGACCGAGGAGCTCCATGATCTTCTCGAACGGCGACATGTCCTCGTTCACTTCCTGGACGGCGACCAGGTCGAACGCGGAAATCACCTCCGCGATGTAGTGAAACGTCTCGGCGAGCCTGGGCCCGTGCTTGAACTTGTTGGAATCGAAGTCGCGGATGTTCCAGGTGGCGAGCAGCAAGGTGTCGGAAGCCGTGCGGCGCGGCACGTTCTTCGCGATGTATTTGCGCAAGGCCGCGATGTGATCGATCGCCCGCTTGCGGTCGTCCGATTTCCAGTACTTGAGCCGCCAGTACATCGGCATGGTGAGTCTCCCTCAATTGGGCAGGCAGGCGCCCGCCGCTTCCACCTTGATTTCCGCGCGACGATTCAATGCGCCCGCCTGCGGGAGATAGACGCCGTCGTCGCCAGTGTCCTTGAAGAGACGCCTGAGCTCCATGATACGAAGCGACTTCCAGTTCCGCACCTGTTCTTGTTCTTTTTATACGAGGAGACCGGCGGATAACCTAACCTCAATCGCTTCCTGCGTCCAGACATGCCGCGCTGCTGCACCGCGGCGATGCGTGCCTAACTAACATCCCGCCGTGAACCAGCGGACCCGCACTGAAACGGAACATCGGCGCGTTCGCCGCCCCAAACAACGACCCGGCAATATTCCCGCGATCGGGTGAGAGTTTTTGCCCCTAGGCGACACAACTACCGTATAAGACAAAGAAGTTAGGGAACCATTTCCGGAGAGCCCCAGATGGCCAAGAAGAAGGCTGACAGCCTCTACGAGTGGCGCGAAAACAATGCATGCGTAGCCACCTACAACGTTCTCGAAGGCGATCACTTCCTGGATCAGTTCGAGGACGTCGACATTCCCTTCGACGAAGCGCCGGATGTGGCGATGGGAAAACTTCGGTACTTCCCCAGGTCCACGGGCAATGCCGACCTGATCGGCGTGCTCGGCAACCAGATGGCTCGCGACTTCCTGCGATTCGTATCGAAGACCTTCACGCTGAAGAAGCAGGTGCCGGGCAAGCTTTCCGCCGAGGTGATCGAAGAACTCTCGGACGTCTTCTGCAACAGGAACGGGACGATTCGCGAGCTGGCGGAGATCCTGGACGCGAGCGTCAAGTTTCCGGACGAGTCGTGAGGGATCCAGTCATGAACTACTTCGCCGCCATCATGCTGTGCGCCTTCGGACTTGCGCTCGCGGTTCCCTCCACGGCCCAGTCAGGGCGGCCAACCATCGACCTGTCGCCCGTGTTGCTGGACGCGCGCGGCGGCGAAGGCACGACCCTGGGCCTCGATTTCGAAGTGAATGGGAAGCGCGGGTTCGTAAAGTCGAGCGAAGACCCGACCGCCGACGAAATCGATCCTGAAGTTCAATACAGCCGCTTCGCGCTCGTGTACCGGATCGCGGGAACCTTCGCGGCCGACGAGGAGCGGAATCCGAAGGACTTCGTCAACGCGCGGGTCGATGCCAACTACCGTCTCAGCAGCGCCAAGGCATTGGGCACCATCGACGCCGGTGGCTTCGTGACGTACGAAACCGACCAGAGTTTCGACAACGAGCAGTTCGTCTATGGCATCAGCGCGACGTACGGCAAACGCAACATCGTCCGGGACAATGACTTCTTCGGGATCAACTTGCGGCGTGGACAGGTCGACCCGACGAAGGACGCCGCGCGGCAGGCCGCGCTCGGCACGACTTCACTCGACAAGTACTACCGCAATGAAGCCGAAGTCCTGTACACGATACCGATCCAGGAAGTCATCCCGTTCATCGACAAGCTCGTCGAAGGCTTCGAGTTCAACTATCGCTACTTTCATGAAAGCGGCGCGCCGGACGCCATCGAAGCCGCCGGCATCGACAGCTTCTTCCTGCGCACGTTCAGGTTGAACCTCAAGAAAGACCTGTTCATCGCCTACAGCAACGGCAAGCTGCCTTTCGATCTGCAGAACGACGAGTTCTTCACACTCGGGTTCAACTACAAGCTCGAGTGAACCGCGTGTGCGGGAGCGTTCAGCGACCTGGAGACGAAGAACGCGGTCGGCCAGCCCACCAGCAGCGTGTGGAAGAAGAACGTCATGTGCAGCCCCTCGACCGGATAGATAGGCCGGCCGATCGCCGACAGCGGCAGGATGACGTAGTTCATGACCAGCGCGAATGCGACGCCGTAGATGATGCCGAGCACGATCCACTGGCGCGGCACGAACTTCAGGCGGCTCACGATCAGGTACAGCAGCGCGGCGGCGGCGAAGCAGATGAAGAAGTGCAGCGCGATACCCAGCACGACGATGCCCATGCCGCCCTGGTGCGCGTCCGGCCCTAACAACCCGCTGGCGACGCCCTTCCACGGCCGCGTCCAGGGATTGCCGGCTCTCACCGCGTTGATGGACGGGTAGATGAAGTCGGCGAGTCCCGCGAAGAAGCCGCCGAGCAGGATTCCGTGGAGTGCGCGATTCGTCTTGATCATGACGCGGGCCTCATCCGGTAGATGCCGCCGTTGTGGCGACTGAGCACGACGTAAGGATAACCGTCCGGCCCGACGACCACATCGCGAATTCGCCCGTGACCCTTGAAGAGCAGCCGGTCGTTCATCACGCGATTGTCCCGAAGCCGGACCAGGCGCAGCTCCTGGAAGCCGAGACTAGCTACCAGCAGTTGCCCGTTCCATTCTGGAAAGCGATCGCCGAAGTAGAACTCGATCTGCGACACGGCGATCGACGGTGTCCAGTGATGGACGGGAGGCTCGACGCCTTCGAGGTAAGGACCCGGGCCGACCGGTGTGCCGTCGTAATGTGTCCCGAAACTCGCCCGCGCCCAGCCGTAATCCGCCCCGCGGCGCACGAGGTTCAGCTCGTCGCCGCCCATCGGGCCGTGCTCGGCGGACCAGATTTCGCCCGTGCGCGGATGCCGGGTCATGCCCTGCGGATTGCGGTGGCCCGAGGTCCAGATGGAAGGCAATGCACCCGCGCGGCCGACGAAGGGATTGTCCTTCGGGATCCGGCCGTCGTCGTGCAGGCGATGGATCTTGCCGTACGGGAACGCGAGGTCCGGCGCCTTGTCGGGATTCTGGCGCTCGCCGACACCGAGGAAGATGTAGCCGTCGTGGAAGGCGAAGCGCGAGCCGAAGTGTGCGTAGTTAGAGGTATAGAACTTGTCCTCCGCGCGGTAGATGTCCTGCTGGGCCACCCAACGCAAGCCATCGAGCCGGCCGCGCACGACGCGGGTCATCGCGGTCGTGCTGTCCGGACCCGGATCCGAAAACGATAGATAGATCCAGCCGTTCTTCGCGTACTGCGGATGCGGCTTCACGGCCAGCAATCCGCCCTGCCCGCCACCCCAGACCGGCGGTATGCCCTCGATGTGCTCACCGCGCCCGCCATTCCTGAAGCGCAGCAGCTGCCCGCCTTTCAGTGTCGCGAGGATCGTGCCGTCCGGCAGGAACGCCATGCCCCACATGTCGGAGCCCGCCTCCGCGACTTTCTCGAGCTCGAAGCGGTAGCCCGCGGCTTCGAAGACGGGTTTGGGCGGGTCGGCGAACGTCATGGTTGGGGCGTCGTACTCGCCCGCCTCGGCGCTCAGCGTGATGCTGTCGAGGTCGAAGATGCCGCCGCCTTCGACGCCGTACAGGCACAGCAGTTGGCGGCCCGTGAGTTTCCGGTTCAAACCGATGCGTTGCCGCGTGTAGGTGTTCCAGTCCGCCGTGCGCACCGCGGGCTTCTCGCCAAGGTTGATACGCGGCTCGACGACACCGTCGCCCACCACGACCGCGTAACGTCCCACGTCCGGATTGCCCTTGGCGTAGTTGAGCTCGATGCTCCGGACGCCCGTCAGGTCGACGTCGTCGTAGCAGAGAAAGCTGCGTTCGCTGAAGTAGCCGACCGTGGTCGGCATCAGGACATAGTTAGCCGAGTGGGTGCGGCTCAGCGACTCCGCTTCGATGGTCGCGCCGACCTTGCGGTTGCCGGTTGCGGATGCGGCCCGCACCCATTCGGCCAGTGCCAGGATGCGGGTGTCCGAGAGCTGAGCGCCGAACGCCGGCATGCCACGGACGGGCGCGCCGCTTCGGATGATGTCCGCGAGTTCGGCCGGCGGGCGTTCCGAAACAGCGCCGCCCGGCAATCGAAAGCTCGCGCCGTGGCAACCCCCGCACAACGTCGAGTAATCCTGCTGCGCGGTCTGCGCCGCCGCGATGGTTCCGAGAATGCCGAGCGCCATCGCCGCGCAACGAGAGATCGATCGTGTTCGCATGGATACCCCTGCTTCCGTGGGGTATCAAGCCTAGAAACGCGACGACGCGCCGTATTGTAAATTTCCGGCAGGCGCGCCCCGCCGGGTCAGCCGCCGGCGAAGTTTCCGCTGCTATCGGAGAACACCATCTCGACTCGGCGATTGCGTTGACGCCCTTCCGGCGAGTCGTTGCTGGCGATGGGCAACGACGGGCCCTTGCCCTCCGTCTGGATTCGATCCCTGGGAACACCGCGCGCCGTGAGCGCGTCGGCGACCGCCACCGCGCGACGTTGCGATAGTTCGTAGTTGAGCCGGTCGGATCCCTGGCTATCCGTGTGGCCTTCGATGCGCAGCCGCGTCTGGGGATACCGAATCATGAAATCGCTCACGCGGTTCAGCGTCGAGTCCGCGCCCGGCTTGAGGATGGCCTTGCCGGTGTCGAAGAGCACGTCGCCGAGGGTGAGCACCGTGCCGCGCGGCGTCTCCTGCGCCGCGAGCGCCTTGCGCGCCTCCAGCTCGGCGTTGCGCGCTTCGAGCAGCACGCGATTGCGATCGGCTTCGCCCTGCGCAACCGCTCTGCGCGCGTCGCGTTCGAGAATGCGCTCGCTGCCTGTCTCGGCCTGTCGCTTCGCAAGGTAGGAGTGATGATCGAGCGCGACCTGGTCCTTTTCCTTGGCCGCGGTTTCCGCCAGCGAAAGCTGGTTGCGCGCGGCAGCTAGTTCGCGGCTCGCGACCTCGGGAGAGGCGGGATTCTCCGACAACTGGCTGACCAACGTTCGAGCCTCGATCAAGGCATTCGTGTTCAACGGCGGTCCTGAGCCGCAGGCAACGAAGAAGATCGCGCACAACCCCACGGCGGCAGCAATCACGAATTCGCGAGCGATTTTCATGGCTGGCTCCTCGGCAGTCCGCGCTCCGCTTCCTGCCGCAACGTCTCCACGCTCCTGCGCATCTCGTCGGCCGCGCGTTGCGCGTCGCCGCTGCGCGCACGCGCGGCAGCCAGCTCCGCGTCCGCCGCCGCTTCGTCGGCACGCATGCGCGCCACGTCGAAGTCCTTGCTCGCGATCGCCGCCTGCGCTTCGGCCAGCTTGCTGCGTGCGCGATCGATGTCGGAAGCCGCGAAGCGTTGCGCGCCGCTGCTCTCGGCCTGCGAGATCAGGGTTTGGGCGCGCGCCATTTCGGCGTCGGGGGGAGGTGTGCTGGCGCAACCGAGCGCCAGCAGCGAGGCGAAGACGGCCAGGTACAGAAATCGGTTGCGCGACGGCATCGGACGCCCATCCCAGCAGCGGTTTCGATCGAGCGTAGCCGCGTGGTCAGGTGTTACCAGTGGACCATGGTCTGTCAGTCACCGATGCAGGCTACGTCCGACTCACTCCGTCATTTCGCCGCGTCGATCATCCGGATCGTCGCCTGCTCCACTTCCGCGGCGACCTTCGCCAGCGCCGGATCCTGCGAGAGCGGCGCAAGCATCTGCGCCGGGCGGATCATCCCGATCCGCGTCTTGCCGTGATCCGTGAACACGGAAATGCGACACGGCAGCGCCATGTTGAGGCGCATGTCCGTCGCCAGCACCTTCGACGCCTGCGCGGGATTGCAGACCTCGAAAACCTTGCACTGCTCCGTGAACGCCTGCCCCTTGCTGCGCAAGGTATTGCCGAGATCGTGAACGTGCAGGACACCGAAGCCGCCCGCCTTCACGGCGGCGTCCAGATCCGCGGCGGCCTGTTCGAATGGTTTGGTTGAGTCGACGACGTAATACATAGGCGCCTCTTCGCGAACAGAAGTATCCGCGCACACAGGATGACCGCAAGTCGGCGAGTAGTGCATACGGGTGTCTGCGGATGCGGATGAGGTTCGGCGCGAAGGATTACGCCTGCACGTGACGTCCAACACCCGCGAGCGCAACTCACTGCGCGTGCAGGAACGTCACATTGTTTACCGACACATCCGTAGTCGCCGACGAGCGACAGTCATGCGGCGGCCCGCGCGAATACGCGCATGCTCCTTCGGAGTACCGGATCGTCGCCTGCGAGAAAGGTGACGCGCGTCGCGCGGAAGCCGAAGAGTTCGTCCGGAGGCGATTCCTGCGTACCCATGGCGCGCACATCGCCACGTTCATGCCGACGCTTCTGCTGCTGACCGACGCCCGGGGCGAGCTGTGCGCGGTCGCGGGATATCGTTGCGCGGCGCTCGAGCCGCTGTTCCTCGAGCGATACCTGGCTCTGCCCATCGAGCAGATCCTCGCTTCTCAAACAGGCGCGCGTGCGCGGCGCACCGAGATCTTCGAGGTCGGCAACTTCGCGGCCGCGGATTCACGCCGCGCGAAGAAGTTCATGTCGTTCATGGCGCCCTGGTTTCTCGCGCGCTCCGCGCGGTGGATAGTCTTCACGGCCACCGCCTCCATCCGCGGAATCCTCACGGCGATGGGCGGTCATTGCACGGAGCTGAGCACCGCCGACGGCGCGTGCGTCGCCGGTGGCCAGGACGAATGGGGCCGCTACTACTCGACCGATCCACGCGTGATGGCCGGTTACCTGCCCTCGGCGCGCAAGATTCCCGCATTGTGGAGCTCACACCATGGAGATTGAGTACCTGCTCGGCGAGACGCCACGACGCGCGCCCGGACGCATCGCGCTCACCGACGGCAACCGCGCGATCACGTATGGCCAGCTTACGTCGACCGTGCAATCCGATGCGGCGCTGCTGCGAGAAGCTGGCGGATTGCGGTTCGGGCTGCTCGCCGAGAACGGCTGCGACTGGGCGGTGGCGGACCTCGCGATGCATCACCTGCATCGCGTGAACGTCCCGCTCCCCGCGTATTTCACGCCGGCGCAGATGCGCCATGCGATCGACGACGCGGGCGTCGACACCCTGGTCACCGATCGGCGCGCCGAGGTGATGGACCGTTGGCCGGAATTCAACGTCGTGGGTAGTTTGTCGGGCGGTCTCGCGGTCCTGCAACGCGCCGTGGATCCGGGCGCGCGCCGCGCCGTGCCCGTGGGCACGATCAAGATCACCTACACATCGGGCAGCACGGCGGATCCCAAGGGCGTGTGCCTGCCGGGCGCCGCGTTGGACCGCGCCTCGCGCGCGATGGTGCAGGTCACCGCGCCACTGGGTATCGGCCGGCACCTGTGCCTGATGCCATTGCCCACGTTGCTCGAGAATCTCGCGGGCGTGCACGCCACACTGCGTTCCGGCGCGACCTGCGTCATCCCCTCCAGCGCCGACACGGGCATGAGTTACGGCGCGTTCGATCCCCAGCGGATGCTGGCGATGCTCACGCGGCAACGTCCGGAAAGCCTCATCCTCGTACCGGAGCTGTTGCGGGTCATCGTGCGCGCCGCGCAAGCGGGCTGCGCGTTGCCGCAAACGCTGAAGTTCATCGCCGTGGGCGGAGCGCCGGTCGCGCGCAGTCTGCTCGAGGAAGCCGCCGAGCTGAAGCTGCCCGTCTTCGAGGGATACGGACTCAGCGAATGCGGTTCCGTCGTCTGCCTGAATACCCCGAATGCCAGTCGCACCGGCAGCGTCGGCCGCGCCCTGCCGCACGTCAGTGTGTCTGTCGACGATGAGGGTGAGCTGCAAGTGACGGGCTGGGTCATGTCCGGCTACCTCGGCGATGCGCTGCACGACGGCCCGCGGCAGATCGCGACCGGCGACCTGGCCGAGATCGATTCGGAGGGCTACGTCTACATCCGCGGCCGGCGGCGCAACCTGTTCATCACCAGCTTCGGGCGCAACGTGTCGCCCGAGTGGATAGAACGCGAACTCGCGCACGAACCTGCGATCCGCCACGCGCTGGCGATCGGCGAGGGATGCCCCGACGTACGCGCCCTCGTCTGCCCCGCGCGCCCCGATCTCGAACACACCGCGCTCGTGCACGCCGTCGAGCATGCGAACGAGCGGCTGCCCGATTACGCGCGCGTGCGTCACGTCGCGCGCATGCCGGAAGCCCCGACATTGTCGAATGGCTTGTTGACCGCGAACGGACGGCTGCGCCGCGAGCGAGTGCTCGAACGATTCGGCTCGCTGCTGGAACGGGCCGCCTGAGAACCGGAGGGATTCATGTCTAACTTCGCCGATCTGACCACCCGCACGGCCACCGCGCGCGCGCAATTGCAGACGATGCCCGTCATCGCACGCGCGCTGCGTGGCGAGGTGACGCGCGAGTTGTACCTGGCGTTCCTCGCGCAGGCGTATCACCACGTGCGCCACACCGTGCCGCTGCTGATGGCTGTGGGCGCGCGGCTGCCGGCGCGCCATCACTGGCTGCAGAAGGAAATCGTGCACTATCTCGAAGAGGAGCTCGGTCACGACGAATGGATCCTTGCGGACATCGCGGCCGCGGGCGGCGATGCCGCCGCGGTTCGCAACGGCGCGCCGGCGGTGGAAACCGATGCGATGGTCGCCTATGCCTGGGACACCGTGACACGCCGGAACCCGGTCGGATTCTTCGGCATGGTCTACGTCCTCGAAGGAACCAGCGTGGCGCTGGCCCTCAACGCCGCCGACGCGATCCAGCGGACGCTGGCGCTGCCCAACAAGGCGTTCACCTATCTACGCAGCCACGGCTCGCTCGACCAGCAGCACATCGGCGACCTCGAGTCCATCGTCGATAGCCTCGATGCCGCGGCCGACCTGCCCGCGGTCGTGACCTGCGCGCGCGCGATGTTCCACCTGTACGGGGGCGTGTTCCGCTCGCTCGAATCTGCGGAAGGCGCACCGCATGAACTGCTGCTCCAGGGGGCCGCATGAAACTCGAGTCCCGGCGCGTATTGCTGACGGGCGCGACCGGCGGCATCGGGCGCGTCGTCGCGCGGCGCCTGCTGGATGAGGGCGCGCACGTGTTGCTCGTCGGCCGCGATGAAATCGCGCTCCGCGAGCTGCTGCGATCGTTCGCATTCGCAGGCGAACGAGTTCACGCCCAGGTGGCCGACCTCACGCAGCGCGCCGCCCGCGCCGCGCTCTGCGAAGTCGCGCGGCAATGGCACGGCGGAATCGACGTGCTCATCAACAACGCCGGCATCAATCCGTTCTCGATGTACGAGGACCTGACGCCCGAGCAGCTGGACGAAACTCTGGCCATAAACCTCCAGGCGCCCATGCACCTGTGTCGCGATCTGTTGCCGTTCCTTCGGTCGCGCGAGTCCGCCGCGATCGTCAACGTCGGCTCGGTCTTCGGCGCGATCGGTCTCCCCGGCTCCGTTGCGTATTCGGCCACCAAGTTCGCGATCCGCGGATTCTCCGAAGCGCTGCGCCGCGAACTCGCGGACAGCCGCGTCGTGGTGAAGCACCTCGCGCCGCGCGCCACGCGGACGGCCATGAATTCCGCCGCGGTCGAGGAAATGAATTCGCGGCTCAAGGTCGCCATGGACCCACCGGAGCGCGTCGCGCGCGCGCGCGGCTCGCGGGTCGGGCGCCGCCGGGT
>JAFAGC010000076.1 GCA_023423065.1 Pseudomonadota bacterium
CCCCCCTAAAAAAAAACGGGGGGCCCCCTTGCGCCGCCCCCCCATTCTTCTGCTTCTCTGGTCTTGTTAGCTGACCGTACCGATTACAGCTCCACGCGGAAGCCGACGCGGTAGTAACGGCCGATCATGTTCGGACCACCCCAGGCCGGGTTGAAGCCGAACAGGCTGTAGGCCGCCGACGGGTCGAACTCCGGCTCGATGTCGAGGAAGTTCAGCACTTCGGCGAAGACCGTGTACTTGTCGTTGAAGGTGTAACGACCCGTCAGGTCCGCGTTCCACTGCGCAGGCTGCGTGCAGTTGACGGGCGTGCCGTCGACGAACGTCTGCGTCGAGATGTGGTTCTCGGCGTTGAACAAGCAGTCACCCTTGACGCCGTCGTAGTCGACCGAGGCGGTGTCGTAACCGCTGGTGTAGTACGCCGTCAGGGAGACCGCCGCCGGGCCGAACTCGAACGTGTTCTGCCAGGTGCCGCGCCACTTCGGCGTGCCCGAGCACGAGGTCACGTCGCAGGGGCTCAGCGTGCCGTCATAACGGAGCACCGTGCCGTCTTCGGTGATCTGCTCGAACTTCATCATGTACGAAGCATCGAGCGCGCTGCGCCACGTCACGGCATCGCCGATCGGCAGGCTCAGGTTGGCACCGAAGTCGAGACCGCTGGCCTTCTGGCTTTCCAGGTTCGCGAACGAAGCCTGGATGAAGCCGAGCGCCGGCAGCGCACCCGGGAACGCCGGGTCCGGAGCGCCCGGCAGCATCACGATGCCCGGCAGGCCCGGATCACCACCGTTGGTGTACCACTGGTTGATGAGCGAAGCGCTCGCGGTGACGCCCTTGATCAGGCCGTCGACCTCGATGTTCCAGTAGTCGATCGTGAAGTTCAGGTTGCTCAGCGGCTCGATAATGAGGCCGGCCGTGAAGGCGGTCGACTCTTCGGGATCGAGTTCCGGGTTACCGACGCTGGTCAGACCGACGCTGTACTGGCCCGTGGCGTACGCGTTGTTGCCGTGGTCGGCGCAATACGTGCCGGCCGCGGCGCAGTTGACCGTCGCGGTCACGTAGCCCGTGGTCGGCAGACCGTAGGCTTCGTTGAAGGACGGAATGCGGAAGCCTTCCGACCAAGTACCACGCAGGGCGACCTGCTCGATCGGGGTGAACTTGAAGCCGACCTTCGGCGAGAAGTTCGACTGGCCCGAGGAATACTCGTCGTAGCGACCCGAGGCGAGCACCTCGAGCTGATCGATGATCGGAGCGCTGAGTTCGAAGAACGCCGACTTGACGTCGCGTTCACCCGCGGCGCCCACCGCGTTGATCGAGTAGTAGCGGGTGTACGGAGCGGAGTCGTTCGCCGGGTTGCCGCTGGGGTTGTTCAGCGACTCTTCGCGGTACGAAACGCCCAACGCCGCCTGGAACGGACCGCCGGGCAGTTCGAAGAACGCCTTGCTCACCATCGCCTGCACCTGCCACAACTGCGAGCTCGAAACCTTGCTGTTGAGCGGCGAGATGTAGTCCCACACTTCCTGCGGCGTCGCGGTCGGATCCGCGAAGTTGAACGTGCCGCGCGCGACGACGTCCATGATCCGCTGCGGGATGTAGTAGTTGCCTTCGTTGCGGGTCAGGTCGTTCTGCGACGCGGTGAAGTCGGCCGAATAACGCCAGCCGTTGTCACCACCGATCGTGCCTTCGATACCCACCACGCCGCGAATGACCTTCGAGCTGGTTTCGATCGAGCGGCCATAGGGCGAACGGAAGAACGCCTGCGCGCGCTGCGCGACAAGCGGATCGTCGCTCGCGTACGGGTTGTACGGGTTGAGCACGCCGTTGGTGTCGTCGCAACCGGTGTTCAAGCCGTCGAGCGTGCCGACGCCCGTCGAGCAGACGTACACCGGCAGGATGACGTTGTAGTTCATCATGCCCTGCGGACGCGGAACGGTCGGCAGACCGTTGAAGCCCAGCGGAGTGAACGAAGCCGCGGTGTCCGTCTTGTAGAAGTTGGCCATCGCGTAGATCTGGCCGCCGTCACCGATGTTCGCCGTGAAGCGCGTGGACAAGCCCTGACGCTTGATCTCCGGCTGCAACATGATGTACTCGCCCTGGAAGTTCACTTCGCAGACGCTGAGCGGAGCGGTGCCGGAAACGTTCTGGTTGATCGTGTTCCACTGGCGGCAACCCGCGGCCGGGTTCAGGTACTCGAAGCGGCCCGAGCCCGTGGCCGAGCCGGTGCCGTCGAGGGCGCCCGTGACCGGACGAACCAGGGCGACGCCCGGGATCGAGATGAGGCCGTTGAACGAGCCGTCTTCACCCGTCATGCCGTTCCAGTTCAGGTTCGACATACAGCTGCCGGAGTCACCGCAAACGCGGCTCCAGTCCTGCGTGTTGAACGGATAACCACGCTCGCGGGCCCAGAGGTTGTCCTGCTTCTGGTATTCGCCGCTGATGTAGAAGTTGTAGCCCTCGCTCTCGAGGTCGCCATGGCCCCAGGTCAGGTCGATGCGGTTTTCATCCGCGCCGCCCTGCTCGGACATGCCATACGAACCGCCGATGTGCAGGCCCTGGATTTCCTTCTTCGTGATGACGTTGATCACGCCCGCGATCGCGTCCGCGCCGTAGGTGGAGGACGCGCCGTCGCGCAGCACTTCGATGCGCTCGACGATGGCGTTCGGGATCGTGTTGAGGTCGACGAAGTTGCGATGGCCGTCGTCCGCGAGCGGATACGGAGCCATGCGCAGGCCGTCGGCGACGGACAGCGTCGCCTGCACGGTCAGACCGCGCAGCGCGGGCGCGTTCGCGCCGGAAGCGAAGTTGAAGCCCGTGTTCCAGCCCTGCTGGATCGTGCCGGCGTTGTTGGCCGACAGGCGCTGCACCGCTTCCGCGATGGTGTTGATGCCGCGCTCTTCGAGCGTTTCAGCGCTGATGACCGTGACGGGCGACGGAGTCTCCGCATCGGTGCGCCGGAGGATGGAGCCGGTGACGACGACTTCTTCCATCGGCTGGGTGGTCGTTTCCTGTTGCTCTTGTGCGAAGGCAACGCCTGCCGGCATGCCTGCCGCCGCGACGGCCGCGGCCAGCAGCGCACGCCGCACGGCGGCGCTCACGCTCTGATTACGAGGAAACCCTGATTTCAGCTTCATTGTTCTATCCCCAAATGTTGTGTTCCCGATGCGCCACGCGCACCGGGTTACAAGAGGGAGTGCGTTGAATTCGGGAACGCCGCGACCGCCATGGAAATGGCCGAGTGTCCCCGAACCAAAGGGACAGATCGTCAGCGCCCATGAAACGCTTCAACTCCTGCAATGCGCCGAGACTAGCACGGGTCGTGATGAACACAACACCGGAAAAACACCGGTCCGCTTATGGACCACCTCACAAGCTATTGAATTTTCATGCTTTTAATTTGTGCAATCGGTGATGCGACGAACCGAGTGGCGAGCTGTCGCATGCCGACCACGGTAGCGCTCCCGTGGTTGTCGCCGAACTAAGGGTCCCCGTTGGCGTTCGATCGAAAGCTCCGCGCCTTTTGGCGCACGACGCGTCGATAGAATCGACACCTCATCATGGTCTCGCAAACACCGACGGATGCACGCGCAATGTCGCCACTCGCGGACGAGTCGGACGCGCGACTGCGCGCGCTCACCGAGCACGCGCTCGAAATCATCACCGTGCAGGACGCCGACGGACGCTTCACGTACGTGAACGATGCCGTCGTGCGGCAACTCGGTTACACGTCGCGCGAGTTGTTAGGCAGGAACGCGATCGAGTTCCTGCACCCCGACGACGCACCGCGGATGCGCGAGCGATTCCAGATCATCCTCGCCGCGGGTGACGACCGGCCCGAGCTCAATCGCTTCGAATACCGCTTTCGTCATCGCGACGGCAGCTGGTGCTGGCTCGAGAGCGTCGCCGTGAACGCGCTCGCGAATCCCGCGGTGCTCGGCATCATCGCGCACTCGCGCGACATCAACCGGCGCAAGTCCAACGAACGGACTCTGTCGCTCAACCACGCGCGTTACCGCACGGTCGCGGACTTGTCCGAAGGTGCGGTGCACGAATACGCGTTGAACGCCTACGGGATCTACGAGCTCGAGTGGATCCTCGGCGCCGAACGCGTGTACGGCTGCAACGAAGAGGAATACCGCCGGCGCGGCTGGCAGAGCTTTCACGTAACCGAAGGTTGGCAGGCCGAAAGCGCCGAGCGCGTGAAGCGCTACCTCGCCGGTGAAACGATCCACTTCATCGTGCAGATCCGGCGCGTCGATGGTGCGCTGCGCTGGATCGAGGTCAAGAACCGTCCCATCGCGGATCCCGCGACCGGCAAATTCTCGCGCCTGGTCGGCGTCGCGTTGGACATCACGGAGCGCAAGCGGGCGGCCGATGCGCTGCGTGAAAGCGAGTTTCGTTACCGGACGGTCGCGGAGCTCACCTCCGGCTTCGTCTACGAAGCCACGGTCGACGAGCATGGCGAAACGGAAATCATCTGGGCGAGTCCGGGCTGGGAGAAATTCTTCGGAGGCACTTTCGCGGAAGTGAACCGGCTCGGATGGCGGCACGCGATGTTCCCCTCCGATCACGCGGGCGCGATCCAGCGGCGCCAACGCCTGCGCAACGGCGAATCCACCGAAACGGTGATGGCGCTCAGGACGCTGCGCGGCGCGACGCGCTGGGTGCACATGGCGAACCAGCCCATCGTCGAACCCGATGGATCGATCCGCCGGTTCATCGGCGTGGTGCACGACATCACCGACCGCAAGGCGAACGAAGAGGTGCTGCGCAGCCAGGCGCTCGCGGTCGAGGTGATGCGTGAAGGCGTGGTGCTGACGGATGGCGAAGGCATCATCCGCATGACGAACCCGGCATTCGATCGCATGTTCGGCGCGGGCGCGGGCGAGTTGCTGGGCAAGCGGCTCGATCAGCTGCCCTGCGATCCGCCGCTCGACCGGCGCATCGCCGAGTCGACCGCCGAGGCCGCGGCGCGCTCGGGCGCGCCGCTGGTCAGCGAGCTCACCGTGCACGGCGCCAAGGATCGGGACGGCCCCCTGTTCGTCGAAGCCGCCATCACCCCGCTCCTGCTGCGGGGCGAGCGTTTCTGCCTGACCATGCTGCAGGACGCCACGGCCCGCCGGCAGCTCGAACGAGAGGTGCTCGAGGTCAGTAATCGCGAGCAGCAGCGCATCGGCAGCGACCTGCACGACGGCCTGGGCCAGGAACTCACCGGCATCGCGCTGCTGCTGCGCGGGCTCGAGAGCCGCGCGGAGCGCGAGGCGCCCGGACTGTCAGCCGCGATCGAAGAGGTCGCCCTGCTCGTGAACGACGCGATTTTCACGACGCGTGCGCTGGCGCGCGGACTGTCGCCGGTGACGTTCGACCGCGGCGGTCTCGCCCTCGCGCTCGAAGAACTCGCGCGCCGGCTCTCCGCGATGTTTCACATCGGCGTGCGTTGCGAGGCGGATCCGGCGCTCGATCGCGGGCTCGAATCGGCGAATGCCCTGCACCTGTACCGCATCGCGCAAGAGGCCGTCACGAATGCCGCGCAGCACGGCAAGGCCGACACCGTGCACATCCGGCTGAGTTGCGACGGCGACCGCGGATTGCTGCGCGTGGAAGACAACGGCGGCGGCTTCAATCCCGCGATGCACCAGTCGAAGGGGCTCGGCCTGCGCATCATGCATTACCGCGCGCAGATGATGGCCGGCTCCCTGCGCATCGAGAGCGCCCGCGCGCGGGGCACCGTGGTGAGCTGCTGGTTCCCGCGAGGATGAAGAGGGTGCCTGGCACGGAAATTCCGGGAGAAGCGACGATACGTTTGCTCAGTGCGCGACGGATCTCCGCTTCTCCCGGAGTTTCCGTGCCAGGCACCCTCTTCTATCTACCGCGCAGCGGGATTCCGGCGGCGATCTTCTGGCTCCACTCGGCGGGACCGGTCTGGTGGACCGACGTGCCGCTTGCATCGACCGCGACGGTCACGGGCATGTCCTCGACCGTGAACTCGTAGATCGCTTCCATTCCGAGATCCTCGAACGCAACCACGCGCGAGGCCTTGATCGCCTTCGACACGAGATACGCCGCGCCGCCGACGGCCATCAGGTACGCGGCGCGATGCTTGCGGATCGCGTCGATGCCGGCGGGTCCGCGCTCGGCCTTGCCGACCATCGCGATGAGCCCGGTCTTGTCGAGCATCATCTCCGTGAACTTGTCCATGCGCGTGGCGGTGGTCGGGCCCGCGGGACCCACGACCTCGCCGCGCACCGGATCCACCGGGCCGACGTAATAGATGACGCGGTTGCGGAAATCGACACCGGGCGGCAGGCCCTCGCCCTTCGCGAACAGGTCCGCGATGCGTTTGTGAGCCGCGTCCCTTCCCGTCAGCATCTTGCCGTTGAGCAGCAGCGACTCGCCGGGCTTCCAGCTCGCGACTTCCGCGGGCGTGAGCGTATCGAGATTCACGCGGCACGCGCCGGGCGCCGGCGCCCAGTCGATCTTCGGCCAGTCGGAGAGTTTCGGCGGATCGAGCTTCGCGGGCCCGGTGCCGTCGAGCGTGAAATGCACATGCCGCGTGGCCGCGCAGTTCGGGATCATCGCGACCGGCTTCGACGCCGCGTGCGTCGGGTATTCGAAGATCTTGACGTCGAGCACGGTAGATAGGCCGCCGAGACCCTGGGCGCCGATGCCGAGCGCGTTCACCTTCTCGTACAGCTCGATGCGCAGCTCCTCGGTCTTCGTCTTCGGCCCGCGCGCCTTGAGCTCCGCCATGTCGATGGGCTCCATGAGCGACTCCTTCGCGAGCAACATGGCCTTCTCGGCGGAGCCGCCGATGCCGATGCCGAGCATGCCGGGCGGACACCAGCCCGCGCCCATCAGCGGCACCGTCTTCAGCACCCAGTCGACCAGCGAGTCCGACGGATTCAACATCACGAACTTCGACTTGTTCTCCGAGCCGCCGCCCTTCGCCGCGACGGTGATCTCGACCTCGTCTCCCGGCACGAGCTGCGTGTGGATCACGGCGGGCGTGTTGTCCTTCGTGTTCCGGCGCGAGAAGTTAGGGTCGGCGACGATGGACGCGCGCAGCTTGTTGTCCGGATGCAGGTAGGCGCGGCGCACGCCCTCGTTGATCATGTCCTCGAAATTCATCGAGGCGTTCCAGCGAACGTTCATGCCGACCTTGGCGAACACCGTGACGATGCCCGTGTCCTGGCAGATCGGCCGGCGCCCTTCGGCGCACATGCGCGAATTGGTGAGTATCTGCGCGATCGCATCGCGCGCGGCGGGCGATTGCTCGAGCTCGTACGCCTTGCCGAGCGCGCGGATGTAGTCCGGCGGGTGGTAATAGGAGATGTACTGGAGCGCGTCGGCGACGCTGTCGATGAGATCCTGCTGCTTTATTTCCGTCATGACTTTCGACTCAAAGCTCAGGCTATTTTAGCGCGGCACGTCGCGCGCGTTTCGGATAACTTTTCCCTATATGTCAGACGCGAAGAAAGTCCTGGTCATCGGCGGTGGATTCGCGGGCCTGTGGGCCGTACGTGCGCTGCACCGGGCGCCGGTGTCGATCACGCTGGTCGACCGCAGCAATCATCACCTGTTCCAGCCTCTGCTGTACCAGGTGGCCACCGCGGGCCTGGCGGCGCCGTCGATCGCCGCGCCGCTGCGACACATCCTGCGCAACCAGGAAAACGTCACCGTGCTGATGGGGGAAGTCACGCGCATCGACACGGCGGCGCGGGAGATCGCGGTCGGCGATCGAACGATTCCGTACGACTATCTGCTGGTGGCGAGCGGTGCGACGCATGCGTACTTCGGCCACGACGAATGGGAACGTCACGCGCCCGGTCTCAAGAATCTCGACGACGCATTCGCGATCCGTGCGCGCGTGTTGTCCGCGTTCGAGCAGGCCGAGGCGGCGCCCGACGACGCACGCTGCGATCCTTGCCTGACGTTCGCGGTGATCGGCGGCGGTCCGACCGGCGTCGAACTCGCCGGCACGCTGGCCGAGATCGCGCGGCATACGCTCAAGAACGATTTCCGGAAGATAGACCCGCGCAAGGCGCGCGTATTGCTCATCGAGGCCGGACCGCGCGTGCTCAGCGCCTTCACCGAGGCGCTCTCCGAAAAGGCGCGCAAGCAGCTGGAGAAGCTGGGTGTCGAGGTACACACCGGCGCCGCGGTTTCCGAGATCGGCGAGGACTACGTCGTGTTCGGCAATCAGCGCATCGCCGCGCGCACGATCCTGTGGGCCGCGGGCGTGGCCGCCTCACCGCTCGGCAAACAACTCGCGGCGGCGGGCGCGGAGCTGGATCGCGCCGGCCGCGTGAAGGTGCTGCCCGACCTCAGCATTCCCGGCCATCCGGAAGTATTCGTCGCGGGCGATCTCGCGAATCTCGCGGTGGACGGCAAGCCCGTGCCCGGTGTCGCTCCCGCGGCCAAGCAGATGGGCTCGCACACCGCACGGAACATCCGTGCCCTCATTTCGGGACAACCTACGAAGCCGTTCCGTTATCGCGACTTCGGCGCACTCGCCACGATCGGCCGGCATTCGGCGGTCGCGCAACTTCCGAACCTGCGTTTTTCCGGCATCTTCGCGTGGTGGTTCTGGCTGGTGCTGCACATTTTCTTCCTGATCGGATTTCGCAGCCGTCTCATCGTGCTCATAAACTGGGCCTGGGCGTATTTCACCTACGCGCGCGGTGCGCGCATCATCGTCGGCAACGAAGCGGAGAAATGAACGCATGGCCGTGAAGAAGAAGGCGCAGACCAGGAACCCACGGGCCAGGAAAAGCGGCAAGCGCGGCGTGAAACTCGCGCCGAGCGCGGTGAAGCGAGGACTCGCGGCCACCGAGGTCGCGCTGCCGATCGACCATGCCGAGATTGCCGCGGTCGTCGAACTCGTGAGCAAGGCCGGCGGCGCGCCGCTCGGTGCGTATCGCGAACCACTCGGCGGCCGGCCTCTCCTGCTCGCATCACTGCCGTTTTCCGCGGTACAACCCACGCCCTTTCAGCGCGACCTGTCGCCGACGCACGCCAAGCGACTCGCGGGAGCCATCGAGGCGACATCCGCGTTTCTCGATCCACTCATCGTCGTGCGCGGCGAGGACGGCCGCTTCTGGACGCCGAACGGCCGCCACCGGCTGGCCGCCGCGAAGGTGCTCGGCCTCAAGCAGATCACGGTGCTGATCTCGCCCGACGAAACGCTTTCGTATCGCATCCTCGCGCTGAACACCGAGAAGGCGCACAACCTCAAGGACAAGTCGCTAGAAGTCGTGCGCATGGCGCGCAATCTCGCGAAGCGCGAACCGACGCGCACCGAGGCCTCCCTGGCCGCGGAGTTCGAAGCGGCCGAGTTGCTCACGCTCGGTCTCGTATATGAAGAGAACCTGCGCTTCGGCGGCGGCGCGTACAGCCCCGTGCTCAAGAAGGTAGACCGGCTCACGACCAAGGCACTGCCCGCCGCGTTGCGCGAGCGCTCGGCCTACGCCGCCCGGCTGATGGAAATAGACGCCGAAGTGAAACGAATCGTCGCCGAGCTGCAAGCCCGCGGCATGAAGTCGCCCTATCTACGCAGCTACGTCGTGGCGCGCATCAATCCGGTGCGATTCCACAAGATGAAGGCCGGTGACAAGAAACCCGCGATGCCGATCGCCCAGGCACTGCTGCGCATGTTGTCCGCCGCGAAGAAATTCGACCTTAACAAGGTGAACATGAGCGACTTGGCCTACGTAGCCGCTGGCGCCGAGTCGGCCGAATGAGAAACCGCTACTAAGGGCGAAATATCCCTTCACCCCATGTGTCCGCCGAGTGTCCGCCGCGGACACTCTTTACTGCCGATTCCAATCACCTCGTCGACTCGGCGACGGGACGAAACGCCTCGTCGAGATTCGCAATCCGGTTTGCAACCGATTCGCGGGCCCGCGCGTCTATGTGGGCGTACCGATTGACAAGTATTTGACTCGCCCCTCACGCCGGCAAGCGATGAGTCGGAGCTGTCGTCGGCTTGTTTTCCGCTGTTTTTACCGGAGGATCAGCCATGACTCAGAATGCTTACGTGATTCGTCGCGTTTCCGAACGCGTCGCATCCGCCGCGGCCGCCATCGCGATGACGGCGCTGCTCGCAATCGCCTCGGATGCGCGCGCCGAGAATACCGCCGCCGCTACCGAACCGCCGAAGGTCGCCGTCGAATACTCCGCTGTCGAGGCGGCGACCGACGAGGGTGCGGCCAAGCTCTATCAGAAGCTCAAGATCGCCGCCCACTCGGTGTGCGATGTGTACGACGGCAAGACGCTTCAGCAGAAAGTCGTCGAGAAGAAGTGCTACGAGAAGACGCTTCAGGCCGCGGTGAACAAGGTCAATGCCTATCGCGTGACCGCGCTCTACGAATCGGACGCCCGCGAGTTCGGTTGATACGCCGGGCGGAAGACATGGGGCTTCGGGTCGGTCGGATCCGAAGCCCCTGCCGCCAGGCTCAGCGATAGAGCATCAGCTCGGCCCGCTCCTCTTCCCACTCGCGTTCGTCGCGACGCGCGAGCGCGTCGAGATCGGCGGGCACCGCCGCCGGATCGTCCACCCATTCGCGCAGCAGCGGGCTGCCGTTGATGAGATCGATCGCGAGCCGGGTGTGTTCGTACTCGTAGGGGAAGTCGCGCCACAGCGGATATTCACCGCGCAGCCGTCGAATGCATTTGAAGGCGCCGGCCATCAGCCGCCAGGGTTTGAACTCGCCGTGCTGGTACGCGCCGTCATCCACGTGAATCTGGAAGCCCGCGCACAACTTGCCCTGGTACTTGTGAAAGGTCGGCTCGAACCAGCAGGGCCGCAGGCGGCATCCCTCGATCCATGCCGGCACGATGCGCTGCATCGCGGTGAGCAGCGAGCGAGGATCGAGCCCCGGCGCACCCAGCACTTCCAGCGGCCGCGTCGTGCCGCGGCCTTCCGACAGTGTCGTTCCCTCGAGCATCACCGTGCCCGCATACGCGCGCGCCATCGAGAGGCTCGCCGCGTTCGGGCTCGGATTCACCCAGGGACGTTCGCCGAGCGGCCAGCCGTAACCCGGCGCTTCTTCCGGCTTCCAGCCGCGCATCGATATCACCCGGTAGTCGACCGCGAGCTTGAAGTGACTCACGAACCACATGCCGAGCTCGCCCAGCGTCAGGCCATGGCGCATCGGCAACGGACCCGCGCCGACGAAACTTTCCCAACCCGGACGAAGCTTCAAGCCCTCGACCGGCCGCCCCGCCGGATTCGGCCGATCGAGCACCCAGACCGTCTTGCCGTGCTTCGCGGCGGCCTCGAGCACATATAAGAGTGTGGTGATGAACGTGTAGATGCGGCAGCCGAGATCCTGCAGGTCGACGAGCAACACGTCGAAATGCCCGAGCATCTCCTCCGTGGGCCGGCGGACTTCGCCGTAGAGACTGAATACGGGGATGGCATGCACCGGGTCGCGGAAGTCGGGCGACTCGACCATGTTGTCCTGCTTGTCGCCGCGCAGGCCGTGCTGCGGACCGAAGGCCGCGGTGATCTCGAGTCCGCGCACGGCGCGCAACGCGTCGAGCGAGTGTTCGAACTGCGCGGTCATGGACGCGGGATGCGCGAGCAATGCGATCCGCCGTCCCTCGAGCTCGCGCAACAGTTTGATGTCGCCTAACAGGCGATCGATGCCGAATTGAACCACGCGCCTAGCTTAACTGACGTGCGCGCGCGTCATCGCAGTTCGACGATAAATGCCGCCGCGTCGTGGAAGTCGGGTTTCCCGGGCGGATGGCGCAGCGCCCAATATGACAATGCGCCGGACCTGTTCTCGACGACCGCGCTGCAACCGACCCGCAACACCCCGCCCGGGGAATCCCCGGCGAACCAGTCCGAGTCGAGGACGACGTTCAATCCGAGCGAATCGGTGTCGACGCGCCAGCGTGCCTCGGAAGGAGATTCGTCGAGCGTGGCCATGCCAGCGCGGTAGTTCGCGAAACGGTACGCGGCCCAGGCCCCCGACGGAGCGAAGTTGTATTCGCGGTACTCGTGCTGACCGCGGCTCACGAAGACTTCGAAACAGGTGTGATGCCACAGGCCGTCCGCGCGCACTGGCGCCCGAGGTCGAGGCACTTCGATCGAGTCGGCATCGGCGCGCAGCCGGAATTCGAGCTCGAGCCTGCTGGCGGACGCTCGCCGCACTTTCACCGAGAATTCACCGACACCGCCCCGCTCGCATGCCGGATGAGGTGAGAGGGCCCGGCGCGCGGGCGGAAAATCGTTGGGCATCGCGGCAAGCATACGCCACGCTTGCGCGTCGCTGCGCTCGCCAGGATGAGTGCCCGTCACGCCGAACGTTTTTCCGACCCACGCCACGGCGCGCATAATGGACGCAGGAGAATCCCATGAAGACATTCATCGCCTGCACCCTCCTGGTCCTGGCCGCGCCCTCGTTCGCTGCCGACGCATCACCGATCGAGAAGGCCATCGCGGATCCAGCGCGCACCGCGGCGGACCGCGAGCGCGACGCGCGCGACAAGCCGGCGGAAGTGCTGGCCTTCGCGGGCGTAAGGCCCGGCATGGTCGTCGCCGACCTCTTCTCCGCCGGCGGGTATTACACCGAGTTGTTAGCCGGGATCGTCGGCGCCGACGGCAAGGTGCTGGCCGTGAACAACGTGCCGTACGCGGCGTTCGCCAGGGACGCCATCAAGGCGCGCTTCACCGAGGGCCGCCTGCCGAACGTCGAGCGGCGGCTGGTCGAGGCCAGCTACATGAACCTGCCGCCGAAGAGCGTCGACCTCGCCGTGATCGTCATGGCTTACCACGACGTCTACTGGATCGATGAAAAGGAAGGCTGGCCGGAAATCAATACGGCTGGTTTCCTCGACTCGCTCAAACGCATGCTCAAGCCCGGCGGCAAGCTGCTGATCGTCGATCACAACGCGGCGCCCGGGACCGGCAAGGAAGTCGCGGGCACGCTGCACCGCCTGAACGAGCAGTGGGCGCGCCAGAGCCTCACCGCGGCCGGATTCGAGTTCGAGAAGTCGTACGACGGACTGCGAAATCCGCATGACCAGCTCGACAAGATGGTTTACGACCCGGCGGTCAAGGGCAAGACCGACCGGTACGTGCACCTGTACCGCATGAAGTAGCCGGCTAACTACACGCTACTGCCCGGAGGGCGCCGGGATGCCGGAGCGCGCCTCGGCGACCTGCGCGGCCGTGACCGCGGACGCGCCCTTGCCGAACTTCTCGCGGATGTAGGTGAGGATGGCCGCGAGATCCTCGTCCGGGAGATGACCGAACGCGGGCATCACGTTGGAGTTGTCGCTTTCCTTGCGCTGCGCGGAATCGAAGCCGCCCGTCATGACGAAAAGGGCGAGCGCACGCGCATCGCCCGTGACCCACGTGCCGCCCGCGATCGCGGGTTGCATGTTGGGAACGCCACCGCCGTCGGCCTGGTGACAGGACAGGCAATGGCGACCGTAGAGTCGCTGACCCGCCGGGCGCTCATCCGCCGCGGCGGACGTGGCCGCATCAGCCGCGAGCGCGGCGCCCGCCGCGAGCAACAGCACGGGAAGTATTCGCAGCGCACGTTGCGGCGTGCCGCTCACGTTCATTTTCCACCGTGCGAAATCCGCCAGACGCGTCCTTTCTGCGAATCGGCCACGTAGAGCGCGCCGTCCGGCGCCACCGCGAGACCCACCGGGCGGTACCGCGCATTGCGCGGGTTGTTGTCCGCGATCTCGCCCGCGAATCCGTCGGCCAGGACCTCGTAGGCGCCGTTGGGCTTGCCGTTCTTCATCGGCTGGAACACGACTTTGTAACCGGCCTGCGGCTCGGGCGCGCGATTCCAGCTCCCGTGGAACGCGATGATCGCGCCACCCTGGTACTTCGCCGGGAAGTTCTTGCCGGAATAGAACAGCAGGTCGTTAGGGGCCCAATGCGCCGGGAACGCCACGAGCGGATCCGGGTACTTGCCCGCCTCGGGCGCCTTCTTGCCGTCGCCGCCGTACTCGGGCGCCAGGACGCGGTGGCCCAGCTTGTTGTCCCAGAACGTGTACGGCCAGCCGTAGTTTCCGCCGTCGGTGAGCCGGTGGAATTCCTCGGCCTGGCGCGTCGCGTTGTCCTCCGCGGTATAGAGCGCGGGGAACAGGGTATCGAGCGAGTCGCGGCCATGAATCACCGCGTACAACCCGTTCACGCCGGGGTTCCATTCGATCGCCACCGCGTTGCGGATGCCGGTCGAGAAGCGCCTGCCGTCGGCCGGCGTCTGGTTCAACTTGTTGCCGTCGAAGACCCACACGCCGCCGTATTTCTCGAGGATCGGGCAGGGGTTCATGCCGAGCGATCCTTCCTGGCGGTCTTTCTCCTGGCACGAGTTCGAGGGCGCGCCGACGTTCACGTACAGCGTGCCCTTCTTATCCAGCGCGAAGGTCTTGTCCGCGTGCTGGCGCTCGCGCGGGAATCCGTCGACCACGGTTTCGCGCGAACCCTTCGGCACGAGCTCTTTCGGATCGAGCGCGTAGCGGTACACGCCGACGTCGTCGGATACGTACAGGTGGTTCTCGTGGATCAGGATTCCGGTGCCCTTCACGTCGCCGAACGGCGTGACGACGTCGGCCTTGAAATCGCCGTTGGTGTCGCGCATCGCGATCAGTCCGTTGCGGCCCGCGACGTAGATGTCGCCGTTCGCGCGGATGGCGAGATGGCGGGCGGTGCCCTGCCCCTCCTGCACCACGACGGCGCTGAATCCCTCGGGCAGTTTCAGACCGGAATCGTCGGCCGCGGCGGCGGTGGCGGCCAGGCCCGCGATCGCCAGGCTAACTACTCGAACGAGATGCGTACGCATGGAAACTCACTCCTCTGATTGGCCCGATCGGCCCAGGTTGGCGACACCGCAAGCAAGCCCCGGAACCCGGTCGGCCACCCCGGTGAGGGCGGTGCAATGTAACAAAAGCCGGCGGCGACCCGGTGTCAGTGTCATCGCTGGGGCCGGCCGTCATCTTTTCCGGACACGCAACAGATGACTCCCCGGGAGGACTTTTCCGTGACCGGACATGGATTGGAAATCATCGAGTTAGTTCCAGCCTGCGCCGACCGCCCATCGTGGGCGCCCGGGACTCGCCAATGTCCGAGGGACCGTGCATATTCTCCCGGGAGACTCATCGAATGCCACCATTAGTAGACCCCGTCATCGAGCGCGTCCTCGTCGACTTCGAGCGGCGCGCGGAAGAAGAGCAGCGCCGCACCATCGGCCCGGGCACGAACCTCGACGAGCTGCTCCTGTCGGTCGGTCGCGAGGCCGGCATGCTCATCTATCTACTCGCGTCGGGCGCGCAGTCGCGCCGCATCCTCGAACTCGGCACTTCGTACGGTTATTCCACCGTGTGGCTGGCGGCCGCGGCGCGGGCGACCGGCGGCAAGGTGGTGTCGCTCGAGCTGCGCGATTTCAAGATCGAACATGCGCGCCAGGCGCTGACTCGCGCCGGGCTGTCCACACGCGTCGAATTCCATGCCGGCGACTGTCTCGAAACGCTGAAGACGCTGCCGGGGCCGTTCGATTTCGTGCTGCTCGACGTGTGGAAGGACCTTTACCTGCCCTGCTTCGAGCTGGTGCATCCCAAGCTCGCGCCGGGCGGCATGATCGTCGCGGACAACATGTTGCTGCCGGAGGTCGTGCGGCCGCAGGCCGAGGCCTACCGCGCGCGCGTGCGCGCCGCGGGCGACATGGACTCCGTGCTGGTCGAGGTCGGCAACGGCATCGAGATCAGCCGCAAGCGTTAGTCTGGCCGGCTGGCAGCTGGGGCGGCCAGGGCACCTAGAGCAGCGATCTCGCAACCAGCACCGCGAAGAAGCCGTAGAACACCACCATTCCGACCAGCGCGGCGCGGCGCCACAGCGGCGGGCGCAGCGCGGGCGGCAATACCCGCGTATTGAGGTACAGCAGGTGCGCCGCGGAGATCACGAATATGACGCCGGCGATGTTCGCGCCGATCTGCAGCAGCATGATGGGCGGCGCGAGCCCGAGGGCGATCATTCCCCAGATCACGACGACCGCGAGCACGCAGTAGTACACGAGGCGTGCGTCACCCCTGCTCCAGCCGCGCACGCGGCGGCTGCCGGTCCAGAGGATGTCGGTGATCGAGCGCGTCATGCCCTCGACACAGTCGAGCTGCGTCTTGAACAGGATCCATGCGCCGAGCCCGGCGACCACGAGGCCTAACAAGGGGCCGGCCGCGGCGCCGATCGTCTGCGCGAGCACCGCGCTGATCGCGAGACCCTTGATGTCGGTGCCGGCCGGCACGAACGTCACGTACAGCAGCGCCGGCAGCATCATGCCGAGCAGCGCGCCGATGAAGAACACGCCCCACTGGTCGACACGCACGATGCGCCACCAGCCGCGCCAGCGTTTCAGGTTCGCTGCGTCGGCTTCGAACATGAAGCCCGTTTCAGCGAGTTTGCTCTTCTCGCCGCCCACGGCGCCCGAGATGTATCCCACGCGGCTGCCCATGCCGTAACCCTTGTCGCGCGCCCAGTTGGACAGCGTGAGATTGAGCACGCCGCCGCCGCCCGAGTAACCGATGAGCGCGCCGAGCAGCAGCATGTCCATGTTGTCGGCGAGGAATCTGAACTCGCCGGCGGCGGTGCTGAAGCCGGTGAAACCGGCGAGCGCCGCGCCCCAGGTTGCCGCGGGAACGTAAATGAGACCGAGCACCAGGAAACCGCCGAGGATCACGGTCACGAGCGCCCAGTTGAGCATCTCGAGCGTGCGCGCGATGCGCCTGCCGAGCAGCAGCACGACCACGCACGCGAGGAACGTGCCGACGCCGATGAGGTAGTTAGTCGTCGAGTCCGCGGGCGGCTCCGGCAGACGGCCCAGGAACAGGAAGAAGATCGCCCCGGAGGCGGTGGCAGCCCACGCGGGCCAGCCGACCTGCAGGAAATACAGCAGCGAGTAGAACCAAGCCCAGAACGTGCGCCCCGGCCGCGTGCGCATGAAGCCCGTCACCACCGGCTCTCCCGTGGCCACCGTGTAGCGCATGAGCTCCGTATTGAAGACGGTCTGGAAGAACACCGCGACCAGCGTCACCCACAGCAGTGACAGGCCGTGTTTGACGAAGGTCGCCGGGCCGAGCAGGAATTCGCCGCTGCCGATGGAAACGCCGAGCACGATGACGCCGGGACCGCAGACGCCTATCCACGACAGCCCGCGCGGCATCGGCGGATCGGGAAGATCGGCGTGCTTCCAGGGAGCGAGGTCCTGCGAGTGGACTGGCCTGGAAGCTGCGTCGTTCACGAATTCCTTCCCCGGTTGTCGACCGCGAGACCGTTGAACACGCCCACGATGTGATCGCGAGGTACCGGTCCGAACGCGCGGCTGTCCATGCTGTCGTCGCGGTTGTCGCCGAGCACAAAAAAAGCTCCAGCGGGAGCTTCCTTCAGCGGCGAATGGATTGGATTGAAGAAATACATCGCGGCCGCGAAGACGACGAACAGCCCGATAGCCGCGAGACCCATGCGCCCGCTGAATTTCCCTCCCCTCATCCGGACAGAATGAGCCGTTTGCCGCCGAATCGCAAAGTCCGCCTGCGGGCCGTCAATAGGCACAAGGTTGCATGCGGCGCGCGGTCGTCCGACGTCCGCGATCCGCGACCGCCAAGTGATTGAATGTAGTTAGGCTGGGCACGTGCTGTCGCGTATCGACGTCGCCCGTACGCCGCGTTGTCGTTCCGCGCAGACCCTAGTGGTGCGTGCGGGCGCTCCGCTGGCCGATTTGGGGCTGGCACGTGAATTGCTTCACTGGTCTCCACCCTGGAATTCCCGTGACCGGGACCAGGGCACCCTAGTGCAGATCCTAAGGAGTGAGACATGAGAGTTTCCAAATCGATGATCGCGGTCGCTGTCGCCGCGTTGCTTCCGCTGGCCGGTTCGGCCATTGCAGGCGAGGGACCGGACAAGATGAAGCACGGCGCGAAGTTCGACACGCTCGATACGAACCGCGACGGCAAGATCTCGAAGTCCGAGGCCGCCGCGGATGCCAGCATCGTGTTCACGAGCGCCGATGCGAATGGCGACGGCTACTTGGATGCTTCCGAATACTCGAAGGCCCACAAGTCGACGGATTCGGGACAGCAGCCGTACAGCTCACCGGAGGCGCCGCCGCGCGATCTGTCCGAGGCGCCTCCCGCCGACACGGAAACCCCGCGGGAATAGACCACCGCGTCCGTTCGGCCACCCGCGCGACGCCGTCCGGCGCCGCGCGGGTTTTGCGCGTCTGTAGTTAGTTCATCCGCGAGAAGCCGCCACCACCAGTGGAGCCCTGGCCACCCGGGCCGCGGCCGCCGCTGGATCGCGCGCCGCGCGCGAAGCCGCGCTGCCCGCCGCCTCCCGCGCGCTGGCCACCGTCACGGCGCTGCTGATGATCGCGCGATCCGCCCGCGGAATGCCCGCGACGAGGCTCGCCGCTGCGTTGTCCGCGCGACTGGCCTGGTTGGTGGCCATGATGGCCGCCCCTGCGCGCATCCGGGCGCGCGCCCTGCGGGTTGTCGGCGCGCTGCCGATCGGCGCCTGCCGGGGCATCCGATCGAGCCGATCCGTTTTCCGGTAGATAGGCGTCGTGGTTCGCGCGGCCGGCTTCGACCCGGCCGCCGTGCCTGCCGCCCCCGCGGTTGCCGCCCTGGTTGCCGCGTTGGCCACCGCGGCTTCCACCGTTGTTGCCGCCATGGCGAGGCCGCCGGTGCTCCGACCTGCGGCGAGGATCCTGGTGCGGCTGGTACTCACCCGGCTCGCGGCTCTCCGCTCGCGGTGTATGAGTCCCCTCCTTGATCTCGAACTTCGGCGTCGGCGCGAATTCGACCGCGCGCTTGAGCAGCTTCTCGATGTCGCGCAGCAGCGGTACTTCGTCCGGCGACACCAGCGATACCGCCGCGCCGGTCGAACCCGCGCGCGCGGTGCGGCCGATGCGATGCACGTAATCCTCGGGGACGTTCGGCAGCTCGTAGTTCACCACGTGCGGCAGCTCCTTGATGTCGAGGCCGCGCGCGGCGACCTCGGTCGCCACCAGTGCCGTGATGCGATTTTCCTTGAAGTCCTCGAGCGCGCGCACGCGCGCGTTCTGGCTCTTGTTGCCGTGGATCGCCATCGCCGTCACGCCCGCGCGTTCGAGCTGCTGCGTGAGGCGGTTCGCGCCGTGCTTGGTGCGCGTGAACACCAGCACCTGGTGCCAGTTGCCTTCCTGGATGAGGTGCGCGAGCAGGTGACGCTTGTGTTCCTTCGGCACGCGATACGCGCTCTGCTCGACCTTTTCGGCCGTGGCGTTGCGCGGCGTGACCTGCACGCTGACGGGATTCTTCACGAAGCGGTTCGCGAGATCGCGGATGTCGTCGGAGTAGGTAGCCGAGAACATCAGGTTCTGGCGCTGCTGCGGCAGCAGCTTGAGAACGCGCTTGATGTCGTGGATGAAGCCCATGTCGAGCATGCGGTCGGCTTCGTCGAGCACGAAGATCTGCACGTCCGCGAGCGACACCGCGCGCTGCTCTGCGAGATCGAGCAGGCGACCCGGCGTCGCGACGAGGATGTCGCAGCCGTGGCGCAGCTTGTCGATCTGCGGTTTCTCGGAGACGCCGCCGAAGATCACGAGCGAGCGCAGGTCCACGTATTTGCCGTAGTCCTGCACGCTCTGCTCGACCTGCGCGGCGAGCTCACGCGTCGGCGTGAGCACGAGGGCGCGCGGATTGCGCGCGCCGCGTGCATCGAGCTTCTGCAGCAGGGGAAGCGTGAAGCCGGCGGTCTTGCCGGTGCCGGTCTGCGCGCCCGCGAGCACGTCGCGGCCGGCGAGCACGGCCGGAATGGCCTCGCGCTGGATGGGGGTGGGTTCCGTATAGCCCTTTTCGGCCACGGCACGCAGCAGCTCGGGCTTGAGCCCGAGAGAATCGAATGACATTGAATAACCTTGTAGAAAAATGAATCGAGACTCGCATTGCGTGAGTCGAATTCGACTCCGCAGCGGTCATTAGCGAGGAGAGAGTTTGCGAATCAGGGGATTCGAGGAGTTCTCAATATCCCGTCGGACCAGCATGCTTTAGGGGGCGATGACCGCGCGACCCTGGATAAGCGGGCGCGACTATATATGAGCGCTCCCGGGAAGGGAAATCCGGCCCTCCAAACCGTGAATTGGCGACGTGGGCCGGTGCTGGGGCAGCCCGGTGAGGGAATCCCCTGCCGGTGGCCGCTACTATTCTCGTGCATGCCCCTTTCCCACGGCGATCGCATCATGAAGGTGAACCACGCCGGCGAACACGGTGCGGTGAACATCTATCGCGGGCAGCGACTCATGTGCTTCTGGCGCGATGCAGAGCTCAAACGCGACCTCGAGGAATTCCGCGCGCACGAGGAGCGTCATCGCGCGATCTTCGCGGCCGAGCTCGAGCGACGAGGCGTGCGCCGCTGTCGCAGCTACTGGCTGTGCGGCTTCGGCGGATTCGTGCTGGGAGTGATCACCGGGGTTTGTGGACGCGCGTCGATCGCCGCCGTCACCGTGGCCGTGGAGCGCGTCGTGCTGCGGCACCTCGAGATCCAGCTGCGCGAGCTCGACGGCGTCGATCCCGCGGCGCACGCCGCCGTCGCGTCGATCCTCGAAGACGAACGCGCTCATCACGATCGCGCCGCACATGAGCCGCGCCAGGGTATTTTCTGGCCGCGAGTGCTCAAGCCGACCGTGAGCCTGGCCACCGAATTCGTCATCTGGACGGGCATGAAGCTCTGACGCTGCCTGCCCGGCAGGCCTCCCACACGGTCCTCTAGCTACTTTCCCGTAGTCCTGCACCGACCACACGACGCCGGCTTGTCGCACGCAGGTCGGTTCCCTCGTCTGGAATTCTCCGACCCCTCGCGGCCATACGCTGACAACAAAGGTCCACAACACGGCATCGCCGAAAGGGGAGTCATGACCATTCCAAGTTCCGGCCGCTTACTGGCGGCCTCGGCGCTGATTGCGGCGCTTTCGGCCTGCGGCGGCGGTGGCGGCGACGATCCACCGTCGGCCGTCCAGCCCCCGCCAGCTCCCGCACCGCCGGCGCCTGCGCCTGCCCCATCGCCACCGCCGCCTTCGCCGCCACCGCCCTCGCCACCTCCGCCGTCGCCACCTCCGCCGTCGCCGCCTCCGCCCTCGCCCCCGCCGCCGTCGGGTGGCGTGCCGCCTCCGGGCGCAGGCGTGACGTCGGGCGACACGTATGCACTCACGAGCGCGGGACGTCTCGTCACTTTCGACCGCGCGGATCCCGCACTCGACACGGCGATCGAGATCAGCGGACTGCAGAGCGGAGAAACGGTGCTCGGTCTCGACGTGCGCGCCGGTGGCGCCACGCCCGGTCAGCTCTACGCGCTCGGCAGCACGGGACGCGTGTACACGATCGATCCGACGACTGGCGTGGCCACTCTCAGCGCGACGCTCGCGGCGGATGCTGCCGACAGCAGCGATCCATTCACGGAGCTGGACGGCACGGAGTTCGGCGTCGACTTCAACTCCGTGACCGACCGGTTGCGCGTGGTCAGCGACACCGGGCAGAACCTGCGCATCGACGTCGTCAGCGGCGCGACCATCACGGATACCGCGCTGACGACCGAGGGAATCAGCGGCGCTGCGTACGAGAACGCTTTCGCGGATGCGTGCCGCACGCAGCTGTACTACATCGACACCGCGACCGACCAGCTCCTGACCACCGACGATCCGAACGGGGGCACGGCGACGGTGATCGGAGCGCTCGGCGTCGACGCCACCGGCGCCGGCGATCTCGAGATCGCGACCGCGGAAGATGGCGCCAACTCCGCGTACGCGGTGCTCGTGGTCGGCGGGGTGCCGACCTCGTACCAGATCAACCTCGACACGGGATTCGCGGCGAGCTTGGGCGCGGTGACACTGCTCGACGACGGCGAACTCGTGCACGACACGACGATTGCACCGCCCGCCAGCGCCCCGGCGCAGGCTCCGGGCGACCTGCTCGCGCTGACCGAGGGCAATCGGCTGCTCTCGTTCAACCGCGCGTTGCCGCAGAAGGCGTGCACCAACGCGCCGCTCAGCGGTCAGCAGTCCGGCGAGAACATCCTCGGCATCGATGTACGGCCGGTCGACGGCGCGTTGTACGCGCTGGGCAGCACGGACCGCATGTACACGGTCGACGTCGAGAGCGGCGAGCTCACGTTGCGCTCGACGCTGGTCGCGGCGCTCGGCGACGTCACGATCCCGTACGCGGGCCTGCTCGGCACGGAGTTCGGCTTCGACTTCAACCCGGGCAACGACCTCGTGCGGGTAGTCAGTGACGCCGGCATGAACTTCCGCGTGACGCCCGACGACGGCGTGGTCACGACGGACGTCACACCGGCGCCGGCGGGTTCCGTGCCGGGCGCGGCCGCGTACAGCAACAACTTCGTGTCCACGTTCACTTCGACGTACTTCATGATCGACGCGGCCACCGACGGGCTGCAGGTGATGGGACGCACATCGGGCAACGCGATCAACGGCGACATCCAGGTCGTGGGTCCGCTCGGCGTCGGCGACGTGGAGGCGGTGGGCGGTTTCGACATCTACGGCACCACCAACCGCGGCCTCGCGGCGCTCACGATCGGCGGCGCCGCGAATTCCGAGTTGTACGAGATCAATCTGTCGACCGGCGCGGCCTCGCGCATCGGTGCCATCGACGGCGGCGAGCGCGTGCGCGGCTTCGCATACGCGAGCGTGCCGGTGGCGACCGTGTACGCCCTGACGAGCGACAACCGGCTGGTGAGCTTCGCGCCGCTCACGCCTGCCACGTTCGACACGGACGTCGCGGTCACGGGATTGCAGGGCGGCGAGCAGATAGTCGGCATCGACTTCAACCCGGTGAACGGGGTGTTGCACGCGGTGACGAATGCCAACCGCGTGTACGTGCTCGATCCGGCGACCGGCGCGCTGTCGGGCGCGGTCGCGCTCTCGGCGAATCCGCTCGATGCGAGCGATCCGTTCACGGCGCTGGCGGGAACGCAGTTCGGCGTCGACTTCGGTTCGGTCGACGGCGTGTTGCGCGTGCAGAGCGACACCGGACAGAACCTGCGCGTGAACCTCGCCGACGGCACGGTGATCACGGATGGGCCGCTCGTCGCACCGACGCAGGTGGTCGGCACCGCGTTCTCGAATCCGTATGCAGGCGCGGCGACGAGCCTGCAGTACTCGATCGACGTGGGCGTCGGCAATCTCATCCGGCAGACGTCCGTCTCGGGAGCCCAGCAGATCGTCGGTCCGCTCAATGCGGGCACGACGTTCCAGCTCGCGGGCGGCTTCGATATCGGCGGCGCGGACAACGGCCTGGGACTCGCGGCGCTGCTGCCCACCGGAGCGACACAGTCGACGCTGTATCGCGTGGACCTCGGACAGGGATCGCTGATATCGCTGGGACCGGTGGGTCCGGGCGGCACGGTGATCCGCGGGATCGCGATCCGCGTGCAGTGACGGAAGCTCGGTGAAACCGGCCGGCCACGGCATTCGTGGCCGGGCGTTTCCGCCGCGGCGCGCGAGTGGTGAGGCGCCATTTCCCTGCGAGTCGAGCCGCAGGCGCCGCTTGGCGCTCAAATCCCTCCGTTCCGGAGGTGTCCTCATGATCACGCTGTATCACGGTGGTGCGGCCGCAAACTCGCTCAAGGCGCTGTTGCCGCTGTTCGAGAAGAACGTGGATTTCAAGAGCCACTTGATGGCGCTGATCAATTTCGAACAACACGAGCCGTGGTTCGTGAAGATCAATCCGCGCGGCCAGGTGCCGGTGCTCGTGCACGACGACCGCGTCCTCGACGAGTCGACGCTGATCAACGAGTACGTCGACGACACGTTTCCGGGGATGCCGCTCAAGCCGTCGGACGCGTACGGCCGTCACCAGATGCGGCTGTGGACCAAGTTCGTCGACGAATACTTCTGCCCCGCGCTGTCCTTCCTCGGCTGGCACGCGATGATCAGGAACGCCGTCGCGCATCTTTCCAAGGAGGAGCTGGAGGCGAAGATCGCGCGCATCCCGCTCAAGGAACAGCAGGACAAGTGGCGCGAGTCCGCCGCGCAGGTGTGGACGCCCGAGCAGCTCGCCGACTGGCGACGCAAGGTGAAGGTGTCGATCGAGCGAATCGAGAACGGCATCCAGGGCGAATGGGTGATGGGCAGGCAGTTCACGCTGGCGGACGTGTCGTGTTTCTCGATGCTCATCAACATGCCGGTGCGTTACGCCGACATCGTCAACGAGAAGGATTCGCCCAAGGTCATCGCCTGGTACAACCGCATGCTCGAGCGCGACTCCGTGAAGAAGGCGCTCGCGATCGGCCACCCCGGCGCGAAGTTCGTGCAGCAGCAGCAGGCTGGGTGAGTGTTGCGCACCTCGAACGGCGCCGAGGATTTTTGCCGGGTAGCGGTGCCTGGCACCGAAATCCGGTAAATCATCGCCGGTGCAATCGCCGGCGACTCGCGCCATCCCGGATCAAATTGACGGCACGTCAACGGTGCAGCTCGAATAAGAACATGCACTTACGCCATTTCCGGCGATGGCACGCAGCTTGCTTTACTCCCGGCATCGCAGCTTTGTCGCTGAGCTATTGGGTGATCCAATGGAATGCGTAATCTTTCACTGAAGGCCATCAAGACCTTTCAGATCGCCGCCAGACATTCGAGCTTCGCGCTCGCAGCCGATGAGCTTTGCATCACGCCATCGGCCGTGAGCCACCAGATCAAGACGCTGGAAACGCAGCTTGGCCTGCCGCTGTTTTCACGTAGTGCACGAGCACTCGCGCTGACCGACGCCGGCGCGCGATACCTCGAGCAGATAGACGATCTGTTCATGCGGCTGGAATCCGTAACCGAGCAGTTGCGCGCGCGCTTCGGGCGCAGCAGCGTGCGGCTGCACGTGCCCGCGTACTTCGCGAGCGAGATATTGCTGCCGCGGCTGTCGGAATTCTCGAAGGTGCACGAAGGCATCGACCTGCGCATCGACACCTCCGGCGGACATGGGCGCACGCACGCGGCGGAAGCGGACATCTCGGTGGCCGTCGGCGCGGGACCCTGGAACGGACTCGTCGCGCATCCGCTGTTCGCGCAGACGATGGTGCCCGCGTGTTCTCCCGAGCTGCTCGCGGAAAAGCCGGTGCACAGCCACGAGGATCTCAACGCGCACACGCTGCTGGTGCACGAGGCGCGCCGCGAAGACTGGGATCGCTGGGCGAACGGCGTCGGCATGAAATCGCTGAATCCGTCACAGATCGTGCGGATCGATTCCATGTCGTCCGCGATGCGCGCCGCGGAGAAGAGCATCGGCATCGCGCTGCTGCCCGCTCAACTCTCGCGCAGGAAGTTCCGGACGGGCCGCCTGGTGCGCGTGTTCGACGACGAACTCGTCACGAAGGAGCACTACACGTTGCTGGTGCGCGCCGAGGACGAGAGCCGCGACGACATCCGCGCGTTGTGGTCCTGGCTCATCGACACGTGCCGCGCCGATGAGGAAAACTGATGCTCGACCCGAATCATCTCGTTTGTGCCCGCATGGAGAGGCGAGTAGTTTGACCATCGTGGATTTCAAACTACTTCAGGAGCCCATCATGTTTCGCAAGTCATACAAGTACACGGTCATGGCCGCCATGATCAGCTTCGCCGCCTACGGCAACGCCGGCACCGCCACCATCTCGCCCTCGCTCGCCGCGTGCAGCAAGGCACTGGTCGAGACGCTCGCGAAGTCCGAAACGCTGCCGGCGTACGAGGTGAAGCCGACCGGCCCGGCGTCGGCCCTCATCGACCCGGACTCGTACATCGTGTACGCGCACAACAAGAAGACCAGGTCGCTGCTCGCGAAGGCCTCGTGCAAGGCCACGGCCGAGGGCGAGATCGTCGCGTTCAAGTCGTATCCGGTGAAGGGCTGATGGAAAAGGAGAGGTTCTAACTATCGACCTCGAGAGAAAGACGGCGAGATGCGGACACCGGGCCCCTGATACCCCCCTCTAAAGGGGAACGGTGTCCGCTTCTCGACCCGCCCTTCCTGATAACGGCCCCGGCCGACCGCGAATGAGCGGACCCGGGTGGACATCGGCTAACATCGCCCCGCGATGCCGCAGCCGACCCCCGAATTCGAAACCCCGCCCGGATTTCCGAAACTCCCGCCGACCGCACCCCAGGTGACCGCGCGCTGGCGGCGCGCGCTCGGCATCCTGCTCATGAAGATCTCCGGCTGGCGCATCGCCGGCACGCTGCCGGCCCATCCCAAGTTCGTGCTGATCGTCGCTCCGCACACCTCCAACTGGGATTTCTTCCACGGCTTCACCGCCTACCTCACGCTGCGTCTCGACACGACCTGGCTCGCCAAGCACACCGTCTTCTTCTGGCCCATGGGCGTGCTCGCGCGGCGCTTCGGTGGCATGCCGATCGACCGCTCGCGCGGCGCCAACGTGGTCCGCACCTTCATCGACGAGTTCGCGCGCCGCGAGCGCATGTCCATCACGATCACGCCCGAAGGCACGCGCAGCCGCGTCGCGGAATGGAAGCTCGGTTTCCTGCACATCGCGAACGAGGCCGGTGTGCCCATCGTCCCGGTCGCGCTCGACTACTCGCGCAAGCTCGTGCACATCATGTCCGCGGTGATGCCGAGCGGAGACTCCAATTCCGACCTGCAGAAGATCAAGGCGCTCTACCACTCCGACATGGCGCGTTACCCCGGAAGCTTCTGACGCATGACGTCGCGCATCCTCGTGTTGTCGGTCGCGGCCGGTGCGGGTCACGTACGTGCCGCGGATGCGCTCGTCGCCGCGGCCAAGGCCGCGAGCCCCGCGCTGGACGCGACACATCTCGACGTGTTGTCGCTGGTGCCGAAGGATTTCCGCAAGCTCTACGCCGAGCAGTACATCAAGCTGGTCGAGAAACTTCCCGAGTTCTGGTCTTTTCTCTACACGCGCAGCGACCGGCCCTCGCGCGGCACGTTGCTCGGCAGGCTGAAGCGCACCGTCGAACGCATGAACACGCGCCGCCTCGACGCGCAGATCGCGCGCCTTGCGCCGGATGCCATCGTCTGCACTCACTTCCTGCCCGCCGAACTGCTGTCGAACGAACGCGCGAAGGGCACGAAGCTTCCACCGGTCTGGGTGCAGGTCACGGACTTCGACGTGCACGCGCTCTGGGTGCATCCGCATGTCGACCGTTATTGCGTCGCGAGCGAGGAGGTCGCGTTTCGCCTCGCGGACCGCGGCGTCCCGCGCGCGCGGATCGCGGTGACCGGCATCCCCGTCATGCCGCGGTTCGCGGCGCCGCTCGATCGCGCCACGTGCGCCGCGGAGCTCGGCATCGCGCCGGACAAGTTCACGGTGCTGATGATGGCCGGCGGCGCGGGCGTCGGTGCGCTCGACGAAATCGCCGCGCGGGTACTCGCCGCGCCGGGCGACCTGCAGGTGGTCGCGCTCGCGGGCAAGAACGCGCCGCTGCTGAACCGCTTGCAGACCCTGGCGCGCAAATTCCCCGGCAGATTGTTTCCGCTCGGCTTCACGACCACGGTCGAACGCGTCATGGCCGCGGCCGATCTCGTGGTGACCAAGCCCGGCGGCCTGTCCGTTTCCGAATGCCTGGCGATGCGCCGGCCCATGCTGCTGGTCTCGCCGATTCCCGGCCAGGAAGAACGCAACGCCGACTACCTGCTCGAGGCGGGTGCGGCCGTGAAGGCCATCGACAGCGCGACGCTCGAATTCAAGCTCGCGCGCTTGCTTGCCGAGCCCGGCCGCCTGCGGGCGATGAGCGAGGCGGCCGCGCGGATCGCGCGCCCGCATGCCGCGCGCGACGTCGTCGCACTGATCTCCGCTTCCTCGAGGGAACCCGAAGCCCCATGAAGACTCTCGCACTCGTTTGCCTCCTGGCCACCGCCGCACCCGCGCTGGCAGAAGACCCCGCCAAGACCCCGGCCGATGCGGCCGCGTCCCGGCCGGCACGATGGGCCGAGCCCATCGAGCTCGGAGGCGTGCCCAACCTGCATCGCATCACGCCGACTCTCTACCGCAGCGAGCAGCCGAACGCGGAAGGTATGAAGAATCTCGAGAAGATGGGCATCCGCACGGTGATCAACCTGCGGTACTTCAATCACGACGACGACGAGGTCAAGGGCACGAACCTGCGCACCGAGCGCACGAAGATCCTCACCTGGCGCATCGACGACGAACACGTCGTCGAGGTCATGCGGATGCTGAAGCAGACCGAGAATGGTCCGTTCCTGATCCACTGCCAGCACGGCGCCGATCGCACCGGCCTCATGAGCGCGATGTATCGCATCCTCGTGCAGGGCTGGTCGAAGGAAGAGGCGCTCGAGGAGCTGACCGAGGGCGGATTCGGCTATCACTCGATGTGGCGCAACATCCCGCGCTACATCGAATCGGCGGACGTGGAAAAGCTGCGCGCCGCGATCGCGGCCGAATGAGGACCGCTTCCTAGGCGCCGGGTTGCGCCGGCTCGACGATCACGTTGACCGACAACTGGTGCTCCCCGCCGCCGACGATCACGCCGCGCAACGGCGAGACGTCGCCGAAGTCGCGACCCCACGCCACCGCGATGTGATCGGTCCCCGCGAAGCAACCGTTGGTCGGATCGAACTCTATCCACCCGTACGGCGGGCTCCACACGGAAACCCACGCATGTGATGCGCCGGCGCCGACCACCTCGCGCTGTTCCGCGCCGACGGTGGCGTGCGTTCGCAGGTACCCGCTCACGTAACGCGCGGGCAGCCCGCGCGATCGCAGGCAGGCGATCATCAGGTGCGCGAAGTCCTGGCATACGCCGCGCCGCGACTCGAGTAGTTCGGTGGCGGGAGTGCCGATCGTCGTGACGCCCGGAACGTATTCGATGTCCGAGTGCAGCTTCGTGCTCAGGCGCTCGGCGCAGGCGAGGATCGGCGCGCCGTCGGGAAAACATCCGGCCGAATAGTCGGTGAACGCCTTCTTGAGCTTCACGTGGGGCGATTCGTGGCGGAAGCGCGCGGCATCGAGCTCGTCGCGCGAGGGCCACGCGCCGCGATAACGAAACGCCTCGCGCACCTTCTCCCAGGGCTCGGTCGTGTCCGCGAGCACCGCGGGCCGCGCGTGCACCTCGACCTGCATCTGCGACACGACGCGCAACTCGCGATGCGCCTGCACCAGCTCGACTCGCAGCATCGGATTCCCGAATGCGTCGATGTCGGCGACCCGCCGGTTGGGCATCGGCGAGATTTCGATCTCGTGCTCCAGGCATTGCTGGTAGTGCGCCGGGCGCGGCACCAGGTGCAGCAGGTGATGCGAGTGCACGACGTCCGCGTCGTAGGTGTACGCGGTCTCGTGGCGGATGCGGTAACGGACGGTCATGGGTCAGGTCGCGAGCGCGTGCGTGTCGGATTCGATGAGCGCGAAATAGCGGCGCGACAGCCGGTCGGATAGTTCGGCCGACCCGGCGCCCACTCGTGCGAGCTCGCCGGCGAGCCCGGCGCGCATCTCGTTCCCGGCCGCGCCCGGGACGTCGAGCAGCTCGCCCGCGCCGGCGGGCAGCAGCGGCATGTCCGGCAGGCCGCGTTCGCGTTCGCCGCCGAGCGCGCGCGCCAGGTCGTCGAGGTCGCGCTCGATCGAACGGCGCTGGAACGCGAGCGCGATGGGATGCCGGTCGTCGTAGACCAGCAGGTTCATCATCTGGGACAGGCGCGGCGCGCCGGCGTAACGCGTGCGGTAGATGGGCGAGCTGTCGCACACGTCGAGCAGCCACTCGACGGTCTCCGGGCGCGTGGCATGTGTGCTGCGCAGCTGCCGCTCGAGTATGCCGGCGATGAACTGCATGCGCTCGATGCGGCGGCCGAGCCGCATGAGGCGCCAACCCTCGTCGTGCATCATGTCTTCTTCGGTGAAACCCATGAGCGCCGCGAGCGAGAGCAGCACGCGCTCGTAGACCTCGCGGCTGCTGCCGCGCGAGACGGCCGCTTCCTGCATCTGGCGCTGCAGGCTCACTACTCCGCGCCAGTAACGCGCCGACAGCCGGTTACGCACCTGCGAGGCGCACCAGGCGAGATGTTTGACGTCGCCGCGCAGGCCCTGCGACTCGGGCGCGCGCAGCGCGTCCGGCACGTCGGTCGAAGGCGGCACCGCGCCGAGCGCGCGGCAGATGTCGCGGGCGTGATTCCAGACGCGCGAGTCGCTGCGCGCGGCGAGCGTGCGCAACAGCAGGCGCGCGGAGTTCTCGCATCGCACCGTGTAGCGTCCGAGCCAGTACAGGTTCTCGACGAGGCGGGACGGTATGTAGTCCTTGCGCTCGGCCGGCGCGATGCGCGTGGGTTCGACTTCGGCCAGTGTCTCCTCGTGCGGATCCGGGGCCGGCAGCACCCAGATGTCCTTGGCGCCGCCGCCGCGCTGCGTGGAGACGACGTCCGCCTCGCCGTCGTGCGCGACGCGCGCCAGTCCGCCCGGCATGACGTGCACGCCGTCGGGCGTGACGATGGCGTAGACGCGCATCGTGAGCGCGCGCGACTCGAACTCCGCCCGCGCCGCCGACTGGCTGGGCGCCGAGGTCTTCCAGACCGGCGCCTGCGACAGCTGCAGGTGCTCCTGCGCGACATATGCGTACGGACGGTTGCGCAGGCGCTCGATCAGCGCCTCGCGATCCTTGCCGGTGAGCGTATTGCCGAAGATGGGCTCGAAACGCTGGTTGGGGTACGCGGGTTTGATGACGAGATGGTCAAGGTGCGCCAGTACGTAGTCGAACGCGGGCTTTTCACCCAGCCACCAGGTGGCGACCTCGGGCAGCAGCAGCCGCTCGCCGATGAGCCGCTCGGCGATCGGCGGCAGGAAACCGAGCCATGCCGCCGACTCGAGCACGCCCGAGCCGAGCGCGTTGGACACCATCACGCGGCCGGCGCGCAGCGCGCCTAACAACCCCGGAATGCCGAGCGCGGAATCGCCGCGCAGCTCGAGGGGATCGCAGTAGTCGTCGTCGAGCCGGCGGAAGATCGCCTGCACGCGACGCAGTCCACCCAGCGTCTTGAGGAACACCGTGGCGCCGCGCACCGTGAGATCGTGGCCCTCGACCAGCGGAATGCCGAGCTGCCGGGCGAGGAAGGCGTGTTCGAAATACGTCTCGTTGTACGGTCCGGGCGTCAGGATCACGGCGAGCGGCGGGTCGTCGCTGACCATGCAGTTGAGCAGCCGCTCGCGCAGGATCGCGAAGAAGCCGCGCACGCGCCGCACGGACATGTCGGAGATCAGCTCCGGATGCACCTGCTCGAGGATCTCGCGGTTCTCGAGCGCGTACCCCGCGCCCGAGGGCGTCTGCGTGCGGTCGGCGAGCAACCACCAGCGGCCGTCGGGCGCGCGCGCCAGGTCCGCCGCATAGACGTGCAACCAGGTGCCGTCCACGGGCTCGAGCCCCTGGCAGGGCCATAGGTAGTTAGGGTGGCCATACGCGAGCTCCGCCGGGACGTGGCCTTCGGCGATCAGCCGCTGCGGCCCATAGAGATCGGCGAGCAGCTCGTTCAGCAGCCGCGCGCGCTGCGCGACGCCCGCCTCGATGGTCTGCCACTCGGCCGCGGGAATCACCAGCGGCAGCGGATCGAGCGCCCACGGACGATCGGCGCCCTGCGGGTCCGCGTACACGTTGTAGGTGACGCCGTTCTCGACGATGAGCCGGCGCGTCAGCTCGAGCGAACGGCGCACCGCGTCGGGCGAATCGCCCGAGCGCAGACGATCGACGAGCGGCCGCCAGTGAGGACGCATCGCGCCCTGGGTGTCGTGCAGCTCGTCGTAGCGCAGTTTTCCGGCGGGCTCGCGAACCGCACTCATTATTAGACTTTACGCAGATCGAGCGTGAACGGGAACTCGGGATTTGGCGATTCCAACGGCGACACCAGTCGATCGGGCGTGTGCCCCATTCTGACAAATCTGGCGAGGCGCCGGCTTTCCGACTCGAAGGCGTTGACCGGGAAGGTGTCGTAATTGCGGCCGCCGGGATGCGCGACGTGATATTGCGCGCCGCCCATCGAGCGGTTCATCCACGTATCGAGCAGGTCGAACGTGAGCGGCGAATGGGATTGGATGAGCGGGTGCAGCGACGAAGCCGGCGACCACGCCTTGTAACGCACGCCCGCGACGAACTCGCCCATCGTACCCGTCGGCCGCAGCGGGATTCGTCGGCCGTTGCAGGTCAGCGTGTAGCGATCGGGAGCGAGGCCGGTCAGTTTCACCTGCAGCCTTTCGACCGACGAATCCACGTAGCGCACCGCGCCGCCGGCCGCGCCCTCTTCGCCCATGACGTGCCAGGGCTCGAGCGCCTGGCGCAACTCGACCTGCGCGCCGAAGACGGAAAAGTCGCCGTATTTCGGAAAGCGGAACTCGAAGTGCGGCGCGAACCACTCCAACTCCAGCGGCAGGCCCGCGGCGTTCTGCTCGGCGATGACGTCGGCGAAATCGCGTTCGACGAAATACGGGAGCATGAAGCGGTCGTGCAGCTCCGTGCCCCAGCGCGCGAGGCGCGGAGGTCGATAGGGTTCCTTCCAGAAGCGCGCGATCAGCGACCGCAGCAGCAACTGCTGCGTGAGGCTCATGCGCTCGTGCGGCGGCATCTCGAACGCGCGCATCTCGAGCAATCCCAGTCGGCCGGTGTTGCCGTCGGGCGAGAACATCTTGTCGATGCAGAACTCGGCGCGATGCGTGTTGCCCGTCGAGTCGATCAGCAGGTTGCGGAACAGCCGGTCGACGAGCCAGGGAGGCGTGCGCTGGCCGACTGGCGGCAGCTGTCTGAACGCGAGCTCGAGCTCGTAGAGCGAATCGTTGCGCGCCTCGTCGACGCGCGGCGCCTGCGAGGTCGGGCCGATGAAAAGGCCGCTGAACAGGTAAGACAGCGAGGGATGGTTGTGCCAGTACGCGAGCAGGCTGCGCAGCAGGTCGGGCCGGCGCAGGAACGGCGAGTCGGCCGGCGTCGCGCCGCCGAGCACGAAATGATTGCCGCCGCCGGTGCCGGTATGGCGGCCGTCGAGCATGAACTTCTCGGTAGTCAGCCGGGTCTGCCGCGCCGCGTCGTAGAGATGCGTCGTGCGGTCGACCAATTCGTCCCAGCTTCCCGACGGGTGGATGTTGACCTCGATGACACCCGGATCCGGCGTCACGCGGAACAGGTTCAGGCGATGATCCTTCGGTGGTTCGTAACCCTCGAGCACCACGGGCACCGAGAGGTCCTCGGCCGTCGATTCGATCGCGGCGACGAGTTCGAGGTAGTCATCGAGACGGTCCGTCGGCGGCATGAAGATGTACAGCACGCCGTTGCGCGGCTCCGCGCACATCGCGGTGCGCGTGATGTGCGCGGCGGATTCGAACGGGCCCGGTGCGAAATGCGCGGCGGGCGCCTCGGCCATGCGCTTGTCCGCTGCGTCGCCGCCGCCGGGCGCGTGTGGCCCGTGCGCGTCGGCGCGGGCCTCACCGGATGGCGGACCCATCTGCGGATACTGTTCGGGATTGCGGAAAATCCCGACGCCGTCGGGCGGCTCACTACCCGTGCGCAACTGGCCGCGGATTTCCGCGTGGGCCGGCAGCGGGCGCGGCGCCGCCATCGGATCCGGGTCGGTGGTGTATGGATAGTCGGTCTTGGTGACCCACGGCTGCGAGTCGAGCGGCAGGCGGTAGCCGATCGGCGAATCGCCGGGCACGAGGTAACAGCGCTCGCGCCGCAGGAACCAGGGACCGGACTGCCAGCGCTGTCCGGACGAATCGCGCGTGATCGGCAACACGTGGCCCACGACGGTGTTGAGTCCCTGTTCGAGAACGCGCGCGAGCCGTTCGCGTTCCTGCGGGTCGTCGAGCCGCGAATCGAACGGATCGACGTTCGACGGCAGGCGGCGCTCGCGCCACATGTAATAGAACGCGTCCTCGTAGGCGGCGAAGGCATGCTCCGGCGTCAGGCCTAGCTTTCCCGCGAGGGTCGCGAGGAACGAGCCGGCGATCGCCTCCGTGATGCCGCGATCCTGCTTTTCGTCGTCGAGCAGCGCGGGATTGCGCCAGATGGGCTCGCCGTCGCGACGCCAGAAGCAGTTGAGCGACCAGCGTGGCAGCTGCTCGCCCGGATACCACTTGCCCTGGCCGAAGTGGCTGAGGCCCTGCGGCGCGTATTTCTGCTTGAGGCGGCTGTAGATCTCGATCGCGAGGCGGCGCTTGTCGGGCCCGAGCGCGGCGGTATTCCACTCCGCTCCGTCGGGATCGTCGACGGAAACGAACGTGGGCTCGCCACCCATCGTGAGGCGCACGTCGCCGTCGGCGAGTTTCGCGTCGATCTCGCGACCCAGCTGCTCTATCGCCGCCCACTGGTCCTCGGTATACGGCTTCGTGACGCGCGGCGCTTCGCGGATGCGCTCGACGCGCATGTGGTGCTGGAAATCGACCTCGGCCTTGTCGACCGCGCCCGTGACCGGCGCCGCCGCGACGGGTTCGGGCGTGCAGGCCAGCGGGATGTGTCCCTCGCCCGCGAGCAGGCCCGAGGTCGGATCCAGGCCGATCCAGCCCGCGCCAGGTAGATAGACCTCGCACCAGGCGTGCAGGTCGGTGAAGTCCTTCTCGGGGCCCGACGGTCCGTCGAGCGATTTCATGTCCGGCTTGAGCTGGATCAGGTAACCCGATACGAAACGCGCGGCGAGACCCATGTGCCTGAGCAGCTGCACGAGCAGCCACGCGGAGTCGCGGCAGGAGCCCGACGCCCTGGTCAGTGTCTGCTCGGGCGTCTGCACGCCCGGCTCCATGCGGATGAGATAGCGGATGTCGCGCGAGAGCTTGAGGTTCAGCTCGACCAGGAAATCGATCGTGCGCCGCTTCTCGCGCGGGATGCCGCGGAGGTACTCCTTGAACCTGGGCTCGCCGCGGAACATCACCAGGTACGGCGCGAGGTCGCGCTTCTCCGACGCCTGGTACTCGAACGGAACGAATTCGGCGAACGGCTCGAGGAAGAAGTCGAACGGGTTGAGCACCGCCATCTCGGCGACGAGATCCACCTCGACGCGGAACTCTTCGGTCTTCTCCGGGAAGACGAAACGCGCGAAGTAGTTAGACTGCGGATCCTGCTGCCAGTTGACGAAGTGTTTGCCGGGCTCGACCTTGAGCGAGTACGACAGGATGCGCGTGCGGCAGTGCGGCGCGGGACGCAGCCGGATGACCTGTGGCCCGAGCGCCACGAGCCGGTCGTAGCGATAGTGGGTTACGTGGTTGAGCGCGACGTGAATGGACACGGCCGCATTCTACACAGCGTCCTGTTAGCTCCGATCGGCACCTATGGGCAATGGCGCGCACCAAATTGCGCCATTTTCCGGGCGCCGGCACCATCGCGAAGCGGCACGCGCGCGGCGTCGCACTTTTTTGAACGCGAGCATTCGGCTCTGGTATTTTGAGGTCGTAAGCACACTCCAAGAATGAAGACCGATTGGACGTCATACACCTCTCCCGGCTTCCACGATGAGCTCGTGGGTCCCGGCGGCGGTGCGCGCGTCGCGGGCCGCGCGCTCATGCGTTACCTCGCCGAGATGGGCGGCGACGAAATCGCGGTGCGGCAGCAGGCGGCCGAGCTCGCCATCAAGGCGATGGGCATCACGTTCACGGTCTACCACGAGCAAGACGGATCGATCGATCGTGCCTGGCCGCTCGACATCATCCCGCGCACGATTTCGCGCAAGGAGTGGCAGAAGATCGAGGCGGGACTGATCCAGCGCGCCGCGGCGCTGAACCTGTTCATCGACGACTGCTACCACGAACAGAAATTCATCCGCGACGGACTGATGCCCGCGTCGATCATCACGACGTCGAAGAACTTCCGTTCCGTCGTGAAGGGAATCAAGCCACCGCTCGGCACGTGGGCGCACATCTGCGGCTCCGACCTGATCCGCGACAAGGACGGCACGGTGTACGTGCTCGAGGACAACCTGCGCGTGCCGTCGGGCGTCTCGTACATGCTCGAGAACCGGCAGGTGGTGAAGCGCGTATTCCCGGAACTGTTCGAGAGCGCGGCGATCCTGCCGGTGGACGATTACCCCTCGCAGCTCTACGACATGTTGAGCGCGCTCTCGCCGCGCAAGGAGGCCCGGCCCGAAGTCGTGGTGCTCACGCCGGGCATCTACAACTCGGCGTACTTCGAACACGCGTATCTCGCGCGGCAGATGGGCTGCGAGCTGGTCGAGGGACGCGACCTTGCGGTAGATAGTGACGACTGCGTGTACATGCAGACGGTGCGCGGCTGGACGCGCGTCGACGTGATCTACCGGCGCATCGACGACGATTTCCTGGATCCGGAAGTGTTCCGCAAGGATTCCGCGCTCGGCGTGCCGGGCCTGATGCGCGCGTGGGCCGCGGGCAAGGTCGCGCTCGCGAACGCGCCCGGCGCGGGTGTCGCCGACGACAAGCTCGTCTATACCTACGTGCCGGACATGATCAAGTACTACCTTGGCGAGGACGCGATCCTGCCCAACGTGCCGTCGTGGCGTTGCGGCGAGGAGAAGCAGCTCGCGCACGTGCTCGATCACCTGGATCAGCTCGTCGTGAAGCCGGTGGACGGCTCGGGCGGTTACGGCATGCTCATGGGGCCGATGTCGAGCAAATCCGAACGCGCCAGGTTCGCCGAATCGCTCAAGGCCGATCCGCGCAGCTTCATCGCGCAGCCGGTGGTGACGCTGTCCACCGTGCCGACGTTGGTCAACGACCGGCTCGAGCCGCGGCACGTCGACCTTCGGCCGTTCATCCTGTCTGGCCCGCAGACCGCGGTGACCACGGGCGGACTGACACGCGTCGCGCTGCGCAAGGGCTCGCTCGTCGTGAACTCCTCGCAGGGCGGCGGCAGCAAGGATACGTGGATAGTGGATACCGAGAACTAGCGGGTGGGGATTAGGTGCCGGTGTAAAAGGTGGGGATAAGGCGGACACGAATGATGACACTCTCCCCACCTTTTACACCGGCACCTAATCCCCACCCACCAACAACATGCTCGCTAGAACAGTAGAAAACGTTTACTGGCTGTCGCGTTACCTCGAGCGCGCGGAGAACACCGCGCGCATCATCGGCGTGAACACCAACCTGTTGCTCGACCTGCCGGGAGGCATCGCGCCGGGCTGGCTGCCGCTGGTGGACATTTCCGGTAACCGCGCGGACTTCGATGCCCAGTTCAAGGACAAGGGCACGCGCGGCGAAGAGCGGGACGTCGTGCACTTCCTGATCGCGGACAAGCAGAATCCGGGATCCATCTGCTCATCGCTCGCGGCCGCGCGCGAGAACGCGCGCACGCTGCGCGAGATACTGCCCACCGAGGCCTGGGAGCTGCTCAACGAGTTCTTCGCGGAGTTCACGCGCGACGTCGGCACCGGCATCGCCAAGCGCACGCGCTTCGAATTCCTCAAGCGCATCGTCGTCACGCTGCAGACCATCGCGGGGATGCTCGACAGCACGATGAATCGCAACGACGCGTACACATTCATGTTCCTCGGCCGCAATATCGAGCGCGCCGACATGACCAGCCGCATCGTCGACGTGCGCTCCGCCCAACTACTGCCCGCCGAAACGCCCGAGCTGCGTCCCTTCGAGAGCGTGCAGTGGATGAGCGTGCTGAAGTCGCTGTCCGGCTACCAGATGTACCGGCTCAGGATGCGCACGCGCGTCAGGCGCACCGACGTGCTCCAGTTCCTCCTGCGCGACGACCAGTTCCCCCGCTCCTGCCTGTTCTGCATCTCGCAGATCGAAGGCTCCCTGATCCCGCTCCCGCGCAGCGACGCGGTGCTCGAAACCGTGGAGACCGCGGCGCGTTTCATCGAACGCGCGCCGCTCGCGACGCTCGACCAGCCCGGACTGCACGAGCTCATCGACCATATCCAGCTGCACATGATCAACGTGCACGACGGCATCGCGCAGAACTACTTCCCGTCGCGCACCGCGGAGGGGATGCAGCGGATGTCCACGCACGGCCAGTCCCAGCGGCAGAGCACGCTATCGTTCGGCGAAACCGCGAAGGCCTGACTCGATCCGCTGACGCCATCAGCCCCGCTGATGGCTGACATTCGCGCCGCTCCCGGAATCGTACGTAGCCTTACGAATGCGCCGCCCCGCGAGCGCCGGCGATGCTTTCGTCATGAACGACGAAATTGCCTGGGGCACGACGATATTCGATGGGCGCGCGGCACAGCGCGGCTACGCGCTCAACAAGATGTGTTATTCGTTCAACGACGCCGCGAACCGCGCGGAGTTCCGGCGGGACGAGGAAGCGTACTGCCGCAAGTTCGGCCTCGACGCCGAGCAACGCACTGCGGTCCAGGCGCGCGACGTGCTCGCGATGATCGCGGCCGGCGGCAACATCTACTACCTCGCCAAGCTCGCCGGGATCTTCGGGCTCAACGTGCAGGACATCGGGGCGCAGCAGACGGGCGTCTCGGTCGAGGAGTTCCGGGCCAAACTACTCGCGGCGGGAGGCTGAACATGGCGCGTATCGTGGGCGGCATCGGAACCTCGCACATCCCCGCCATCGGCCTCGCCATGGCCCGCAACCAGTACGATGAGCCGTACTGGAAGCCGTTCTTCGAGGCCTATCGTCCCGTGCGCGCGTGGCTCGAACGCGTGCAGCCCACGGTTGCGGTGGTCGTGTACAACGATCACGGACTCAACTTCTTCCTCGACAAGATGCCCGCCTTCGCCGTGGGCGCGGCGCCGGCGTACCACAATGCCGATGAAGGCTGGGGCCTGCCGTCGTTGCAGCCCTTTCCCGGAGATCCGGCGCTTTCCTGGCACGTCATCGAATCGCTAACCGCCGAGGAGTTCGACCTGACTACCTGCCAGGAGATGCTCGTCGACCACGGTTTCGTCGTACCCATGCAGCTGTTGTGGCAGGGTTCGCGCGAGGTCCGCACGATCCCCATACACGTGAACACGGTGCAGCATCCGTTGCCGAGCCCTGCCCGCTGCCTCAAGTTCGGCCAGGCGCTGGGACGCGCGCTGGCCTCGTGGCCGGCCGACGAACGCGTGGTCGTGCTCGGGACGGGTGGTCTCTCGCACCAGCTCGACGGCAAACGCGCCGGATTCATCAACAAGCCGTTCGACCTCTTCTGTCTCGAGAAGATAGTCGACGACCCGGAGGCCATCGCGCGCTATTCGATCCGCGAGCTGGTCGCGCTCGCCGGGACACAGGGTCCCGAGCTCGTCCAGTGGCTCGTCATGCGCGGCGCGCTGGGCGCCGAGGTACGCGCCCTGCAGAGCAACTACCACGTGCCGATCTCGAATACCGGCTCCGGGCTACTGCTGTTGGAGAAAGCCGCCTAGCCACATCTTCCCATCCGGGCTCTTCTTCGGCGCCGCGCGCTGGGGCATAGTGGCGCCATGGCAGCGGTCACCATCTTTCGCGGACTGGTCCTCGCGGCGTTCGCCGTCCTGGTGGCCGGCGTCGCGTCGGGTGTCCTGGCTTATTTCCAGCCTGCGCTGCCCGTCGAGGTCGACGCTTACCTCAAATCGCAGAACGTCGGCACGATGGCGAACGTCTTTTCCGAAGCGAACTGGGGCACGCAGGTCGCTGTCGGCATCGCGTTCGTCGTCTATCTGATCGCCTATCTCGCCGCCCTGATCGGGCTGCTGCGGTTCCGCGGCTGGGCACGCTGGCTGTTCATCGTCGTGATCGGCCTCTCGCTCGTGTTCACCATTTCGGGCGGAACGACGCTGTCGACGCCGATCGAGTCGCTGGTCTACACGGCCGGCAACATGGTCGACGGCGCCATTCTCACACTCCTGTTCATCGAGCCCATCCGCGCGAGATTCCGCGACGAACCGATCGCGCCGCAGGTTCCTATTGACCCGGCGTGAGAAGATAGTCGTCATTTCCGGCTCGGGGCTGTCCGCGGAAAGCGGCCTGCCTACTTTCCGCGACACCGCCGGGCTGTGGCGGCAGTACTCCTGGGCCGAGCTCGCGAGCCCCGAGGGCTGGCAGCGCAATCCCGCGCTGGTGCTCGAGTTCTACAACGAGCGGCGCGCGAAGGCGTGGGCCGCCGCGCCCAATGCCGCGCACCGCGCCATCGCATCGCTCGAATCGAAGTACGATGTGGTCGTCGTCACCCAGAATGTCGACGCGCTGCACGAGCGCGCGGGTTCGACCCAGGTGCTGCACGTACACGGCGAGCTCGCCTGGGCGCGCGGGACAGGAAGGTCGCGCCGCCGCTATCGCATCGACGGCGCCCCGATCATGCTGGGCCAGCTATGCGACGAGGGAACCCAGCTGCGGCCGGACATCGTGTGGTTCGGCGAGGAGGCACGGCACATGGACGAAGCGCGCACCCACGTGGCCGAAGCCGACAAGGCCCTTGTCGTCGGCACTTCGCTCACGGTTTATCCAGCCTCGGGACTGGTAGACGTCGCGAGGAAAGACGCAGAACGCGTGCTCAATGCGCTGGAGATCGATGAGGTACCCGCCGGCTTCGAATTCCACGTCGGAAGGGCCACGCAGATCGTTCCCACGATCACCGCGCGCTGGCTGGCTGCGGCCTGACTACTCCAGCGGGCCGCTCGAACTCGACCTCGCATGCACTGAAGGCCCTCATCACTTTCTCGATCCGCGCACGCTGCGAGGAATCGACACTCTGCCATTCGTGGGCGAGCAGCGCATCGCGGAATCGGCCCAGCGACTCGTATAGCCGCAGCGATTCGGGCACCTCGCGCCCGGTTTCGCGGTACAGCGCGGAATGCGACATGCCGCGCATCGCGAGAACCCTCTGGTCGTCGTAGTAGAGTGGCAACTTCGGAAAATCCTCGTCCGCCAGCTGTTGCAGCCGCGCGAGAATGACGCGCTGCCGGGGATCTACCAGTTCCACGCGGCCGACCATGACGCGCGTAATTTCGGCGGGCGCCGATATCGACAACGGCAGGCGTGCATCCGTCCACTGGGCGGGCAGAATGAAGAAGACTCGCAGTCCCGTGCTTTCGAAGTACGAAAGGCGCCAGGTCTCGAGCATCGCGTCGGCCTCGTCCGCGAACAATCCGCTGGCTTGGAGCGCCGCCGCCAGCTCGCCTCGGAGCGCCGCCAAACTACTCGGGAGACCGCCGGCGACGGTGGGGAACACCGGCGCTTCGATCGTGCTGCCGACCGCATTCAGCGTCCGATACCGCACGCGACCGTCCTCGGCGACATCGACGAGCCACAGGCGCGGAAGCGCGTTCATCCCGGCCTCGCCGTCGCGTAGCGAAATCGACAACGTATCGCCGCGGCGTTGGACCACGAGGGGTGCATCGAAGTGGCCGACGCCCCGATAGAACAGGTACTTCTCCGCTTCCGTGTTCGTTTCGTTCGCGACGATCGCCGACGCGGCCTTGCGCGGCGCGAGCCACACGTGTTCCGACGTTTGCGGCATCGACGCGGTCGCGCCGGGATCCAGCCGCAGCCCCTTCCAGGTCAGGGAACCGCGCGAATCCGCGGACAACGACGACGGGAAATTCGTGCCTTCGGCGGTCGCCGCGGGATAGAACTCGGTGAGCCAGCCGCCGTTGAGGGATGCCCGCACGTCGAAGGTCGCAGTCCAACCCGCCGATGGGTAGAAATACAGCACCGGAGTCTCGAGCCGCAGCGTGACGTCGGGATGGCAGCGTGGCGCGCCCTGCGACCAACGGGCCGGGCGCGACGTGGTCGCGAAGATTTCCATGCCGACCATGCGATGGACGAAGGCCGGCACCGGCTCGTCGTCGGCGTTGATCCCGGCGATGGTCCGCCCGTTCTCGTCCTGGAAGGATGTGAAGGTGCCCCATTCGTGGACTACGAGCCTGGAGCCCTGCGCCGCGGCCGCGCCGACCATGACTAACAACACCAGCGTAAGAGCGGTCGACTTCATACGCACCTCCGGTGCTCGAGGCACTGACCTCCGCGGCCGGAAAAGATTCATTGCCGCACTGCGGCAACTGCGGATCAGGCCGACGCCTTGCGCCCGCCCCGCTCGATCGTCGCGTGCGACTCCAGCGAATTCCGGATCAGGCAATTTGCGAGTTCCGCGCTGCGCGCGACCAGCTCGCGTGCGCCCTTGCGCAACTGCTCGCTGGTCTCGACGAACTCCACGTTCTTGTCCATCTCCTCGAACTCCCAGCCGAGCGAGTGCGCGATGAACGGAAACTGCGGCAGTAGATAGCCTATCTCGCTGAAGAATCCCATCATCTGGCCGGCCACGGCCTGGATGCCGTCCTGCCCGCCGGTGATGATGAACGCGGCCACCTTGTTCCTGATCAGCACCTTGTTGTTGATCGTGATCTGGTTCTGGATGCAGTTCATGCGCTCGACCATCTTGTAGTACTGCGAGCTGGCCGCGCCCCAGCGGATCGGCGTCGCGATCAGCAGGATGTCGGCCCAGTGCACGGCGAGCTCGTACACCTGGTCGAGCTGATCGGTCTTGTCCATCGAGGTGATCGAACAGGGCCACGTGCAGGCCTTCGCGGCCTTCGAGTAATAACCCTCGCAGTGGCGGAACCGCAGGTCGTCGAGCCGGACGAGTTTCGTCTCGGCGCCGAGCGCGGTGCTCGCATGTTCGAGCGCGACGTTGAGCAGATGCTCCGAGGTCGAAAAGCGCGGGTTCTTGCGATCCATCGCGGTGGTCGAGATGCCACCGACGCGCAAGACGCCGGGCGCGCGGTCGGTCGAGCGCTCCAGTGGATGGGGCTCGTGCGCGAGGTGGCCGCGCTTGCTCGTCGGCTTCGCGGTGACTAACAACCGCCCACCTTCCTCCTTCACGCCGTAGCCGGGTACCTTGTCCGCCTCGTATCCCGGCTCACCCTCGCCCGTGCAGCGATGAAACTTGTACTGGTGCCAGGGGCAGACGACATATTCGCCGTCGAGCCGGCCCTTGCCGAGCGGCCCGCCAACGTGATTGCAGAGATTGGAGATGACGCCGAACTTCCCGTCCTTGTACGAGACGGCCACGAGCCGGTCGCCTGACCTCGCCTGCGTCAGCGGTTTGCCGCGAAAGTCATCGGCAGCGCCGATATCGATCCACTCGCCGTGTTCGTTCATGCCCACAATGATAACTCCTGGCGCGTGCCCTACACTGTCGCGCACATGACGGATATCGAACGAACAACCATGGCGCGCGTAACGTGGCGCCTGCTGCCCTTCCTGCTGCTGCTCTACATCATTTCGTGGCTCGACCGAGTGAACGTCGGCTTCGCGAAGCTGCAGATGAACGGCGACCTCGGACTCAGCGACACGGCCTATGGCCTCGGCGCCGGCATCTTCTTCATCGGTTACGGCCTGTGCGAAATCCCCAGCAACCTGCTGCTCGTGAGATACGGCGCGCGGATCTGGATCGCGCGCATCATGGTCACCTGGGGAATCATCTCCGCCGCCATGATGTTCGTGCAGGGGCCCTGGAGCTTCTACGTGCTGCGGTTCCTGCTCGGAGTCGCCGAAGCCGGGTTCCTGCCGGGCATCATCTTCTACCTGAGTCAGTGGTTCCCGCGCATGTACCGCGCGAAGGCCGTCTCCTGGTTCATGATCGGAATCCCGCTGTCCATCGTGTTCGGCGGACCGCTGTCGGGCTGGTTGTTAGGCTTCGACGGTCATCTCGGCCTGCGCGGCTGGCAATGGATGTTCCTGCTCGAAGGCCTGCCGGCGATCGTGCTCGGGTTCGTCGTGCTCGGATTCCTCACGGATCATCCGAAGGATGCGCGGTGGCTCGAGCCCGCGCAGCGCGAATGGCTCGCGCAACGCATCGCGGCCGAACATACCGAAGCACATGCGAGACATGGCGTCGGACTCAGGCAGGCGATGCTCCATCCCACCGTGTGGCTGCTCGCGTTGATCATGTTCTGCTGCCAGACCGGCAGTTACGGACTCACCCTGTGGGTGCCGACGATCGTGAAAGGTCTGTCCGGCTTCACCGACCTGCAGGTCGGGTTCTTCTCGGCGATTCCGTACATCGCCGCCGCGATCGGCATGGTGCTGATCGGCCGCAGTTCGGATCTCACCGGCGAACGGTTCCTGCACATTGCGATTCCCTCGGTCGTCGGCGCAGTCGGGTTCGTGGCTACCGGGCTCATCACCGCGCCGGCCGCGGCGATGATCGCGCTCTCGATCGCGGCCGTGGGCGACTACGGTACGCGCGGACCGTTCTGGGCGCTGCCGGGCAAGTTCCTGGTCGGCAGTGCGGCCGCCGGCGCCATTGCGTTGATCAACTCGATGGGTGCGCTGGGCGGATTCGTCGGCCCTTATGCGGTGGGCTATCTCAAGGACGCAACGGGCAGCTTCACGAGCCCACTGTTCCTGCTCGCGGGAATCCTGCTGGCCGGCGCGATCATGACGCTCGTGCTGCGCAAGGCGCGTGTTTTCGCGGATTGACCCTGCTACACGTAGCTCAGATACCACGCGCGGCTGCGCGCCTTCACGCCGGCCATCCAGCGGCAGAACGGATACAGCAGCACGATGGCCAGCGCCCAGCCGACGTACACCCAACCAAGCGACACCCCGAAGCCCTGCGGGAAGAACACCGGGAAGGTCGCGAGCTGCGAGGCCGGAAATCCCTGCGCAACGCCCAGCAACACCGCGAACAGGTGAAGTAGATAGAAGTGCGCGACGTAGAACGCGAACGGCACGCGGCCGAACATCGCAAGCGTGTCCTTGAGCCACCCCTGCCAGCGTTCCGCGTACGCGCAGAAGATGGCGGCCGGCCCGAGCGTCATCGCGAGGAACTGCAGGCTCGGCGGATACTTGCTCGTGTTGAGGAAGTCGAAGAAGGTCGCCAGGCCGCTGCCATGGCCTTCCCAGCCATTGGGATCGCCGTACACGTCGAGCGCACGCAGCACGATGAACAGCGCGGTGATGCCCAGGCCCCAGCGAACCAGGCCCGCGCGCCGCGCGCCTGACTCGCGTTCGAACAACATCGCCGCGCCGAAGCCTAGCAACATGACGCCGAGCCACGGCGCGAGTGGATAGAGGAACACGAACAGGAACGGTCCGGCCGTCTTCGACATCGGCACGTGCAGCGCTGCCCACAGCGGCGGGCTCGTGTCGAGCAGGTTGTCCGCCGCGGGCCACGCCCCGTCGAGTGCGTTGTGCCCGAGCACGATCAGCGCACCGAGCGCGAGGCAGACCTTGCGGCCGAGGAACTGCAGGAACGCCAGCAGCACCATGCTTGCGCCGATCACCCAGATCACCTGCATGAACGCCAGCGTCCGGCCGCCGAACTGCTCGATGCCGCCGGGCGAAAAGCTCACGGCCGTCGAGATCACGAAGAACTCGATCGCGATGAGCCAGTGGCCGCGTGTCAGCAGGAAGCGGCACAGATCCGTCGGCGACTTGCGCGCGATCATGAGACCCGCGCTCGTCCCCGCCAGGAATACGAACACGGGCGCGCAGAAATGCGTGATCCAGCGCGTGAAGTACAGCGCGGGTGACACGTTCGGATCGCTGAGCGGATCGATCGAGGCACCGGCCATCAGGAAGTCCCGGGCGTGATCGAGCGCCATGATGATGATCACCAGGCCGCGCAGCATGTCGATCGAAGTGAGGCGGTAGGCGCGCTGGTCGTTCATCGAGTGCCCTCCGGGCCGAAGGACGTGGATATTGAAACTTCCGCGCTTCTCGGGCAAATCTGCCGTCATGAAAACCACCCTCTACGGCATCCGCAACTGCGACACGATGAAGAAGGCCCGCGCCTGGTTGGACGAGCATGGCGTCGAATTTGCCTTCCATGACTACAAGGCCGAGGGCATCGATCCGGTCAAGCTGCGGGACTGGATAGACTCCGTGGGGTGGGAAATCCTGCTCAATCGCGCGGGCACCACCTTCCGCAAGCTGCCCGACGCGAAGAAGAAGGACATCGACGAACGCCGCGCCATCGCGCTGATGCTCGAGCAGCCGTCGATGATCAAGCGGCCGGTGCTCGAACGCGGCCGAAAGCTGCTGGTGGGTTTCAGCCCGGAGAAGTACTCGGCGCTGAAGTGAGCATCGGCCTGGCGGGCGCCGTCCCGAACGGAACGGCGCCCTGGCCTGCCGGGAATGCCCGGTCTTGGTTAGAAGCCGTATTTGACCGAGACAGCCCAGAATCTGCCCGGCAGGTCGTACGTGCCCGCGTCGAAGCCGTTCAGCGAGCAGCTGAAGCAGATCGGCGGGTCTTCATCGAACACGTTGTTGAGCGCGAGCGCGACGCGCAGATCCTCGATCCCGCTCCACGCGAGCATGAAGTCGTTGTAGAACGTGCTGCCGAGCTCGTGGAACTCCTCTCCCTGGTCGCAACCCGGAACGTCGGGCGTCAGCGCGTTGCCGCAGAACTCGTTGACGGCATCGATGTAACGCACCGTCCAGCCGACTTCCCATCCTGCCCGCCGCCAGCCGAAGTTCATGTTCGCCTGGATCTCGGGGATCGCGCTGTCGCTGACCTCGATGCCTACCGTGCGCTGCGAAACGATGCCATCGGTGTCGACCGCCGTGAAGTCGTTCACGTAGGTCGCCTGCAGTGAGAGCCACAACTGGCCCCAGTCGCGCTCGCTGCCCAGCCAGTCCGTCTTGAAATCGAAACCGTCGGTTTCGATCGTGCCGAGGTTGTCGAGGAAGTTGTTAGGCGGATCGAGATTGCCGCTCGGCTGGCGGGTGAACGGGGTGCAAAGCGTCGGATCCGTGCCTCCGGCCGCGAGGCAGGCATTGAGCAACGCCGCGATATCGCGAGCCTGGATGCCATCGTCGATCTCGTGACTGAAATACGTGAGCTCGAAAGTCAGCCGTTCCGCGAACCCTTCGGCCCAGGTGGCGTCGTGCACGATACCGACGGTGAAACTATCGGAGGTTTCCGGCTTGAGGTCCGGGTTGCCGCCGGTGAACGTGGAAATCTGCGTGTTCGCCTGTTCGAAGCCCGACGGCACGCCCTGCGCGCGGCATGCGGTTTCGAGCGGCGTCGTGTTGGGTCCGTCCGCGTCGTTGACGACGAGGCTGCCGGTCGGACCGCAGGGATCGGTCAGCGTGGCGTCGAATTGGGTGAGGCCGTACAACTCGCCGAGGTTCGGCGCGCGGAAGCCGGTCGAATACGTGCCGCGGAACGCGAGCGCGTCGATGGGTTGCCAGCGCAGGCCCACCTTCCCGGTGGTCTCACCACCGAACGTCGAGTAGTCGGAATACCTGACTGCCGCGCTCACGTCGAGCGACTCGAGCAGCGGGAAACGGAACTCCGCGTACACCTCGTCGACGCTGTAATCGGCCGAGACCGGCGACGCGAACGAATCCTGCGACTCGCCGGTCTGGCGCAGCGGATCCGGATCGAAGTCGCCCTCGTACTTGCGATGCTCCACTCCGACCGCAAAGCCCGCGGTCCGATCGCCGATCGCGAACAGGTCGCCGGTCACGTTCGCCGCGATCAATTGCAGCGTCTGCTTGCTGGAATCGATCTGCGTGGTGCGGATGAAGTCGATCATCGGCTGGGTCATCGGCCGGCCCTGTCCACCGAACAAGTCCAATGGCGTGCAGTTGAGCACCTGCGCGCAGACCGCCGGATCGCCCAACGCGAGCTGGATCTTCGCGACGTTGTAGCCGTTCGTGAATTTCTGGTCCGCGCTGTTCTCCGACTGCACGAAGTTCACGTCCCAACGGAAACGATCGCCGGAGCCGAACTTGCCGTCGAACCCGAGGTTGAAATACCAGGTATCGACATCCTGCTCGAACAGGCGCGGACCCACTTCGACGGGGCGACGGGTCAACACCGCGAAGTTGCTGCTCGCGTCCAGATCGATGCCGAAAGGATTGAACGGATTCAGCGCGGAAATCGAGATCTCGTCCGCGATGCCGCCGGTGCCCGCGCTCGGCCCGACGAATATAGGCTCGGGCGCCGCGCGATTGCTCGATTGCCGGTTGTTGAACAGACCCTTGACCGTGACGTTGACGTCGTCGCTCAACGCGAACGTCATGCGCGCGAACATCGACTTGCGCTGCGAAGGAGTGAGCAGCAGGTTGTACGGCGCGTAGTTGAAGCGGTCCGCGCCGCCGAAGTCGTGATAAGTGCCAGCGGACGGGTCCGCCGGGTTCCATACCGGCGTCGTCGTGCCGTTGTCGAGCGTGAGGTCGTAGAACGTGTCCGGGGCCGCGCACGATCCCACCGTGCCCGGCGGCCGCGCCGGATCGCAGAACACGAATCTTCCCTGCGGGATGCCGGAACTCCCGGCCGCGATGCCCGCGAGCGGCTGCGGAAAGGATGACTGTTCCCACTCGCCGGAGCCGATGCCTTCCTGCTCGAAGTAGCTCGCGACGAACATGCCCGAGAACCGCTCGCCCGCGCCGCCGACCGTGAGACTCACGTCGGTAGTTGGGCCGCCGAGGTCGAACTCGCCGCGATAGGCGTTGATCTCGATTCCCTCGATGCTCTTGCGCGTGATGATGTTGACCACACCCGCGATCGCGTCCGAGCCGTAGATCGACGACGCGCCGTCCTCGAGCACTTCGATGCGGTCGATGACGCTCATCGGAATCGTGTTGAGATCCGCGGACCCGGAAACGCCGGAGGCGGACGACTCATTCACCCAACGGATGCCGTCGACCAGCACCAGCACGCGCTTGCTGCCGAGATTGCGCAGGTCGACCTGCGCGGAGCCCGCGCCGATGCCTCCGCCGTCGGGTGGATAGCCGAAGTTTCCCGAGGAGTTGAACTTGGTGTTGAGCGCCTTGCCGCCCGTCGTCACCTGCTGCAGCAGGTCGCCGACACTGGCCAGCCCCGTGCGATCGATCGCCGCGCGATCGATGATCGAGAGCGGCTGCTGCGAATTCGCGCTCGACTGGATGATTCGCGAGCCGGTGACGACGACTTCCTGCATCGGCCCCGCATCATCCTGCGGTTCCTGCGCGACGCTCATGCGCGCGAACGACAGAACCGCCAGCGACACGACGAACGAAACGATTCCACGACTGTTCATGGCACACCTTCCTTGTGGTTTGCCCGCCGCCTATCCCTCGCCGCGATCGATGCGACTTCTACGCTCCGCCGCGAAAAAAAGAAGTCAGATGTGGCGGACATGAGACCGGGCGCGATCTACTTGCGACGAGCCGAGGGGGACTTGTATCTTTTGGACCACGCGCCCGCGCGGTCGCCCCGGGGAATCTCCCCCGGGCAGGCGGTCGAGGTCCGTCAACCCCAGTTCGAGGGGATTGGAGTCAGCGATGAATCTGGGGACACCCGGACGTGCCCTGCTCGGCCTTATTGCCCTCGTTTTCGTCTCCGGCGTCGCGCGCGCCGAAGGGGGCCGCTTCTACGGAATGCTGCGCTCGCGCGATCTCACGCCGTTCGGCTTCCTGCGTCTCGACATGCGGCCCGCGCACGCGATCAGCATCGAATCGCACACCTGGGCGATCGAGGCGGAGTACGCGCACCAGAACACCTGGGCGCTGAGCCCGGCGGTCGAGCACTATCTAGTCGGCCTGGAGTCGCAGGGCCGGCGCGGTCTCGGCCCGCAGGAAGTCGCGGACATCCGGGCGTTGCCGGGGGAGAACTATCTCGTCGACCTGGAGTCCTCCACGCTCGACGTCGCGTTCCACTACAAGATTTCCAGCCAATGGAGCGCGTATCTCATCGCGACGCTCGTGACGTACCAGGGCGGATTCCTGGATTCGTCCATCGAGGGCTTTCACGATGCTTTCGGCTTCAGCACGTTCGGCCGCCCCGCGATCGCGCGTAATCGCACCAATCTGCTCTTCGACCTCAAGAGCTCGCAGGTCGTCCTGCTCGGCGAACCCGACACCACCGGACTCGCCGACCCGACATTCGGGCTGCGTTACTCGGGCATTCAACTATCCGGCAAGTGGGAGATGTCGCTCGAGACCGCGGTGAAAGTGCCTTTCAACGGGCGGCGGCTGTTCCTCTCGACGGGCAGGACCGACTACGGATTCCAGGCGTCGCTTCGCCGGCTCGGGTCCTTCAACGGGCTGCACATCGATCTGTCTGCCGTGTACTACGCGGGCGAGGAGATGCCCGTGCATCACGAGGCGCAGATCATTCCCACGATCGTCGTCGGCTGGGAACGCATTCTCACCGACCGCACGAACCTGAACCTGCAGGCCTACGCCAGCCGCAGCGTCTACCGAAACAGCGACACGGATCTCGAAGACCTGCTCAAGGACAAGTACCAGCTGAGCCTCGGCGTCCGGCATCGATTCGATTGCTGCGTCGTTTCATTCGCGGTGACCGAAAACCTGCAGAACCTCAACAACACCCCGGATATCGGCTTCCAGGTCGGCTTCGCGTGGGTGCCGGCGATCGAGCCCCAGCGCAGGGACTGACTATCCGCGCAGCTGGCGCCCCGCGTCGCCGCCGCCCGGCGGGCGCGGCCACGTCCCCGATTCGTGAGGACCGGAGCCGGACATCGCCGATGCCGATGAATCTGCGGTGGCATGCGGCTGCCGCCGGTCTCTCACGCGGCGCTCCCCGACACGGCGTTCCCGGAGATCATGCACCGACACGACGAACAGGCGACGTTCGTCGAGCCGCACCTGCCGCGACGAGATCTCGACGGGAAAGACGACACCCGACAATGTGCGCGAGTCGCACTCGCGCGGCTGGCCGTCGAGGGCCACGAGCCGGGCTTCGGCGCCCTCGCCGGCGAACATCGTGATGAATCGTCCGAGCGGCTGGTTGACGAGCTCGTGGCTGGCGCAATCGAACATGCGTGCCGCGGCTGCATTCGCCGCGCGGATCGCGCCGTTCTCGTCGACGCAGAGCGTCGCATCGTCCGAGCCCTGCAGGATGCCGTCGAGTCGCGGGTCGCGGCGCACTCCGAGCGCCGATGCAATCGCGCGCCAGATACGCGGATCGAGCGAGCGCAGCGTCGATGCCACGTACAACACCACGCTGGCGACCAGCGCGGCGGCGGCGCCCGGCCATAGCCGTTGATGCGCGAAGGCCAGGTAATCCACGATCACCGCGGCGCACGACGAGATCACCAGCACCGCGAGATTGCGCCGCCAGTCCTCGCTGTAGAGAAGGAAGAGCAGCAGCGTCCAGCACGCGATCAGCAGAAGTGCCTTGAACTCCGCCGGCACGACCGGCGCGCCCATCCTGACGGTTTCATACGCAATCGCCTGCACGACGACGGACGGCAACGTGCCGTGCACGGGCACCGGGAGCATGTGTGCGATCGCGGGCACGGTGGGACCGACGAATACGCGCTTGCCGGCCAGCGCTTCCAGCGGCACGCGGCCCGCGAGCACGTCCGCGGCCGACAGTCGCGTGAACGACGTGGGCAGGATCGAATAGTCGATGACGACGTCGTATTCCTCGGGAAGCATGCGCATCGGATCGATCACGCTGCGCTGCCAGATCTGTCCCCGCTTCCACGAGTTGCGCCACGTGCGCGCGAGCCCGTCCGCGGCGAGTTCATGCGCCTCGATCACGAGTTCGACGCCGCGCACGAACCGGCTCAACGGTGCCTTGATGGCGGTCTCGCCGCCGGCGGTCGAGGCCGGCAGCATGATGATGGGTAGCTGCAGCGGATAGTCGCGCGGCCTGGCGAGCGCGGTCTCGAGCAATGCATCGTCGAACGTGTTGGACAACGTGCTGAAGTCGAGATCGAGGAACAGCGAGCGTGGCGCGGCCCGCGTGACCTGCCCGATGAGCTGCGCGTGGTACTCGCGCGGCCACGGCCAGTCACCCAGGACGTCGATGCTGGCGGTGTCGATTTCGACGATCACGACGTCCGAGTTGACGGTGCGCGCGAGGTTGCGGGCCCGCCAGTCGGTGAGCGCGTGGTCGATCGGGCGCAGCGCGCCCGTGAGCTGCAGGGCCGCCGCGATGGCGAACGCCGCAAGCGCCATGAGCAGGAGGGTCGGCCTGCCGAGCCGTCGCAATGACAGCGAAATCATGAAACTAACTACTGTCCCCGGAAGGTTTCATTCTGTTGTGTCGGCCACCCGACCCCTCCCGTCGGATGCGCCCCGGATGCTACTGCGTGCGCGGGCACGACAATGTGAGCCGAATCTCATCGCCGGGTGGTGCGCCCGGAGCGATTGCGCGCCAGCTGACAATAAATGGGTGAGTTCCGGTGCTTGTCACTCGCAACGATCCGCGAGATCGTGCACCAATGGCCCGACGTTGGCTCTCGGGGATTCCATTGCTCGCCCTGGTCGCGGTGACGGGCCACGCGTGGGCCGAAGCCACGTACCTCGAACGCAGCATCACGACCGCGGAATTGTTCGGCGCCGAACAGGCGACGAAACTCGCGCGCACGTTGCCCGTCGACAAAGCCGTGAACTTTCACCTGAGATTGCCCGACGGCGCCGATGCGCCGAGCGGCGTCGTGGTGTTCATCAAGCCCACGGACTCCGGGACTTTCCCCGAGAACTGGAGCCGCGTGTTCGACGCCCGCAATCTCGTCTGGATCAGCCCCGACGGCTTCGGCAACGAGAAGCTCACGCGGGAGCGCATGCTGGCCGCGATCATGGCCGCGGAACTGGTGGGCAAGGCCGCGAAGGTGGATGCCGATCGCATCTACATCGCGGGAATGTCGGGCGGCGGCCGTGTCGCGAGCCAGACCATCACGCATTCGCCGCGGCTCTTCGAGGGCGCGATCTACATCGTGGGCGCGGATCCGCCGGATGAGACGGTCCCGCCGCTCGCGCTCGAACGCCGCTTCGTGTTCATCACCGGCCGGAACGATTTCAACCGCCGCGAAATGCGCCGCGTGTTCTCACGTTATGGCAAGGCCGGCGCCGCTCACGTCAAGCTCATGGATCTGCCGCACCTCGGGCACGAATACCCGTCGGCCGAGGACCTCGACGCGGCGATCGGATTCCTCGACGCGAAGTGACGGCTCAGGCCGTCTTCGCGAGCGCGCGCTTCACGAAGAGAGCGACGACGATCACGAAAAGGCTCGCGAGGCTGGCCCACATCTCGGGTTGCTTGCTCGGCATGAAACACATCGCCACCAGCACGGCGAGCATGGCGACCGCCGCCACGGCCGCGACGAGCTTCACGCCGCCGGCGCCGCGGTGCGCGGCGTCGTGGTACGGGAAGCGGAAGTGCGCGATCACCACGAACAGGTACGTGAACAGCATCAGCGCGCCGCAGGAATTGAGCAGGAACGTGAAGAGCTCGGCGGGAGCGATGTCGCGCATCAGCATGACGATGAAACCGAACGCGCTGCCGAGCAGGATCGCGCGCGCGGGAACCTGGCGGCGGTTCACCTGGGTCAGCCAGCGCGGCGCGTCACCCCTGTCGGCCATCGCGAACAGGACGCGCGCGGTCACGTAGACCCCGGAATTGAGGCAGGAGAGCACCGCCGTGAGCACGACGATATTCATGATGGTCGCCGCGAAAGGAATCCCGATGCGATCGAGCGCCAACGCGAATGAGGAATCGCCGGGCGTGAACGCGGTCCACGGCACGATGCAGAGAATCAGCAGTATCGACAGCACGTAGAACAGCAGGATGCGCAGCACGACGGTTGCGGCCAGCCGCGACATCGTCTTGTTCGACTCGGCCGACTCGGCCGCGGCGACCGTGACGATCTCGGCGCCCACCATCGAGAAAATGACCGTCGTCACGCCCGCGAGGATCTGTTGCCAGCCGAAAGGCGCGAAGCCCTGGTTCACCCACAAGTTCGTGAAGCCCGGACTCGCCGTATTGCCGACGCCGGCCAGCCATGACGCGGCGACGACGATGAACACGATGATCGCCGCGACTTTGATCGACGCGAACCAGAACTCGAATTCGCCGTACGAGCGCGCCGACGCGAGATTGACCGCGGTCAACACGACCATGAGCACGAGCCCGATCTGCCACACATCGAACATCGGCAGCCAGGTCTGGATGGTGACCGCGCCGGCGATGGCTTCGATGGCGACAACCACGACCCAGAACCACCAGTAGAGCCACCCCGTGACGAAGCCCGCCCCGTCACCGAGGCCGGCGCGCACGTATTCGGTGAACGAGCCCAGTCCCGGCTGATCCATCGCCATCCGCGCGAGGATGCGGATGACCGCGTACACCACGATGCCCGCGAAGATGTAACTGAGCACGACCGCCGGACCGATCGTCGCGATGGCGGCGCTGGAACCGACGAACACGCCGGCCCCGATGATTCCGCCGATGGAAATCATCGTGAGATGTCGGGCTCGGAGGGACTTCGAAAGACGGGAGGACGCTGGCAGGGAGATATCGGTGGCGTTCAAGGCGACTCACTCTCGTTGTAGTGGCCGTGAAAATACGCCGGATCGGCACCCGCGTCCAAGCCGCGGGCAAAAAAAGGGCCGGGACCTTGCGGCCCCGGCCCCGTTCACTTGCGCGATCAGAACTTGAAGGTGGCGCCCAGCGTGTACGTGGTGCCGATCTCCGTCTCGAACAGCGTGTCCTCGCGCGTGTTGTCGATGTAGAGCACGTTGCGCTCGCCCGTGAGGTTCTGCGCCTCGATCAGGATCGTCAGGTTGTCGTTCACGTACCAGGATGCCTGTGCGTCCACGAAGGTCGTGGACAGGTCGCCGCGCACGTCGCTGCCCGGAGAGGCAGGCAGCGCACGGAAGAACCGGTCGCGATACGACGCCGTGGTGCGGATGCTGAAGCGGCTGTCCTCGTAGAACAGCGTGCCGCTCGCGGAGTTGGGCGACAGTCCCACGAGATCCGCGGTGGTGGTCGCCGTCGGAACTCCGTCGGCGCTCGCGAGGATGTACTCGATCTCCGCGTCCGCCTTCGTGTAGTTAGCCAGCACGCCGAAGTTGCTCCAGATTCCCGGCAGGAACCTGAACTGCACCTGCGTGTTGATCTCGAAGCCCTTCAGCGGACCTCCCGGCGTGTTCTCGAAGCGACCCACCGTGAAGATGTCCGTCGGCGAGGACGGCGAGCCATCCAGCAGCGCCGGCGGCAGGCCCAGCTCGTTGAAGGGAATCTGGCTCGTGATGCGCTGGATGAAGCTGTCGATGTCCTTGTAGAAGTACGCCACCGAAACCAGCGAGCCCTCGGCGAAGTACCACTCCAGCGCCAGGTCCGCGGTCTTCGCGCGAATCGGGTTGAGGAACGGGTTGTTCACGTTGCCGGTGCGTGTGGTCGCCGTGACGCCGGCGGTCGGCGCCAGGTTGCCGAGCTCCGGACGCGACATGACTTTCGAGCCCGAGAGGCGCAGCAGCAGGTCGTCGGTGAGCTCGAACACCACGTTGAACGAAGGCAGCGTGTCCGAGTAATCGCGCTCCACTTCGTTGAACTGGGCAAACGACGTGAAGGGCGATGTGCCCGGAGAAGTCACCGGGATCACGCCCGCCGCGGTCTGGTCCGTCTTGACGTAGCGCACGCCGAAGTCGCCGCGGACCGGAATGCCCCAGGCGTCACCCGAATTGAAGGTGAACATCACGAAGCCGCTGGTCACGTCCTCGAAGATGCTGCTCTGCGCGGCGCCGCAATCCGGCGCCTGGCAGGTCAGGATGCTGTCGATGTCGAAGACCTCGTCCCACTTCTTGAGATCGACGGCCGCCCAACTCGCCGGCGCGCCCGATCCGAACAGGTCGTCGAGACCGCTGATCTGCCGCGTGATGTCGGCCATCGTGACGCCCGCCGGCAGGTTCAGTGTCGTGGTCATGCCGCGCAGCGGGTTCGAGCCACGCAGGCTGAAGTGATTTTCGCGATATTGGCCGCCGACCTTGAGCTTCCACATGTCGGTCATCTGCCAGCCACCCTCGAGCTCGAAGGTGTTGATGGTCGTGACGTTTCGCTGTGGCTTGCCCTGCAGCGAGAAGCCGCCGAGCACGGTCTGGTTGCCGTCCGGCGTCGCCGCGTACATGAAGTTGTTCGGGTTCGACACGTCGAAGCCGAACGTGATGATCGGCGACGTACGGCCGCCGCGGAAATCCACCGAGAAGTTGTCGGTGTCGATCGCGTCCATGAAGGTCTGGAAACGCAGCGGGCCGTCCCACTCGTTGAGCGAGCGGCCGGCGTAGACGCGCACGTCGAACGCATCGTTGAACTTGTGCGTGAATTCCAGGCTGCCCTGCTTGAAGGTCGAGACGAACTGGTCGACCAGGCCTTCGGAGCGCACGTCGACGCCGTCGAACAGGCCGTAGGTCATCGAACCGAGCGAATCGAACTCGACGTCGCGGATCGAGACCATCGGCTGGCCGTTGTTGCTGATGTTGCGACCGAAGGAAAGTCCGAGGATGTAGTTGTCGCGGCGCTCTTGCTGGTAGCGCGAGAACAGGCCATCCAGCGAGATCGTCGTGTTCTCGGTCGGCTGCCACTGGAACGACAAACTACCGCCGGTGCGCTCGGTGTCCTGCTCGGAGTTCACGTAGCGGGGCAGGCGGGGATGGAACGCGCCGCCACCCGGCACGAGGTTGCCCGCGGCATCGCGAATCGCCGGGTTCGTCATGTTGTAGACGGTGGTGAACGCCTCGAGATCGCTGGTGCGCGGATTGGTGTTGCCGATCGCGTTCTGAACGCTGCAATTGTCCGCGTCGGCGCCGCGCACGCCGTTCGCCGGACTCATGCCGGTCAGCGTCCAGCCGATGGGCGTACAGAACGGCAGGTTGACGGGAGCTCCCGCCGTGCCGATGTTGTTGCCGTTCGTGCCGAAGTGAAGGATGTCCACCGCGGAGTAGCCGACTTCGCGCGTGTGACGCTCCTGGAACGAGAAGGTCGCGAGCACGCCGAACGTGTCGTCGAAGAATTTCTTGCCGGCCAGCAGCGAAACGCGCGGATCGACTTCCTCGCTGACTTCGTTGTAGATGCCGCGCGCGGTGATGCTGAAAGCCTGGTTGTCCGCGTAGTCGAAGGGGCGCGGCGAGCGCAGGTCCACGGTCGCGCCGAGCGAGCCTTCTTCCACGTCGGCGGACGGCGTCTTGCGCACGGCGAGCTGCGAGAAGATCTCGGTGGGGAACACGTTGAAGTCGAATGCGCGGCCGTTGTTGCCGGCGCCGTAGATGTCGCTCGAACCGGTCTGCGCGGCGCCTTCCATTCCGTTGATGCGCACTTTCGTGAAGCCCGGGCCGAGGCCGCGCACGGAGATGTTGCGGCCTTCGCCGCCGTCGCCGCGCGTGAGTGCGACGCCAGGAATACGCTGCATCGATTCCGCGAGATTGCTGTCCGGGAACTTGCCGATGTCTTCCGCGGCGATCACGTCGATCGCGGCGGTTTCGTTGCGCTTCTCGGCGAGCGCGGCGTTCAGCGAGCCGCGAAAGCCGGTGACGACGACTTCATCGAGTTCCGCCGCGGGTGTTTCGTCGGCCGCCATGGCGGCTCCCGCGCTGCCGAGGCACATCGCGACTGCGACTGCGAGCTTCGATCGTGAAAAAGACGGACGCGGAAACAAGACCTGTTTTTCGTTGGGCACGTGCATTTCCCCTCAAGCAAAGGCGCGCTCTTCGGTGATCGACGTGCCCCTTCAGCGGCCGGTCACCGTTCGAATGATCGAACTTGATCAGTATGTACCGCAATTGACACCGATTTACCAGACGTGAAAATCCCTGATGTGGCGTTAGCGAAACGCCCGGAGAGCCGCTGCAGATTGAAGAAACTCAGCTTGTTGCGTATGCAACACCCGGTTGGGTGCCCCGCGAGCGAGAAAGCCCGCTATTGAGCGAAGTTTGTCGAAAGGGCCGAAACGCCGCCCGTCAACCTGCCGCGGGGGCCGGGCGCGGAGCTCGCCACCCCCGGATACTCAACCGTACCGCAACTTGAGCGCGAGGATGGTCCCCGCCAGCGCAAGCGTCGCCGTGTTTGCCACGATCATCGGCCACGAGTCGAGCGCGATTCCGTACGCGAGCCACAGCGCGACACCCACCGTGAAGATCGAGTACATCCCAAGCGATATGCCGCGCGTGTCACGCGTGCGGATCGTCATGACGGCCTGGGGAATGAAAGATGCGCTGGTGAGCGCGGCCGCGGCAAAGCCAAGCCATTCGAGGTTCATGCCGCATTGTCACCGATCGGTGGCCCGCGAGATGCGCTCAACGTGCTCTCGCCCGGCCGAACGCGCTCGCGGAAACGTCAGGAGATCTTCTCCTCGTTCTGCACCAGTCAAATGAGCCACGCGAGCGAAGCGAGCTAAACAAAGGTGGCCAGGGATGGGTGAGGCCGGATGCCTTTGCGAGAGCACTTAACGTGCTCTCGCCCGGCCGAACGCGCTCGCGCAAGCGAGCGCAGGCATTACGTCCCTGGCCACCATTGGAGCGCAGCGAGCGTAGCGAGCGGAGCGGAAATGGTGGCCAGGGACGGAATCGAACCATCGACACGCGGATTTTCAATCCGCTGCTCTACCAACTGAGCTACCTGGCCGCCGTTGGAATCCCTTTCGGGAGCCCTCGAACGAGGGGCGCGTATTAGAACGGCCGGCCGCGGGGACGTCAAGCAATCAAATTCGCAACTGTTTGATTTTGTGAGGTTAGCCCGCCCCGCCGGGTCCGCCGGCAACTTCTGCACGGTTGGGTGGCATATGCGGCGATTCCGCCACGCGCTTTCCTACAGCTTTGCCATTGCCGGCCCGCCATAAAGGGCCTCCCTTTCGTGAGGTCCACCATGGTTGAAGCGACAGCGGCCAACGCCCACGGCGCGCCAGATGAGCATGCGCCAGCGAAGAACCGGGATTCCGCCTTTTATCGCCTGCTCGCGACGATGCTGCCGAAGCTCCGGCGCCGCGTCCTGCCTCACAACCGCTTCGGCGACAACGTCTATCACCGGCTGCTGTTCCTCAGTAAACACAAGCGCTTCCCCGGCAACGAAATGCTGTGGAACGACGTCCTGTATCGCCTCAAGACGACGGACGAGATCATCGACCCGCTGCGCGTGTTCGTTTCCGACAAGGAACTCGTCAAGATCTACATCAAGGCGACGATCGGCGACGAATACAACGTCCCGACGCTGGCGGTGCTGCGTTCGCCCGCGCAGGTGGACAACTTCGAATTCCCGGCCCGTTGCATAATCAAGCCCACGCACGCGAGCGCGCAGTACATCCTGCGCAGGCAGGGCGAACCCGTCGACCGCGAACGCATCCGGAAGTGGTTCGACCTGAACTATTACGTGGCCGGCCGCGAACGCAACTACCAGACGCTGCGTCCCAAGGTCATCGTCGAGCCGCTGGTATTCGACAACGCCGATCTCTCGGACTACCGGTTCTTCTGCTTCAACGGCGTTCCGAAGCTGATCCAGGTGGACATGGACCGGCACACGCATCACACGCGCAAGATCCTCGACACCGAGTGGCGCGAGCAGGATTTTTCGATCCTCTACCCGCGCTCGCCCAAGGTGCTGCCGAAGCCGGACACGCTGCCCGAGATGCTGCGTGTGGCGAGCGCGCTGAGCGCACCGTTTTCATTCGTGCGCATCGATCTCTACAGCGACAATCAGCGCGTGATCGCCGGGGAAATCACCAACGTCAGCGCCAACGCGGGCGGGATATTCCGGCCACTTTCCGCCGAAAAGAAGGCCTCGGCCATCGTTTTCGGCTGAGTTCCAGGGGGCGCGGGCGCACTTGCTTTCGGCGCTCCCGGCTCCATGTCGGCCGACCTATGAATACCCAGACCGTCGTCTCCAACACCCCCGATACCGTCACGAGGGCCGTCACGCAGACGCTGCGCGGCATGCCCGCGTCCGACGGCGCGGGCGTCAAACTCACCCGTGTCATCGGCCAGCCCCGGCTGCCCGACCTCGATCCGTTCCTGCTGCTCGACGAGTTCGGCACGGACAAGGCCGAGGATTACATCGCCGGCTTCCCGGAGCACCCCCACCGCGGTTTCGAGACCGTCACGTACATGCTCGACGGGCGCATGCGCCACAAGGACAACCATGGCCACGAGGGTGTGCTCGAGCCGGGCGCCGTGCAGTGGATGACCGCCGGCCGCGGCATCGTGCACTCGGAGATGCCGGAGCAGACCGAGGGCCGCATGCGCGGGTTCCAGCTGTGGATGAACCTGCCGGCGAAGGACAAGATGACGGCGCCTAACTATCAGGAATTCGGCGGCGACAGGCTGCCGGTGGTGGATAGACCGGGCGTCAGCGTGAAGGTCATCGCGGGCAGCCTCGAGGGCGCGGTCGGGCCGGTGAAGCAGCCGGCGACCGATCCTGTCTACATGGACATCCGGCTCGACGCCGGCGTGGATTTCGTGCTGCCGATAACGGCGGGCCACTCCGCGTTCGTCTACGTGTACGAGGGCGCGGTGTGCGTGGGCACGGGCCGTGAAGCGGCCACGATCGACGCGCAGGAGTTAGGTGTACTCGGCGACGGCACGGAGGTGCGTCTGAACGGACGCGCGCCGCGCAGTCGCGCGATCCTCGTCGCGGGCCGGCCGTTGAAGGAGCCCGTGGCGCGATATGGCCCGTTCGTGATGAATACCCGCGAGGAGCTTCACCAGGCTTTCGCGGACTTCCAGGCCGGGAAGTTCTAGCTACAGGCTTCGAGCTCCCCCCGCTCGCAAGCCTCATCTGGGCGGCGCAGGCAACTGCGCCGTCTTTTTTTTGCGAGTCTACTTATCGGGCGGCGGGACGAATTCCTTCGGCGCGGACGAGCCTTCGCCGAAGAAGAACTTCTCCATCTCGTATTCGAGCCGCTTGCGGTGCGCGGGCTCGATCGGCGTGAGCCGGTACTCGTTGATCAGCATGACCTGGTGCCGCACCCATTGCTGCCAGGCTTCCTTCGACACGTTTTCGAAGATGCGTTTGCCGAGCTCGCCAGGGTACGGCTGCTTGTCCAGGCCGGGCGCCTCGCGCCCGAGCAACACGCAATTGACCATTCTCATGAACCGATTTTCTCCGAGAGTTCCGCGAGCAGCGACTTGATGGGCGCCGGCAATCCGACCCGCATGGGCCGCGAGAGGTCATACCACAGTGCGCCACGTTCTTGAATGCGGATGTCGCGACGACAGTTCGCGACGATCGGCGTGATCGTCAGGTCGAAGTGCGTGAAGCTGTGTTCGATGTCCGGCAGCGGCGCATCCGACAACCGCGCGTTCGCGAGCGCGGTGGCGGCGAAGGATTCGGCATCCGCCCGGTCGGCGAATTCCGGCAAACACCACAGCCCACCCCAGATGCCGGTGGCGGGACGTTGCACGAGCAGCACCGTGCGCTCGTGGCGCGCGACGAGCATGATCGCGCGGCGCCGGCGGCGCTCCGCGCGCCTGCGTTTCGGCGCCGGCAGCTCGGCCTGCCTTCCCGCGATGCGGGCGCGGCAGTCGGTAGTCAGCGGACATTCGGCGCAACGCGGCTTCGCGCGCGTGCACAACGTCGCGCCCAGATCCATTACGGCCTGGGTGTAGGTCGCGGCGTCATCGGCCGGCGTGTCTTCCTCCGCGTATCTCCACAACGTTTCGAGCGTCGCCTTCTCGTCCGGCGCGCCATCCACCGCGTAATAACGCGACAACACGCGTTTCACGTTGCCGTCGAGGATCGCGTGACGTTCGTTGCGCGACAACGCGAGGATCGCGCCCGCCGTGGAACGGCCGACCCCGGGCAGCGCGACGACCGCGGCGAAATCGCGCGGAAACTCGCCACCATGTTCGTCGCGGATCACCTGCGCCGCGCGATGCAGGTTGCGCGCGCGCGCGTAGTAGCCGAGCCCGGTCCAGTGGTGCAGGACCTCGTTCAACTCCGCGTCCGCGAGCGTCCGCACGTCCGGGAAACTGCGCATGAAGCGCTCGAAGTACGGTATCACCGTGGCGACCTGCGTCTGCTGCAGCATGATTTCCGAAACCCACACGCGATACGCGCTGCTCTCCTTCGTCGGATGCCGTTGCCATGGCAGGTCGTGGCGGCCGGCACGCGCATGCCATTCCACGAGTCGCGGCGCGATGGGTTTCATGGAGTCTTGCCCTCGCCGCGCAGTCCGCCTTCGTCGAGCAGCAGGCGCAGCGTCACGCCTTTCATGAGGATGTCTTCGTACTTCGCCTCCGCGAGCTCGATCACGCCGCGAAAACGCAGCGCCTTGAGCGCCGCGGTGGGCAACACGAAGGGCTCGCTTTCCGGATCGGGTGGCGGCACGTAACGCGCGATGTCGAGCGAGTCGCCGGATAGTTTGAACTCGCCGATCGCGTCGGCGCCGGCCCCGCGCTGGAAGTTGCCCGTGAACTTCGTGTCGTCGACCGTGAGCGCCAGCGGCTGGATCTCGACGGCGCCCCCATCGAACTTCCAGGTCGCCTGCGTCGCGATCCCGCCGAGCGCATTCGGGTCGGTGGTCTTCGGCGGTTCGATTCCGACGGAAGCCAGCAGCGCGCGCAGATCGAACTGGTTGGTTTCGATCGCACCCGCGACGCTCATGTCGTCACCGAGGTTGCCGCGTACGCCGCCCTGCGCCTCCAAACCACCGAAAGCGAGCTCGAATTCCTCGACGCCGAAGCGGGTGAATTCCTCGTCCAGTTCGGCCTTGGGAACCTCGAGGCGGAACGGCACGCCCCCGGGCGCGAATCCGTCCATGTGCAGGCGGCCCGCGACCTCCGTGTCCGTGAACGGCTGGCCCAACACGATTTCGTCGGTCTCGAGATCGAGGTCGGTGACCTCGATTCGCCGCGCCGTGCCTTCGTCCACGAACGAGACGCGGCTGTCGGTGATTTCGATGCCGCCGACACTGATGTCGCGGGATTCCGCATTCGGGTCGGCGGGCGTGTCCGCGCCGATGCCCTCCCAGTTGCCGCGGCCATCCGCGTTCCTCACCAGGCGCACGTCGGCGCCGACGATGAGCACGCGGTCCACGACGAGGTCTCCGCGGATCAGGGGGATCAGCTTCACGCCGAGCTGGGCGCCCTGCCAGCTCACCATCGGATCGGCGCCGAATCCGTCCGCGTTGCCGAAGGTGCCGCCGCCCGTGCGCAACGCGAGCCAGGGGAAAAATCCGAGTTCGATGTCACCGGCCAGCGTGAATTCTCGGCCGGTCGCCTCGCGCACCGCGGTCTCGATCCGCGGCTTGAACCGATTGGGATCCACGAACCAGACGACCATGAGCACGCCGATCACGGCGAGCGCGAGGATCGCACCAAGACCTATGGAAACCCATTTGAGGACACGCACGCGGCCGACATTGTAGCGGGCCGGTCGCGGCGCAATGCGCGGAAGTCGGCCGCGCGTCAGCCGCGTCTCAGCGGTCGCAGATGTCGACGTCGCCCGACATGGTCTTGGCGCGCACACGGGCGCCGGCTTCGACGGTGCGGATGTTGAGCCGCTTGCCAGGACCGTACTTGCTCACCCGCTCCACGCCGCCGGCCAGGCAGCCATGGATGTCGCCGCTGAAGGATTCGATTTCCGTGGAGAAACCGTCCGGCGCGGAGACGCGCAGGGTGATCTCTCCGCTCACGCCTTCGACGTCGACCCGTCCATCGCGCGTCAGCCTGGCCCGCACCTCGAGTTCGCCCGAGGTCGTGCGGCCGCGCACATCGCTGGCGTCGATCAGGTCCAGCCGCGCGCCGCCGCTCACGGTCACGACGTCGACCGATCCCGCCGCGTTCGTCAGGTCGATGTCGCCGCTGATGGTGCTGGCGCGCAGACGCAGTGGTTTGCCGTTGCCCCGGATCGTAAGGTCGCCGCTCACCGTGCGCAGCTCCGAATCGTCGCCCGCGATTTCCGCGGTGATCTCGCCGCTCACGCTCTTCAGACGCTGCTGGCCGAGCACGCCGCGCGAGGAAAGATCCGCGCTCACGACGCTGGCCTCGACGCGGCTGCCGCGCGGAACCTGTATGTCCAGCTCCGCGTCGGCGTCACCGGAGTGGCCGCGCGGCAGGATCACCTTGATGACAGTGCGCCCGCCGGCGCTTTCGACGTCCAGTCTTTCGACGTCTTCGCCGAGGCGCCCGGTGACCTGGATTTCGTTGCGGTCCCAGCCGCGCACGTCCACCGATCCCGTGACGTTGGAAATGACGACCTCTCCGTTCGCGTCGGCCGCGACCTTGCGGTCCAGGGTCGTCTCGCGCGCCATCGCCGCGAGCGGCAGCAGGCAAACGATCGACAAGCCGAAGCGAAAACGATTCTTGAGCTGGAACATGATCAGATCTCCTGGCGGCCGGAATCGCGCACCACTGTCAGGGCACGCATTTCTTCCTGGCGGGAAGTCACCAACAATTCTTGCAACAGCGCGTTGGCCGGATCGCGTCCGAGCGCCGCTTCGATTTCGGCGATCGAGCGCCGCAACGTCGCGAGGCTCGCGGCCACCTTTTCACGCTCTTCGGGTGGCATCGTCTCGAGCCGCTTCTCCACCTCGGAGAGCAGCTCCTCGCGAACCTTCTGGTATTTCGCCTCGCGCTGGAACGCGGCCGGCATCGCCGCGGCATCGCTCGCCGGCACGACGCCGGTCGACGCCGTCGTGACCACCACATCGGGGGTCATCTGGCGACCGATCAGCACGCCGACCGCCACCAGCGCGATGGCAGCCGCAACCGCCGGCGCGGGCCACCAGTTTCGGCGGCGCTCGGCCGAAGGCGCCGCGGCGGCCGTCTTTTCGGCCTCGATGGCCGCGGAGATCGCGGGCCACAGATCGCGGGGCGGCGGCACATCGCGCGCCAGTTCGTCGATTCGTTTCACGCGTCGCGTATTCATTGCACACCTCTTTCGAGCCGATCGCGCAGCAGTCCGCGTGCGCGGTGCAGCTGCGCCTTGCAGGTGCCGACGGCGATCCCGAGCATCGACGCGGCCTCCGCGTGTTCGTATCCATACAATCCGCACAACACGAGCACGTCGCGCGCGCCCTGCGGCAGCGATGCGATCGCCGCCTCGAGCTCGCGCTCTTCGACGGGCGTGTCGAGCACCATCACCGGGTCCTCGTATTCGGTCGGATCCTCGACGGGCACTTCGCTGTTCATGCCGCCGCGGCGCCGCTCGAGCACCGTGTTCACCGCGATCCGGTGCAGCCAGGTCGAAAAGCTGCTGCGCGACTCGAAACGCGACAGGGCCTTCCAGGCCTTGATGAAGGCGTCCTGCGTGCAGTCGGCGGCGAGATCCGGATTGCGCGTCATGCGCAGGCACAGGCCGTTCACGCGCCCGACGTGTTCGCGGTAGAGACGCTCGAAGGCTCGTGTGTCACCCCGACGCGCGCGCTCGATGAGCATCGCGTCGAACTCGACCACCGTGTCGCTATTCGTCATCGGGGCCAATCGAGCTGTTGAACCGTCCGCCAAGCGCCTCTCCCGTGTACGCGGATTGGAGGCATCTCAGGGGCTTCGGGTTTGAATGGGGCGAAAAATCCCGGCAAAAACAGGGACTTTTCGAGCGGCGGCCGGTTCGATGTTTCCGGGAAACCCTTCCCGGGAACGCGCATCGTCAACTGCGTTGCGTACCACCGCTGAACCACTTCATGGCGTATTGCAGAAGCTGGCTGTTGGTGGCGAGACCGAGCTTGTGCTTGATGGTCTGGCGGTGGGATTCGATCGTCTTCACGGACAGCGTGAATTCCTGCGCGATTTCGCGGGAGCTCATGCCGCGGCCGATCATGTTGAGGATCTGCACTTCGCGATTCGACAGGCGCGCGACCGGGTCGTTGGTCTCGGAGCGGTTTTCGCCCGCGCGCTGATCGAGGGAACGCTGGACCGTTTCACTGACGTAGGTTCGTCCGTCGAGCACGCGGCGCACGGCGATCAGCAGCTGGTCGGATGCGGCCTGCTTCATGATGTAACCCATCGCGCCCGCGGCGAGCAGCCGCTCGGCGTAGATCGTCTCGTCGTGCATCGACAACACGAGCATGCGCAGCTCGGGCATCTCGGCGTGCATCTGTCTAACTAGTTCGATGCCGTCGCCGCGCTCGAGCGACAGGTCGACGACGACGATGTCGGGCTTCTTCGCGCGAATCGCCTCGCGAGCGGCCGGCTCGCTGTCGGCTTCGCCGCACACCGCGAGATCCGCCTCTGCCTCGAACATCCGGCGCAGGCCCTGGCGAACGATGGGATGGTCGTCGACGATCAGAATCTGTCGTTTCGTTGCCAGCGCTGCGTTCATGACTAATCCCCTACGACCGAATATTAGGCGCGGATCGTGACGAAGATACGGCGGAGCGTCAATCCTGCCCGGGGCCTATTGCGCACTATAGTTAGACAGCTTTCAGTCCTTGAGCGGGAAGCCGCCGCGCGGCGCCGCATCCCCGGCCATGGGCGCACGGTGGGGGCAGGTGCAGCGGACGATGACCCCGCCACCCGGGTTGTTCGAAATCGTCACGTCGCCACCCAGCATCTGCGCGCGGTAGCGCATGAGTTTCATGCCCATTCCGTTGCTGGTCGCGTTCCTCTCATCGAAACCCCTACCGTTATCCTGTACACACAGGGTCAGGGTACCTTCCGCGGTCGCCAGGTCGATCATGACCTGGGTGACCCGCCCGTGGCGGATCGCATTGGTGAAGGCTTCCTGGGCAATGCGGTAAAGGTGCGTTGCAGCAGCGTCGTCCAGCGTCAGCGGCTCTTTCAGCGAAGTGCTGAAATGGGCCCGCACACCATAACGCTCCATGCCTCGCACCGCCATCGACTGCAGGCCAGCGATGAGGCCGCCGCGATCCGCGCCGACCGGCGCCAGGCCCCGCGCCATGGCCCGGGTGCTCTCGATGGCGCCGTTCACGAGGCTGATGATGTCCTCGACGTCGGCGCGCGCCGACGAATTCTCCTTCCGTAACTGCGCCACGACGCTGCGCAGCATCAAGGCAACACCGGTCAGGTCCTGCCCGAGACCGTCGTGCAGATCCGACCCGATGCGCAACTGCTCGCGCCCCGCGATCTCGAGGATCTCGCGCTCGAGCCCACGGCGCTCCGTCACGTCGGTGATGACCGCGAGGCGATGCGTCTCGCCATCGACGTGCGTGAGCGTGGCGACGCAGGCGGCATCGAAAGTGGAGCCGTCCCGCCGGCGGCACTTGAACTCGACCGGCGACAGGCCGGGCGGCTCGGTGGTCGAGCCCAGCAAGCGCTGTTCGATGCTGCCTCGTTGCGCGCCGGGCGGCAGCGCGATCAGGTCGTCGATCGAGGTGTCGACCGCGGTGCCCGCCGTGAAACCGAACATCCGCTCGAACGCGGGGTTCGCCATGCGGATCGTGTTGTTCACGTCGATCACGACCACGCCTTCGTGCAGCAGCTCGAACATGCGGGCCTGCGTTTCGCGCAGGTGCATCGCCGCGTGCCGATCCGTGATTTCGGTGATGTTGATGACCGCGCCGGTGATCCCGGTGGGCGAGCGCACCGCGCGGATGCGCGAGTCGAAATATCGTCCGCCGTACTGCGTCCCGTCGCTCGTGAACTGCAGGTCGACCGGATCGCCGGTCTCGAGCACCTGCTTCAGCGCGTTGAGGATGTTCTCGCGGTCTTCGGCGATGGCGATTTCATCGAGACGCTGGCCGACGATGCTCTGGCGCGAATGCGAGCGGATACCGCGGTTGATGAACTGCACGCGCCGCTCGGTGTCGACCAGGATCAGCCAGTCGCCGGTGCCGGCGGCCACGATCTGCAGCAATTCCTGCGACTCTCGCAGCGCCTCCTGCTGGCGCGCCTGCTCGCTGATGTCGATCGCGACGCCGACGATGCGCAGGGTCCTGCCCGCGGCGTCGCGCACCGCGACGCTGGAATCGAGCAGCGTCACGTAGTGACCGTCGTGGTGCCGGATGCGGTACTGCAGGGCCATCGTCGCGTCGGCGTTGCGGTCGTACCAGGTCTTGAGCTGCGGCTGGTCCTCGGGATGCACCAGCGCGGTCCAGTCGGCGGCGCGCCCTTTGTATCCGGGCGGATACCCGAGCACGAGCTCGCCGCCCTCGCTCGTCAATTGATTCGACTCGGCATCGATCTCGTAGATGATGCAGCGCAGCTGCTTGGCGATCGCGCGGAAACGCTGCGCGCCGGCGGACAGCGCCATTTCACGCAGTTTGCGCGCCGTGATGTCGACGACCAGGCCGAGGACGCGCCGCGTGCTGCCGTCGGGCGCACGTTCGATCACGTACGCGCGATCGAGGGCCCAGTGCCAGCTGCCGTCGGTATGGCGGAAGCGGTACTCGGTTTCGAGCATCGACGCGCCGGGATCGACGTGCCTCAGTCGGTTGCGGAAATCCTCGATCTCGTTTTCCGGATCCGTGCCGAGCAGCTGTCGCCAGGTGTTCGGGTTCGCGCGGCCGAACGCCGGGTCCACGCCGAACACGCGGTAGTAGCCGTCGGTGTGGTTGGGCTGGCCATGCTCGACGTCCCAGTCCCAAACGCCGGCGGTAGTTAGCTGCAGGGCGGTCTCGACGCGTTCGTTGCGCGCGTTCGCGCGCCGCTCGGCGACCTTCGCCTCGTCGAGATCCATGCACACGCCCAGCATGCGCACGGCATTGCCGTTCGCGTCGCGCTCCACCACGCGCCCGCGCTCGAACACCCAGCGCCACAGGCCGCCGCGCGTCTTGATGCGGTACTCGGCGTCGTAGTACTCGGCCTTGCCGTTGACGTGTTCGTAGAAGCGGCGCGTCGCCTCCGGCCCCTCGTCGGGGTGCAGGTTCTCGTCCCAGCGATGCACGTGATCGGTTCCGTCGCAGGGATAGATGTCGTGCCGGTCGCACCAGTCGTTGAACCAGCGCGTGGTGTCGGTGACGAAGTTCGTTTCCCACAGGCCGATGCCCGCGCCCCACGCCGCGGTCTCGAGCATGTGTTCGCTCGAGGCGACGTGCGCTTCGGCGCGCTTGGCGGCGTCGATGTCGAGCGAGACGCCGATGACCAGCGCCGGGCGGCCCTGCAGATCCCATTCGACGGCGCGGCCGCGATCCTGCATCCAGCGGTATTCGCCGTTCGCGGTCTTGAAGCGGTATTCGAATTCGACGGAGTCGCGCTCGCCCTGCGCGTGTTCGCGCAGCTGGGTGTCCACGCGCTCGCGGTCGTCGGGATGCAGATTGCTGAACCACGGATTCGGCTGGGCTTCCCATTGCGCGCGCGAGTATCCCGTCATCGCGAGCCACAGCGGACTCGCGGTGCGCGCGTTGCTCGGGACGTGCCACTGCCAGAACGCGGCGCGCGCGCCCCACAGTGCGGTCGCGAGGCGCGATTCGCTGTCGCTGCGCGCGACCTCCTCGCTCTTGCGGCGATCGATGTCGAGCAGCAGGCCGGTGATGCGCGCGGCGGAGCCGTCGCGTTCGCGCAGCACGACGCGGCCACGATGCAGCACCCACAACCAGCGATGGCCCGCGGCTAACAACCTGTATTCGCACTCGAACCGGTCGCCGCCGTGCTGGCAGGAGTCCGCCGCGGCGACGAACGCGCCGAGGTCGTCCGGATGGATGCGGCGCTTCCATTGCTCGATGGACATCGCGCCGCCGGGCACGTCTATCCCGAGCGCGCGCGTCCAGGCCTCGTCGACCTGAAACCGGTCGCCGGTCAGCCGCCAGTCCCAGACGGCCGCCTGCGCGAGCTCCAGCGCCGAGCGGAATTCGGCCGGCAACTGGGCATCCGGGGCGGCCTGCGCTGATTCGGGGCGGGCGTTCATGGCCGATTATTGTTACCCGTGGCCGTAACTTGCACGTTGATCCACCTTCACGTTTGCGCGGTTTCCGCTGCCCAACTGGGCAATTTCACCCATAAGACCATGGACTTGCAGTAGGCCGGAAGGGCGCCGCACAGGTGTTCTAGTAGGGGGACTTCGGCTATTGGGCGACGGGGGCTGTAAGTATTCTCCGACATAAGGGTTTAACAAAAAGCCCAATCAATAACTAACGGACTAGAAAGGTGACAGTGATGGACGGGAGCCTGACGCGAAATCCCCTGGTCGCTGACTACTCCGAGTGGAAAGCCCGCGACTACTTCGACACCTACTACAGCGAAGTCGTCCTGCCCGATGAGCAGGCCGTGCTCGCATACCAGATAGACGTACTGCGAGCGGCGAGCTCGCACTTCGGCCGCGGACTCGAATACGGATGCGGACCGACGCTGCACCGTGCGATCTCCGCATCCAAGTACACGTTTCGCATGGACATGGCGGACTGGCTGGCCGACAACCTGTCCGAAGTACGCGAATGGCTGTGCGCGGATGAAAGCGCTCCCGAGTGGAACCGCTTCACGCGCTACGTGCTCGCCTGCGAAGGCGAACCCAACGCGAGCGCGGCGCGCGTCATCCAGCGCGAGGCGCTCACGCGCAAGGTGGTGCGCGGACTGTACGTGAGCGACGCGCGTCTGCCCCAGCCGCTCGGACCTTCGCGCGAGAGTTTCTACGACCTCATCGTCACGGGCTTCTGCATCGACGCGATCTCGAGCGACCGCTCGGTATGGACCAACTGCATGCGCAACGTGACCTCGATGCTCGCGCCCGGCGGCACGTTCATCATCCACGCGCTGCATCGTTGCGAGGCCTACAAGTGCGGGGACCGGCTGTTCCCCGGCTCGAACCTCAGCATCGACGACATGCGCTCGGCGATGTCGAACAACGGCTTCGTCACCTCGAGCATCGACGTGCAGGTCATTCCCTGCCCCGACAACGAGATGTACGGCTACTCGGGAATCCTGACCGCGTCGGGCCGCAAGGCGCCGCCGCGTCGCAAGAGCGCCAACTAACTAGAGGCGCTGGACCAGCCAGACGAGGCCGGCCGCGCCCAGCGCGCAAGAACCGAGCGGCAACACGCCGTTCGAATACCAGTGCGTGCGCCGCACCGCGTAGATGACCGGCAGAACCAGCGCGACGATCGCGAGCTGCGCGACTTCCACGCCAAGATTGAATCCCGCGAGCAGCGGCACGAGCCCGGCGCCCTCGGCCTCGAGATTGCTCAGCGCGTTCGCGAATCCGAACCCGTGGACCAGTCCGAAGCCGAACGCGAGCGGCAGACGCGCATGCGACAGGCGCGGCATGAGATTGATGGCGGCCGCCACCGCGATCGACGCGGCGATCGCGAGCTCGATCGGCTGGGTGGGCAACGTGACGATACCCGTGATCGCGAGCGCGAGGGTCGTCGAATGCGCGACCGTGAACGCGGTGACGATGGTCACGATGTCGCGCGCGACCGGACCGAGTCCGTCGGCGCCATGCCATTTGCCGTCCCGCGGACGCATGACCGAGGGCAGCAGCAACAGCAGCACGAACGCGATGTGGTCGTAGCCGATCAGCACGTGCCAGATGCCCTGTCCCAGGAAGTGCACGAAACTCTCCCAGGCGGAAATACGCTTCGTTTCCGACCAGGTGTTTTCATCCAGGCTGAGCACGACGGCCGTGTTCTCGCCGCCGCGCGCGATCTCCAGCATCACGCGTTGCTCGTACCCTGAGAGATACAGCGGCCCGCCGATGGCAAGGAGGCCTTGCCGCGGGCAGTCAGCCTGAAGGAAAACGGACACGACGTCGTGACCGTCCGCGGGTCGTACCTGGGCTCGATCGTACGAGAGCGTGCAGGGTGTTCCACCGCGTGTCGCTTCGATCTGGCCGCCGATGGCGGGCGCCAGCGTCGGCCTTGCGCGATCCAGCTCGTCCTGCGTGATCGTGCCATCGGCATCGGCGTCGATGAAGACGTTCCACGCCAGTTCGCCCGCATTCATCTCCCAGCGCAGTTTCACCGGACCGTCGGCCGGATCGAATTCGGCGAACAGGTAGCTCGTTCCGACGGCATGCGCCCCGGCACGCGGCGGGAGGGCTGCGCACGCCAGGGCGCAGGCGATGAGCAGCGAGGTGCGGAACATGCGCGCACTGTATCAGGGGAATCCGCCGACGGGTTCGCGGGTAGAATCGCGCCGCATGGCCGAACTCAAACTTTCCGCGTTGTCGCGCCTCGTCGGCGCCACGCCCATGCTCGAGCTTCACGTTCGTTACCGCGGTCACGAACACCGCATATACGCCAAGCACGAGGCTTACAACTTCACCGGCAGCATCAAGGACCGCATGGCGCTCTACATCCTGCAGCGTGCCTACGCGACCGGCGAAATCGCTCCCGGCGACGTGATCGCCGAGGCGACGAGCGGCAACACCGGCATCTCGTTCGCGGCCATCGGCCGCGCGCTCGGTCATCCGGTGCGCATCTACATGCCGGACTGGATGAGCCGCGAGCGCGTGCTCGTGATACAGAGTCTCGGGGCCGCCGTGATTCCCGTGTCCGCCGAGCTCGGCGGCTTTCTCGGATCGATCCGCATGGCCGACGATTTCGCGCGCGAAGCGGGCCACGTGTTCCGGCCGCAGCAGTTCGACAACAGCGCGAACGTGCAGGCGCACTACGAAACCACGGGCCCCGAGATCACCGCGCAGCTCGCGACGCTCGGCAAGACGCCGACCGCATTCGTGGCGGGCGTCGGCACCGGCGGCACGGTGATGGGCGTCGCGCGCCACCTGCGCGAACGCTTCGGCGAAGGCATCCACGCCTATCCGCTCGAGCCCGCGAACTCCCCCACCCTGCGCACCGGGCACAAGGTCGGACGCCATCGCATCCAGGGCATCAGCGACGAGTTCGTGCCATCGATCGTGAAGCTCGGCGAACTCGGCCGGATCCTCGACGTGTGGGACGGCGATGCGATCGTGATGTCGCAGCGGCTCGCGAACGAGCTCGGCATCGCGGTCGGCATCAGCTCCGGCGCGAACCTGCTCGGGGCGCTCGAGATCGCGCACGAACAGGGCGCCCGTGCCTGCGTCGTCACCGTGTTCTGCGACGACAACAAGAAGTATCTATCCACCGACCTGTGCAGCGACGAGGAATGCAAGGAGCACTATCGGTGCAGGGAAGTCGAGCTGCTGGGCTTCCAGGTCATCGCGCCGCAGCCGCCCGGCTGACGACTTCGGCCCGGGACATCACATATTCCCCGGCGAGGCTGGTGAGCATCGCCGATGCCGCAGGTAGAATTCCCGCATGCTTGCTGCCCGATCGCGCGTCCTGACGGTCGCCGCCTCGCTCGTCGCGGCGTGCGCGCTCGCGTTCGTGCTCGCGGCGGACGGGGTCGCCCAGACGACGAAGAAACCGGAAACGAGTAGTTCGAAGCCGGCCGCGAAGCCTGCGGCCAGACCCGCGACCAGGCCCGCCGCGAAACCCACTGCTTCCAAGCCCACCGCGACCAAGGCGGTGCCGCCGCCGGCTCCGCCACCGCCGCCGGCGGTCGAACTTCTCGGCCATATCCTGATGCCGGCCGACGCGTTTCGCGGCCCGCCGTCGTCGGGCGAATTCGACGACGCAGGCAGACGCGCCGCGGCGCCGCGCTTCGACGCACAGCCCGTCCAGGGCGTGAGTTCGATCAAGCCCGGCCCCACGGCCGGCGCCTGGTGGGCGCTCTCGGACAACGGCTTCGGCCGCAAGTGGAACAGTCCCGACTACCGGCTCGCCATCTATCTGTTCGACGCGCGCCCACGCACGGCCGCCGGCGGCGACTCGCGCAGCGCGCTGCAGGCGGTCATCGAACTATCCGATCCCGCGAAGTTCTTTCCGTGGCGCATCGCCGAGGAGAACACGCCCGAGCGATTCCTCACGGGAGCCGACGCGGATCCGGAGTCGCTGGTGACCATGCCCGACGAGACGTTCTGGATCGGCGACGAGTTCGGCCCATGGCTGCTGCATTTCTCGATCGACGGAGAGCTGCTGAAGCCGCCGGTCGAATTGCCCGACGCCGTTTACTCGCCGGATCATCCCGCGGTGCTCGCCGGCCGCGCCAAGGCGCGTCTCGAACACTCGCGCGGAATCGAAGCGATGGACATCGCCGGCGACGGGCGCACGCTCGTGACCATTCTCGAAGGCACGATCGCCGACGATCCGCCGAAGACGCTGCGCGTGCAGAAGTTCGACACGACGACGGGAAAGTGGCTGCCCGGCACACTTATATATGCGCTGGACCCGGATACCATGTCCGTCACCGAGATGTCGCGCATCGAGGGCAACCGCTTCGTGGTCATCGAGCGGGATGGCGAACAGGGCGACGCCGCCAAGGCCAAGCGCGTGTATTCGATCGACCTCGACAAGGCGCAGGCCGGCAAGCCGCTCGCGAAAAAGCTGGTCATCGACCTGCTGCACATCGGCAATGCGCGCGGCGTCATCGAATCGCTTGCGCCCGGCACGCCGTTCCGCTTTCCGTACCACACCACCGAGGCCATCCAGGTGCTGGACCGCAAGCACGTCGTGATCGTGAACGACAACAACTATCCGTCCACGGGCGGACGCGGCCCGAACGTCACCGACGCGACGGAATGGATCTGGCTGGAGCTTGCGAACCCGCTGTAAGCGGCCGATAACGTTCCCGTGACGATCATCGCACTCAAGGACGCGGAACTCGCGTTCGGGCTCACTCCGCTTCTCGATCGCGCGGCGCTCGCGATCGCCGCGGGCGAACGCATCGGACTCATCGGCCGCAATGGCACGGGCAAGTCGTCATTGTTAGGCGTGCTCGCCGGGCGCCTGCCGCTCGACGACGGCGAGGTGCAGCGCAAGCCTGGGCTGAGGATCGCGCTCGTCGAGCAGGAGCCGGTGCTGCCGCCGGCCGCGACGCTGCGCGAGTCGCTGCTGGCGCGCGGGGAATTCGCGGCCATCCACGACGAGCGGGATCGCCACGCGGCCGAGACCCGGCTCGCCGAATACCTGCACCGCTTCGCGGTGAACGTCGATGCCTCGCCGGAGACAGTGTCGGGCGGCGAACGCAAGCGCGGCGCGCTCGCCCTGGCGTTCGCGCTCGAACCGGACCTGCTGCTGCTCGACGAGCCGACCAACCACCTGGACTTCGAGGGCATCGAGATCCTCGAGGAGCTGCTGCAGCGGAACGTCACCTGCATCGTCATCACGCACGACCGACGATTCCTCGATCGAGTAGTCACGCGCATCGCCGAGCTCGATCGCGGCCAGTTGCGCACTTTCCCCGGCAACTACTCGACCTACGAACAGCGCAAGGCGGAGCTCGACGCGGCGGAGGATCTCGCGAATCGCCGCTTCGACAAGTTCTGGGCGCAGGAAGAAGTGTGGATCCGCAAGGGCGTGGAGGCGCGCCGCACGCGCAACGAGGGGCGCGTGAAACGCCTCGAGCACCTGCGCGAAGAGCGCGCGGCGCGGCGCGAGCGACTCGGATCGATCCGTCTCGCGGTCGACGGCGGTGAACGTTCCGGAAAGCTCGTCGCGGAGTTCGAGAACGTCTCGAAGAGTTTCGGCGAGCGGCGGGTGCTCGACGATGTGTCGCTGCGCATCATGCGCGGCGACCGTGTCGGATTGTTGGGGCCGAACGGCGCGGGCAAGACGACGCTGATCCGCCTCATCGTCGGTACGCTGGAGCCCGATTCCGGGCGGATCCGCCGCGGCACGAACCTGCAGGTGGCGTACTTCGACCAGCTTCGCGAGCAGCTCGATCCGGAGAAGACGCTCTCCGAGGCCGTTTCGCCCGGATCGGACTGGGTCGAGGTCGGCGGCGCCCGCAAACACGTGACGAGTTATCTCGGAGATTTCCTGTTTCCCACGCGCCGGGCGAACGCGCCGATCCGCATGTTGTCGGGCGGCGAGCGCAACCGCCTGCTGCTCGCGCGCCTGTTCGCGCGGCCCGCGAACGTGCTGGTGCTCGACGAACCGACGAACGACCTCGACATCGATTCGCTCGAGCTGCTCGAGAACATGCTGCAGGATTATTCGGGCACGTTGCTGCTGGTCAGCCACGACCGCGCGTTCCTCGACAACGTGGTGACGCAGACGATCGCGGCCGAGGGGAACGGGCGCTGGCGCGAGTACGTCGGCGGATACGCGGACTGGGTCCGGCAGCGGCCGCAGCCCGCCGCTCCGGTCGCTCGCAAGGAGACGATCACCGTGGCGGCGCCCGAATCGGCGCCCGCGCCGGCGAAGCGCAAGCTCAGCTACAAGGAAACGCGCGAGCTCGAATCGCTGCCGGCCGAAATCGAAAAGCTCGAAGCGGAGCAGACCGCGCTCACCCGGAAGATGTGCGCGCCGGATTACTATCTCGTGGGTCCGGATGAAATGCATCGCGACGGCGCACGGGCCGCTGAGCTCGAAACGCTGATCGCGCAACGCATGGAGCGCTGGATTTCGCTCGAGGAAAAGACATGAAGCCCGCAGTACAGCCGAAAGCCGCCGCGATCCGCATCTGGAAAGAGACCGCGCACCGCGGTGGCAAAGGCGTGAGCGCGATCCGCGGCATTCCGCTGCCCGGCCCCCAGCTGGAAGAACTCTGCAGCACGCTCAAGAAGAAATGCGGCACCGGCGGCACCGTGAAGAACGGCGTGATCGAAATCCAGGGCGACCACCGCGACCGCCTGGTTGATGAACTCAAGAAGCTCGGCTACACCGACGTGAAGAAAGCCGGCGGTTAATGGGGACATTCCTCGTTTCCTAGCAAACGGGGACAGACCTGAATTGTTGGCACGCTGCCATCCAGTCTTGCGACTCTTCTCTTAGCTCTTAGCCACCAAGCGCGGCGGATGTTTGACGTCAGCTACGAGCGATACGAGGTGATAGTCGCGTCGGTGTGATGCTCGATGAGTCCCGGCGATCACCGCGGTGAGTGCACGGCATGGACGGCGCACATGCGATGGGGCTGAGCGTACGCGGCGCATCCGGCGTTCGCGCAAGGCACGGAGCCGGCAAGGAACGCCCTCAGACTGCGCTAGGCGCCTTCACAGATTGGCAGAGACAGATAACCCGCCCCCGCGGCCGGCGGTCCATCGCCTGGCGCCTTCAATGGCTGGGGCGCGCCGCGGTAGCGAAACCCATCGCGTGGGCGACGGCCATGCCGTCAACGCGGACGCAGCAATCGCCGGGACTCGTCGAGCCCCTCATCGAGGTCTGTCCCCTTTTGCTAGGAAACAGGGAATGTCCCCATTATCTGCCGCGGACGCCGCCGGTCAGGACTATGCGCATGGCCTGCTCGACGGTGAGATCCGTCTCGGACAGCCGGCTGCGGGGCAGGTACACGGTATAACCGCCGATCTGGTAACTCATGGGTAGATAGACGGCGACGAGGTCGTCGCCGCCCCCGATGCCGAGCGTGTTCGCGTGTTCCTGCGTCACGAACCCGATCAGCTTCCCGAATTCGAATTCGATCGTGACGACGCGGTCGAGATCGCCCTTGCGCTTCTCGGTATTGACGAGCCGCGTCATGTCGCGGATCGCGCTGTACACGGTCTTCACGACCGGCACACGCAGCAGCAGCTCCTCGCCGAGACCGAGCACGCGGCGAACGACGAACGCGTTCACCGCGAGCCCGACCACGAACAGGAGCAGGAAGCCCATCAGCACGCCCATGCCGGGCCAGTAGTTCGGCCCGACCAGCCACTTGATGGGCTGCGACAGCAGACTCTCGGTGGTGACACCCAGCCAGTAGACGAAGTAGATCGTCAGGCCGATGGGGAGGATCGTCACCAGGCCCTTGAGCAGGATGCCGCCGATCTGTTTCATCGCGTGTGGCTTACTTCTTCGGCTTCACGAAGCGCAGCGTCATGCGATCCGATTCGCCGATCGCGTCGTACTTGGCGCGATCGAACGACGGGTCGACCGGCTTGCCGCCTTCGGACGACTGCCGCACCGGCGGAAGCGTCCAGACGCCGAACGGATGATCCTTGGTGTCCTTCGGATTCGCATTGATCTCGGACTTCGCGTCGAGCTTGAAGCCCGCCTTGGTCGCCAGATCGATGACCGTCTGCTCGGGCACGTAACCGTTGAACACGGAAGGATCCTGGTTCGCGGGCGCGCGATGCTGCTCGATCGCGAGGATGCCGCCCGGCTTCACGCTCGCGAAGACCTTCGCGAGATTCGCGTCCGCGGCGCCCTGGCGAATCCAGCCGTGCATGCCGCGCGCGAGCAATACGAAGTCGAACTTGTCCGCCGGCAGCGGCGCGGCCTTCGGCCCCCAGTTCACGAGGTTCACCTTGCCGTACACGTTTTCGTCGGCGTACTTGGCCGCGAAATCGGCGCGACCCTTCTTCGCGTTTTCGGAGAGGGCCGGATCGTCCAGGTCGGCCGCCGTCGCGTAGAACTCACCCTTCGTGAGCTTTGCGTAGGGCGCGAGGATTTCGGTCCACCAGCCGCCGCCGGGCTGAATCTCGAGGATAACCATCCCGGGCTTCAGCCCCCAGAACGCGAGCGCATCGACCGGATGACGCTCCGCGTCGCGCGCCTTGGCGTCATCGCTGCGCCAGCCGCCCGCGACCGCGCTTTCGATCGCCCCCACGGACTTCTTGTCCGCGGCGGCGATGCCGACCGTCGCGGCCGCGGCGAGCGCTGCGATGGCAAAACCGGTAACCCATTTCCTGACTTGCATGGAGGATCCCTCTCGTTTCATTTCGGGGGACCGCATGCTAATGAATCCGCGGAGGTTAGGCCACGATTTGACCCCGGCGGCTCAGTCGCCCTCGATCGTGATCAGCGACAGGTTCTCCGGGCTCTGCTGCCCCAGGGCCATGGGGCATTTGACGCCCTCGATGAACGCGACGTCGAACAATTCGGTCACCGGCCCATCGAGCCGGACCCATTCGACGACGGTTCCGGTGCGCAGATCCAGGATCTGCACGCCGCACCAGGCCTGGCTGTCCTTCTGCTCGAGATTCTTTTGCAGGTCGAGGCCGTCGAAGCGCGCGTAACGCGGTTTCGACAAGCCGACCGCGGCGAAGTGGCCCTTGATGGCGAGACCGCGCAGGAATCCCGGGCAGAAGATTTTCGGCACGAATTGCCGGGTGTCGAAGTCCACCGTGCCCAGGTATCCCGTGCCCGAGTTCAGCACCCACAACTTGCCGTCGGCCCAGCGCGGCGAATGCGGCATCGAGAGACCCTCGCACACGATCTCGTTGGTCTCGATGTCGATCACGACGCCGCCGTCGTGCCGGCGGTCGCGCCAGCCGTCGATCGTGTCCGACCGGCACACGGCGGTCGCGTATTTCGGCTTGCCGTCCTTCATCGCGAGACCGTTCAGGTGGCAGCGATCCTCCGGCACGATCTGACTGATGAACGGCGGTTTCCAGATGACCTTGAAACTGTGCGTGATGCTGGGCGCGCACAGACTGTTGTAACGCGAGTTGATGAACACGACGCCGCCGTCCTCGCGCAGGCCGAGCTCGTGAATGTCGACGGCGCCGGTGAACTGCGCGTTACGCGGCACGTAACAGCGGTCGAACATCCCGTTCGCCGTCTGCCCTTCGCGCAGGATGTTTTCGAAGCGCCAGATCTGGTACAGCCCGCCCATGAAGAGGCGCTGTCCGTCGGCGACGATGCCCATCGCGCGCTGATAGATCCGTTCGTGGAACGACAGCCTTCCCTTCTGATCCGATCCGAGCAGGTACAACCGGCCACTTTGATAGGACGTGAACGCAAGCGAAACGCGGTTGCGGTTCATCCAGACGGTGATGCCGGGCGAGCAGGACTTCTTTACCGGCTCGTTGGCGGGCGGGGACTCCTTTGCGCCTTTCGATTCGGCGGGAGCGGGCTCGGCCGCCGCGGTTGCATCCGCGACCACGTCGGCGGGATGTTCAGTGCACTCGTTCGTCATGCTGTTTCGCTTCGTCCTTGGGATACAGGTAGATCCGGCGATACTCCACGCCGGAGACGGGCCGCTCCGCCTTCACGAAGGTCCACTGCCGGATCGTGTCGGCCCACAATTTCGCGAGTGGTTCGATTCCGGCGGTGACTTCCTCGACCTTCACCTCACTGACTCTTCCATCCGTAGCGACGGAGAAGCGGATCAGGAATGAGCCTTCGACTTTCCGCTCGATCACCTCGCGCGCGTCGGGCGCGGACTCGATGTCGGGCCGCTCCATGTAGACGAACATCAGTCCGGTCTTCTGCAGCGCGGCGAAATTCTTCTCCTGCCAGGCGTGGCGGATCTCGCGATAACACCGGACCTCGGGTTTCGGCGCGCCGGCGAACGCCGAGCAATCGGGCTTCTCGAACGTCGGTTGCGCATGCGCCGGCGCGACCGCCAGGAATGCGACGAGCGGAAGCAGCACCCTCATCTGGAACCCTCGAAATATTCATACGGCAATTTCTTCGAGCCCGGGAACTGGCAATCGTCCGGGACGTCGGTCGGCTTCTTGTCGCCGATGTGGCGGTCGAAGAAGTCGATCATGCGGCAGCTGATCTCGCGAACGCTCGCGAGATCGCGCGCGCCGTGGCCGGCGCGCGGCACCAGCAGGGTTTCGAAGCGGTGGTTGCGCTTCTTCAGCGCATCGCGCATTTCCACGTAGTGCTGGAAGTGCGCGCGGTCGTCCTGCATGCCGTGCACGAGGAATACCGGCGCCTTGATCTTCGCGACGTGGGGTGTGCTCGAGCGCGCGGCCCGGTCGGCGGGATCGGTACCCAGCGCGGCATCGAGATATTTCTGCCCGGCCCGCGAGCGGCTGACGTCGCCCACGCCGTGCATGATGTTGAGGTCGTAGACGCCGACGTAACCGATCGCGCACTTGTACCGGTCGGGTGTCTTCACGACGCCCATCAACGCCGCGTAGCCGCCGTACGAGGCGCCGTAGATGCAGACGCGATCGAGGTCCGCGATGCCGGCCTGCGCGGCCCACAACACGCCGTCCTCGAGATCGTCCTGCATCTCGAGACCCCAGTGGCGATACCACGCGTAGTGGAAGTCCTTGCCGTAGCCGCCCGAGCCACGGTAGTTGACCTTGAGCACGGCGTAGCCCGCGTTGGCGAAGGTCGCGGCTTCCATGTCGTAGCCCCAGTAGTCGCGCACGCCGTGCGGTCCGCCGTGTGGCAGCACGATCAGCGGCAGCTTCTTCATTTCCTTGTGATTGGGGACGGTCAGGTAGCCGACGAGATCGAGCCCGTCGCGCGCCTTGAACTTCACGGCGTGTGTCTGCGGGAAATCCCTGGCCTTCACGCTCGGACGTGGATCGAGGAGGTGGCGGATCTTTCCGTCGTACTCGTTCCATAGATAGAACTGTCCCTGCTCGCGGTCGCCGTGGACGCGCAGCACGTGTTCGAGCCCGTCGGCGGTCGATGACTCCATCGCGATCGAACTACCCGGAAAGGCCGCGACCAGCCGCTGGCGCCGCTTCACCTGGCGGTCGTCGGGCAAGAGCGGCAGGTACGTCGGGTAGTCGTATTGGCTCTTGACCGCGATCGCCTCGTCGTCCTCGTTGAATACGACCTCGTCGAGATCGACGCGCGGATCGCGGTGGATGAGTTCCTTCTTCCCGGTCTTCGCGTCGACCCAAAAATAGCCGATGGTCTGCGCGTCGGTGTTGTCGCGGTAGAGGATCTTGTCGGGATCGAACTTGTGCCAGCGGACCGGAACGCTTGCCCCCTTGGCGTTGGAGTAGATGCCCTCGAGCACCCATTCGCCGTCGACGCGTTTGTGGACCACCGTCGAATCGAAGTCGTCGGGCAGCGCCCCCACGGCATGGGTGACTTCGTTGTCGTTGTTGAACACGAAACTCGCGACCCGCGACGGCGACTTCATCACGCGCGTCGCGCGGCCGGTGAAGATGTTCAGCTTGTAGAGGTAGACGAACGGGAATTCCGAGTAGGTAGACCCGGAAGGACCGACGGTCAGCCAGTAGTGAGAGTCGTCGATCCGGCGTCCGACCTCGGCGCCCTCGAAGCCGCCGTAGTCCGCGGTGCCGTCGCCGCTCCAGACGCGCCGGATGTCCTTGGTGCGGATATCGAGCAGGAAAAGCCCCGCGCTGCCCCGCCCTTCCGCGAGTTCGCTCTTGTACGTGGAGTTGATCAGCAGGTGATGGTTGTCGTGCCAACTGATCTCGCCGACTCCCAGCGGGCCCTCGTACGCCTCGGTGTGCACGACGGACAGGGTCCGCCGGTCGAGGATGTGCAGCACCGCCCTGCCCTCGTCGGTTACCGCGGTGCCGGCGAAGTACCTGCCATCCGGCGAAATCTTCAATTCCAGGTACTTGGGCCTCGCGATGATGTCGGTCAGCTCGAGTGGCGGATGCGCGGGTGGCGCCGCCATCGCCGTCGAAACGGCGAGGGACGCGGCGAGCGCGGTGACGATCAAGCGGTTCACGGTGCTCAATCGAACGAGTAGCGCATCGACAGGTACGCGGCGCGTCCGAGCGCGTTGCCGTTCTGCAGGTGCGCCCAGTAGTAAGGCCAGATGCCGCCGCCGTTGTCCTGCGGCTTGCTGTACAGGATGTTGTCCAGCGTCAGGCTCACCTCGGCCCGCGCGCTGAACTGGTAACGCGCGGTCAGGTTCACGTCGTAGAGCGGCTCGAGGAACTGCGTCTGCGAGAAGTTGTAGACGCCGCCATTGCGATTCACGTAGAGCGCGGCGCCGACCGACTTGCCCGCCGAGATCGGGTTGTTCCAGGCGAGCGTCAGGCTCATCGCGTTTTCGGGGGTGGATTGACCCTGCCAGCCGTAGCGCAGATCGATCGGCTCGTCGCCCTCGAAGCTGCTCAGCTCGAACTTCAGGACCTTCGAGTAGAACAGGGTCGTCGTGAATTGACCCAGCTTCTCCGACTCGTACGTGAAGTCCGCGCGCAGGTCGAGACCCTCGCGCTGCATGCTGTCCTGGTTGATCGGCTGGACGGTGATGTGTTCGACGGCGCCGAAGCCGTTGCGCGTGATGCGGCCGCGGACGTCGGCGCACAGCTGCGAGGACCCTTCGAGCACGCCGTTGTCGCACTGCCATTCGCGCAGCAGCGTGTCGTACGCGCTTTCGGTGACGACGAGGTCCTCGAGCCTGATGCGATACCAGTCGAGGCTGACGCCGAATTGGGTGATCGGCGTCCAGATGATGCCGACGCCATAGTCGTTGCCGTGTTCCTCGGTGAGCCCGGTGTCCGGGCGGCGCGTCGTCGCGATGGTGCTGAAACCGCACACGTAGACTTCGCCGTCGAAACATCCCGGCGCCGAAAAATCGGCGATGGTCTGGAACGCATCGGACTCGCCGTAGAGATTGAACATGTCCGGCGCGCGGAACGTCTGCGAGTAGCCGCCGCGGATCTTGAGCCAGTCGTTGGCGCGGAACAGGAACTTCACCTGCCCCGAGGGCCGGCTCGAGATGCTCGACGCGTCGCTGTAGTGATCGACGCGGCCGGCGAGCGAAATGTCGAGCTTCGACAGCGCCGGGATCGCGAGCTCGAGCGCCAGCGCCTTCCGGTCGCGATCGCCGCGCGACGAAATCGCGCCGATGTTGTACCAGCCCTCGCCGTCGGTGTTCAGCGAACGCTCGTCGGGAATGATCTCGGTGGACTGGCGCGCGATCTCCGAACGCAGCGCGAACTTGAGCGGCTTGTAGAGGAAGCCCAGGTCGCCCAGTGTCCCGTCGAGGGTGAACGTGAGGAACTGCGACGACGCGTTGGCGCGCATGACGTTCTCGCCGATCAGCGCATCCACGTCGGCGGAACCCACGGGCCGCGCGATGTTGTCGACCAGCCGGTTGTCGTAGAAGTCGTCGTCGACGAAGAACGTGTATTGCTGCATCGGATCCGCGGTGACGGACGATGCACCCTCGAGAATCCAGTCGCGGATGCCTTCTTCCTTGAGGTTGATGGACGTCTCGCGGGTCTGATAACGCGCGTGCGAGTAGCTGACGTCCCAGTGCCACTGGTCGTCGCCGAGCTGCAGGCCGCCCTTGATGCCGACGGTCGCCGTCCACATCCGCTGGCTCGCCTCGACATCGGAAGAGCCGAGTTCGTCACCGGTGAAACCGCGAGTCAGGAACACGGCCGAGGACATGCCCTCGTTCGCGACCACGCCGTTCCAGAACAGCACGTTGCTGCGCGTGCGGTAGTTGTTGTCGGTGACGATGCCGGTGCCGAACAGTTCGAGGTTGTCGGTCAGGTCGAAGCGTCCGTCGAAGAAGCCCGAGACCTGGCGTATCTCTGGTTGCAAGGAGATCGTGTGGCTGACCTCGCCGATGCAGGAGTCTTCGGCGAATTCGAGTCCCAACGGTGCGCAGGCCCCGGGCGAAACGACTGAGGTCACGGGCGCCGGCGGAGTGTTTCGCTGGATCGAAACCATGCCGGCGTTGTAGGGCGCGTGTTTCTTCAGGTAGTCGACGTCGCTCGCGAGGATCTGCTCGTTCACGAACGCGTCGAGACCGATCGTGAAGGAGCCGCGCTGGAACGAATTGCCGGTGATGATCGAGCCCATCAGCGTTTCGCCCGCGCCGCCCTGGAAACCGCCGGCGGTCAGGCTCGCCTCGGTCTGGTCCATGTCGCGCTTGGTGATGAAGTTCATCACGCCGCCGATGGCGTCGGATCCATAGATGGCGGACGCGCCGGCGGACAGTAGTTCGACGCGCGCCAGCGCCGACATCGGGATCGCCCCGACGTCCACGCCGTTCTGCTCGCCGCCGAACGGCAGTGGATAGTCCGCGAGCCGGCGGCCGTTGAGCAGGATCAGCGTGCGGCCCGTGCCGAAGCCGCGGATGTTGACCTCCTGGCCGCCGGTGGTGAACCGGCCGAGCAGGTTCGACGCCTTGCCTTCCGTGTAACCGCTGTTCTCGGTCAGCGAGTCCATGACGTCGCCGATCGACATGAGGCCCTTCTCGGCCATGTCCTCAGCGGTGACGACGGTAATGGGAGACATCCCGTCGTTCGCCTCTCGCGGAATCAGCGAACCCGTGACGAGGATTTCCTCGAGGTTCTCCGTGTCTTTCTTCTCCTCGTCCGGCTTCGCGGTTTCCGCCGCGAACGTGGGCGCGCTCATCGCGAGTGCGAGCAGGCTGATCGACAGGCCGGTCAGATTCTTCGGAGTGTTCATCGGGGCCTACCAGCGGTAACGGACGGTGAGGTTGGTCGAAAGCGACTGGTCGGTCGCGCTCGTATCCGCCATGCCCAGTCGTCCGCTGATGTCCCAGGCCTTGTATCGGCCCGCGATACCGAGCTCGAACTGGTAACCCGAACCCGAGGTGTCGTTCGCGAATGACACACCGTTCGACGAGATGACGCTCTCGCCGTCCATCACGTCGAGGTAACTCAACTCCGCGATTGGCGTGATCGAGCCGTTGGTCGTCTCGAAGGTCTTGAACACGGACATCCCGGCGCGCAGCAGCGAATGTTTGCCGCCCAGCCCGGACAACACGTACACGTCGTCGCTCGACGCGAAGTCGTCCATCTCGACGTCGACCGTCGCGTACTGCACCTGTGGCGCGAGCGTGAGACCGGATGTCAGCTTGCGCGCGTATCCGACCTCCGCGCTGAAGCCGTCGCCCTCGGCTTCCGTCGCGCCGGTGGCGTTTGAGTAGGTGCCGGGCGCCCGGAAGTCGACGTCCATCGTCATCGACTGCCAGGTGGCGTTCACGTAGAAGCCGCCGCCGTGACGGTAGTTGGCGCTGAGGCCGTACGCCGACGCGTCGCCGCGCGCGCTCGCCAGGTTGGCGTTCATGTTCGCGGACGCGTCGCCCTGGCTGAACATCGCGCCGAGACCGAAGCTGCCGCCGCCCAGGGCGCGCGACCATTCGATACCGGTCTGCAAACCGGAGAGTTTCTGGTCGAAGCTCGCATCCTGGAATTCGTTGACGGGTGTGACCGTGCCTTCCTCGTGGAAGACCGCGGCCCACGCGGAGATCCCGGCGTTCTCCAGGCCCGCGAGCTGCTGCAGGTTGCGCTCGTCGAGGCTGCCGGCCGAATGCATCCACCAGTTCTGGGCCATCGTCGTCGCGGAAACCGCGGAGGTCGCCATGTGGCCCATGCCGAAGCTCGCCGTGACGAAGACTTCACCCGTTTCCGCCGAGTAGCCGACTTCCGCGTTCTGCAGGCTGTCGGCGTAGATGCCGGTCACCCCCGCGATGACGGGATCGTCGGCGAGGTTCTCACCGTCGATGGTCATGACGGTGATGCGCGTCTCGCCGCGCATCTGCGCGGTGGGATTCAGCACGAGGCCCATATCGCTGCCATCCGCCACGTTGCCGGTGATGTGCAGCCGGTCCGCGGCGGAGTCGTCGATGTCGGCGCCGAAAGTGAAGCCGCCGGACACGTTGCCGTCGATGGTCAGGAGACTGTCGACGGCGCCGTTGCGCGCCTCGATGACGCCCTCGGTCATCGACACGTTCGCGCCGGAGATCAGGTTGTCGCCGCCGGCGACCATGATCACGCCGCGGTCGTTGTCGAACAGGTCGTCGCCGCCGCCGAAGTCGATGACCGTGTCGTTCAGCGTGAGGACGCCGGTGCTGACGATCCGGCCGGTGTTGTCCACGAACAGCGTGTTCGTGAGCCTGTCATTGCCGTCGCCGAACCGGATGTCTCCGGCGATCTCGCCCACGTTCACCACGTAGGAGTCGAAGGCGTGATCCTCGTTGACTCGCAAGGCGGTGCCCGAAGCCGCATCGATGGCGCCCGTATTGAAGACGTGCAGGCCCTGCTCGTTGATCGCAAGGCCCGAGATCTCCACGCCGGTGGAGTTCGCGCCCACCGCGATCGTGCCGGCATTGACCAGATAGGCGCCGCCGATGGAATCGGCCGTGCCCGATACCTCCATGTACGAGTAGTAAGGATAGTCCGGGGTGGGCGGCACCAGGACCTGGCCGCTGTACGGAACATCCTCGTGAACGGCATCCAGCCGGAATCCGATCGAGTTGTCGCCGGTCTCGATGATTCCGGAGTTGACCGCGGTCGCGAATCCCTGGGTGATCAACGCGGTCGGTTCGCCGATGAAGGCCACGCCGCCTGCCGATACTTCCGCGCCAACGGAGTCGTTGCCGACCGAGATCGTGCCGGCGTTTTCAATGAATCCGTAGTAGTTGCCCGCGGCCCGCGCCCCGACCGAGCCGTCCCCGGTGCTGATGACGCCGTCCTCGGAGTTGAGCAGCTGCGCCGCGAGGCCGAAGCCGAGGGTGTACATCTTCGCAGCTGCGCCGACCGTGCCGTCTCCCGTCGTGATGGCGCCCGAGTTCGCGACTTCGGAAATCAACATGCCCGACGAGGCGACTCCGTAGCCCAGTTGAGCGAATTCGTCGGCGGTGTATTCGGGGTGCGGCTGGAAGGCGCTGATGTCGTGATCGCCGGTGGTGACGGTTCCACTATTGGTGGACGTGACGCTCGTCCCCAGCGTGAACATGCCCGTCGAGTTGTCGCCGGTTACGATGATGCCTTCGTTCAGGTTGAAGGCCGAGAACTCGGTGGGATCCAGCAGCGAGTAGCCCTGGCCGGAGACCATCGAGCCAATCGCCAGTTCTCCCACGGTGATGTCACCGCGATTGATCGCGGTGGACGTGGTGCCGAACGTGCGCGCCGCGCTGATCGACAGGATGCCGTTCGAATGGAACAGCCGGTCGAAGGGCAGCGTCGGATCGTCGACCAGCGTCGAGACGCCATTGCCGACCGTGATCGAGCCTTCGTTGATCGCAACCGATGTGCCGCCGATGTTGAAGTTGGCGATGCCCGCGCTGTCGTCACCCGCGATGATGACGCCACCCTCGCGGTTGATGGACGTGGTGGAGCCCATGCCATTGACCGCGAAGTTGGACTGGTGGATGCCCGCGCTCGGATTCTGGAAGTTGGCGAAGGCAACCGATGTGCCGTCACCCACGATGATCGTGCCCTCGTTGATGGCGGTCGATTCGCCCGCCCGCGGCGTGATCGAAATGCCGCCGCCGCCGTCGCCGAGCTCGATGCGCCCACGGTTCACGATCGTCGTGGAATACAGCCGCGTGTTGGGGATGTCGAACAGCTCGTAGACCTCCGAGCCCAGGGCTTCGTTGTAGCGCGCGAAGATCTCGTTCACGTGCGCCTGCGCGGCCAGGTACTCGTTGTTCGAGTTGAGCGCGAATACGCTGATGCCGTTGACGTTCGCCTGCTGACCGTCGGCTTCCGCCTGTTCCTTCGTCACGCCGCCGTAGATGTCGCCGGTGTTGACGATGTTGACGTCGCCGGCCAGTCGATAGTCGCCGGCGCTGCCCTGCGACGGCCCGAAGGAGATGCCGGCCGAATAGTTGCCGATGTCGATGCGACCGGAATTGGTGATGTCGGTGGCCGCGGTCGACGAGGCGTGAATGCCCGCGCTCCACTTGTCGACGGTGATGTCGCCGCTGTTGACGATGGTCGTGCCGCCGTCGCCGCGCGTGTAGATGCCGGTCGATGCGAATAGGCCGGTGCCGAAAGCGGGCGGCGCCGAAGTGGCGCCCATGTCGATGTCACCGGCGTTGCGGATGTCGATGGCGCCGCCGTCGTACTCCATGTCGATCGTGCGCGCTTCGAAGGTGAACTGGTCGGGCGCGTTGACGGCGGTCAGCTGGCCGTACGCATTACGGACGAAATCTCCCGTGCCGGTCTGGGTCTCCGAGTATTCCGTCCGGAAGACTTCCGTCGATGCGAAAATCCCGGTGCGGCCGGCGGTGTCCTGAGTCGCAGTGATGTCGCCGGAGTTTTCCATCGTGATCGAATTGCCGGACGGATTGCTGGCCCGGATGCCCGCGGCGCCCGAGAAGGCGATCGATCCTTCGTTGTCGATGGTGATCGCCGATTCGCGCGGATCTCGCTCGAGAACGGTCGTGCGCAGGTTGTAGGTGATCTCGGCGGTCGCAACGTTTTCCTGGTAGCCATACGTGCCATACACGGGATTACCGAGGTCATCGAACAGCGGCTCGTAGTTGCCGCCGAGAACGATCGAAAATGTGTCATCGCTGAGCGGCGCGGAAAGATCGATGGCGCCCGTCGAGACATCGATGCCGATGCCGCCCGTCAGATCGCCGGAATTGGTGATCGTGACGTCGTCCCAGATTTCGTCGTGACCGATCGCCGACTGTTCATCACCGACCGTGATGTCGTCGGCATTGCCGATCGAGATTAGCTCGAGGCGCGGCGGAGTGACGGGCTTCGTCGCGGAGATCTCTCCGCTGGAAGCGGCGCGCATCGATGGCGCGCGAGTGGGCAGGCGCAGGATGTTCTTGATGGCCGCGCGCAGCGAAGCGTCTTCGACCGGCGTATCGGCGCCGAATGACGACGTCGCGAACAACGCCGCGGCTGCCGCGCCCATCATCGCGCGGGATTTCTGAGACACCCTTTTGACCATTCACTTCTCCCAAACAGTTCTTGTTTTCGCCGGGAGAAGAGCAAGCCCGCCCGTACGCGCCCGAATCGGGCGCGTTCAGCGTGTGGTCGCGTCCATGACCTGTGTGTGTCGGAGCGGCCGGGCTAACTTCCCGGCTTTCCGCAAAATTTTCGTCGAGCCTGCGTGATTGTTTTCGCGTCGGTGACGGGCATGCTCTTCTCTGCGGCCGATCCTGAATAACCGGGCGCTGTGGCAGCCATCGGGGCAGACCTTATATTTGGGTTATGACGGATCGGACGAGACGAGTCCGTTGCGGATCGCGAAACGCACGAGTCCGGGAACGTCGTAGATGTTGAGGCGCTGCATGATCTGCCCGCGATGCGCTTCGACGGTCTTGATGCTGAGGAACAGCCGCTCGGCGATCTGCCGCGTCGGATGACCTTCGGCGATGAGCTGCAGGATCTGCCGCTGCCGCGGCGTGAGCAGCGCGAGTTCGGATTCTCCATCGCCGGCGCGCCGCTCGAGCTCTTCCACAACTTCCGCGTCGAGCGCCTGGCACAGGTAACGCTTGCCCGAGCAGATGGCGTCGAGCGCCGCCGCGAGTTCGTCGAACGCGGAATCCTTGTTGAGATAACCCGCGGCGCCGGCCGCCAGCGCACGCGCGGCGTGTTCGGGCGAGTTGTGCATCGACAGCATCAGCACCTTCGTCGGCACCGCGAGCCGCGTGATGCGCGCCACCACCTCGAGGCCGTTCAACCCCGGCAGCGTGATGTCGAGCAGGATCGCGTCGGGCGGATCGCGCCGCACGCGTTCGAGCGCATCGAGCCCGTCGCCGGATTCGCCGACGACTTCGATGCCCGGAAGGCTTTCGAGCAACGCGCGAATACCGGCCCGCACCAACGCGTGATCGTCGGCGAGCAGGATGCGGCGTTTGGCCGTGGCGGCTCTGACTGCTATGACTGGATCTCCTGGTCGGCCAATGGAATCCGCACTTCGATGCGGCTGCCCTTGCCCGGACGCGAGTCTATGTCGATCGTGCCGCCGACGCTGCGCGCGCGCTCCGTCATGCCCAGGAGGCCGAGATGTTCGCCGCGCTTGGCGCGCTGCACCACTTCTTCGCGATCGAAGCCGATGCCGTCGTCCTCGATGGCGAGCCACAACGCATCCGCGTCGACGCGCAGCGTGACACGGATCTTCGTGGCTTGTGCATGCCGCAGCGCGTTGTTGACCGCCTCCTGCACCAGCCGGAATACCGTGGTGTTCAATTCAGGCGGAATGTCCGTTCCTCCGCCATCGGCATCCAGCTCGATGCGCACACTGGAACGCGCGGACAAAGCCTTAAGGTGGTGATCGAGCGCCGCCACGAGGCCCGCCTCGTCGAGCAGCGGCGGTCTCAGGCCGCGCGCGATGTTGCGCGCCTGGCGGATCATGCCGTCGATCATGTTCACCGAGTCCTCGAGCCGTTGCGTGACCGCCGGATCGGCCATGACCTTGCGCAGCATCTGCAGGTTTATCTTGGCCGCGGTCAACGTCTGCCCGAACTCGTCGTGCAGCTCGCGCGAGATGTTGCTGCGTTCTTCTTCCTTGGCCGACTCGAGCCTTCCCGTGAGCTGTCGCAGTCCCACGTACGCTTCTTCGAGCTCGCGCTGGCTGCGACCCGCCTGCTCGAGCGCGTGTTCGCGCTGGCGCTCGAGATGTTCGAGCACGGCATTGCGGCGTCGCAACGAACGCAGACGGGTGATGTGCGCGCCGAGCGCCAGCAACGCGACCGCGGCGACGGCCATGACCTGGAACCAGTTGGTTCTCCAGAACGGCGGCACCACGTCGAAGGCGAGCGGCGGGCTCGTGTTCCAGTTTCCGTAGGCGTCGCGGCCGCGAGCCTCGAATAGATAGTGTCCCGCCGGCAGACCGAAGAACGTGAGCTGACGTCGCTTGCCCACTTCCGTCCACGGATCCTGCGCCTTCAGCCGGTACGCGTAGTCGTGCGGACTCTCGGCGTAGTCCAGCACGGCGAATTCGATCGCGAGTCCGTCGCCGAAACGGGTCTTCAATGCGCCGTCCATCCCGCCTGGCGACATGGCCTTTTCCATGCCGCTCGCGAGCGAGTGGATAGCCGTGAGGCGAAGTGGTGAGGCCTTGCGCTCCGGCATCGGCCTGCCCTTCGGGATGCTGAGCAGGCCGTCGACAGAACCGAAGTAGATCCACTCGGCGTCGGCGGACGACGCGTTCGTATTGAAATAGGTGACCGGCAGTCCCGACTCGCGGACGTGATTGGTCACGCGGCCGGTCGCGGGATCGAGCCTCGACAGCCCGCGCCGCGTGCTCATCCACAACGACCCGTCGGTATCGCTTTCGACCGCCATGATTCCGCTGTTGAGCAGGCCACGCGAGGAGTCCCAGCGTGCGATCGCGGCGACTCGCCCGGATTCGTCCTCGTCGATTCGATGGATGCCGCCGCCGTCGGTCGCCACCCACAGGACGCCGCGTTCGTCGCGATGGATGTCCGTCACGTGGTAGTTAGCCAGGTTGCGCGGCCCCGGCGTGCGGCCGTCGAAACGCTCGCACGACCATGGCTCGATCGTGCACAGGTTGAGGCCGTTGGAGCGCGTGCCGACCCACAGTCGCCCCGCGCGGCCATGCGCGAGCACGGTGATGTAGTCGTCGCTCACCGAATCCGGCTTCGATGGTTCGTGGCGGAATTTCCGGTAGCGGCCGCCAGGTTCGCGCAGGTACAGGCCGTTCCCGAAAGTGCCGACCCAGAGCCGCGAGGCGTCCGGCAGCAGCGCGGTCACGTAACCGGTCCCGATGCCGTCTTCGCGCTGCGCGACGGAGGAATCCAGATCGAGGCTGCTGCCGTCGGCGGCGAACTTGAACAGGCCGGACGTGGATCCGGCGAACCGGCTGCCGTCCGCGGCGACGGCGAGGGCAATGATCGAGGACTGGCGGATCGGATCGCTCGCGCTCCCGCCGGTCGCCTCGACCGATCCGGACGACACGTCGACGCGCTGCGGTCCGCCGCCGAAGCTGCCCACCCATGGCCTTCCGGGCGTCGCGCTCGCGAGCACTTCCGTCACGTTCTTGTGGCGCAGCCCCTTGCCATCCGCGGTGGGCGTGAGCAGGCGGAACTGCGGATCATCGAGCGGCGCCGAGTAGATGCCCCGGCCCCACGATCCGATGAAGATCGTGTTGTCGGTTCCCGCGATGCTCAAGGCCGCGGCCGCCTCGGGATCGGTCGACTCGCCGAGCGGGCCCGAATGCGCACGCCACGAGCGGCCGGTCGCCGGATCGAGGATCAGCACGCCGTGCGCGAGCGTGCCGATCCACAGGCGGCCGTTGCGGTCCGGGTAGATAGTCGTGACGAGCGGATGTTCGCCCCTGGGCATGTCCGCGAGCTCTATCCGCGAGAGCGACCTGCTGGCAGGATCGAGTACGAGCAAACCGGCGCGGGTACCGACCCACAAACGGCCGTCGGCCGACTCGTGCAGCGCGAACACACTGTCGTGATCCGCGAGTCCGTGGGCCAGCTTCGAGAGGACGTAGTGTTCGAAGCCGCCGTTTCCGTTCCAGCAATCGACGCCGCCGCCCACAGTGCCGACCCATAGCCGTTTCGACGGTCCGACGTGCAACGCGTATGCCCAATTGTTGGCGAGGCTCGCGTCGTTGCCGCGCTCGTGCAGGTAACGCGTGAATTTCCGGCCATCCGGGTCGAGGCGATTGAGACCGTTGTTGGTGCCGACCCAGAGATTGCCGTCAGAGTCCTGCGCGATTCCGTACACGCTCTCGTCGCTGAGCGAGCGCGGATCGGCCGAATCGTGATGGTATTGCGTGAACTGGCCCGTGACCGGATCACGGCGATTGAGTCCGCCGTTGTTGGTGGAGACCCACAACGCGCCGTCGCGCGACTGGAAGAGAAAGCGCACGTCCACGTCGCTGACGCTGTCGGGATCCGAGATGTCGGATCGATACGAGGTCGCCAGGTAGCCGTCGTAGCGAAACAGCCCCTCGCGCGACCCTATCCACAGCAACCCGTCGCGATCGACGAGCATCGAGGTCACGACGCTCACGTCGAGACCGCGCCCCACGCCGAGCTTCTTGAAGTGACGTTCGGCCAGAGCGACCTGCGCGAAGGCGAGTAATGCCAGAGCCGCGAGCGACACCGATGACATTCGGAACAGCATTCAAGCCAAGCCTGGGCGCATCGCGGAACGGTTGGTGGGAATCGCAGCCGACTCAGCAGAGTTTAACCATGCCGCGGAGTGAACGAGCAAAGATGCGTTGTTGGTCGTTGACGACCAGCAGGGTGCGTTTTGCCTACTGCTACTCGTACGGGTGCTTCTGGCTGCTCTCAGCGCTGGGTCGATGTGGTCGGCGCGGGTTTCGCGCCTCGTTCATGCGCTGAGTTTCACGATGTCGCGCAGTCGTTCGAGGACGAGATCGGATTGCCCGCCGTGCGAGTCGTCCAGGATCATGCCGGGCAGGTAGTTCTCGAAATCTGGCATCGCCAGTAGTTTGCCGCACCCCTGGGCCAGGTAAATGCGCAGCTCCAAAGATGAGTGTTCGATCTCATCCTGCAATTCGTCGCGGCCCGCAATTACGCTGAGAATGTCTTCCAGGTCGTGGCTGGCGAGGAGATTGCCTTGTCCCCTTCCCGCAAAGGCTTCGAACTTCGTGCCCAGGAATTCGGGCGCGCCGATCAGCCGGATCGAGACGCCGTTTGGCAACGTAAAGTCGCTCGCAGTTTCCATAGCGAGCGGATACCAGCGATTTGCGAAGCCGAGGATGTTCTCGGCTGTCGGCATCAGATCGACCTGGATGTTTCGATAGACCCAACGACAGATGGGGGCATCGTCAGCCACGTCTCGTTTGAAGCCCCTCGCTTCGAGCTCCGTTTCCACGCGGTGGTAGTCTGAGAGCACCGCAACCTGCGCGATCAGATCCACGTCGAGCGTCGCTCGAATCGGCGGCGCAGCTGGACTGCTGATGAGCAATCCGGCTGCACAACCACCGACGAAAACCAGTTGTTCGCGTAAAGGCCCCAGCGCTGCCGCCACGATCTCGATCCTTTCCAGATTGGGATCGAGCGGAATCACCCCAGCCGCTCTTCCAGCGCTTTTCGCGCCAGATTCCGTTCACGTGCCTGGCCCGAGCGTAATGAATCGAAAAGCGCCAGCAACTCGTACAGCTTCTCGTCCCGAAGCGCCGCGTCCGGCGCAGACGGATACAACGGCGCGAGACCGATTCCCCTAACGCTGCCGCTCTTGTGAGGCCATACCGGAGGCGGATCAGATGACGGCGCGATCACCGCGTTGAGTGGCGCGGCCGCATAGCCTGTAGCCACGCCTCGAGTCAGCTTGCCCGACACGGCGGGAAAAGCGTACTTGGCGCCCGACAGCAGGAACTCGCGCAGGTGCGGCGTCAGCAGGACCGGTTGGCGCTCTTGGTAGCGGATCAGGCCGGACGCGGCTGCGCGCTTCAATGAGGCGTGCACGGCTGAGGTCGCCAAGCCCGTTTGCGCCGCCAAATCCGCGTAAGTGACCTCTCCAGATTCCCGGGCCGCGAGAGCCAGGAGAACCAGTAAATCCTGGGGTTTCAGGGCAATCTGCTGGGTGGTGAGCCGGGCCATATTCCTGATTCTTGAATTGAGAATGACGCGTGCCCGAGCCTAGGCTGCCGGCCATCAGCGGTCAATATTCTTGATTCAAGAATGGAGATTGGAGGCGCCAAGTCGCCTCGACTGGATCGACGACGGATCGCGGAGCGGGCTCATCAACGCGGACACCTTCGAACAATCACAGCCCATCAATTCAGGGTGCCCCGTTCTCCAGCAACATCGAATCGGCCACCCCGACCAGCTTGTGCACGGGGACCACGAAGGCCATGCCGCGGCCGGTGTCCTCGAGCTCGGCCGCGACGACGATCGCGGCGAGGATCGTGTCCACCTGGTCCTCGGGAACGATCGTGAGAACGATCTCCTTCTCGGGCTCGATCGACATGCCGAAGATCTTGTCCTTTTCGTGGACGCCGGCGCCACGCCCGAGGAGCACGGTGCCGCCGCGCGCGCCGGCCTTCACCGAGGCCTGCAGCACGCTGCTGCCCCATCCCTTGCGGACGATGGAGACGATGAGCGAAGCATTCTTTTTCATGAGTCGACCTCCGCGGGAGCGCTCTTCAGGCGAACGATGAGTCCCAGCAGCATTACCGAGATGATAGGCGCGAGCGCGATGAGTGCGACGAGTCCGAGCCCGTGCACGAGTGGATCCCGGTTGGGGACCGCGGCGGCGACGCCGAACGCGAGCGCCAACAGGAACGTGTTGGCCAGCGGGCCGGTGGCCACGCCGCCCGAATCCACGGCGATCGCGACGAACGTGCGGTCGCTGAGCCAGATGAGCGCGATCGCCAGCGCGTAGCCCGGGACGAGAATCCAGATCAGTGGTACGTCGTACACGATGCGCAACACGCCGATGCCGACCGCCGCGGCGACACCGATGCAGACCGCGACCAGCACGACGCCCTGGCGGATGGCGCCCGTCGATGCCTGCTCGACCTGCTCTGCGAGAATGCGCACGGCCGGCTCGCCCCACGTGGTGACGAAGCCGAGCACGGCGCCGAAGATCAGCAGCAGCCAGGTCTTCGACATCGCGCCGAACGTCTCGCCGATCAGGCGGCCGAACGGCATGAATGCGACGCCCGCGCCCAGCAGGAACAGGAACAGCCCGACCGAGGCCATCAGCGTGCCGGTGACGATGCGCATGATTTCCGGGCGCGGCAGGCGCAGGAACAGGACCTGGAACACCGCGAACAATGCGGCGAGTGGCAGCACCGCGACCGCGACACCGCGTGCGACGCGAACGAGCTCGTCGACGAACGGTACGTCGGTCATCGGGTGAGCCAGGCGATCGCCAGGATGACGATGATGGGGCCGATGGACGCGACGCCTAACAACCCGAACGCGTCGTCGACGGCGGATCGTCCCGCGATGACCGAGCTCACGCCGAGCGCGACCGCGAGCACCACCGGGCCCGTGAGCGCGCCCGTGGTCACGCTGCCGGCGTCGTACGCGAGCGGGACCATCATTCCGTGCGCGAGAAACGTGAGCGCGAGCGTCAACGCGTACATCACCGTGAGCTGCCAGCGCATGGAGAAGCCGAGGACGAGACGCAGGAACCCGATGACGACGAACAATCCGACCGCCATCGCGATCACGTACACCATCCGCTGGCCCGGCAACTCGCCGCCCGAGGCTCCGTCGACCTGTGCTGCCAGCACGAGCACGTCCGGCTCCGCCGCCGTGGTCGCGAACCCGAGCGCGAAGGCGACGGCGAGCAACAGCCATATGGAGCTGCGGTCCGCGAGCTTGGCGCCGATGAACCGGCCCATCGGCAGGATTCCGAAGTCGATGCCGGTGAGGAGCAGCAGCAATCCGAGCGTGACGAGGACCGAGCCGATGAGGAACTGCACGAAGGCTGCGGTGGATGCGCCCACCACCGTGAATTGCAGCACGCAGACGGCGATGATCAGCGGGGCGACGGCCCGGAGGGTCTCGGCGAGCTTGAGCTTCAACAGCGTGAGCATGTCGTACCAAGCTCGATGCGCGATGATGTGATGGAGCGGGTGATGGGAATCGAACCCACGTTAGTAGCTTGGGAAGCTACAGTTCTACCATTGAACTACACCCGCGCCGGGAATCCTCAGGATAGCCGAGCGACATCCGCCATCTCAACCGGACAACATGCAGCAACCGAAGTCATTGATCGTCATGGCCCTCCCGCAGGAATCGCGCGGGCTCCTGGAAAAGGCCGGGGCCAGCATCCTCTACACCGGCGTCGGCAAGGTGAACGCCGCCTCCGCGCTCGCGAGGCGCCTCGCGGAAATCCGCTGCACGGGTGAGCCGCTGCCGCTCGTGGTCAATCTCGGCACGGCCGGCAGCCGTTCGATCCCGGCTCACTCGCTCGTCGCCTGCGACCGGTTTTCGCAGCGTGACATGGACGTGAGCGGGCTGGGTTTTCCGCGCGGCGTCACGCCGTTCGACGAGACGCCTCCCACGATCGCCTTTCCGCGCGTGTTCTCCGGACTGCCGCATGCGGCCTGCTCGACGGCGGATTCGTTCGCGACGCACGAGCACGAGATCGATGGCGACGTCGTCGACATGGAGGCCTTCGCCCTGGCGCGTGTGTGCATCGCGGAGAACGTGCCGTTCGCCTGCGCGAAGTACGTGACGGACGGCGCGGATGCGGACTCCGCCGCGCATTGGCAGGACGCGCTCGAACACGCGGCGCGCGGCTTCGCCGCGTTGTACGAAGAACTCGAGGGTGCGCGATGAACGAGCCGAATCGCCGCGCCATTCGCAGTTTCGTCGTGCGCGCCGGCCGCATGACCGCGGGCCAGTCGCGCGCGCTCGAAGAGTTGTGGCCGCGAATGGGCGTCGAGTATTCGCCCGCGCCGCTGGACCTCGATGCCCTCTTCGGGCGAAGCGCGCCGCGAACGCTCGAGATCGGCTTCGGCAACGGCGAGAACCTCGCGGCGCTCGCGGCCGCGCATCCGGAACGCGACTATCTCGGCATCGAGGTCCATCGGCCGGGAGTCGGACACCTCTTCATGCTCGCGCAGCGCGACAACCTCACCAACGTTCGCGCAAGCGCGCACGACGCGGTCGAAGTGTTGCGCGACCAGATCCCCGCCGGGGCGCTCGACGAGGTGCTCGTGTTGTTCCCGGATCCCTGGCACAAGAAGCGGCATCACAAGCGCCGGCTGATCCAGCCGCCGTTCGTCGAGCTGGTCGCCTCGCGCGTGAAGCCGGGAGGGTTGTTCCGGCTCGCGACCGACTGGGAGCATTACGCGTTGCAGATGCTGGAGGTCCTCAACGCGAGCGCGGGCTTCGAGAACCTCTCGCCCACCGGCGACTGGGTGCCGCGGCCGGAGGAACGCGCGCCGACGCGCTTCGAGAAGCGCGGCGCGCGCCTGGGACATGGCGTGTGGGATCTCGCGTATCGCCGGGTGGGGGCGTAGCGCGCGGACGTTTCGGTGCTACCGAAGGAATCCAGTTAGTCAGGCCGTCGCCCGCCGGCCGCGCATCCACAGCAGCAGCGCGCTCGCGAACGCGGCCATGCTGATCGTGCCGAAGAACCACAACATCCCGTCGTAACCCGCGGGATTCGCCGCGCCCGCGCCGCTCGCGTCATTGATGCTGCCCGCGGCGATGTTCGCGAGGAATACGCCGGTCTGCTGCAGGGCCGTCATCAATCCATAGGCCGTGCCGAGTTGCGAGGCCTCGACGTACCGCGGGACGGCCGGCCACAAGACCGCGGGCACGAGCGAGAACGCGATGCCGATCAGGATCGTGGCGGCCGCGAGCGAGGTCGAGCCTGCGAACGCGAGCATCGCGAAGCTCGCCGGCAAAGCCAGTGCGCCGAGCGTGAGCAACGGCGCGTGCCGCCCGATGCGGTCCACGAGCAATCCGAACGCCGGCGTAGCGAACATCGCGGCCAGGAACACGTGGCTGTTCAACGTGCTCGCCGCCTCGAGCGTGAGTCCGTGCGCCTCCTGGAAATACTTGATCGAGAACGTGCTGCGAAATGGAAAGATCACCGAGTAGAAAGTCACGCACAGCGCGACGATGAGCCAGTACTCGGCGCGGAAGCGCAGCAGGTTGCGCCATTCGAAACGATCGCCGGGTGGTGCGATGGCCAGTGTGCCGCGCGCGGCTTCCCGCCGGTCGATGAGCCAGTAGACGATCGCGCCCGCGACGGCCATCGTCGCGAATCCGGCCGCGAGCCACAGCGGCGGCTGCCAGCCCTGCGAATACAAATCCGATGCGAACGACGGCGAACGATCCGCCAGATACGAGCCGAGCCGCGCGAAGGTGAGGTTCAACGCGAACAGCAGCGCGAAGTAACGTCCGACGAACCACTGCGCGAGCGCGACGGTTACGGCGACGATCATCGTCTCCGCGCCGAGTCCGAACAGCAGCCGGCCCACGACCATCGTCGCGAACTCCGCGCCCGACGCTGTCAACACCGCGCCCGCGAAACAGATGATCGCGGTCGCGAGCGTGACCACGCGGGCCGAGTAGCGATCCACGAGGATGCCGCCGATCAGCACCATGACGATGTTGGGCAGGCTGTAGACCGCGTTGAGAATGCCGATCTGCGTGTCGCTGTAGCCGAGTTGTCTCGACAGCAGCTCCGCGACCGGCCCGATCGAATCGTAGACGTAGTAGTTGCCGATCATCGCGAGCGCCACCGCGACGAACATCGTCGTCATCGCGGCGATCGAGGGCCGCGCGGTGGGGTTCGGCGAATCCGCGGTCATTTAAAGCGCGAAGCTCGCGCGGATGCCGTCGACCACGAACTGCACCGCGAGCGCGCCGAGGATGACGCCAAACAAGCGGTTCGCGACATTGGTGCCCGTCACGCCGAGGATTTTCATGAACGGCCCGGCCACCCGCATCGCGACCCAGCACAACACCAGCACCAGCAACGCGCACAGGAACATGACCGTGAAGTCGAGCGGATGCTCGGTCACCGGGATCGGTCCGAACCAGAGCAGCAAAGTGGTCAATGCACCGGGACCGGCCATGAACGGAAACGCAAGGGGAAATACGGAGATGTCCGCACGCTTCTTGCTCTCGACTTCCTCGTCCCTGGAAGTCCTCGTGCCCGATTCCCGGGCGAACACCATCTCGAGCGCGATGAGAAAAAGCAACAGGCCGCCGAAAATCCGGAACGAGTCGATGGCGATGCCCATCGCCCGCAGAAAACTGGCTCCGCCCAGTGCGAAAAGTAGGAGGATTCCGCTTGCGACGAGAACCGACTTCAGTGCCATCTTGTGTTTGTAGCGATCGTTCGCGCCTTCGGTCAGACCCGAGAACACGGGTATGAGCGATATCGGTTCGACGACGACGAAGAAGACGATGAAGAACTTGATGGCCTGATCGAGCATGATGCTTTGCGCAACGAATTCTATTGTTGAAAGCGCCCATTTTCGGGAGCAACATGAAGTCGCTCGCAGCATAGCAGTCCCACGTTCCGGAGGGATTCGATGAAACCCACCATCGGCAGCTGGTACCGCATCCAGGGCGGCGAATCGTTCGAAGTCGTCGCCATCGACGAAGACGACGGCACGATCGAGCTGCAGTATTTCGACGGCACGGTCGAAGAGATGGACATCGAAGACTGGCAGGCGGAGAAGGAAGCCGGCACGCTCGAGGAAATAGAGGCGCCGGAGGACTGGACCGGCTCCGTCGACGTCGATCCCGAGGAGGACGACGTGCGCGGCGCGCTGGGCTACGGCGACGACGACGACCGGCGCCAGAGCGCCAGCAAGCTCGAAGGCCTCGACCTGTTCGAGTAAGTAGCTAGCTCAGAGCGGCGCGTTCGCCAGGCGTTCCACGTCGACGCCCGGCGCGAGCATCACGCAGCCCGCCACCACCTCCACCGGAATCGCGGTCAGCGACTGGCCCGCGCAGGGACCCGCGATGCACAGCCCGTTGTCGCGCGCGAACAGCGCGCCGTGCGACGTGCAGAGGATCAGGTTGCGGTCGGGCGTGAGGAACCTGTGCGGCCGAAGGTTCAGCGGATGGCCCGCGTGCGGGCAGTAGTTCACGTACGCGGCGACTCCATTCGCGGTCTTCACGACGAACCCACGCAGCGGCCAGTCGCCCTCGCCCACCGCGAAACCGCGGCCGCCGGTTTCCTCGAGCTCCGCGAGCGAGCACAACACCCGCGTGGTATCGATTTCCATCGGATCAGCGCGCTGTCGCCGAATCGGTGTCGAGTTCGTCGATGCGCCGGCGCATGATCCAGACCAGCGCGATGCCGGGCACCGCGAGCGCGAAACTCGTCCAGTAATAGGCGGCCCATCCGCCATGGTCCGCTATCCATCCCGCGGGACCGCCGAGCAGGTAACGCGGCGCCAACGCGAACATCGACAGCAACGCGTACTGGAACGCGCTGAAACGCTTGTCGCACAGCGCCATCATCAGCGCGACCGCCGCGATGTTGCCCATTCCGCTCGCGAGCGCATCGAGCGCCACCGCCCCGACCATCACCGCATAACTCTTGCCGATGGCGTACAGCAGTAGATAGCCCAGGTTGGTCAGCGCCTGGACGATGGCGAACAGGAACATGGCGCGCCGCAGGCCAAGCTTGATCATCCAGATGCCGCCGAGCAGCGCGCCGAGCACCGAGCCGGTGGTCAGCACCGCCTTCACCACCACGCCGATCTCGGTCTTGGTGAAGCCGGTGTGCATCATGAACGCGGTGAAGAACTTGAGCGCGAACGCGTCGCCCACCTTGTAGAAGAGTATGAGCACGATCAGCACGACCATGCCCGGCACGCCGAACAGCTCGCGCAGCGGCACGATCACCGAATCCGCCAGCGACGGGAGCTGCTTGCCGCGCGGGTCGTCGGGCTCCGGCGCCCAGATGGTCGCGAGCACCAGCATGGCCATCGCACCCGCGAGCGTGAGGAACGCGGCGCGCCAGCTCACGTGGTCGGCGATGATCAGCGCCGCCGACAGGGATCCGTACGACAGCGCGCGATAGCCGAGATTGGCCGCCGCGGCCGCGAGACCGCGCTCCGGAGGCCGTGCGACGTCGGTGCGGTACGCGTCGATCACGATGTCCTGCGACGCGGACAGGAATACGACGACCAGGAGGATGACCGCGATGACGCTGAGCTGGTGCGCGCCGCCGAAGATCGCGAGCGATGCGATACCGAGCGCAAGCAGCAACTGGAACATCGCGATCCAGCCTCGGCGCCGACCGAGCCACGGCAGCGAATAACGGTCGAGCAGCGGCGCCCATAGCGGCTTCAGCAGGTAGGGCAGCGCGACGTACATGAGCAGACCGATGTCGGTGTTGCTGATGCCGAGGTCGGTGAGCCACGCCTGCATCGTGGATTCGGACAGCGGGTTCGGCAGTCCGGATGCTCCGCCTAACAACAGGATCGCGAGCATGCGGGGCTGGCGCAGGACGTCGCGTATCTTCGGCTTCGCCGGCGTAACCGGCCCGGCCGTCGAAGGAGCAACCGTGGCGTCGCTCAAGATGCGTTGTCCGTTATCATGCGCACCGCCTCATCATACGGAAGACGCAGATCGTGCAGGAGTATCAGCGCACATTCATCGAACTCGCCCTGTCGCGCAACGCATTGCGCTTCGGGAGCTTCAAGCTCAAGTCCGGACGGGAGAGCCCCTACTTCTTCAACGCGGGACTCTTCAACGACGGCGAGGCGATCGCGGTGCTGGGAAAGTGCTACGCGGCCGCCCTCGTCCGTTCGGGCCTCGAGTTCGACATGCTGTTCGGGCCCGCATACAAGGGCATCCCGCTCGCGACGACCACCGCCATCGCGCTCGCCGAACATCATCACCGAAACGTGCCGTGGGCGTTCAACCGCAAGGAAGCCAAGGACCACGGCGAAGGCGGCAACATCGTGGGCAGCCCGTTGCGCGGGCGCGTGGTGATCGTCGACGACGTGATCACGGCGGGCACCGCGATCCGCGAATCGGTCGAAATCATCCGCGCGGCCGGGGCGACTCCCGCCGGCGTGGCGCTCGCGCTCGACCGACAGGAGCGCGGCCAAGGGACCCAGTCCGCCGTGCAGGAAGTGTCGTCCCAGTTCGGCCTGCGTTGCGTGAGCATCCTGACCCTGGCCGACCTGATCGAATCCGCGGCCGCGGGGCCGGGTGATGCAGTTCGCATTTCCAGCGAACAGTCCGCTGCTCTGATTGCCTACCAGCGTGCCTGGGGGGTTGGCGCCGTATCCGCAGGGGGTTCTGCTGGGGCAGAATAGGTCGTATGCGCAAAGCCATCCCCTTCCTGGCCGCCGTGCTTTCCGGGCTCGTCCTGACGAACGGCGCGTATGCGCAGCAGAAGAAGCCGGCCCAGAAGTCAGCCGCATCCGTCGAGAAGACCACGTACAAGTGGGTGGATGAAAAGGGCGTCACTCACTACGGCGATCACGTTCCCGCCGAGTATTCGCACCGCGAGCAGCACGTGCTCAATTCGTACGGTGTCGAGGTGCAGAAGAAGCAGGCCGAGATGACCCCGGCCGAATCCGCGGCGCATGCCGCGAAGCAGCGCGAAGAAGCACGCCGAAAGCAGCACGACATGTTCCTGATCTCCACCTACCCGTCGGTGAAGGAGATCGAGAACGTCCGCGACACGCGGCTCACGCAGGTCAGCGCGCAGATCTCCGCCGCCGAGGCATACATCGGCAGCCTCACCACTCGCCTGAACGGCCTGCAGCAGCGCGCGCAGTTGTACGCGCCCTACAACACCAAGCCCGGCGCGCGCCGGATGCCCGACGATCTCGCCGAGGAAATGGTGCGCGCGATGTCGGAGCTGCGCACGCAGAACCAGCTGCTCGCCTCACGGCGCGCGGAAATGCAGAGCGTCACCGAGCAGTTCGACAACGACATCACGCGGTTCAAGGAGCTGCGCTCGTCGGCCGCCGCTCGCCTCACCGAGGCGAACGGGGTCGGGATCAAGAAGCAGTAGTTAGCGCGTGCCGGTGTGGCCGAAGCCGCCCGCACCGCGGGCGCTGGCCGCGAAATCGTCGACGATATCCAGGCGCACCTGCACCACCGGGACCACGACCATCTGCGCGATGCGTTCGCCGGGCTGCACGACGAAATCCGTCGCCCCGCGATTCCAGCACGACACCATGAGCTGACCCTGGTAGTCGGAATCGATCAGGCCGACCAGATTGCCCAGGACGACGCCGTGTTTGTGGCCGAGTCCCGAGCGCGGCAGGATCACCGCAGCGAGCCCCGGGTCGTCGAGGTGGATCGCCAGGCCCGTGGGGATGAGCTCCGCCTTGCCGGCGGCGAGCGTGAGCGGCGCGTCGATGCAGGCGCGCAGGTCGAGGCCGGCGGATCCCGCGGTCGCGTACGCCGGCAACGGGAATTCACCGCCGATGCGCGGATCGAGGATGCGCACCTTGAGCGAGCGCTGCGCGCTCACGGGCCCACTGATGGACGATACCTGCGCGTTCATGCCGAGATGCTCGCGATCCGAGGGCGGCCGCGTTCGGAGAATCTTTCGGCGATCAGCGCGATGAGATCGCGCGCCAGCGTCACCTTCGGCGCGCGCGGCAATTCGCGCCGGCCGTCGCGCCACAATACCAGCAGCGCGTTGTCGTCCTTCTCGAAAACCTTGTCGTGTCCGACTTCGTTGGCCGCGATCATGTCGAGATTCTTCTTGAGGAGTTTCTGTCGCGCGTATTGTTCCACGGAATCCGTCTCGGCGGCGAAGCCGACGACGAAGGGACGTGGCGCGCGCGCCGCGACGGTCGCGAGGATGTCGACCGTGCGCTCCATCTTGAGATCCATCGACTCGTTCGTCTTCTTGATCTTGCACTCGACCGGGGACGCCGGCCGGTAGTCCGCGACGGCTGCCGTCGCGACGAAGATGTCGACGCCGTCGAGGTTCTTCAGCACGGCATTCAGCATGTCGGCCGCGCTCTCGACGTCGATGCGTTTCACGCCGGGCGGAGTCGGCAAATTCACCGGGCCGCTGACGATGGTCACGTCGGCGCCGGCGTCGCGCGCCGCGGCGGCCACCGCGAATCCCATTTTTCCCGAGCTGCGATTGCTGATGAACCGGACCGGATCGATGCGCTCGCGCGTCGGCCCGGCGGTCAGCAGGAGCCGTTTGCCCGCGAGCGGACCCGTGGGCGCAACGATGTTCGCGGCGAAGCCCGCGAGCTGCGTGGGCTCGAGCATTCTTCCCGCGCCGACTTCGCCGCAGGCCTGGTCGCCTTCGCCGGGTCCCCAGATGTGAATGCCGCGCGCCTTCAGCGTCGCGACGTTCGCCTGCGTGGCGGCGTTCGACCACATGACGCGATTCATGGCGGGCGCGAGCGCGATGGGGCGGTCGGTCGCGAGGCACAGGGTAGTCAGGAGGTCGTCGGCCTGGCCGGTGGCGAGGCGGGCGATGAAGTCGGCGGTGGCGGGCGCGATGATCACGAGATCGGCCCAGCGGGCGAGCTCGATGTGCGACATCGCTTTCTCGGCTTCCGGATCCCACAGGTCGCTGCGCACTTCGCGGCCGGAAACGGCCTGGAAGGTCATCGGGGTGACGAACTCCCGCGCGCCGGCGGTCAGCACGACCTGTACTTCAGCGCCCTGCTCGCGCAGACGGCGCACCAGGTCCGGACTCTTGTACGCGGCGATGCCGCCGGTCACACCGAGTAATACACGCTTGCCTTGCATGACCGGCATTATCGGTACCCGCCGGGGCGGGCCGCCAGTCACAAAGGTTTGGGCCCAATCGCTTTGGGTTATATCCACGTTATTCGTTGTTTTCGTGGGATTTCCGGCTGTCCCGGGGCCGGCCGGCGTGGGCAAGATGCGTCATGGACGAACGCACGGAGCCACGGGAAGGCTCGAACATAAACCACTGGCCGCGGGGCGAACGCCCGCGCGAACGGCTCCTGGAACTCGGCCCGCAGGCGCTTTCCGATGCGGAATTGCTCGCGGTGCTGATCGGCACCGGCCATAGCGGCGCAACCGCGATCGACGTTGCCCGGGAGTTCTTGCGGCACTTTGGCGGCAGCCTGCGGCGGCTGCTCAGCGCCGATGCCGCCACGCTGCTCGACCTGCGCGGCCTGGGTCCGGCCCGGTACGCGACGCTGATGTCCGCGCTCGAACTTGCGCGCCGGCACTACCGCGAGGCGCTGCGCGCCGGCCCTGCCATGAACGCGCCCGCCGCCACGCGCCAGTTCCTCACCGCGCAGCTTCGCGACCGGCCATACGAGGTGTTCTGCTGCCTGCACCTCGACAACCGCCACCGGCTCATCCACTTCGAGGAAATCTTTCGCGGCACCATCGACGGCGCCAGCGTTCACCCGCGCGAGATCGTGCGCCAGGCGCTGCAGTACAACGCCGCCGCGTTGATCTTCGCGCACAACCATCCTTCGGGCGTCGCCGAGGCGAGCCAGGCGGACGAGTTGATCACGCGCCGGCTGCGCGACGCGCTCGCGCTCGTCGACATCCGCGTGCTCGATCACCTCATCGTCGGCGACAACACCTGTCTTTCGTTCGCCGAGCGGGGACTTCTCTAGAAGCAACGCGTCACGTACGGCCTTTACAGGTTCGCCTCCGCATAGACTCGCAACGCATCGCGCACGAACATGGCGCCCTTGTTGCTGCCATCGGTCGCGTAGTTGGCGGCGAAGCGCGGATCGGCCACGTACAACTCGCCGAGTCCGATGACATACGCCTTCAAATTCCCTCGGGGTGTTCCCGGAATCGCTTCCAACCACTCGACATGATCGGCCGCGAGTGCCTGCGCCTCGTCACTGTCGGGCGCGACTCCACTGTCGGCCGCCGCCGCCCATGCCGCGCCCAGCCTTCCGCTGCGTTGCTTCCAGGCGGACTTTTCCGCATCGCTCATGCCGCGCCACCAGGCGTCGCCTCTCGCGTACGCGGCCTTTCCCCAGCGCTCTTCGACTTCATCCTTGTATCGGGTGTGGTCGAACCCGTCGAACATCTTCTCAACCATGAGCCGCGTATCTCCTTTCAATGCGTCGATCGTGGATGTCACCGATTGGATCTGCCGTGCCAGGCGATCCTGCTCCTGCCGCAGCCAGGCCAGGTGCGCCTCGAGCGCCAGTCGTTCGCTCTTGTCGCGGTCGAGCACCTCGGCGATCTGGGGCAATCCGAGCCCGAGTTCGCGCAACAGCAGGATGCGTTGCAGCCGGATCAGCGAGCCTTCGTCGTAGTACCGGTAACCGTTGGCCCCGATGCTCGATGGCGGCAGTAATCCGATCTCGTCGTAGTGGCGCAGCGTCCGGCTCGTCGTTCCCGCAAGCTGCGCCAGTTCCCGAATCGACCATTCCAAGGGCTTCTCCTTCCGCTGTGGCCCGTAGAACATGAAGGTTGACGCAGCGACAGAGTCAAGACCGCGTGCGGTCGCCGTGATGATTCGTTCAGGGATCGAACTGCGAGTCCATCCACGCGATGCGCGCGGTGAGCCAGGACTCGAGATAATCGAGCTCGCCCTCGTAACTGCCCGGAATCCGGAAGTTGGGCCAGACGTACACCTCGAGTGTTGGCCAGCGCTGGAAGTTGTTGAGCTGCGCCTGTTGCAGCGACGCCGCGCGGGTGCGCAGCGACAGCAGCATCTGCGGCAACTGTTCCGCGCGCATCTCGTTCCATATCTGCCGCGCGCGCGCCGCGAACGCCGGATCCTCGAACAGCCGTGAAAACCACGGCGCATCCCGCACCCACCATCCCGACGTCAGGAAGCCATCGCCGTAGTTGATGTTGCCGGCGGCGATGTCGAAGTCCCACAGCGGACCCATGTGCAACTTCCCGCCGCGGGGCTTGTACATCCAGCAACTGGTCGCCATGCGGGCGTCGTAGTTGCGGAACACCTCGTTGACCAGGAACCAGCGGACGAACGAATCCACGTCGATGTACGCCGCGTATCCGGTGGCGGGATCGGCGAAATCGCCGGAGCGCAGCACCGTCTCGAATCCGTCGAGGTAGTCGCGGACGTAGGCTTCCTGCGCCTGCGCGGGCTCCTCGGGATCCTGGAATACGATCGGGAGCTGCTCGTGCGCAGTCTCGATCGTGTAACCGTCGCGCCGGAAATCGACCTCGAGCAGATAGCCGCCGGTCACCACGTCGGCGGCCACGTCGTCCTCGTCGAGTTCGTCGATCTCCACGCGGCCCGCGGCGATCTTGATGTTCTCGATGAGCTGATACACGCCCTCGTATCGGTCGTTGATGTACACCTCGACAAACGCCGAGCGCGGCGCCCAGGGCATGCCGATGGCGGTGCCGAGCTGCATGGCGAGCGCGTTGCGCAGCATCGTCTTGTCCGAGTAGTTAGCCAGCAGGACCCAGTCGCGGCTCGAGGGCATGCCGAGCAGCGGCTGGCGGTCGGCCAGCTTCAGCCGATACGGCTTCTTCGGGAACAGGTCCCAGGTCGAGTTGCCGCGCCCACGTACTTGTATTCCGCCGATGACCGCCGGCTCGCCCACGATGTTGGACTCGAGGCTCATCTGGCCGTCGAGGTATTCGTCCCGGCTGACGATCGGCGCGAGATTGTCGGTGGTGATGCGCAGTACCGGCAGATTCACGCGTCGCGGCGCGAAGGCTTCCGGTGTCGCGGGCGCGGCGAACAGGTGGGTGGCCGTGGATCGCTGACCCGAGGCGCTGTCGACGGTCAATCGCAACTCGACCCGCCGCGCGGTTCGGGGCCCGCAGGTGTTCGGAATCGTGATCGTCGCGGAGGTCGCATTGGTGGCGATCGTGCCGGCGTTCACCGTGCACTGCGTCTGCAGCGCCACGGGGCCCGCGGTGACGGCGGCTTCGAGCGTGATCGAGGCCGGGGTCAATCCTGGCGGGATGGTCCAGTTCACCGTGAGCGGTTGCCCGAGCGCCGCATCCGCCGGCGTCGATCCTTCCAGGTCGCGGAACTCGACCTGCGGTCCGGCCGGCGGCGGGTCGTTTCCGGTCGGTGGTGGTGTGTTTCCGCCGGATGAGCCGCTTCCGCCGCCGCCGCAGCCCGCGAGCAGGGCGATGCCGACCATTGCTCCCCAGAGTTTCATGCGATCCTCCCCTCTGATCGGTCGAGGAACCTCGCCCACAACGGGGGCGCGCGCAAGCACCCCGCTTCCTGCCCCCCCCATTCGAAGTTGCGGCAGGCAAAGTTGCCCACCACCCGTCCGGCTGGTATAAAGGCGGCCCTTTCGACGGCCTCAAACCGGCCGCTCGTCAGCTAACCTACTGACTTTTTTGGTGTTTTATGAGCCGCGTCTGTGAAGTCACGGGCAAGCGGGTTGCCGTCGGCAACCGTGTTTCCCACGCCAACAACAAGAAGCGTCGTCGCTTCCTGCCCAATCTGCATACCCAGCGCTTCTGGATCGAAGCCGAGCGCCGCTGGGTCAGCCTGCGCGTTTCCACCCGCGGCCTGCGCACCATCGAGAAGAACGGCATCGACGCCGTGCTCGCCGATCTGCGCGCCAAGGGCAAGAAGGTCTAAGCCATGCGCGAAAAAGTGAAACTGCTGTCGTCCGCCGGCACGGGCCATTTCTACGTCGCGACGAAGAACAAGCGCCTGCACCCCGACAAGATGGAAGTGAAGAAGTACGACCCGGTCGTGCGCAAGCACGTCGCGTACAAGGAAGCGAAGATCAAGTAAGTCGTCGCGACTTCCGGATCCGACAAATGAAAAAGCCCGCCTCTCGGCGGGCTTTTTCGTTCTGGCTTCAACAATCTCAACTCACCACAAAACAAGTCAACGATTGTGGGTTCTGGCGGCTGGCAAAGCATCCGGCGGCTTTGACAGCAGTCAGAACTTGGGGTGGCGGCGGCTAGTGTTCGCTCAGGGATAGATGAGCAACGCACCGTGGTTCTCTTGCAGGAGGGTCCCGCCGCCACCCACAATCGTTCGTGCCGTTATAGATGCCTGACCCCGCGTCCTGGTTGCAACCGATTGCGACGGATCGCTTGGAATCCGCGTCGAGCCGAAAAGTTTTCCTGCGTGCCCGAACTACCCGAAGTCGAAACCACCCGCCGGGGCATCGAGCCCTACGTAACCGGACGCCGCATCGCGCGATTACGGGTGCATGACCGGCGACTGCGCTGGCCCGTGGACGTCGCGCGCATCGAAGGCCTGGCGGGAAGCTCGATCCTGCGTGCGGGCCGGCGTGCCAAATACCTGTTGCTCGAAACCGACGGTGGGACACTGATCCTGCACCTGGGCATGTCCGGCAGCCTGCGGGTGCTGCCGGCCTCGACACCCCGCATCGCGCACGACCACGTCGACATCGAGCTGGATTCGGGACAGACGCTGCGCTTCAACGATCCGCGCAGATTCGGCAGCCTGTTGTTCACGGCGGAGGATCCGGCCACGCATCCGCTGTTGCGCGGCCTGGCCCCTGAACCGCTCGACGACGCATTCGACGGCGCCTATCTGTTCAAGGTGACGCGGCGCCGCAGCGTGGCGATCAAGCAGCTCATCATGAACGCGAGGCTCGTCGTCGGCGTCGGCAACATCTACGCGAGCGAGTCGTTGTTCCGCGCGCGTATCCGTCCGCGGCGCCAGGCGCGTTCCCTGACCCGGGACGAATGCGCGAAGCTCGCGCGCGCGATCAAGGCCACGCTCAACATGGCCGTGAAGGCAGGTGGCACCACGCTGCGCGACTACATCGGCGCCGATGGCAATCCCGGCTACTTCCGCCAGAAGCTTTACGTCTACGAACGCGAAGGCTTGCCGTGCCGCGTGTGCGGCAAGCCGATCAAGCAGTTCACGCAGGGACAACGATCGACCTACTGGTGTTCGAACTGCCAGAAATAGTCGCGTTCCGTAGAATGGCGGCGTGACCACACCCACCGCCATGTGTACCGCGGCCGAGTTCGCCGCGTTCAGGCGCCGCCTCGCGAAAGTCGACCCGGTTCTTGCCGGATTGATCCGCGCGGTCGGCAGGTTCACGCATACGCCCAATGCCGAACACACTCCATTTCATGCGCTGGCGCGCGCGATCGCACACCAGCAGCTGAACGGCACGGCGGCGGAAAGCATCTTCGGACGATTCGTAAATCTATATGCAAGAGATGGCGCGGCGGCCGCGCTGCTCGAGGCGGAGCTGGTGCTCGAAACGCCCGACGAAAAGCTGCGTGCGGTGGGACTGTCGTTCGCGAAGATCGCGAGCATCAAGGATCTCGCCGCGAAGACCATCGCGGGCACCGTGCCTCCCTATGAAATCCTGCACACGCTCGCGGACGACGAAATCGTCGAACGCCTCACGCAGGTCCGGGGAATCGGCCGCTGGACGGTCGAGATGTTGCTGATGTTCCGGCTCGGTCGCCCCGACATCCTGCCCATCGACGACTTCGGCGTACGCAATGGATTCCGCCTCGCGTACGGATTGCGCGGCATGCCCACGCCGCGCGCGCTCGCCGAGTACGGCGCGCGCTGGGCGCCTTACCGCTCCGTCGCCGCGTGGTACCTGTGGCGCGCGGTGGACCTGCACAAGGAAGGCAAACTACCCGCGCCGCCGATCAGGACGCGCATCAAGCTGGTGAAAAAACGGGTGGCGAAGACCGCGAAGGCCAAGGTCGCGAAATCGAAGATCGCCAGGAAGCTTTCGCGAAAGACGCCGCGGCGCCGGGCGGCCAACCGCGCGCGAAGTCCCAAGTAGTCAGTATACGAGCCCGACTCCCGCGCCGCGCGGATCCGAGGCCGCCTCGACCTTGCCCGTCTTGTAGTCCCAGGTGACGACCTGCATGTTTCCCCAGCGGCGCGTGCCCTCGCGCAGCTTGTGGCCGCGCGCTTCGAGCGCCTTGCGGTCCTCCGGCGTCAGCGCATCCGATTCGAACTGCAGGACGTCGGGCGAGAACTGGTGATGGAAGCGGGGCGCGGCGGCGATTTCCTGCGCGCTCTTGCCGTCCATGAAATTGAGCGTGCCCAGCAGCACCATGCCCGGGATGTAACTGCCGCCCGGAGAGCCGAGGATCATCAGGCCATTCGGACCTTCGACGAACGTCGGGGTCGATGACGACAGCGGCCGCTTGCCGGGCGCAATCGCATTCGCGTCGCCGCCGATGAGCTGGAAGCCGTTCGGCACGCCCGGCTTCGCGGAGAAATCGTCCATCTGGTTGTTGAGCAGGATCCCGGTGCCCGGAATCATGAGCCCGGAGCCGAAGAAGAAGTTCAGCGTGATGGTCGCCGCGACCATGTTGCCGTCCTTGTCGATCACCGAGAAATGCGTGGTGGACGGGCCCGGCGGCGGCGCATCCACACCCGGCAACAACTCGCTCGGCATGGCGCGATCCATGCGGATGGACGCGCGCTGACCGGCGGCGTAGTTAGGATCGATCAGTCGCGCGACCGGCACGTCTACGAAATCCGGATCGCCGAGATACACGGCGCGGTCGCGATGCACGCGGCGCATGGCCTCGACCACCAGGTGCGTACGCGTGACCTTGTCCAGCTTCGAAAGATCGAAGCCCTCGAGGATGTTGAGCGCGTTGACGAGCGCGACACCCCCGGACGCCGGCGGCGAACCCGATACGATGCGCGCGCCGCGGTAGTGCCCGACGACCGGCGCGCGCTCGACGATCCTGTAGTTAGCCAGGTCGGCCTCGGTCCAGTTGCCGCCGAGCTTGCGCACCCCGGCGACGAGTTTCTTGGCGAATGCCCCCTTGTAGAAGCCGTCCGCACCCTTCGCGGCGAGCACCTCGAAGCTTGCCGCGAGATCCGGCTGGCGGATCACGTGACCCAGCGGCGGCACTTCGCCCTTCACGAGAAACACGCGCGCCGCATCGGGAGTCTTGAGAAACGCGGCCTTCTTGAAGTTCATGCCGCCGCGCAGCCGCTCGTAGAGCGGAAAACCGTCGCGCGCGAGCTTGATCGCGGGCTGCAGGCTGGTCGCGAGCGGCAACTTGCCGTACTTCCCGGCGAGATGCACCATGCCGGCGGGCTCGCCCGGAATGCCGGCCGCGAGTGCCGAATCGCGCGACAGCCCGGGGATCACGTTGCCGTCCTTGTCGAGATACATGTCGCGCGAAGCGGCGGCGGGCGCCATCTCGCGCAGGTCGATCATGATCTCGGCGCCGTCGCTCGCGCGTCGCACCAGGAAGAAACCGCCGCCGCCGAGCCCCGAGCTCGATGGCTCGACCACGGCCAGCGCCGCGGCCACCGCCACCGCGGCGTCGAAGGCGTTGCCGCCTTTCGCGAGGACCTGGTGGCCCGCCTCGCTCGCAAGTGGATAGGCGCTGGCGATCGCGGCCTTCCCCGGACCCTGCGCCGGGATGTTGCTCGCGGGCGCGGCCGCGATCAGCGGCGTCACGAATACGGCGATGAAGAAGACTGCGAAGGCGCGCAGTCCGCGCGGCACGGGGTGATTCATCTTCAACTCCGCTTCATCTTCCTGAGTTCGGCTTCCACCACGGGATGCACGAACTCCTTGACGTCTCCTCCGAGGACCGCGATCTCGCGTACCAGCGTCGAAGATATGAACGTGAACTGTTCCTGCGGCGTGAGGAACACGGTCTCGAGATCGCGCGACAGGTGACGGCTCATGTTGGCGAGCTGGAACTCGTACTCGAAGTCGGATATCGCGCGCAGTCCGCGCACCACGACCTGCACACCCTGCTGGCGAGCGAAGTCGACGGTGAGTCCCGAGTACCCCATGACCTCGACGCCCCGAATGTCGCCGAGCACCTCGCGCGCGAGGGCGACGCGCTTGTCCAGGGAAAACATCGGCGCCTTGTTAGGGTTGGCGGCGATCGCGACGATGACGCGTTCGAACACGCTCGCGGCGCGCCGCACCAGGTCCTGGTGTCCGTTGGTGATGGGGTCGAAGGTCCCTGGGTATACGGCGCTGCGTTTCATGTTGCGAACAGATGATACCCGACCTCGCCCGCCCGCCCCGCGCGCAGCTCTTTCCAGCCTTCCGGCAGCGCGGGCAAGTCGTCGCGCGCGCGACGCTCGAGGTAGACGCGCGCATCGGGCGCCAGAGAGCCGGAGCGCGCGAGCGCGCCCGCGGCCGCGGACAACAGGTCCGCGTCGTAGGGCGGATCGAGGAACACGATGTCGAACGGCGGGTCCGCGGACGTTCGCCGCTCGAGCCACTGGAACGCATCCGCACCGATCACCGACAGGGAAGTTTCCCGCCAGTCGCGCGCGACGGCTTCGATGGCGTCGGCGGCCCGGCGGCTGCGTTCGACGAAGGACACGTGCGCGGCGCCGCGCGACAGCGCTTCGAGACCCAGCGCGCCCGATCCCGCGAACAGGTCGAGCACCCGTGCGCCGGCGATCCGCGGCTGCAACCAGTTGAACAGGGTTTCCCGCACCCGGTCCGGTGTCGGACGAATCTCGACGCCGGCCGGGAATTGCAGACGCCGGCCGCGGTGACGGCCGCCGATGATGCGCAGGACGCGCGAGTGCACCGCGCGATTTGCCGCACCACGACCCGCGTCATTTTCGCTCGCGGCAACCCTTACCTTGCCGCGACTTTTCGCCTTTCTAACCAACACTTAGATCCGCGCTGCGTGGCTTGCCACCTTTTGGGGCCCAAGCGTAACCTACCGATCAAACGACGAGGGGATCCGCGACCGGAGGGTCTCCGCACACATAAAAGTTTCTCAGGAGCCAACTCATGAAGAGGCTACACGCAGCCGCGCTGATAACCCTCGCCGCGTTCGCGGCCGGCTGCTCGAGTTCGGTGGACAATCCACCCGCGATAACGCCGACCGATCCGACCACTGGCAACCTCGCTCCACCGCTCGTCGATTCGTTGTCTCCCAACCGCGCGCTGTTCGCGCCTAACCAGGGCGTGTTGCCCTACCCGCACGACGCGTACTTCACGCCGACGCCGGGAGTGCCGACCGACGGCACGCTGAATCTTCCCTCGAGCGCATTCTTCCCCGCGACGGTGCGCATGCCGGGCACGACCACCACCGAACCGGTGGTCAACGCGCTCGACGGATTCTCGACGCAGGCGCCGATCAAGCTGCGCTTCTCCACCCAGATCAATCTCGCGACCGCGGCCGCCGGAATCCGGCTCGTGGAAGTCGACATCGATCCGGCGACCAAGGCGACGGTCGCGCTGCCGATCACCGCGAACCCGGTGCGCCGCGTGCTCGTGCAGGACGTCGACTATCGTGTCGAGGTCGCGCCGAACATCGACGCCGCCGGCACGTTGATCCAGCTCGTTCCGCTGCGCCCGCTGCAGGCGAACAACGCGCCGCCGGGACCGACGCGTCCGCGCGACGTCGGCTACCTCGTGCTCGTGACGAACGCACTGCAGGCGGCGAACGGCGCGCCGATCGATCCGGATGCGGACTACGCGCTCATCAAGTCCAACGCGCTCGCGAACACCTGCGCGACCATCACTGACGCGCGCCTCAATGCGCTCTGCAATCTCTCGCGCGCGCATTTCGGCGCGGCGGTCGCCGCGGGCGTCAATCCCACGACGATCGTCGTTTCCTCCAGCTTCACGACGCAGTCGGTGGAGACCGTGCTCGCGGTGGTCTCGCAAATGGTCGCCGGTGCTCCGCCGCCGGCTACCGCCGTGTTGCCCGTGCCGGTCGCGACCACCGGCGCCATCACGGGACCTGCCGGCCCGAATCTGGCGAACATTCACGTCGGCACGATCACGCTGCCTTACTACCTGAGCACGCCGGTCGCGCCGCCCGCGGGTACGGGCACCGAGCCGCTCACGAATTTCTGGCGCGCCGCGGCCCCGCCACCGGCGGTCGCGGGTCTGCAGGACCCGAAGAACGAGCGCAATCTCACGCGTTTCAATCCGGTTCCCGAGGTGAAGGCCCAGCTCACGGTGCCGATGCTCATCGGCATTCCGCGCGCGCCGGCCACGAAGCCCGCCGCGGGCTGGCCGGTGGTCATCTATCAGCACGGCATCACCGAGGATCGCGGCACGCTCGCGCTGCTCGCCGATGCGGCCGCGGCCGCCGGTTTCGTGATCGTCGGCATCGACCTGCCGCTCCACGGCATCATGCCGAACGATCCGCTGTACGCGCTCTCGCCCACCAACCCGGCGAATGCCGCGCTGCCCGCGCCATTCCGCGTAGGTGAGCCGACGTTCAACGTCGACTACGTGAACAACACCACGCAGGCGCCGGGACCGGATGGCGTACCGGATAGTTCCGGCCAGCACTTCATCAATCTCCAGAGCACGCTCACGGCGCGCGACAACATCCGCCAGGCGGTCGCGAACCTCGTGGCGCTGACGCGCGCGGCACCGACGCTGGATCTCGACGGCGACCCGAACACGGTCGACATCGATGCGGACCGCATGCACTTCTTCGGCTGGTCGCTCGGCGGAATCGTCGGCAGCACCTTCGCGGGTACGCCAGGGGCCGCGAACATCCGTTCGTTCGGATTCTTCGCCGCCGGCTGCGGCATCATGGAGACGCTGCGCCAGTCGCCCGGCTACTCTCCGGTGCTCAACAACGGCCTCGCGGCCGCCGGCTTCCCGCCGGGCACCTCCATCTACTGGGAGTTCGTGCACGCGGCGCAGGCCGCGGTGGAATCGGGCGACGGCTGCAACTACACGGCCAACTGGAACACGAAGCCGACGCTGCTGCAGATGATCCAGGGCACGCCCGGCGACGCCACGCGCCCGACGGATCAGGCCGTGCCGAATTCATCGACGCTGCGCCTCGCGAACCTGCTGGGACTGCCGACGATCACGGCGACCCTTACCGATCCGAACGGCGCGCGCGCTCTCACGCGCTTCACGGAAGGCGGCCACGGCACGATCGCGATTCCGAGCCCGGCGCCGCAGACGCTCGCTTCCTACGTCGAGGCGCGCACCCAGCTCGCCACCTTCCTCGGGTCCGGCGGATTGCAGATCGCGGTGACCAACCCGGCGATCCTCTCGCCGGAGTAAGTTACCGTCACCATTGAAGAAAAGGAGCGGCCTGCGGGCCGCTCTTTTTTTCGCCCCTCGTTTCGGGCTGCTACTCTTCCGGCCCGCCAACTCCGTGTTTTCTCACCCGGCACCAACCATGTCCTCCGACTCGTCCAAGACCGGTTTCATCGCGCGCATGCGCGCCAAGATCAATCGCCCGGGATCGTGGCTTTCCTACGACCTCGCGAACCTGGTGCCGGGCCGCAAGATCGACGATGAAATCCTCGATGAGCTCGAGACGCGCCTGCTCACGGCCGACGTCGGAGTCGAAGCGACGCAGACCATCCTCGACGAATTGCGCAAGAAGGTCGCGCGCAAGGAGCTCGACGACGTCGATCGTCTCATCGCCGCGCTCACCGATTCGATCGCCTCGATCCTGATGCCGGTGCAGAAGCCGCTCGACATCTCCGGCCAGAAGCCCTTCGTATTGCTGGTCGTGGGCGTCAACGGCTCGGGCAAGACCACGACGATCGGGAAGCTGGCACGGCGCTTCGCCGATGCCGGCAAACACGTGGTGCTCGCCGCCGGCGACACGTTTCGCGCGGCCGCGATCGAGCAGCTCGGCATCTGGGCCGAACGTGCCGGCGCGGACATCATCCAGCAGCAGGCCGGAGCGGACCCGGGCGCGGTGGTGTTCGACGCGGTACAGGCCGCGCGCTCGCGGCGCGCGGACATCGTGATCATCGACACGGCCGGCCGCCTTCATAGCCAGTCGCACCTCATGGACGAACTCAAAAAGGTCAGGCGGGTGATCCAGCGCGTGGAACCATCGGCGCCGCATGAAGTCCTGTTGGTACTCGATGCCAACCAGGGACAAAACGCGCTCACGCAGGCCTTGCAGTTCCACGAAGCCGTGGGCGTCACGGGGCTCGTGCTCACCAAGCTCGACGGCACGGCCAAGGGCGGCATCGTCATCGCGATCGCGCGCAAGCTCGGACTGCCCATCCGTTTCATCGGCGTGGGCGAACACGCCGAGGATTTCGGCGAATTCGATGCGCGCGCCTTCGCCAACGCCCTCGTTTCCGGCAACTCGCGCGGCAGCGGTTAATATCCCCGCTCAATGATCTCCTTCGAAAACGTCGCGAAGCGCTACCCGAACGGACGCGAAGCCCTCGCGGGGGTGTCGTTCGAGATCGAGCCGGGCGAATTCGTATTCCTCACCGGCCGCTCCGGCGCGGGCAAGAGCAGCGTGCTCAAGCTGATCGCGCTGCTCGAGCGCCCGAGCCGCGGCGTGGTCACCGTCGCGGGACAGAACACCGGCAAGATCCGCCCGGGAAAGATCCCGGCGTTTCGCCGCGCGATCGGCGTCGTGTTCCAGGATCACAAGCTGCTGCTCGACCGGCCCATCTACGACAACGTCGCGTTGCCGCTGGTCGTCGCGGGCACGCCGCTCAAGGAGATCGACCGGCGCGTTCGCGCGGCGCTCGACCAGGTCGGGTTGTTAGGCCGGGAGCGTTCCTCGCCGCTCGAGTTGTCGGTGGGCGAACAGCAGCGCGTGGGCATCGCGCGCGCCGTCATCAGCAAACCGCAGCTGCTGATCGCCGACGAGCCCACGGGCAATCTCGACCCCGCGCTGTCGGTCGAGGTCATGCGGGTCTTCAAGCGATTCCAGGAGGTCGGCGTAACCGTCGTGGTCGCGTCTCACGATCCGAATCTCGTGCAGCAGTTCGGGCAGCGTGAAATCGTGCTCGACGGCGGGCGCATCGCCTCCGACATCCTGCATGCCGCGCACGGCGGGCGGATGACCGCCAAGGCTCCCGAGCTGGCCGATCTTCCCAGCATCGACCTGCGCACATGAGCGGCGCGGTTTCCTCGTATTTCACCCGCCACGTGCAGGCGTTGTTCGGCGCGATGGGCCGGCTGGCGCGCACGCCGCTCGCCACGCTGCTCACGATGATCGTCATCGGCGTCGCGCTCGCGCTGCCCGCGGGCCTGGGCCTGGTCGTCGACAATCTGCGGCAGGCCGCGGGCGGCGCCAGCAACGCGGTCGATTTCACCGTGCACTTCAAGCTCGGCACGCCGATGGAACGCGTGCGCCAGATCGCGACCGCCGCCGGCCAGCGCGCCGAAGTCGAATCCGTCAAGGTGACGAGCGCCGACGACGCGCTCGAGGAATTCAAACGCCTGTCGGGCTTCGGCGATGCGCTGAGCGCGCTCGAGAGCAACCCGCTGCCGCCCCACATCGTCGTGCGGCCCGTGATCGATGCGAACGGTCCCGCCGGCGTCGAATCGTTGAGTCGCTATTTCAATGCCTTTCCGGAAGTCGAGATCGTGCAGCTCGACCTCGACTGGATTCGCCGGCTGCACTCGTTGCTCGAGGTGCTGCGCCGCGCCCTGTGGGTGGTCATCGCGGTCCTCGGAGTGGGCGTGGTCGCGGTGATCGGCAACACGATCCGCCTCGAGATCCAGCAGCGCCGCCCGGAAATCGAGGTGACCAAACTCGTGGGCGGTTCGAATGCCTTCGTGCGCCGGCCCTTCCTGTACACAGGCCTGCTTTACGGTCTCGGCGGTGCGTTGCTCGCCGCCCTGATCGTCTTCAGCGGCATGACCTACCTCGACCAGGCAGTCGGGGACCTCGCGGCCCAATACGGCAGCCAGTTCCGGCTGGCGGGCCTCGAGGACCGGGATATCGGCCGCCTGGCGGGGGTCGGAGCCGTACTCGGGTGGCTGGGGGCCTTCGTGTCCACCGGCAAGCACCTGCGGCGGATCGAGCCCCGCGCCTGACCGGAACTCAAGCTTATAGATCAATAACTTGTGGTTCTGACGGAACCGGCCAGGGCATTAGCACTCTAAGAGCCCGACTGCTAATATCCAGACCAAGCCGCGAAAGCGGCCTGTTCAACTGATCGCCTCAGGAGGTTTCGTACAGATGACCGCCACCGCGCCCAATGCGATCGCACTCGTTGCCCGTCGGAACGACTTCTTCCCGGCCGGGCCCGTCGGCAGTTTCGACGCGTACATGGACAAGGTGAGCCGCATCCCCGTGCTCTCGCGCGAGGACGAGGTCGAGCTCGCCAAACGCTTCCGGAACGAAGGTGACCTCGAGGCTGCCCGGCAGCTCGTGGTGTCGCACCTGCGTTTCGTCGTGCACATCGCTCGCGGTTACTCCGGTTACGGCCTGCCCCTGGGCGACGTGGTCCAGGAAGGCAACGTCGGACTCATGAAGGCGGTGAAGCGCTTCGACCCCACGGTCGGCGTGCGCCTCGTGTCGTTCGCGGTTCACTGGATCCGCGCGGAGATCCACGAGTACGTGCTGCGCAACTGGCGACTCGTGAAGGTCGCCACGACCAAGGCGCAGCGCAAGCTGTTCTTCAACCTGCGCAAGATGAAGAAGAACCTCGCGTGGCTGTCGCACGAGGAAACGCAGGCCGTGGCCCGCGACCTCAAGGTTTCACCCGAGGAAGTCACCGAAATGGAAAAGCGCCTCGCGGCGCGCGACCTTTCGTTCGACCCAGTGCCGGATTCGAGCGAGGACGGCGACGAGACCTATTCGCCGGCCGCCTATCTGCCGGCGCCCGACGCGGACCCGGCTGTGCAGATCGAGAACGCCGAGTGGGACGACACCACGGGCGACCGGCTGCAGGCCGCGATGAAGACGCTGGATGACCGTTCCCGGGACATCCTGGTGAGCCGCTGGACGGGCGAGGCGAGCGCCACGCTGCACGACCTGGCCGACAAGTACGGCGTCTCGGCGGAGCGCATCCGGCAGATCGAGGCGAACGCCATCAAGAAGCTGCGCGCGCTGATGGTCTGACATCCGTTCGACAGTGACCGGACGGCGGCCCTCGTGGCCGCCGTTTTTTTTTGCGCGCTGCAATGCATCGAGAATCGTCGACGGATCGGTCGGCGACCGCGGGGAAAAGCGTGACGTGCGTCACACGGCGTAGGCGGGAAATCCCTGGGTGTCGGCCGGCGCCGATGGCGCGTGGGAACGCGCGCCGGCAGCCTTCGAACGAGTAGTCAGAGAGCATGACCTCAAGGTCAAGAAAGGTCTCGGTCATGCGCAAACTACTCCCTCTCGCCGTCTGCCTCCTCGGCATCGGCACCAGTCACGCCGGTCTCATGTTCGAGCGCGGTGTCGACCGCATCCGCGACGAGGCCAGGGCCACTCTCGCCAGCGCCTCGGGCTGGAAAGCGAACGATGTCAGCGTCGCGGAACTGCAGCGCGCCAGCGTTCAGCCGCTGACTAACTACGGCTCCATCAAGCGCGAGTACATCAAGTTCTCCTGGGCAGAACGCAGCGACCGGGCCAGTGCCGTCACGGCGACCCCCGTGGTGGAACACTCGGTGCCGGAACCCGGCACCCTCACGCTGCTGGCGCTCGGCCTCATCGCCGTCGGCGCCGTCCGGCGCCGCCCCGCTCGCTGAAGCGACTGCATTTCGCGATAAAAACCCCGGCCACGTGCCGGGGTTTTTCTTTTCATCACCTAAGATTTTGTGGGTTGTACGTGCCGGCGGACGGTGAATTAATAGTCGGATGAATGCGAGCAGTCTGAATCCGCAGCGCGAGCAGATGGCGGACGAATCCATGATTCGTACGCTGGCCGCGCAGACCGAGGCGATCTGGCCGCAGGAAAAGCGGCTGCTGGATCTCTACCGCCTGCCCCCCGCCGCACGCGTTCTCGACGTCGGCGCCGGCACTGGAGAGTTCGGCGCGCGCGTGGCGGAAACCCATCCGCAGATGCACGTGACCGGTGTCGAACTACTGGCGACCTCGGTGGAGCACGCGCGCCGGCGGCATTCGCGGTTCGCGCCGCGCCTCACCTTCGAAATCGGCGACGCATTCCATCTCGCGCAACCCGACGACAGCTTCGATCTCGTCGCGAATCGCCACATGATCCAGTCGGTGCCGCACGCCGACCGGATCATCGCGGAGCTGGTGCGCGTCACGAAGCCCGGCGGTCACGTTCACGTGCTCGCCGAGGACTACATGATGTTGCACATGATGTCCGGCCCGCTCGATTCGGACGAGTTCTGGCGCAGAGGCCCGGTCGAATTCGGGGTGCGCACCGGTACGGATGCGCGAATCGGCCGCCGCACGTGGACGTTGATGCGCGCCGCGGGCCTCAAGGACGTACGCGTGGACTACGTGATCGTCGATACCCTGCGCGTGCCGCGCCGCGTGTTCGCGGACATCATCACGGCGTGGCGCGACGGATACGTCGACGCCCTGTCCACTGCGACTTTTCCGCCGGCACTCGTGAGGCAGCACTTCGACGAAATCATCGCGAGCATCCTGAATCCCGAGCACTACGCGGTCTGGCACGTGCCGATCGTTTCCGGCACCAAATAGAAAGGGGGACAGACCCGCGGGTCCGTCCCCCTCCACGATCGAACTACTTACTTCAGCCCTGCGTGATCGGCTGCAGCTTGAGCTCCACGCGCCGGTTCTGCTGCTTGCCATCCGGAGTCGTGTTGGGCGCGATCGGGCGCGACTCGCCGAAGCCGAGCACGACGATGCGCTGGTGGTTCACGCCGCGCGACTGCAGGTAGCTGCCCACCGAGTTCGCGCGATCCTGCGAAAGTCGCATGTTGTAGTCATCGGCGCCATCGCTGTCCGTGTGACCTTCGACGTCGATGAGCGTCTTGTCGAATTCCTTGAGAACCAGCGAGACCGAATCGAGGACCTTGTAGAAGCTCGCGTTGAGATCGGCGCTCGCGGTCTTGAACGTGATGTTGCCGGGCATGTTGAGAATCAGGTTGTCGCCGTTGCGCGTTACGGAAACGCCGGTGCCCTGCAGCTGCGCGCGCAGCTTGGCTTCCTGCTTGTCCATGTAGGCGCCGACTCCCGCGCCGGTGAGCGCGCCCACGCCCGCACCGATGAGCGCGCGCTCGCGGCGCTCCTTGGAGTTGTCGCCGGTCAACGCACCCAGCACCGCACCGGCGGCCGCGCCGATGCCGGCGCCCTTGGTCGCCTTGTTCACCTTCGTCTCGCCGGTATATGCATCGGTGGTCTGGCAGCCGGCGACCGTGAAGGAAGCGGCTACGACCAGTAGCAGAGTGCGAGCGAGGATCGATGTCTTCATGCGTTTCTCCTTATCGGGAATTCCTGCCAAACCATACGGGCGTGCATCTGAACGCCTTATGAACTCCAGAACCGTGCGCTGGTTCTCAGTCGCCGCCCATCAATCGACGGCTTCGGGAGAAGCCGGCGGAGTGGTTGCGCGCTCATAGCCCCGCGGCCTGATCGCGACGGTATTGCGGACGACGGTGCAGCGCACGCCGTCGGACCGGAAGAATCCGTATTCGAACGTCGGTGTGGCGCGCCCCGCGTGTTCCAGTTCCATCCTAATTTCGTGTTCCTTCTCCGGCGTAAGGGAAAATCTCATCTCGAGGTCGGAATTTCCGCCGTGTTCGAAGGAGATGCTCATGGCCCGCGTCCAGACCGAGTATCCCTTGAAAACCCGCGCGCAGGCGATCGCCGCGATCGGGTCGGCGAGCGCGGCCTGGTAGCCGCCGAACATCACGCCGCCCGGATTCCGGGACCGCGCGTTCAACGGTAGCTTGATCCGCACGCTGCGCCAACCGTCGCCGATTTCCATCACCTTGATGCGCATCGGGATGAACGGCGGATAGAGCTCGAGCAGGCGGGCATCGGAAAGCCATCCGCTGCGAGACATGAAACGCATGAATCGCGCCGCGAGCCGCATGCCTTCTCCCTGCTGGTGAGTCCGTATTGTTGCAGAGCCCGGGCGCCGGGCGTAGGTTTCGCGGCATGCGCACGATCGAACAATGGTTTGGCGAATACGGCGAAAGTCACACGCATCCGCGCAATGAATTGCTGCACTTCATCTGCGTACCCGCCATCGTCATGACGGTCATCGGATTCCTCTGGTCGATTCCGGTACCGGCCGCCTTCGCGGCGGTATCGCCCTGGCTCAACTGGGCGAGCATCGTCACTACCCTCGCGATCGTCTACTACTTCTCGCTGTCGGCCACGCTCGGAATCGGCGCCGCCGTCGCCCTCGTCGCGCTGCTCGCGGTTGTTAGCTGGCTGGATACGCTGGCCTGGCCATTGTGGCTGACCTGCGCAGTCATTTTCGTGGTCGCCTGGATCGGCCAGTTCATCGGCCACGCGATCGAAGGCAAGCGGCCGTCCTTCTTCAAGGACGTGCAGTTCCTGCTGATCGGGCCCTTGTGGCTGCTCGGGCACCTGTACCGGAGACTCGGAATCTCCTACTGAGGGCAGTGGCGTATGATCGCGCCATGCTGAATCCCCTCGATTTATACGACGTCCGCGCCCTGCTGACGGAAGACGAACGCGCCGTGCAGGACTCTGTCGGACGTTTCGTCGACGAGAAGGTCATCCCGATCATCCAGGAGTGCTTCGAGAAGCACCACTTCCCGAAGGAGCTCATCCCCGAGATCGCCGAGCTCGGATTGTTAGGCTCGTCGATCGAGGGATACGACTGCGCCGGCCTGAACTCCGTCAGCTACGGGCTCATCTGCCAGGAGCTCGAACGCGGCGACTCCGGCATCCGCAGTTTCGTCTCCGTGCAGAGCTCGCTGTGCATGTATCCCATCTACGCGTTCGGCAGCGACGAGCAGAAGTCGCGCTGGCTGCCGGACATGGCGCGCGGCAGGAAGATAGGCTGCTTCGGCCTGACCGAGCCGCACGGCGGCTCCGATCCCGCCAACATGAAGACCCACGCGAAAAAGAAGGGCGGCGACTGGGTCATCAACGGCTCGAAGATGTGGATCACCAACGGCGCCATCGCCGACCTGTGCATCTGCTGGGCGATGACGGACGACGGCATCCGCGGTTTCATCGTCGAGAAGGGCATGAAGGGATTCTCGGCGCCCGAGATCGAACGCAAGTTCTCGCTGCGCGCCTCGGTGACGTCGGCGCTGTTCTTCGACAACGTCGTCGTGCCCGAAACGAACCTGCTGCCGGGCGTGAAAGGGCTGAAGGGTCCGCTCTCCTGCCTGACGCAGGCGCGTTACGGAATCACCTGGGGCGTCATCGGCGCGGCCCAGGCCTGCCTCGCGCAGCTCATCGACTACACGAAGACGCGCGAGCTGTTCGGCAAGCCGCTCGCGGCGACCCAGGCGATCCAGCTGCGGCTCGCGGAGATGGCGCGCAAGATCACGACCGCCCAACTACTCTCGCACCAGCTCGGCCGCCTCAAGGACCAGGGCAGGATGCAGCCGCCGCAGGTTTCGCTTGCCAAGTGGAACAACTGCCGCATGGCGCTCGACATCGCGCGCGACTGCCGCGACATGCTCGGCGGCTCGGGGATCAGCGCGGAATACGTGCCGATCAGGCACGCGCTCAACCTGGAGAGCGTGATCACCTATGAAGGCACCGAGACCATTCATCAGCTCACGATCGGGCGCGAGCTGACGGGCATCAATGCTTTTTAGGCGCAAGCGCCACGACGGAAACGCGGCCGAGGCGGCCGCGTCCGTGAAGTAACCAAGACCGGATAGCTAGGTTACTGGCGTGAAAAAGGGCGTACGGGTTTCCTGAAACGCCGGCATCGCCTCGCAGCGCGCGGCCAGTGTCGCGAGCGACTGGAACATGACGGGATCGGCCGCGACCCGCAGCGCGTCGTTGCAGAACGTGAACGCGCACACCGCCGTGATGTCGGCCTGCGACATGCGCTTCCCGACCAGCCACTGCGACACGCCGCGCTCTCCGATGTAACGGTCGATCGCCGCCAGCGATGCGTTCATCTGCGTGCGCAGTCGATCGAGCCACGGCGGGTGCCGCTTCGCTTCCGGGCGGAACACGCCCTCGTAAACCTGCAGCACGCCTTTCTCGGCCGCGCCCGTGGCCATGGCCATGAGATTCAACGCGAGACGGCGATCGGCTCCCGTACGCGGCATCAGCGCGCGCTCGGGTCCGACGAGCTCATCGATGTACTCGAGGATCGCCGAGGATTCGAACAGGCTTTCGTTGCGCCCGATCACGAGCGTGGGCACCCGACCCAGCGGGTTGTATTCGCGGATGCGGTCGAAATCCCTGCCCACCGACCAATTGGCATGTTCGAAGGGCAGATCGAGCAGCTTCAGCGTGATCGCGACCCGCCGCACGAACGGCGAATCGAACATTCCTATCAGCAGCATGAGACCTCAAGGCGGCGCGAAGTAGCGAGCATATATCGCCGCGCCCGCGATCGACACGGCCGCGAGTAGTAAGACATGAACGATCCGGCGGCGGGACTCGCGGCGCTGGGTGTCGAGCTGCACGCCGAGCATCGGATCGTTGGCGATGTGCGCGTCCACGCGCTTGCGGGCTTCCCGGGTGCTCACGCCTTCGGACTCCCGCACGACCTTCACGGCCTCGGAGAGCTTGCCTTCGGTGAGCAGCGTCGCCGCCTCGAGCGAAATTTCCCTGATGCGCCTGTCGGCACGCATCAGCACACCGCCCAACCCGTCGCGGGGGCGCCGCGCGTTGCTCCATCAAGGAGGAAAGTCATATGCAGAGTCCGTCCCACGTTGCCGAGCCGCAGCTCAATGCCACTCCATTGATCGACGTGTTGCTGGTCTTGCTCGTGATGCTGATCTTCACGCTGCCGATCGCGACACACGCCGTGAAACTCAATTTGCCACATGGGCCCGGCATGTCGCCACCGCCGCCGACGGTGCGAATCACGATCGAATCCGACGGGGCCATCTACTGGGACGACGCAAGGGTGGAGTCGCCGGCCTCTCTCGCGCCGCGCTTCCAGGCGGTGGCGAGTCAGCAGATTCCGCCACTGGTTCGCGTCATTCCCGACAGACGCGCGCGATACGAGATCGTCGCGCAGGTACTGGCTGCCGCGCAGCGAGCGCACGTCGAACGGCTCGCCATCGCGCCGGTGGCCGACACCTAGGCGGCGCTCAGAACCCGCGCGACCCGCACATGGACGCCTCGGCGATCCAGCAGAAGAGCAGCGTGCCCACCGCGATCCAGTGCCACATCGTCTGGAGGCGATCGCCGCCATCGTCCGGCGGCGCTCCGCGCGGCTCCTCACGCGTCACGGCGTTCATAGCGGCAACCAGTGCGACGTCTCGCGGCGATGCAGATAGACGAAGCGCGCGCGGGCGAGCCGCGTCGCGAAGTCGTTGCTGCGCGTGCCGACGCGCTCGAGGAACCGCCGCCAGCGCTCACCGTGATCCCCGGCCTGCACGCCGGCATATGTAAGGACGGGATTCGAGTGGTACTGCGAGCTGCGTTCGATCATGGCCGGTCTCCGTTTGGGACTGGTGCCATTTCGCGCCCGCCAGCCGGCCATGCCGTGACGCATTGATGGCCGACTCGAGCCGGATCGTGACGAAATGTGGCCGCGCACCCGCACCCGCGGCGGGTCGCTTAAACTGGCGTCATGAGAAAAACGATCGCCATCGTCGAAGACGAACGCGCCATCCGTGACAACTACGCCGCCGCCTTTTCCCGCGAGGGGTATGCCGTGCGCGGCTATCCGAACCGTCGCGAGGCGATGGCCGCCTTCGCGGCCCGCCTTCCGGACCTGGCGGTCATCGACATCTCGCTCGAGGACGAGCCCGAAGGCGGATTCGAGCTGTGCCGCGAACTGCGGGGCCTCTCGGCCGAACTGCCGATCATCTTCCTGACCGCCCGCGACAGCGAGCTCGATGCGGTGTCCGGCCTCCGGCTCGGCGCCGACGATTTCCTCACCAAGGATCTTTCGCTCGCGCACCTGATCGCGCGCGTCAACGCGCTGTTCCGCCGCGTCGATGCGCTGCGCCGCCCTCCCGAGGAAAAGCAGGTCATCCGCCGCGGCGCGCTCACGCTCGACAGCGAACGCATGTCGGCGCAGTGGAACGGCGAGGTCGTGCTCCTCTCGCTCACGGAATTCTGGATCGTCTACGCGCTGACCCGTCATCCGGGCCACGTGAAGAACCGGCAGCAGCTCATGGACGCCGCGAACGTGGTGCTCGACGACAACACGATCACTTCCCACATCAAGCGCATCCGGCGCAAGTTCCAGGTGGTCGACGAGAAGTTCGATGCCGTGCACACCGTGTACGGCATGGGTTATCGCTGGGTCGAGTAGCAAGGACGCATCCGCGAACTTATGGGGCGCCTCACCGACCTGATGAACTACGGGCCGATTTCGCCGTTCCGGCTGCGGACCAAACTACTGCTGCTGGCGCTCACGACGCTCGCGCTGCCGTGGGCCGGCTGCCAGTACGCGCGCGAAATGGAGACGGTGCTGCGCGAAAGCGAGCAGCAGTCGCTGCTCGCGGTGACGACCACCATTGCCGGTTCGCTCAAGGGCCGCCAGGAGCTGCTGTTCCGCGCCGATTCCCTGCCCGGCGATACGGGCAATCCAGGCGAAGGCGACATCACGCCGGTCGTGCTGTCGGGCGCGCCGCTCATCGACGGGCGCGCGGACGAGTGGGACACGGATGCGCGCAACGTGGTGCGCGTCGCGGGACCCGGCGGGGACAGCCTGCGCATCCTCGCGGCGACACACGAGCGCTGGCTGTATCTCGCGCTGCTGGTGCGCGACAACCGGCTCGTCTTCGACGCGTCGGAACTCGAGCCCCTGGTCCGCGAGAACATCGGCGACCGCGTCTGGCTCGCGTTCGACGACAAGCGCGGCGGCCAGCAGCGGCTGTTCTTCGGCGGCACCGGCGTTGGCCCCTTGCGCGGTCGCTTCATCGAGACGCGCGAGTACGGCCGCGAACAGGCCGTCGAAGAGCCGCGCATCGAAGCCGTCTGGCAGCGCACGCGCAATTCGGACGGCTACGTCATGGAGATCGGCGTCCCGCTGTCGATGGTCGGCCAGCACCTCGGTGTCCTGATCGACGATCGGGACCGGCGCGGCGCCACTCGTGAAAGTTACGGCACGCTGGATCCATCCGACCTGCGCGCCACCGGCCGCCTGATCGCCGCCTCGCCGGACTTGGGCGATCACCTGCGGCAGTTCGCCCAGCCCGGCGTGGAGCTCAGCGTCGCCTCGGCGACCGGCGCCACCCTGACGCGCCTCGACGCGCCGGCGCTCCCCGGCGACTACACGCGGTTTCGCGGCTTCCTGCCGCGCATGTACCGGCTCTTCCTGGATGGCGACCTCATACCGCGCAGTGTCACCGAAGCCGAGCGCCAGCGCGCGGCGCAGGACCTCACGCAGCGCGCGGTCAAGGGCATGCCCGCGACGACGTTCATCGCGGGCCGGTACGAAAACAGCGTCACGGTGGCCGCGGCCGCGCCGATCTTCGCGGCCGACGGCAAGAAGATCATCGGCGTCGTCCAGCTCACGCAGACGGCGGATCGCTGGCTGACCCTGCGCGACCGCGCCCTCACGCGACTGCTCAACCTCACGCTGTTCGTCACGCTGTTCGCGGTGGGCGCGGCGTTCTGGTTCGCCGGCCGCATGACCCTGAGGATTTCCCGGCTGGGACAGGCCAGCGAAACCGCCCTGAGTCGCGAGGGCAACCTCTCGCGCGTGCTGCCCGAAGCGAGCGCGAAGGACGAGCTCGGCGACCTGTCGCGCAGCTTCTCCTCGCTGCTCGGCAGGCTCGACGAATACACGGGCTACCTGCGTACGCTGGCCGGAAAACTCGCCCACGAGATCCGCACGCCGCTGACGATCGTCCGGTCCTCGCTGGAGAACCTCGAATCGGAGGCCAACTCGGACAACGCGCGCATCTACATCGCGCGCGCGCGGGAGGGCAGCGAACGGCTGGGGGCGATCCTCTCCGCCATGGGCGAGGCGACCAAGGTCGAGGAGGCCATCGCGCACAGCGAGCGGCAGCGCTTCGACCTCTCGGCCCTGGTTCGCACCGCGGTCGATGCATACCGCACCGCGTTCCCGGCCCGGAAGTTCGCCTGCGAGGCGCCCGGGGACGCGGTCGAGTTCACGGGCGCGCCGGACCTGATCGTCCAGATGCTCGACAAGCTGATCGACAACGCCGTGGACTTCAGCGTCGAAGGCGACACGATCACGGTTGAATTACGCGTGGAGGACGGATTTGCGGACCTGTCCGTCGCGAACCCCGGACCGGCGCTCCCCGCGGAAACCTCGACCCGGCTGTTCGAATCGCTGTGGCAGTCGCGAACCGAGGCCGACAAGCGTCCGCACTTCGGCCTCGGCCTCTACATTGTCCGCCTGATCGCCGAATTTCACGGCGGATCCGCACGAGCGGAGAACCTCGCCGATGGGTCGGGCGCGATCTTCACGGTGCGTCTGGCTCGATGAAGCGCATTTGCGCTGTCGTTCACATCCAGCCATCACGATCGCTGCCGATATCGTGAAGGAACGGCGATGTCGTGCGATTGAGACATTGTGGCGGAACAGATTCGGCGTATCATTCGAGCCGTGTAGTTCCGGAACTCTCGCTAAGTAGCTGATTAACGGCACTGAGTCGGAGCATCGGACGAGGCACCGGAAAAGTGGCTCGCAATGCATCAAAGAAATGATGCGCGGAGGACACAACGGTTTTTTGAGAAGAAACTCAGGACTAGCTCACGGGCACGGGTTCAGGTGGTAGCTGCTTAGTTTTCAACTACTGCCGGGGTCGACTAAAGCGTGAACAAACACGCGGGCTTAGAGGTTTAGCCGGAGACCGAAAGGTCGCCAACGTCCCAGCCGAATTGTTTCAGTCCGTGTAACCGACGCGATCGGCTGACAGCGATGGACCTAAGTCGACGACGACCAACTAACAAGCCCCGCATTGCGGGGCTTTTTTTTGGCCCGGATGTGGCATCGTGCGCGCCCATGCCCCAGACACGACTCGCGCGTCTCGCCGCGCCGCTTCTCGCCGTCCTGCTCTGCAACATCGCGCACTCGCAGCAAGTCATCCCGCTGTGGGAAAAGGGTGCGCCCGGTTTCGAGTCGCGCCGTGACGAACCCGAGCAGCACAAGGACTGGTGGTACAAGAACATCCACAATCCTTCGCTGACCGTATTCGCGCCGCCCACAGGCAAGGCGAACGGCACCGCGGTCATAGTCGCGGCGGGCGGCGGACATCGGGAGCTCGTGTTCGACCCGGAAGGCGTCGAGCCCGCGCAGTACCTGGCAAGCCTCGGTGTCACGGCGTTCGCGCTGAAGTACCGGTTGTTCCGCGAGCCGGGGTCTGGCTACACCATCGACAACACCGCCGAGGACATCCGCCGCGCGATGCGCACCGTGCGCGCCCGCGCCGCCGAGTGGGGCATCGATCCGGACCGCATCGGCGTGATGGGCTGGTCGGCCGGAGGAGAAGTCGCGGCGCTGGTCGCCTATCCACCCGCCGGCGGAAATGCGTCGTCCGCGGATCCGATCGAGCGTGTGAGCGCACGGCCGGATTTCCAGATCCTCATCTATCCCGGTCCCCTCGGTATTCCGCAGGAAATACCGCGCGATGCTCCGCCGCTGTTCCTGCTCGGCGCGGCCGACGACGAATACGTCGCGAAAGTCATGTTCGATCTCACGGGCAAGTACCACGCGGCCGGCGCGCCCATCGAGACTCACATCTACGCGCAGGGCAAACATGCCTTCAACATGGGTCAGCGCTCGCAATTCGTGAGCATCCGCAACTGGCCGGCGCGGCTCGCCGAATGGCTCGAAGATCGCGGCCTGACGAAGGCGAGGTAACCACGTGGAATTCGCGCTCGCGCCCGTCTCGTACACCATCCTGATCGTCACGGTGGCGGTCAGCGTGCTCGGCCTGAAGGTCGCGCCGCGCATCGTCGAACGCTGCCTGCTGCGGCCTTACTACACGGTTCGCAAGGGCGACTATTTCCCGGTGGTCGCGTGCGGCTTCGTGCACGCGGATTTCACGCACCTGCTGTTCAACGGGCTGACGCTGTATCTCTTCGGACCGATGCTCGAATTCACCATCGGCTCGGTGCGCTTCGCGTTGCTGTATTTCGTGGCGCTCGTGATCAGCAGCCTCGGCACCGTCTACAAGCACCGCAACAATCCCGACTACGCCTCGCTCGGTGCGTCGGGCGCGATCCTCGGCGTGTTGTTCGCGTACATCCTCTACTACCCGACGCAGATCCTGTACCTGTACTTCGCGCTGCCGATCCCCGCGGTGGTGTTCGCGTTCGGCTATCTCGCCTACACGTGGTGGGCATCGAAGAGCGGGCGCGGACGCATCAATCACGACGCGCACCTCGACGGCGCATTGACCGGCCTGGCCTTCGTCACGTTGACGGACCCCGGCGCGTGGAGCCGCGCCCTCGCGCAGGTTCAGCAGGCGCTGGCCTGACTACTCCGGCATCTCAGAACCACGAATAGTTGAACGAAACGCTGATGCGCTCGGCCTCGGTCGGGTTCGGCGCGACCTCGTGCCGCAGCCAGCTTTCGAACAACACGAGCCGGCCCTGCTCCGCGGGAAGCGTCACCCAGCACCGGTTCTCGCGGCGCGCGCGCGTCTTGCGCGGCGGAGCGGCCATGAAGCGGTCGAGCCGCGGATCCTCGAATTTGAGGCCCGAACAGCCGCGCGGCGTGCGCACGTAGTAGGTCCCGCTCACCGTCGCCAGCGGATGCAGATGCAGTCCGTGCACGACCTGGCGCGTCATCACGTTCACCCAGCAGTCGGTCATCGAAAGCTTGCGCCCCGCGAGGTCGAAGTCGAGCGCGCGCGCGAACTTGCGCACGTGGACGTCGATGCGCTTTTCGAGCGCGGCGAAGGTCGGCGACATCCGGTGCATGCGCGCCAGGGAGTTGTAGGACGTGTACCCGCCCGGATAGTTAGTGACCGACCAGGCGCGGCCGCCGCGATCCTCGATCGAAAGCTGGCGGCATTCGCGCAGCAGCCGTGAATTGAGGTCCGATGCGCCGCGCGCGAGATTCGCGGTGTATACCTGTGTGGGAAACAATGTCGTGACGGGCATGCGTGCAGCATAGTCAGGCGGGTGGCGACCCGCAAAGCGGCGCGACTATACTCCCCGTCCCTTGCACCAAGGACTCGTTCTCATGAAGAAGATATTTGCCGCCATGGGCGCGCTGGCGATGATCGCCGCCGCGCAGGCCCAGGCCGAACAGACCACTCACAAGCTCACGAAGCTCTGGGAAACCGACGCGGCGCTCAAGGTTCCGGAAGGCGTGCGTTTCGACGCGAAGCGCAAGGTGCTCTACGTCTCGAACATCGACGGCGAACCGTGGGCGGCCGACGGCAAGGGCTCGATCGCCAAGGTCGGGCTCGATGGCAAGGTCATCGCGGCCGAGTGGATCACCGGCCTCGATGCGCCGAAGGGCATCGCGCAATCGGATGACGGCCGGTTGTTATACGTGCCCGACGTGGGCGGCGTGTGGGTCATCGACATCGACGCGGGAAAGACCCGGGAGAAGATCGCGATCCCCGAAGGCGTCCAGCTCAACGACATCGTGAACGACAAGGGCACGCTGTACGTGTCCGACTCGAAGGGCCGCAAGGTCTGGGTCGTGAAGGACGGCAAGCCGGCCGTGTTTCTCGATGAAAAGGTGCTCAAGGGCCCGAACGGCTTGTTCGTTCACGACGGTGCTCTCCACGTGCTCGACGACAATGCGCTCAATCGCGTGGAGAAGGACAAGTCTCTCACCGTGCTCGCGAAGGACATGCCGGGCGGCGTCGACGGGCTCGAGAACGTCGGCGGCGGCGACTTCCTCGTCTCGGCGTGGGCTGGCGCGATCTGGTACGTACCGGCGAACGGCGACAAACAACTGCTGTTCGACGGCAAGGCCGTCAAGACCAGCACGGCCGACATCGGTTGGGACCCGGCCACGAAGACGGTTTACGTGCCGACTTTCTTCAAGAACACGATCATCGCGTTCAAGGTCGAGTGAACAGTTAGGCGGGATCCGGCCGGATCGGGACGGGGCGTTGCGCGAGCGGCGCCCCGTTTTCGTTTGTCAGGCCCACCACCACACGGCGGCGACGCCGATCGCCGCGAGCGAAATCCACAGCAACCAGGAGCCGGAGCGCGATGGCGCCGGATCCTCTGCTCCGGCCGGGGCCATCTGCTCGGAATCGTGCTCGCCGTCGCGCAGGTGCCGGGGCATCGCTCGACGCTCGTTCCGTGGCGCGGTCGGCTGTTCCGGAATCGGCATCGCTTCACTCTACTTATGCCGGCTCCGGGAGCAGTGTGATCCGCCGCACACTCCGCGCCCTCAGTAATCGGGGCAGGTGCCGAAACGGTCATGTGGAGAGAGGAGCCGAGTGAATCCTGACCTGAAAGACCAGCTTGCCAGGGCCTTTGGCCTGCCTGCCGGGGCCGGAGTAGATGGCCTCGTTGCCCGCCTGCGCGCGGGCGGGCCGGTCGACGCCGAGGCCTTGCGCCGGGGATGCCTCGCGCTCATCGACCACGCCCAGCAGGTGCGCGACGCGCACGACGCCAATGCCCGGCGCCTGCAGATCGCGATCGACGCCTCCAACCTCGGCCTGTGGGACTGGGACATCGTCGGCGGCAATCTCTTCGTCGACCGTGCGTTCGCGAGATTTCTCGGCCGTGAGGAAAAGGACGCCGTCTGGCCCATCGGCGAACTCGCGGAACTCGTGCATCCGGACGATCTCGCCGGCTTCACCGACGCGACGCGCGACGCCCTGCGCGGCCGTTCGCCGATGTTCCAGAACAGTCATCGCGTTCGTCACGCCGACGGACGCTGGGTGTGGCTCGAGACCTACGGCAACGTCACGCAGCGGGACGAGAACGGGCGCGCCACGCGCATGACCGGCACACACGCGAACATCACCGAGCGCAAGCAGCTCGAGCGTGCGCTGTCGAACACGCTGCGCGTCATGCAGGCGCTGCTCGAGACGCTGCCGCTTCCCGTGGTGATCCGCGACGCCGAACGACGCGTGACGCTGGTCAACGCGGCGTGGGAGAAGATGGTCGGCATCCGGCGGGCGGACATGGTCGGCAAACTACTCGACGCCGACCTGCGCATGGTGCGCGACGAGAATCATCACCAGACCGACGACCGGGTATTCCTGACGCTCGAGCCGATGCGCTACGAGACCGTCGTGCACGGCGCCGACGGCACGAGCTACAACGTGCTGGTCGCGAAGACTCCGCTGCTCGCCGAGGACGGCGCGATCACCGGGATCGCCTCGGTCGTGACCGACATATCCGAACAGAAGCGCAGCAGCGCGGTCCTCGAACGCGCGCGCATCGCGGCTGAAGCCGCCGTGCAGGCCAAGTCGCGTTTCCTCGCCAACATGAGCCACGAGTTGCGCACCCCGCTCAACGGCGTCGTCGGCATGGCGTCGCTGCTCGAGAACACCGCGCTCGACGCGCGGCAGCGGCGATTCGTGCGCACCCTCAAGTCGTCGGCCGAAGCGCTGGTCACGCTCATCAACGACGTGCTCGACCTGTCGAAGGCCGAGGCCGGCAAGCTCGAGCTCGCCGTCGGCCCGTTCGAGCTGCGCCGCGAGATCGAGCAGGTCGTTGGATTGTTCAGTGCGCGCGCGCACGCCAAGGGAATCGAACTGGCCGCGCACATCGCGCGCGACGTTCCGCCCACCGTTCGCGGCGACGCGATCCGGTTGCGGCAGGTGCTCGGCAATCTCGTCAACAACGCGGTCAAGTTCACCGATGCGGGCGCCGTGCTGCTCGCCGTCACCGTCGTGCCGGGCGAACCGGGCGCGTGCGTGCTCGAGTTCAGCGTCACCGACACCGGAGTCGGTATCGCCGCCGCGGAGCAGCAGCGAATCTTCGAGGCCTTCGAGCAGGCCGACGGCAGCATCACGCGCAAGTTCGGTGGCACGGGCCTGGGACTTGCGATCAGCCGGCAACTCGTCGATCTCATGCACGGCACCATGGGACTCGAGAGCGAACAGGGCCGAGGCAGCCGCTTCTCGTTCCGCATTCCCGCGGGCGTGAGTCCCGTTCCCGCGGCGCAACCGACCGCGGACCCCGGAGTCGGAACCGTCCTCGTGGGCCTGCATCCGGTCATCCGCGCTGCGGTATGCGACACGCTGGCGATGAGCGCGCGGCTGATCGCCGTGGACTCGCCGGTCGAAGCCGCCGGGGCGCTGCGTAACTTGGGCCCGGACATCGGTCGTGTTCGCGTCGTCCTGGACTGCAACGCCACGGCGAAACCCGAGCAGGCCGTGAACACATTGCGCGCGGCCGCCGGCTCGCATCCCGTGGAAATCGTCCTGCTGCTGCCCCCCGACGCGGACCCGAACACGCCGGCGGGCGCGAGCCGTGCCATCGTCAAACCGCTGTGCACGCCCAGCCTGCTCGAAGCCATGCCGGACACCGCGCAGAGCACGCGCCTGCGCATATTGCCGATGAGCGGCTCGCGCGGCCGCGCGCTGATCGTCGAGGACAACGCGGTCAACCAGGAGATGGCGCGCGCGATGCTCGACATGCTGGGCTTCACGGTCACCACGGCGTGCAACGGCAAGGAAGGCGTGGCGGCCGCGGCCGCCGATACCGCGCTCGACATCATCCTCATGGATTGCCAGATGCCGGTGATGGACGGTCTCGCCGCGGCGCGCGCGATCCGCGCGGCCGAAGCTCCGGGCCGCCGCGTTCCCATCGTCGCGCTCACCGGCAACGCGATGCCCGGCGACCGCGAAGCCTGCGTCGCCGCCGGCATGGACGACTACCTGGCCAAGCCCTTCTCGCTGACCGCGCTGCGCGCCACGCTCGACAAATGGACGGGCGCGGACCCGGGCGCTACTTCCGCAGCCGGATCATCTCCTTCGCGTGGGCCGCGATGATCCCGTTGGTCGACTCGTCGGAATCGAACACGCAGTAGAGACCCTGCGGCTCCTGCGGCGGATCGCCGACGAACTCGTCGCCCGCCTTCCACATGTAGTCCGCGTTCGAGGCGCGGCCCGCGCCGCCCCAGGCCCAGTAGTTCGATCCCGCGATCGCGTCGCCGGCCGCGGCGCGGCGCGCCACCAGCATGAAGATCCGGCCGTAGAACTTGTCGCGCCATGTGGTGGCCGCTTCGGGTGAGAACGAGCCGTCATCGCGGTTGATGCCGAACTCCTCGAGCACGATGGGCTTGCCCATCCTGTTCGCTTCGTCGATGTGCCAGTCGAGGTATTCCTGCATCTTCCGCCACGCGCCCTCGTGCGTGCCGGCGGCGTCCTTCGGGTTGAACCATCCCCAGTTGGGCGCCCACATGTGATAGGTCAGGTAGTCGACGTTCTTCGTCGCGTGCGATTTCGTGAAGAGCTCGCGATCGCCCGCCGTGCCCATCCACCCTTCGTTGCCCGTGCTCACGAGCTGCCTGGGTGCGAGTTTCCTGATGTATCCGGCCGTCTCGTCCACCCATTTCACGAACGCGTCGAAGTGCGGCTTCGCGTGCGCGTCGCTGCCCGGCCGCGGCTCGTTCGCGAGCTGCCAGGACATGATGGTCGGGTCGTCGCTGTAGAGCCGGCCGTTCACGGTGTTCTTGCGGGCGATCAGCCTGGCGATGGCGGAACGAAACGCCGCCTGCGCCTTCGGATCGCGATAAAACGCGGCGGAGTTGTCCATGAACGCATTCCAGTCGCCGGTGAGGTCCGGGTCGATCACGGAGACCGGCTTGCCGCCGAACCAGGCCACGTACTGCGACATGCCGCCTGACCACTGCCAGAAGTTGTTGAGATAGAGCACGGCCTTCATGTCGCGCCTGGCCATTTCGGCGAGCAGAAAGTCCAGGCCCTGCCACAGCGTCTCGTCGAATTCTCCCGGCTGCTGCAAGACCGCGGGCGTCACCGCGCGTTTGAGCGTGCTCGCCTCCGAGATGGCCAGCACGCGCAGGTTGTCCACGCCCTGCGCCGCGAGCAGGTCGAGCTCCTTCGTCAGACGCGCGCGATTGCCCGTCTTGCCGGGCGAGCCGAGATACATGCCGTACCACAGGTTCGCGCCGGCGAAGTAGTAAGGCTTGCCGTCGATCTGGAACTGCCGGCCCTTCACGACCACGAAGCCGGATTGTGTGTCGGCGGCGGCCGAGAACCCAGCGGGCAGGATCGCGACGAGGACGAATGCCAGGGAGGCGAGGATTGTTTTTCTCATGGCGCCGAGTCTAGCCGGGCGCCAGCACCAAACACCACGCGGGAGTCCGGGTCGCGGGGGTGGGCCGTTGAGCCATGTGGGTCAACGCCGCGAGTGCACGTTCATCGCACCGCCCGCGGCTTTCATCCCCGTGGCGCCGAGGCACAATGTCTCCATGAACCGCACGCTCGTCGTCATCGGAGTGCTGGTCGTGATCGTCGGCCTGGCGTGGAAGCCGCTTTCGAAGCTGCCGCTGTTCCGGCTGCCGGGCGATTTCGTCGTGGATCGCCCCGGATTCAAGTTCTTCTTCCCGCTGACCACGATGCTGATCATCAGCGTCGTGGTCTCGGTGATCCTCTGGTTGTTCCGCAAATGAGGATCCCCGGACGACCGGCCAGAACGTTCCGGGAAACTCAGTGGCTGTGATGAGCTTGTGAGGAGTTCGTTGGGAACTCGTCGGGCCGGCCATTCCGAGGTGGACACACCCTAACAAGTCGCGGACACCGCGTGTATCGCGCGTGCGGGAGGACGCGCGTGCGGCGATTTCCTACCCGGGCGGGTTACAAGCCGAGCTCTTCGAAACGTCCGGCTTCGATCGCCGCGTTGATCGCGCGCGCGCCGCGCTCGATCGTTTCGAACTCGCCACCGGAGTGCCGCCGCAACAGGTCGAGACTCGACTCGTAAGGCTGGCAATTCGCATCGAAGCGGCAAACGATGCGTGTCATCTCGGAACCCGGGCTGCAATCGAACCCGCGCTGGCAGGCGGCGACGAACCAGCTCGCGTCGCGGTTCGCGTCCTGTTCCGAAAGCCCGCGGATCACCGAGCTCACCGGCACGAAGACCGCCGGATCCTTCGATGCCAGGGCCGCGCGCGCCATCTCGCGAGCCCGCTCGAGCGCATCGCCGTCGGGTGAGCCCGCCGCGCCGTTCACGAGCCGCAGCGCCCATTCCGCCTGCGCGCGCGGGTAACCGGCATTCGCCGCCTTCACCAACCATTCGTCCAGCGCGCCGAACCGGGCGGGGTCGGTTTCGCGCAGGCGCTGGCACTGGCCGTGGATCCTGCGCAGGTCCGCGTCGCCGAACTGGCTCACGACGCTCTCGTCGGCCAGGACCTCGTCGAGCGGGCGCTCGCGGCGACTTCCGCCGAAGCGCAGTCCGTATTCGGACTGGCATCGGTCGAGCGCGCGAAACATGTAATAAGCCGACGCGCCGTCGCCGCTCCGCGCCGATTCGTGGATGCCTTCGACGAACGCCAGCAGGTCGTCGGTCGCGGCGAAGTTCGCGGCCATGGGATCGGGCGGCCGCAGGCGGATCGAGGTGCCCGGAGGCGTCGCGGCCGGCGCGGCCTGGAAGGGGGTTGCATCGTCCCGCGTGGGCGCCGGCACCGTGGTGGATTGCGCGTCAGTGTTCCGCAAGGCCGCGACATCGTCCGCGGCCGGCGGCTCCCGGCGAGTGGCGAACAACACGGCTGCGCCCGCGACGGCCACGAGTGCAACGACGAGGAGACGAGTGCGCGACATCGCGCGCAGTGTGGCGCAACGAGGGCCGCCTTGCCTAATGGCGCGCGGCTTCTCGGCAGCGGGTTACTGGATGTAGCCGAGCAGCAGGCCGGCCGCGAGCACGAACAACGTGGCGAAGGTCGCCGGCAGGTGGAATGAGAGCTTCACATCGTCCCCGAAGTTGTCGGCCCGGCGCCTCTTGCGTGCGCTTCGGGCCGCTTGTTGTTTTGAAGAGCCCCGAGTCTCACCCGGCTTCCGGCGGCGTGCAACGGGGGGTTCCCCGAGCCGCGAGAAAGCGTGAACTCTTCCCGGATGAAGGCTCACCAGCCGCCTCCGCCGCCGCCCCCGCCACCACCACCCACCCGGCCGCCGCCTCCGCCGCCGGACTTCGAGCCCGGCGCCTGCGACGAGGAGGAAATCGCGCTCGACAGCGACGAGCCGAGCCCCGAGGAAAAGCTCGCGACCTTCGCCGGATTCCATCCCGAACCCGAGTACCACACGGGACGGTAGTTCGGCTCCTGCACGTCGAGCACCTGCGCGAATTTCTCCGCCCAGCGTTGCTCGACGTCGAGCGCGAGCGCGGCGGGTAGATAGGTCTCGTAGACCTGCGCGGTCATCTTCGGCGGCGGCGGCCCCTGGATGCGCTTCAGGTCCTCGCCCTCGGCGACTTCGAGGTACGCCTTGAATCCGCGGATGTGATCCATCGCCGCCTGGCCGATCGCGGTCGGCGCCTTGAGCAGCTTGCCGAACACGCCGTTGGAGACCAGCGCGGCGATCGCGGCGAGCAGCGTGAGCCAGCCCAGCGGCGTCATCAGGTACCACATCGGCCAGGCACCGGTGGTTCCCGGCCAGATCAGGCAGAGCGCGACCACGACCAGGCTCATCACGATGCCCAGCGCATGCCAGCCGCCGTTGATGCGGAAGAAGCTGTTCGAATACTGGCTCTTGAGCGACGAGTAATGCGCGGCGCGCGCGCGGCTCACCCTGGAGTGATTCTTCTGCTCGAGCTCCAGCCGGTTGTCGTGCCGGAACAGGGCCGAATGCAGCGCGAGCTCGTCGGCCGACAGGGGCTTCTGCTCGCCGGTGGTTTCCCTCACCAATGCGTATTTGCGACCGATGCCGAGGATGCCATCGTCCTGCTCGATGCGCAGGTAACCCTTCACCGCGAGACTCAGCACGCTGGCGGCGAGACATTCGTCGTCGTACTTCATGCGCATCAGGTAGCGCATCGACGCCGCGGATTGTTTGTCGGGCATCTCGTACTCGGGAATGATCACGCGCCCGGGCGGATCCCGGCCGACCTTGTCCCAGACGAGATAGTAGTAACTCAGCAGCAGCGCGAGACCGATGAGCGCAATCCACGCCGCGCGATTGTCCTTCGGCAATTCGCGCTCGAGCATGGCTTCCGCGGGTGAGCTCCAGTGTCGCTGCACGGACTCGCCCGCATCGTGGGCGTAGTCGTAACCGGGACTCGCAGCCTGGGCGGGCGTGGGCGGCAGCGCGTTCTCGACCGCGGTGGCGATGAACCCCTTGGGCCACATCGCGACGATGGTGAGGCCTTCGTTCGGCCGCAAGCCGCGCGTCACGGCGAAGCGCGCGCCTTCCTCGGTCGCCTGCGCGGTGTAGTCGCGGCCTTCGTTGCGTTCCGATCCGGTATACGCCTCGAGGCGCAGGTCGCTTCGCGGAATCTCCGCCGGCAATTTCACGGTGGCGGTCACGCGGTCCATCGGCAGGACCCAGCCCTGCCCCGTCACGTTCCAGTAGAGCTCGTCGTGGTCGGCGAAGAAGCCCATCTGCCGGTCGGTGCGATAGTCGAGCACGTACGTGTACTCGCCGCGAGGCAACCTGACCCGCGCGCTGCCGAGATAGACCCGCAAGCCGTTGCCGACCTGTTCCAGGCGCCACGGTTCGGACGCCCCGTCGCGCGTGGCCGAATCGAACGCGAAACCGACGACGATCCGCCGCCCGTCCTTTCCGGGGTAGATAGTCGGGAACTCGCGGTAGATGCCGCGGCGGATCTTGTCGCCCTCCGCGCGCACGCGGATCGTCTCGCGCACGGCCAGCGTGCCGTCGGGTTGCACGGTGATCTCGCTGTCGAACGAGAGGATCCGTTCGTCGGCCATCGCCGGCGTCGCGCAGATCCAGGCCGCGACCGCAAGCGCGATCATTCGCGCAAGACGCGTGAAATGCCTCACGACAACGCGACTCCGGGCGCCTGCGCCTGGATTTCGTCCTCGAGCTCGAAGAACTCGGCCTCCTTGAAGCCGAACATCCGCGCGATCACAACGTCCGGAAATCGCTGGATGCGGTTGTTATAGAGGTTGACGGCGCCGTTGTAGAAGCGACGCGCGTACTGGATCTGGTTCTCGGTATCGGCGAGCTTGCGCTGCAGGTCCAGGAAATTCTCGTTCGCCTCGAGGTCGGGATACGCCTCCACGAGCGCGACGAGGCGGTGCATGCCGTCGCCGACGGATTTTTCCACCTCGCCGCGCGGACGCGGCGACTTTTCCGCCGCTCCCTGCGCACGCAGCTCCGCGAGATTCGACAGCAGCGCGCGCTCGTACCCGGCGTAGCCCTTGACGAGCTCGACCAGGCGCGGGATGAGCTCGTGACGGCGCAGGAGCTGCACATCAACGTCGCTCCAGCCCTGCGCGACGCGATTGCGGTCGCGGACCAGCAGGTTGTACGACACCGCGGCCCACACGAGCACCACGGCGATGACAGCGAGGATGATCACCATTTCGACATGCTAACACCCACGGAACGGAACGCTTCCTTCACGCCGGCCTTTGTGAGATTACTAGCCGCGGGGGGAATCGATCTTGACTACATTCGTCCGGCCGACGCGAGCACGGTTCAAAGTCATCGGCTTCATGGTCACGCTCGCGATGGTCACGTACCTCGACCGCGCGTGCATCGGCGCCATGGCGCCATCCATCTCCGCCGAGTTCGGCCTCGACGAAGCACAGATGAGCTGGGTGTTCTTCAGCTTCATCCTGGCGTACGCGATCTTCGAGGTGCCGACCGCGCGCTGGGCGGACAGCCGCGGCGCGAAGAACGTGCTCACCCGCATCGTGAGCTGGTGGTCGGTGTTCACGATCGCCACGGCCGGCGCATGGAACTACGTTTCGCTGCTGGTGACGCGCTTCCTGTTCGGCATGGGCGAGGCGGGCGCGTGGCCCTGCGTCGCGCGCGTCATGTCGCGCTGGATCCCGTTCCGCGAGCGCGGCACGGCCAAGGGAATCTTCTTCGCGGGTGCGTACAGCGCGGGTGCGGTCACCACCATCGCGGTGACGGCGCTGCTGCCGCTGTTCACGTGGCGCCAGATTCTCGTTGCGTTCGGCCTCGTCGGCTTCGTGTGGGTCGTGATCTGGCACCGCTGGTTCCGCGACGAGCCCACCGATCATCCCGAGACCAACGATGCCGAACGCGCGTTGATCGTCGCGGACCGGCCGCCCCAAGTGGAGCATCCGCGCGGCTGGGCCTACTGGCGCGGCTTGCTGCGCGAGCGCAACGTACTGCTGCTGTGCCTGCTCTACATGCCGAATTGCGCCACGTTCTACTTCTGCATCACGTGGCTGCCTACCTACCTGATGAAGGAACACGGATTCGAGAAGACGCAGCTGGGCATCGTCGCCTCGCTGCCGCTGTTCCTGTCGATCGCGACGCAGTTCCTCGGCGGATTCTGGTCGGATCGGTTCACGCGCCGCTTCGGCGTCACCGTGGGCCGGCGCACGCCGGGCATCGTGGGTTACGCGCTGGCAGCCGTGTTCATCTTCGCGGCGGCCTTTTCGAACCAGCCCGTGCTCGCCGCGGTGTTGATCGCGCTCGCGGCGGCCACCTGCATGCTGACCACCGCGCCTGCGTGGAGCACCTGCGTCGACATCGGGCGCGAGCATTCCGCGACGGTCGGCGCCACGATGAACACCTCCGGCCAGATCGCGGCCATCCTGAGCCAGCCGGTGGTGGGTTATTCCGTCACGTTGTTAGGCGACTGGAACGTGCCGTTTTACCTGCTGGGCGGACTGTTCATCGTGGGCGCGTTGTGCTGGGCGTTCGTGGAGCCCAGGCGCGCGCTGTTCGAGGCGGCGTCCGGGCGCTGAGGGCGTGCCCCGATTTACCAGATCATCGTGCCCGTAATCCCTGGATCACATTCCGCGGCATGACCTTGTAGGCACCGCACAAAACAGGGGCTCTTCGATTGGCGTGGACGGTTCCGCGGCCTAACTTCGACCCCATGAAAACCGTCGCATTCCGGCGCGTTTTTGCGCTGTGTAGTTATGTAGCCGTTCTGGTGGCCGGACCCGCCCTGGCCCAGATTGGTCCCATCCAGCCCGTCCTCATGCTCGAAGGCGGCAAGGCCGAGCAATCTCACAACCGGCCCGATCTTCCCGAGGACTATTCCGTGCCCGTCGACGTGTACGTCGAGCCGGACGGCAGCGTGAGCAACGTGGTCGTCAGCGATTCGACCGGCAACCTGGACGCCGACAGGGTCGCCGCCGCGTACATGCGCGACCGCAAATTCCTTCCCGGGCTCGACATGAAGGGCAATCCGGTCGCGAGCACCGTGCGCGCCACGGTGAACATGTTCCGCCGGGGCTCGCGCAAGGTGGTCAAGATCACGCTCAAGCCGCCGCCGATCGCGAACGAGACGGAACGCGTGCGCAAGCTCATGTGCGCGGATTTCCTCTGGGAAATGCAGCGCATGCGTGAAGGCGCCGGCATCCGCGACGCCAGCCTCGAGGTGATGCCTTACGTTTCCGCGCGCATGTACATGACCTCGAAGCAGGTGTCCGACGAAGTCGAGGAAAGATTCTGGGACACCTGGCCCAACGCGCTGCAGAAGGTCGTCGATCGCTGCCAGAAGGACGAGCTCAAGCTCTACTACAGCGAGGTGCTCGTCCCGACGCTCGACGGATCCCAGCCCGGCAGGGAAACGGCGACCGCGGGTAGATAGTCAACCCGGCGGGGAAGGTCGCGCTCCGCGACCTTCCCTCTCCATTCAGATCTCGAGATTGCCGCTGGACGATGGCGTCAGCGCGTGGGGCTCGTAACCTTTCGCGTAACGCAGCGGCCGGCCCGAGAGGTCGGCTTCCACCTTCGCCCGCGGATCGACATTGACCGTGTTCTGGATCGAGAAGGAAGCACCCTGGCTCGTGATCGCCAGCGACTTCTCGCCGGCGTACGGCAGCGGAATGCGTTTCGCGCGGCAGTAATTGATGAGCGCGGCGGCGAGTTCGGTCACGCCGTAGTGCCGCCATTCGATCACGCGATCGTCGTGACCGCGCACCGCGACGTCCATGCCGTCTCTGCCGCGCGTGCCATGGACGAGCTCGGCCTGCACGATTTCACCTCGCGACAGTGGCCCATGCGCACGGCGATCGGATTGCAGGACGGCATCGAGCACCGTGGGCAGGCCGAACACCAGGTGACGGGTTTCCTTTATGGACACCGCTGACATGTCTTGCAGGTTATTCATGGTCGGGAAAACACCTAGTGCGAGTACTCGATAATCGCGGTGTCAAATGCCGCGCCTGCGAAAACTGAGAGATCGATTCTGTTGCGCCCGGAGCGCCGCGCGCGCGTGATTGGACATATGCCGCGACTCCGACGCCCATACGCGGTACCTGCCGACTTCGCGCGCCGCCGGAATGCGCAAATGCCAAGTTAGTCCGACACGAGGCGATGGCCCATTCGCCTATGGCACGCGAGGTGTCTGCCGGAAAATCGCGAACCGGTCCCGCCCTGCGCGGGTGACTCTCTTCAAAACCCGGGTGGAACACATGAATACATTGAAACGGCTCATTGCGTCCGCAGTCGTGGTCGTCCCCCTCAGCAGCGCGCTCGCCGAAACACCCGCGAGCGGCGACCCGTCCACCGCGGCCGTCGAGACCCTCCGGGCTTCGCTCGGAGGCAAGGGCGCCATCGACGTGGAGAACGTTCGCATGACCGACGACGGCGTTGCATGCATCGACTATCGCGGTCCTAACAGCAGCGGCGGGATGTCGAAGGCGAAGGCGGTCGTGCAGGGCGACAAGGTACTGCGAAGCGGCATCGGCAACGAGCGCTTCGCGGACGCCTGGAACGAACATTGCGCGGGAACGCGCGCCGCCTCCAAGGACAAGGACTGACGCGCTACGAATCCGCTCGCAGGGGGCCTGGCGGCCCCCTCATTTTTTCAGCCAGCGCCAGAAGCCACCGGCCGCGGCGGCGCCGAGGATCGGCGCGACCCAGAACAGCCAGAGCTGGTTCAACGCCCATCCACCCACGATGAGCGCGGGTCCCGTGCTGCGCGCCGGGTTCACCGACGTGTTCGTCACCGGGATGCTGATCAGGTGGATCAGCGTCAGCGCGAGTCCGATCGCGAGCGGTGCGAAGCCGCTCGGCGCGCGCTCGTCGGTGGCGCCGAGAATGATCAGCAGGAAGAAAAAGGTCATCACGACTTCCGTGACGAACGCCGCGCCCAGCGAATAACCGCCCGGCGAATGTTCGGCGAAACCGTTCGACGCGAGTCCGCCCGCGGTCGGATCGGAGCCATTGCCGCCGGCGATGTACGCCAGCAACCACGCGGCGAGTATCGCGCCGATGACCTGCGCGACGATGTACGGCAGCACGTCGCCCGCTTTCACGCGTCCGCCGGCCAGCAATCCCAGCGTGACCGCGGGATTGAAGTGTCCCCCGGAGATGCCGCCGACGGCATACGCCATCGTGACCACGGTGAGGCCGAAGGCGAGCGCAACGCCGACGAGACCGATGCCGACCTCGGGAAATTTCGCGGCCAGCACCGCGCTGCCGCAGCCACCGAGAACCAGCCAGAACGTGCCTAACAATTCCGCGACCGAACGCTTGAGTATGGGCATCGAAGCTCTCCCCGTTCTTGTTGTGGCGCCAATATGTCGAATGCGCGGTCCGCGGTCAACGCCTAACCACTCCGCGCGTTCTGACCGCCATGCGCAGACACTGCATCGCGTTCACCGCCGCTCTCGCTCTCGCTGCCTGTGGAGGCGGCGGAGAGCCGGACTCCCCGGCCCCACCCGGGGCGCCGACGCCCGATCGATTCGCGGAAGTCGACAGGGCCGCAGGCGCCGCATTCTCGTCGCAATCCCTGTCTGGAATGGGTCTCGCGATCTACGACGCCCAGGGCGTGAAACGCTTCGAGAAGATGTACGGCGATTTCGCGGCCGACCGGCGCATCGCGGTCGCGTCCGCATCGAAGATGGTGGCGGGCCTCGTGATCATGCGGCTCGTGACCGACGGCTACCTGACGCTGGATTCGACCACCGGTGAGGTGCTCGGATGGACGGGTCCACAGGGCGAGATAACGCTGCGACAGCTGCTGTCGTTCACGTCGGGCATGGAACGCGAGGCGGCGTGCACGCTGCTGCCCAACATCGAGCTCGCCGATTGCGTGGCCGCGATCTCGCAAACGCCGCCGGTCGCGCCACCGGGCTCGCGATTCGATTACGGCAGCACGCACCTGCAGGTCGCCGCGCGCATGGCGGAAGTGGCGACCGGTGCATCGTGGAACGACATCTTCGCCGCGCAGATCAAGGCCCCACTACGACTCGGGCCCGATCTCGTGTTCTACACCGCGCCGCGCAGGGCGTTCGGCACCCGCAACCCGCTGGTCGCCGGCGGACTGCGCGCCACGATGAACGAATATGCGCGGCTGCTCGCGCTCGATTTCAATCGCGGCACTGACCAGGGCAATCGCCTGATCGGCGATGCGCTGTTCGACGCGCAGGCGACGGAGCCCTATCCGGACGCGACGATCGGCTTCTCGCCGATCGCGGATACCGGCCTGAATTTCCACTATGGTCTCGCGGCCTGGCTCGAATGCCCGCCGCCGGCGGCGAATTGCCCGGTGATCTCGTCACCCGGCGCGTTCGGTTTCACGCCGTGGTTCGATCGCGAGGCCGGCTACTACGCGATCATCGCGATGGAGGTGACGGAGTCGGATTCGGGGGTGGTCCCGTTCTCCGTGCAGCTCGCGCAGGACCTGAAGCCGCTGATCCGCGCCGCGCTTCGATGAGCCCCATCGGCGACGCGCACTCACGGCACGAAAGTAGTTAGCAACCGCTCATATGGAAACACATTTCACGCCCGTCGGGCGAACACTCTCGACGCGCAAATCTTGCGACTCTTCATCTTGGCCACCCCAAGCGGCGGATATTTTCATGCCGTCTACAAGCGAGACGCGGGAATGGTCGCGTCGGTGCGCACTCGATGAGTCCCGGCGATCACCGAGGTGAGTGCACGGCATGGACGGTGCACATGCGATGGGGCTGAGCGTACGCGGCGCATCCGGCGTTCGCGCAAGGCACGGAGCCGGCAAGGAACTCCCTCAGACTGCGCTAGGCGACTTTCACGATTGGCAGAGACAGATAACCCGCCCCCGCGGCCGGCGGGCCATCGCCTGGCGCGTTCAATTGCTGGGGCGCGCCGCGGTAGCGAAACCCATCGCGTGGGCGACGGCCATGCCGTCAACGCAGACGCCGTAATCGCCGGGACTCATCGAGCCCAAATCGAGGTCTGTCCCCTTTTGCTAGGAAAAGGGGAATGTCCCCATTACATCTTCCGGCAGGTGATCTCGCCAGAGAGCTTCACGCCGCTCTTCGTTTCGCCCGTGAAGCTCAGCATCGCCATTCCGGGTGCTTCCAGGAGTTGCGTCGTCGCGGTGCCGCTCACGCCCTTGTTCGCGCGTTCCGCTTTCTGGAACGGCTCGAGCACGGCGTCGGGTCGCGTATCGATTTCGTACGTGACGCTCGCCTTGCCCTTGTGACCGGCGCCCGGCTCGGCGATGACGAGCACGATCTGCAGTTGATTGGCGTGTTTCTCGTCGATGCTCGGCATGTCGAGCGACAGCGACGCCTTCTCGGAAGTCAGCACCACCGACAATGTCGGTGGCTTGTCGCCGAGCGCGGCGATCACGCAGGCCTGCGTCGGCGCGAAATCGTATCTGCCCGCGTGAGGACCGGAGCCCACCTTGATGGTCGCGCTGCTGCCGATCTGGGGCTGCGACGGCTGCGCGGGCACCGGTGGCTGGACCTGCGGCAGCGCGGGCTGCCCCGCCACCGCGAGGCACGCGCCCAGGCTCAGCACCGCGTAACGGATTCGGTTCATAAGATGTTGTACACCAGGTTCACCGTCGTGACGGTATCGGTGCTCTTCGCAAGCGGAGGCGGGTCGGTGTTGTAGCGCACGCCGACGCCGACGGCCAGCGCGAAGGCCTTGTTGATGCTGACGTTGAGCGCGATGTCGTTCTGCACCGCGGTGTTGTCCGAGCCCGCTTCGGCGAGCAGCTTGTTGGTCAGCTTGGTGTTCTCGGTGAATGCGTGTTCGTAGTTCGACGCGAGTGTCGCGACCGGATCGCCTTCCCCATCGCCCTTGATGCGATCGAGCACCTCTCCGGCGTCGGTGCGAATCAGGATTTGCGGCTGCAATCTGCGATAACCGGCACCGAACGAGCCGTCGAGCTGCGTCGTCGGGCTGTCGATGAACTTGTAGGTCGCACCGGTCGAGGCCGATGCCTGGTACACGAATCCGCTGAAGCGATCCTGCTCGGCGCGCAGTCGTCCGAACCAGCTCAGTTTTCCGCTGATCTTCCAATCGGCCTGGTAACGCGCCTCGTAACGCTCGGCGGTCGCGAACTCGGCGTTCTCACCGTACTGCGCGCTGAAAAAGAAATTGTTGCGCCATTTCGATCCCTCGTGCGTCAGGTCGAGCCGTGAGTTCGCGGACTTGGATTCGGTGTTGCCGCTGTTGAAGAGCAGTCCCAGTTCGGCCTTGCCGGACCACTGTGCATGCGCGGGGAGACCGACGAAGGCGGCGATCACGAGAGCGGGAAAACACGTCCATCTGCGATTCACGAGAGGTCCTCTGTTGCGGTGTTAGTTAGGCGAATGTCAAGTGGCGGCGCGGCCACGCGCGGTGCGCGGAGGGGTTATCGACAGGATGCGAAAACCGGCATACCGGCCGCCCCCCTGCAAGCCGCGACGGGCAGTCTGACCGCTCAACCCAGCGTGTAGTTCAGTTTTGTCCCGGTCATTGTCACGACTTTGCGACGGATCAGCTCGTCGATGTATTGCTCCACGACTTTCGGCTCGGGAGCGCCGCCGTGTTGCCGCAGGTACGCGGTGATCGCCTGGGCCAGCTTCCTGCGATTCGCGGGTTTGCCGCTCATCGAGCGCAACTGCTTGACTATCGCGTCGAGCTTGTCGTAGGCCACGGCCGGCGGCGCCGGCGGCTTCGGCGCCTGCGATTTCGCGGGCTGCGGCCGGGGTGAGTGCGCCTGCGGTTGCTGTCTGGGCGCGCGCGGCTTCGGTGCCTGCGGCTTCGGCACGGGCGCGGGTCTGGTGGCGACCTGCGTCGCTGCCTTCGGCGCCTTCTTCTTCCCGCCCTCGTTCTTCGCGGTCTCGTTCTTCGCGATCTCCGCGATCGACTTCACGCGCCGCACCCCGAAGCCGCGCGCGGCCAGGAATTCCAGCAGCGGATCGAAATCCGTGTCGCGCGACACGACGTGGACCTGCGCGTCCGGCTCCTGCTCGAGCAGCTTGCCGATGTAATACGCGATGTGCATGTCCATCGCATTGGGACCGCTGCGCGCGATCGGCACGTATTCCGCGTTCGTGCCCAGCATCTGGATGGAATGCGACAGCTCGAAGGAAATGCGTCCCCTCGCCTGCGCCGCGCCGATGAACACCAGCACCCGGAACGCGCCGCCCGCGAGCGCCGCGAGGCTGTCGGGCTGCACGTTCTCGAAATCGACCAGGACGTAGTTGGTTCTCATCGCGCCAGGCGCCGGCTCACAGCTCGGAGTACTTCTTGATGCTGCCGCGGGCCTTGTCCGCGGGATACTTGAGCGCGTTCTTGCGGATCTTGTCGCGCGCGGCGTCCATGAGGTTCACGTCGAGCTTGTCCGCGAGTCGCACGAGGTAGTTCAGTACGTCCGCCATCTCGTCGCGCACTTTCTCGAGCTCGGCGGGCGGCAACGTCCGAGACTGTTCCTCGCTGAGCCACTGGAAGCGCTCGAGCAATTCGGCCGCCTCGACGGCCAGGGCCGAGGCCAGGTTCTTGGGGCTGTGGAACTGGTCCCAGTCGCGTTCGGCGGCGAATTCCCGCAGCGCATCGCGCAGCTGGGTGAGTCCGTGAGGGTTTGTGCTCATGCGGCGCCGAGACTACACCAAGGCGTGATCTGGTCGCGATTTGTGCGCGGGGCCTCTCGATATTCTCGGTTGAATGAAGCTCCCGCACCGCTCGTTCTTCTCCTCGCTGTTCCTCCTCTCCCTGATCGGCAGCGCGGCCGCCCGCGAAGCCTGGGATGCACCCGCATTCTCGACTCCCGCCGTGCAGTTGCTGCAGGCCGCGGCCGCGGTCGAACGCGAGCATTCGACGGACGTCGTCGTGCTGCTCGACGAGCGCAGCTTCGTATTCGACGCGCAGCACCGGCTCACGCGCACGAATCACCTGGTCTATCGCGTCGATTCGCCCGATGGAGTGACCCGCTGGGCGGCGAGCAGCGCGCGCTGGCAGCCGTGGCACCAGGCGCGCCCGACCATTCGCGCGCGGGTGATCAGCGCGAGCGGGCGCGAGCATCAGCTCGATCCGAAGCTGCTCAAGGATTCCGGCACGCGCAGCGGCGACAGCCAGGTCTACGACGACGACCACATCTACGAGGGCCCGCTGCCGGCGGTCGAAGTCGGCGCGGTGGTCGAAGAGCAGATCGTCGTGCGCGACGAGCAGCCGTTCTTCGCCGCGGGCTCGGTGTTTCGCGAATATGTCGGCCGCCCCGTGCCCGTGCTCCGCACTCGCGTCGTGATCGACGCGCCCGAGGGCCTGCCGCTGCGCCGGCTCACGAGCCTGTTGCCGAACGCGCATGCGACCGAGACGCGCGCAGCCGGCCGCGTGCGCTGGACCTACGAGTTCGGCGAACTGGAGCCGATCCGCGCGCTCGAGACCAACCTTCCGCCGGAGACGCCGGCCTGGCCGAACGTCGAGTTCTCGTCGGCCGAATCCTGGGAGGCGGTGGTGGAGACCTATCGTGCGGCGACCGAAGCGCGCATTCGTACCGACGACGCGCGTCCGCTGATCGCGGGACTGCGCGCGCCGGTGCGCGGCGGCGCGGTGGGCAGCGGCAAGGCCGGCGCCGCGATCGGCGCGAAGCTCACCGGTGATCTGCCGAACTCGCCGACGCGCGAATACATCGCGAGGGTGGTCGAACGCCTGCACCGCGAGGTGCGTTACACGGGCGTCGAATTCGGCGCCGCGCGACTGATCCCGGAGTACCCCGCGGAAACGCTGCGCCGCAAGTTCGGCGACTGCAAGGACAAGTCGACGCTGCTGATCGCCGCGCTGCGCGCGTCGGGCATCGAGGCGTACCTCGCGCTGCTCGCGGCCGGCGACGACCAGGACGTGTCCCCCGACCTGCCGGGCCTCGGCATGTTCAACCATGCGATCGTCTATCTACCTGGCGCCGGCGAGGCGGGCTCGGACCTGTGGATAGACGCCACCGCCGAATACGCGCGCGTGGGAACGCTGCCCGCGGCGGCCGCCGACCGGCTCGCGCTGATCGTGCGCCCCGGCGAGAAGTCGCTGACGCGCACACCGGCGATGCGCTCCGCCGACAACCGCCAGCTCGAGACGCGCGAGTTCTTCCTGTCCGAATACGGCCCCGCGCGGGTGGTCGAGACCACCGAGACCCACGGCACCATCGAGAACGAGTACCGGAACTGGTACGCGGGTGCGGACACGAAGGAGCGTCGCGACGACCTGGAGAGTTACGTGCGCCAGGCCTACCGGGCCAAGTCGCTCGTGAGCTACGCGCACACGGCCAGCACGGATTTCTCGAAGCCTTATTCGATGCGGCTCGAGATGAATGATGCGCCGAGCGGGTACACGGATCTCGAGGCTGCCGCGGTGGGAGTGCGGGTCGCGAATCTCACCGCGCGGCTGCCGGAATATTTCGACAAGCGACTCGAGTCCGATCAGGACGAGGAAGCGGGCAAACGAACCGCCGACCTGGTGTTCGAGCCGTTCGTCACCGAGTGGCGCTATCGCATCCAGCCGCCGTCCGGCTTTCAGCCGCGGCCGCTACCCGCGAACGCGGTCGTGAAGATGGGCCCGGCGCGGCTGACGTCGCAGTTCGAGGTGACGGCCGCCGGCATGGTGCTGGCCACCTGGCGCTTCGATACCGTCAAGGGTCGCTATTCGATGGGCGAGGCCAACGCGCTGGTGGCGGCGCTGCGCGAGCTCAATTCCGCCGAGACGCAGCTGATCTCCTTCGACCAGGTGGGCGTCGCCCTGCGCGCCGAAGGCGATTTCAAGGGTGCGCTCGCGGCGAACGACGCGCTGGCCGCGAAACATCCGCGCAAGGCGGTGCATCGGCTGCGCAATGCTTCGGCGCTGCTCGACGCCGGCCTCGGCACCCGCGCGCAGCGCGAGGCGCGCATCGCCACGCAACTCGAACCGGATTCCTCGCTCGCCTGGAAGACGCTGGGCTGGATGCTCCAGCACGACGCGGTCGGCCGCCGCTTCGGCGCGGGCTTCGATCGCGCCGGGGCGCTCACCGCGTACCGCAAGGCGCGCGGGCTCGCACCCGACGACACCGACGTCCTGGCGGACTACGCGGTATTGCTGGAGCACGATGCGGACGGCGTGCGGTACTCCGAACGTTCGGATCTCGCCGCGGCCGTGGACGTGTACCAGGCACGCGCGAAGCTGCTCACATCTGAGGATGCCGCGGACGACGACTACGCGAGCAATCTCTTCTATGCGCTGCTCTATTCGCGGCGCTTCGACGAGCTGCGCGAGGCGCTGCGGCCGCGCTCGCCGGGCGTCACGCAACGCGCCCTCATCCTCGCGACCATCGCCGCGGAGCATGGCGGCGCGCGCGCGATCGAGATGTCGCGCACGCTGCTCAACAGCGAAGCCGACCGCCGCGCCGCGCTGACGAGCGCGGGCAATTTCCTCACGCGGCTGCGCGAATATTCCGCGGCGGCGGACCTCATCGAGGCCGGCGCGCGCGGCCAAACCACCACCGCGGCCACCACGCAGAGGATCGCGTTGCTGCGCAAGACGCGGCGCATCGACGTCGCATCGATCTCTTCCACGGAACCACGCGGCGTGGTGCTGCGCTCGTTCGCGGAGATGCTCGCCGAAGACGGCGGCGGCGAGCGGCTGAAGACACTGCTCAGCCGGCGATCGGCCGCGCTCGACGGACTGCCGGTGTTCGAACGTGCGCAACGCGCGCTTCTGGCGGGACTCGCGCGCCATGAACTGCCCCGCGCCGCGGGCGCGGACCTGCTTTTCAGCAACGCGCGAATCAACGTCGACGGCGACGATGCGGGCGGTTACCGCGTGCAGCTGCGTTCGGGCGGGGAGACGCAGACGTTCTACGTGGTCTTCGAGGATGGGCAGTACCGGATTCTCACCGTCGCGCCGCTCGTCGGGCCGGTCGCGCTGCTGGCGCTCGAACGCATCGAGGCGAACGATCTCGCCGGCGCGCGGCGCTGGCTCGACTGGGCGCGGCTCGACCTGCGTCCGGGTAGTTCGGAGGATCCGCTCGAAGGGCCGGCCTTCGCGCGTGCCTGGACCATCGGCGCGGAGGCGGACATCGGTGAGGCGCGCGCGGCCACCGCCATGCTGCTCGCGGATTGCCTGCTCGCGGAGCAGGCCTTGCCGCTGCTCCTGACCGCGCGATCCACCGCGACCGAACCGGCGGCGAAGCTCAGTCTCGATCTCGCCCTCGCCAAGGTCTACCTGGAACGTGACGACTGGAAGGGGCTCGGCGAGGCCGGCGCGCGGCTCTCGGCCGCGGTACCGTCGTCGGCGCTCGCGTTCCGCTACCGACAGTGGGCGCGCATCCGGCGCGGCGAGTGGGACGCCGTGACGGACGCATCGCGCGAGCGGCTCGCGCGGCTGCCGGACGACTCCATCGCGCGCGAGATGCTCGTGCATCGCGCCGAGGCGTCGGGCCGGTACGTCGAGATCGCGCCGATCATCCAGCCGCTCATCGACAGCGGCCGGGCCAATGCGTCCGACTACAACCAGTACGCATGGACCTCGCTGCTGACCATGCCGGTGTCCGAACAGGCCGTGGACGCCGCACGCATGGCGTACGACGAAACGCAGGGACGCAGTTACGCGATCGCCCACACGCTGGCGTGTGTGTATGCCGCCACCGGCAGGCCACGAGAGGCGCGCGACCTGCTGTTGAAGGGAATGGATGCATCCGGCGCGCCCGACGACGCCGCGTGGTACGGCTTCGGCCTCGTCGCCGAGGCGTACGGCGATCTCGAGTCCGCGCGCGACTACTACCGCCAGGTGCAGAAGCCGAAGAAAGGCGTGGTTCTCGCGAGCAGCGTCTACTCACTCAGCCAGTCGCGCCTCGCCGCCCTCAAGTGACTTTTGCCGGGGTGGGGGGGCCGGGCCCCCCCCCCCGGCAAATACAGCCCCGGGTT